>NZ_JBWKVD010000009.1:0-240294 GCF_059421525.1 Pseudomonas sp. GW821-FHT02H06
TCCAACTCTTTGATTATCAAGGAGTTTTCCGTTTCGTCTGCGCCGGAAGTGGGGCGAATTATAGACAGATCCAGAGGAGCGTCAACCCCTAATTTAATGAAACTGTCATATCGGTCAAAAATAGCTGACGGGGTGGGCAACTTTGGGGACTTGCCCGCCCTGAGCTTTAAAGACTTGGGAACGCGAACTGCGAAGCTTCATGGCTGGCACGTTGCGGCCACCGCTGTGTAATGGCTTTGCGACGGGTATAGAAGCGAACACCATCCGGGCCGTAAGCGTGCAGGTCGCCAAACAGCGACCGCTTCCAGCCGCCAAAGCTGTGATAAGCCACAGGTACAGGCAGTGGAACGTTTACCCCAACCATACCCACCTCGATTTCGTCGCAGAACAGCCGGGCTGCCTCGCCATCGCGGGTGAAGATGCAGGTGCCATTGCCGTATTCATGATCGTTGATCAACTGCATTGCGTGCTCGAGGCTATCCACACGAACGATGCACAGCACCGGACCGAATATCTCTTCTTTATAGATACGCATCTCGGCCGTGACGTGGTCGAACAGGCATCCACCCAGGAAGAACCCCTCTTCGTGTCCGGGAACCGTGAGCCCACGACCGTCCACCACCAGCTTCGCCCCCGCACCTACACCGTCTTCTATATAGCTGCTGACTTTGTCACGATGCTGCCCGGTGACCAGAGGTCCCATATCGAGACCGCTGGAAGTCCCGGCGCCGATCTTCAATCCGTTGATTTGCGGCACCAGCCTCGCCACCAGCGCATCGGCGACCTGGTCACCCACGCACACCGCAACCGAAATCGCCATGCAGCGCTCGCCGCACGAACCATAGGCCGCCCCCATCAGGGCGCTTACGGCGTTATCCAGGTCCGCGTCGGGCATCAGCACTGCGTGATTCTTCGCGCCGCCCAATGCCTGTACCCGCTTACCCCGTGCGGTGGCTTCCTTATAGATGTACTCAGCGATCGGGGTTGAGCCGACGAAACTCAACGCTTTGACGTCAGGGGCTTCGATCAGCGCATCAACCGCTACCTTGTCGCCGTGCACGACATTAAGTACACCCTTCGGCAATCCGGCTTCATGGAGCAACTCTGCTATCAACAGCGTTGAGCTTGGATCGCGCTCGGAAGGTTTGAGTATGAAACAGTTGCCACAGGCGATGGCCAACGGATACATCCACAGCGGAACCATGGCGGGGAAGTTGAACGGGGTGATGCCCGCCACTACGCCGAGCGGCTGAAAGTCAGACCACGCATCGATGTTCGGTCCGACGTTGCGGCTGTACTCGCCCTTGAGAATTTCCGGCGCCGCACAGGCATATTCGACGTTTTCGATACCGCGCTTGAGTTCTCCCGCCGCATCTTCAAGGGTTTTGCCGTGCTCTTCGCTGATCAGCCGAGCAATACGTCCTTCGTTCTGTTCCAGCAACTGCTTGAAGCGGAACATGACCTGCGCGCGTTTGGCAGGCGGTGTACTGCGCCATGCGGGGAAAGCGGTCTTGGCAGAGTCAATCGCTTGTTGAACAGTTTCGCGACTGGCGAGGGGTACTTTACGAATCACTTGGCCGGTTGACGGATTGAACACATCGGCAGTGCGGCCATTTTCACTGACCAGCTCGCCATGAATCAGGTGCTGAATGTTGCTCATGCATAACTCCGGAAAACGTTAGCCCGCAGGCGCAGCCGGACTGCGCCTGTGAGCAAATAAAAGATGATCAGTCGATTTGATTGAGGGCCTGACCCACTGCATCAAACATGCGATCAAGGTCCTCGGCCTTGCTATTGAAGGTCGGTCCGAATTGCAGAGTGTCGCCGCCGAAGCGCACGTAGAAACCGGCCTTCCACAGCTTCATGGCCGTTTCAAAGGGACGCACGATGGCGTCGCCGTCGCGCGGCGCAATCTGAATGGCGCCGGCAAGACCGTAATTGCGAATATCGACGACATTCTTGCTGCCCTTCAACGCGTGCAAATAGCCTTCGAAATGGGGCGCGGTTTCGGCGACCTGCTGCACCAGGTTCTCGCGCTGAATGATTTCCAGCGCGGCAAGGCCGGCGGCGCAGGCAACGGGATGTGCTGAATAGGTGTAGCCGTGGGGAAACTCCACAGCGTACTCGGGCGTCGGCTGATTCATGAACGTCTGATAAATCTCGGTGCTGGCTATCACGGCCCCCATCGGGATCGCGCCGTTGGTGATTTGCTTAGCGATGCACATCAGGTCCGGCGTCACGCCGAAGCTGTCGGCGCCGAACATTGAGCCGGTACGGCCGAAGCCGGTGATGACCTCATCGAAGATCAGCAGAATATTGTGCTGATCACAGATTTCGCGAAGACGCTTGAGATACCCCTGCGGCGGAACAATCACGCCAGCAGAGCCTGCCATGGGCTCGACGATGACTGCTGCAATGTTCGAAGCGTCGTGCAATTCGATCAGCTTGAGCATCTCGTCGGCCAGCGCAATGCCGCCCTGCTCCGGCATGCCCCGTGAATAGGCGTTGCTGGCAAGCAAGGTATGAGGGAGATGATCGACGTCCATCAGTTGCCCGAACATCTTGCGGTTGCCGTTGACGCCACCCAGGCTGGTGCCCGCGATGTTGACGCCGTGATAACCACGGGCGCGGCCGATCATCTTGGTTTTGGTGGCCTGACCTTTCAAACGCCAGTAAGCCCGCACCATCTTGACCGCAGTGTCAGCACACTCCGATCCAGAGTCGGTATAGAAGACGTGATTCAGCTTGCCTGGGGTCAGATCGGTGATCTTTTCAGCCAACTGAAAGGAAAGCGGGTGTCCGAACTGGAACCCGGGCGAGTAGTCCAGCGTACCCAACTGCCGGGAAACCGCTTCCTGGATCTCCTTGCGCGTATGCCCCGCGCCACAGGTCCAAAGCCCCGACAGACCGTCATATATCTTGCGGCCCTTGTCGTCCGTGAGATAGCTGCCTTCCGCAGCGACGATCAGCCGTGGATCACGATGGAAGTTTCGGTTCGCCGTGTAAGGCATCCAGTGGGCGTCTAGTTTGAGCTGGCTCGCCAGAGACATGTCGGACGATTCGGGCATATTCATCGGAATTAACCTCACTGGGCTTGGGTGGCCTGATTTCCTGGCGAATGTACGAGCAGGAGCAGGGCCGGTTGCAGCTAAAGTGCCACGGGCATAAAGTCCGAAAAACCCTGCTTTTACGATCTTCAGTTGATTGGTTACTAAACTATGAGCACCCGCCGTAATGATCCTCTGGCGCAAGTCAGCGATTTTGATATCCGTCTGTTGCGCATTTTTCGCAGCGTCGTCGAGTCCGGGGGCTTTTCGGCAGCAGAAAGCGCGCTGGGTATTGGTCGCTCCGCCATCAGCCAGCAGATGAGCGATCTGGAGCAGCGCCTTGGACTGCGTCTTTGCCAACGGGGTCGTGCGGGGTTTTCGCTTACAGAGGAAGGTCGCGAGGTCTACCAGTCCTCGCTGCAATTATTGAGCGCCCTCGAGAGTTTTCGTACGGAAGTAAATGGTCTTCACCGACACCTGCGCGGCGAGCTGAACATAGGGCTGACGGACAATCTGGTCACCCTCCCCCACATGCGGATCACCCACGCGCTTTCCCAACTGAAAGAACGTGGCCCGGACGTGCACATCAATATCCGCATGATTGCCCCAAACGAAGTCGAGCAGGGCGTGCTCGACGGCAGCTTGCACGTCGGCGTCGTACCCCAGGCCAGCGCCTTGTCGGGACTGGAATATCAGCCGCTGTATAGCGAACGTTCCCTGCTGTACTGCGCCGTCGGCCATCCGTTGTTTTACGTCGAAGATGCGCAGCTGGATGACGATCGACTGTCCGCGCAGGAGACCATCGCGCCGACGTTTCGTCTGCCGAGTGAAATCCAGGCCCACTATCAGGCGCTGAAATGCACCGCGAGCGCTTCGGACCGGGAGGGTATGGCGTTTCTGATTCTGACGGGGCGTTACATCGGCTATCTGCCCGACCATTACGCCAGCCTCTGGGTGCAACAGGGTCGGCTGAGCGCGCTGAAACCCAAGACGCGGTTTTACGACGTGAGCCTTGTAACCGTCACGCGCAAAGGGCGCCGCCCCCATTTGGTGCTGGAAAGTTTTCTGGAGAGCCTGGCTGCCACACGATGAGGCCGGCCGAGTACGTCGGCACCTCACTAACACGCAGTCAAACGGCCGCCATATTCGTCCAGCCCCTTGATAAGCGGGCATGTACAGCGAATCGGTAAACAGGTATCTGATCAGTTGGACAGGTTTTTGCAGTAAGGCTGGATGTCGAAGCCCACACAAAAATCGAGAGCCAGCATGCAGCCTGAAGCGCCAGACAATAACGACCTCATCTACGGCCTCAATGACCGGCCGCGCCCCGGACCCGCGGTCCTGGCTGCAATCCAGCATGTCCTCGCCGCATTCGTCGGCATTATCACGCCGCCACTGATTATCGGATCGGCGCTCGGGCTCGGCGCGTACATGCCTTATTTGATCAGCATGGCGTTGATGGTGTCGGGGGTAGGTACGTTCATTCAGGCGCGACGACCGTTCGGTATCGGCGCCGGCATGATTTGCCTGCAAGGCACAAGTTTCGCGTTTCTCGGGGCAGTGCTGTCGGCAGGCTTCATGGTCAAGCAGCGCGGTGGCAGCCCGGAGGACATCATGGCCATGGTGTTCGGTGTGTGTTTCTTCGGCGCCGTCGTGCAGATTGTGCTCAGCCGTTTCATCGGCCAGTTGCGTCGAGTGATCACGCCACTGGTAACCGGCATCGTCATCACGCTGATCGGCGTCAGCTTGATCAAGGTGGGGGTGACGGATCTAGGTGGCGGCTTCAACGCCCCGGACTTCGGCGAGCCGGTCAATCTGGCCCTCGGCGTATTCGTGTTGGCAGTGATCATTGTGCTCAACCGTTCGAGCGCGCCCTGGTTGCGCCTCTCGGCCATCATCATCGGGCTCGCGGTCGGCAGCATCGCAGCGTGGTTCAGTGGAAAACTCGTACCTCACTCCATCGCCGACGTTGCGCTGGTCAGCATCCCTGTGCCCTTCCGGTTCGGATTCAGTTTCGACTGGGCCGCTTTCCTACCAGTCGCGCTGATTTATCTGATCAGCAGCATCGAAACCGTCGGCGACCTTACCGCCAACTGCATGCTCTCCCGCGAACCCATCAAAGGCCCTAGCTATATTGCCCGGCTGAAGGGCGGTGTGTTGGGCGACGGCGTCAGTTGCATGATCGCGGCGACGTTCAGCGCATTCCCGAACACCACATTCGCGCAGAATAACGGTGTGATTCAGCTCACTGGCGTGGCCAGCCGTTATGTCGGTCTCTACATCGGAGCAATCCTGTTTCTGCTCGGACTGTTCCCGGTGATCGGTGCGATTCTTCAGCAGATTCCGAAACCTGTGCTTGGCGGTGCGACATTGGTGATGTTCGGCAGCGTGGCGGCGGCGGGGGTGCGGATTCTTGCCCAAGCGCCGCTGGACCGCCGCAGCATGTTGATCATCGCTACCTCTTTCGGAGTAGGGCTGGGTATCGCGGCGCAACCGACGCTGCTGCATCATTTGCCTCAATTGGTACAGAGCCTGTTTGACTCGGCAATCACCAGCGGCGGACTGACGGCCATCGTAATGTGCCTGCTACTCCCGGAAGGCAAGCAAACAAGCGAGACGAACGAAGCCAAAGAACAGACAACGGAATCATTTGAGCACTGATTTACGAGGGCAACGCTTGTCGGATCCTCGCGGGTGCGCTATCTGTTCACCGCGTCGCACCCAATGATCCGTCTGGAACCGCACATGACCCTCGAAGTCCCCGCTCACAGCCCCAGCGCCACCAAACCGGCCAGCCGTATTCGTCAGAAAAACGAAGAAGCGATCTTGAAGGCGGCCGAAGACGAGTTCGCTCGCCATGGCTTCAAAGGCACCAGCATGAACACGATCGCGCAGAATGCCGGGCTGCCTAAAGCCAACTTGCACTATTACTTCACCAACAAGCTGGGTCTGTACATCGCGGTGCTGAGCAACATTATCGAGTTGTGGGACAGCACGTTTAACAACCTGAGCGCAGAGGACGACCCGGCACAGGCGCTGACGCACTACATCCGCGCGAAGATGGAATTCTCGCGGCGCCAGCCACAAGCCTCGCGCATCTTTGCCATGGAGATCATCAGTGGCGGCGAATGCCTGAACCAGTACTTCAGTCAGGACTATCGCGAATGGTTTCAGGGGCGTGCCGCGGTCTTCCAGGCCTGGATCGATGCAGGAAAGATGGACCCGGTCGATCCGGTGCATCTTATCTTTCTGCTGTGGGGCAGCACTCAGCATTACGCTGATTTCGCCACGCAAATCTGCCAAGTGACCGGCCGTTCGCGGCTGACCAAGCAAGACATGGAAGTCGCTGGGGATAACCTGGTCCGGATCATTCTCAAAGGGTGCGGACTCACCCCCACGTTATAACTCCCTGAAAGCCAAACGCAGTCTGGAACTTCAATGCCTTCTACGCTCACCGGCCCCTGCGAGTTTCGAGAAGAAATTCGCAAGAGCCGCTTTATAACTCTCGCAGCGCCCATCGACACGCCTGCCGATGCTCAAGCGTTTATCGAGCAACACAGTGATCTCGACGCCACGCACAATTGCTGGGCCTGGAAGCTGGGCGCGCAGTACCGCAGCAACGACGACGGCGAACCAGGCGGCACCGCCGGACGACCGATACTCGCGGCCATTGATGCCCAGGATTTTGATCGGGTCGTCGTGCTGGTCATTCGCTGGTATGGCGGGATTCAACTGGGCACCGGCGGGCTGGCGAGGGCCTATGGCGGAGGCGCCAACAAATGCCTGCAGCAGGCCGATCGAGTGCCGTTGATCAATCGCGTGTCGCTGCAATTCGACTGCAGCTTCAGCGAGCTCGTGCTGATAAAGCTGCGAGTGGCCGAGCTAAACGGTCTTGTGGAGGAAGAGCGCTTCAACGCCAACGGTGTCACGCTCTCGATTGCCCTGGCTCCCGAGCAGATTGAAACCCTTCAGCGCCAGCTGTCCGACATCAGTCGCGGACGAATCGTGTTGCAGCCGCCGCAGTAATCAACCCACGGACATATCGACGCCTTCCCCGCTAAAGCCGGTCCTGCGAGGAAAGGCGACGGCAGTAACCGGCAGTGGCGTTTGCCCACATCTACTGTGCATCCGCCTGTGGACAAGCTGAGCATACCCCGTCGCAGGCCTTGATCCATATGGCTTTGCGAAGGTTGATCACTTTTTAGCCAAAACGCTGTGCTGTGGGTAAATCCAGCGATAAAACAGGACGTTAGCGCCATTTATGCCAACGTGGCACTCCTTTCGAGCGGCTTCCATTGCCAATCCACAACTACCCACATTAGCTGTGGAGCAATCTGTGGATAACCCGTGCAAGCCTTCGCGGGCTGCTGAGTCCACGGAGTGTTGGGTGAGCTGGATGTTTTTTATACAGACACACATCGTGGCAGGATTGAGCGTGCGCCATCCTATTCGCCTGACATTCATATCGGAAACGTCCCCTCACATATGTCGTCAGCCTCTGTCATCCTCTGCCGCTAACTTATGCGCCTCGCGGCAACACAGCGCTTCGAGAAACAAAATTCTCGACACGTGGCGATGTCCACCCATTGAGTGAAATTTTTCGTTTGTCTGTACAGGAGTCATTTCAATGTCCACCCCTAAAACAGCCCTGATCATCGGAGCTTCGCGCGGCCTTGGCCTTGGACTGGTGAAACGTCTCGCGGAACTCGGCTGGGAAGTCACCGCCACTGTCCGCGATGCCCAGAAGGCCGACGAGCTGAAAGCACTGCCGAATGTCCAGTTGCAGACACTGGACATCGATGAGCAATCGTCCCTCGAAGTGCTCACCCACAACCTCAAGGGCCAGATGTATGACCTGTTGTTCGTCAACGCCGGCGTGATGGGCCCGATGCATCCCAACCCCACCGACGCCACCGCTGGCGAACTGGGTCAGCTGTTTCTCACCAATGCCGTCGCGCCGATCCGCCTGGCCAAACGCTTCGTCGACCAGATCCGTTCCGAGACTGGCGTGATCGCGTTCATGAGCTCGGTGCTCGGCAGCGTCACCATGCCGGACGCGCCGGAGATGGCGTTGTACAAAGCCAGCAAAGCCGCGCTGAACTCAATGACCAATACTTTCGTGACGCAGCTGGGCGAAAACAAACCCACCGTGCTGTCGATGCATCCGGGTTGGGTCCGTACGGCGATGGGCGGTGAAGGCGCTGACATCGACGTCGAAACCAGCGTGCGCGGGATTGTCGAGCAGCTTGAGCGATTTGCAGGGAAAGGTGGTCACCACTTTGTGAACTACAAGGGTGAGACGATTCCCTGGTGATCGCGATGCAAGTCGCGGCAGTATGAGCTGTCGTGACTTGCCCACACCCGCCGCAACACTCTAGAATCCGCCCTCGCCTCGCAGCGCACTCGATGCTGCGGCGACCCTGGATCAGCAGACAGGGCAACACTGAGCTGGCGACCTGAACCCACTTTCAGAGGAGCCGGCCAATGCCCGCGATCCGTACCTGGTTGAAAAATCCCCTTGCCGTTTTCACGGCCAATGATCTCGATGCTCGCGGCGGCCTGGTGGTCGAAGGCGGGGTTATCGTTGAGATGCTCCCGCTGGGGCAACGGCCTGCGCAGAACTGCGATCACGTATTCGATGCACGCGAGCATGTCCTGCTCCCCGGCCTGATCAACACGCACCACCACTTCTATCAAACCCTGACCCGCGCCTGGGGCCCGGTGGTCAATCAGCCGTTGTTCCCCTGGCTGAAAACCCTGTACCCGGTGTGGGCGCGGCTAACGCCGGAAAAACTCGCACTGGCCAGTAAGGTCGCCCTGACCGAGTTGCTGCTGTCGGGCTGCACCACCGCCGCCGACCATCATTATTTGTTCCCGCAGGGTCTGGAAGACGCCATCGATGTGCAGGTGGAAAGTGTTCGCGAGCTGGGCATGCGCGCAATGCTGACGCGGGGTTCGATGACCCTGGGCGAGGCAGACGGCGGCCTGCCACCCCAGCAAACCGTCCAGCAGGGCCAGGTGATTCTCGATGACAGCGTGCGGCTGATCGAGACCTATCATGAGCGGGGTGACGGCGCCCAGATTCAGATCGCGCTGGCGCCGTGCTCGCCGTTTTCGGTGACGACCGAGATCATGGCCGAAAGCGCGGCCCTTGCCGAAAAACACGACGTGCGTCTGCACACGCATCTGGCTGAGACTCTCGACGAAGAGGACTTCTGCCTGCAGCGCTTCGGCCTGCGCACGGTGGATTATCTGGACAGCGTCGGCTGGCTCGGCCCTCGTACCTGGCTGGCCCACGGCATTCATTTCAACAGCGAAGAGATCACGCGCCTCGGCCGGGCGGGCGCCGGAGTCTGTCATTGTCCGAGTTCGAACATGCGCCTCGCGTCAGGCATCTGCCCCACGCTGGACCTGCTTGCCGCAGGCGCGCCGATCGGTCTGGGGGTCGACGGTTCTGCGTCAAATGACGCCTCGAACATGATGCTTGAAGCCAAGCAGGCGTTGTACCTGCAGCGGTTGCGCTACGGGGCGGAAAAAATCACGCCGGAGCTGGCGTTAGGCTGGGCGACCAAGGGCTCGGCGCAATTGCTGGGCCGGCATGACATCGGCGAGTTGGCCGTGGGTAAACAGGCTGATCTGGCGCTGTTCAAGCTGGACGAGTTGCGCTTCTCCGGCAGTCACGATCCGATTTCAGCGTTGCTGCTGTGCGGCGCTGATCGCGCAGATCAGGTGATGATCGGCGGCAAATGGCGGGTGATTGACGGTCAGGTCGAAGGGCTCGATCTGAAGGGGCTGATTGCAGATCATCGCCAAGCGGCTGCGGAATTGATCAGGGGCTGATGGGCCATTACAGCAGTGGGGAAGTAAAACTGCCGACTCCCCCGCTGCCGGGTTAAAGCGAACCCAGGTTATAGCCCCATCAGAGAAAGCATGATGAAGGTGGCAAACAGCACGAAATGCGTCATGCCTTCGATGGCGTTGGTCTCGCCGTCGTTGAGGTTGATGGCGCAGACCAGCAGGGTGACGAAAATCATCACGGTCTGCACTGGCGTCATCGCCATCTGGAACGCCTGGCCGCTGTAAAGCGCCATGCCTTCCATGACTGGCACGGTCAGGATCACCGTCGACAACGAGGCACCGAGGGCGATGTTGACCACCGACTGCATGCGGTTGGCCAGCGCGGCTCGCAGTGCGGTCAGGATCTCCGGCGCTGCCGAAATGGCCGCCACCAGAATCGCCGTCATGACAGGCGGCGCGCCGCTGCCTTCAAGACCCAGATCAACGGTTTTCGACATGACCTCGGCCAACGCGCCAATAACCACCACACCGAAGACCAGCGTCGCGATCGAGCGCGTCAGGTTGACTGGCTCGTGCGTTTCCTCGGCCTCACCCTTGCGGCGCTTCTTGTCCGGGTAGCTGTAGCTGAAGAAGTAGCTGTGCGGCCCGACCTGCATACGCAGGAACAGTGCATAAAGCAGAATCATCGCGCCGATGGTGAAAGCCGAATACAGCTTCCACTTCCCTTCCGGAATGAATTCAGGCACCACCATCGACACCGCCATGGCAGTCAGAATCATCACGCTGTAAGACCGCGCGGAGTCATCGTTGTAGGACTGTTCACCGTGCTTGAGGCCGCCCATCAATGCGGCGAGACCCAGAATCCCGTTGATGTCGAGCATCACAGCCGAGTAGATGGTGTCCCGTACCAGCGTGGGTGAAGGTTCGTTGCTCATCATGATCGCCAGAATCACGACCTCGACCAGCACCGCTGACAGCGTCAGAATCATCGTGCCGTAGGGATCACCGACCTTCTCCGCCAACAGTTCGGCGTGGTGAGCCACCCGCAGAGAGGCGCAGATGATGAAGCCCACCAGGGCGATACCCGCTATCAGCGCGACGGTGTTTCCGTTGCTGAGCAATTGGTGTTCGTAGAAGTACGCGAAAAAGGTCGCAATGACCGCCAGTAGTAGAAACTTTTCCTGCTTGAGAATCGTGCCCATCGCTGCCTTTTAGCCCCTTGCGACCCTGGCCGCACATCCATGAAGTGAAATTTACTGAAGCGCTTGAGAGTATCGATGTAAACAAAGGTTTCAAGACAGGGTAGCAGCGGGTCGCGACACATCGTCGCGCCACCGCGACAAATTGCCATTTACCGGTCTGTGTTCCGGATATTCAGACGCCGAAAACGCCTGCCACTGCTGGGCCTCGCTGCCAGGACCGGTGGCAATGCAAGCCAAAGCAGCGTGTGAACCGTCCGGTCAGGTTTTATTCAGCCCGCGCGCCTGACTCTGTAGAATGCCCGCCATTGCACCTTACGAGACAAAGCCCATGTACGACTGGTTGAACGCCCTGCCCAAGGCAGAACTGCACCTGCATCTGGAGGGCTCGCTAGAGCCGGAACTGTTGTTCGCTCTGGCTGAGCGCAACAAGATCGCCCTGCCCTGGGCGGACGTCGAAACCCTGCGCAAGGCCTACGCGTTCAATAATCTGCAGGAGTTTCTCGACCTGTATTACCGCGGCGCCGACGTGCTGCGTACCGAGCAGGACTTTTACGACCTGACCTGGGCTTACCTGGAGCGCTGCAAGGCGCAGAACGTCATTCACACCGAACCGTTCTTCGATCCTCAGACCCACACCGACCGCGGCATACCCTTTGAAGTTGTGCTAAACGGCATCGCAGGCGCCTTGAAAGACGGCAAGGAAAAACTCGGCATCGGCAGTGGCCTGATCCTGAGCTTCCTGCGCCATTTGAGCGAAGACGAAGCGCAGAAGACCCTCGACATGGCCCTGCCCTACCGCGACACCTTCGTCGCCGTCGGCCTGGACAGCTCGGAAATGGGCCATCCGCCGAGCAAGTTCAAGCGCGTCTTCGACCGTGCTCGCGGTGAGGGCTTCCTGACCGTTGCCCACGCAGGTGAAGAAGGTCCGCCGGAGTACATCTGGGAAGCACTGGATTTGCTGAAGATCCAGCGTATCGATCACGGCGTGCGCGCCATCGAGGACGAGCGCCTGATGCAGCGCATCATCGATGAGCAAATCCCGCTAACGGTCTGCCCGCTGTCCAACACCAAGCTCTGCGTTTTCGAGCACATGGGTCAGCACAACATTCTCGACATGCTTGAGCGCGGCGTGAAAGTGACCGTCAACTCCGATGACCCGGCGTACTTCGGTGGCTACGTGACCGAGAACTTCCACGCGCTGCACACCCATCTGGGCATGACCCAGGATCAGGCCAGACGTCTGGCGCAAAACAGCCTCGATGCCCGTCTGATCAAGCCCTGATCAAACACGCCCCTTCATCAGCAACCGCGTGTGGATGCTCTGCTCCACACGCCCAGCCCCCTCTGGGAGCATCACGCCGCCGAGGCGATTTTGCTGATTTCTCGCTGACCATTGGATGAGACCTGCAACGTGGAGGCCTCCTCGGTCGTCCGCAGCCAACCCAGCTGCATAAACAACTGCAAAAGCCCGGCCCCCAATGCGCCACCGAGGTGTGGGCTGCTTTCATGACAGTCAACACAGGCGCACACGGCTTCGCGTCGTCTGTGGGCCAGCGCGGGAATGAAAATCCCCCGTTCGGCAAAGCGCGAGATGCCGACGCTGGTGACTTCCAGCCGGTGTTCG
The DNA here is from genome assembly GCF_059421525.1 of Pseudomonas sp. GW821-FHT02H06. Taxonomy (NCBI): domain Bacteria; kingdom Pseudomonadati; phylum Pseudomonadota; class Gammaproteobacteria; order Pseudomonadales; family Pseudomonadaceae; genus Pseudomonas; species Pseudomonas sp. GW821-FHT02H06. The sequence continues at coordinate 12,672 of NZ_JBWKVD010000009.1, forward strand.
GATTGTTCGATCCAGCCCGCGCCCAGCATCCTCAAATACAGCTCCGCACCCATTTCGCCGCCAAGATGATCCGCGCAGACACTGGCGCGGCACAACGGAAGGGGCGGCAACGGTTGCGCCATGCTGCGGCTGATCAGATCCGCGCTGACCATGGACGCACTGACCAGCGCCTGGACCGCAGTCCGGACTTCCGGAGCGGCCAGCCTGAAATACCGTTTGCGGGCGCGGACTTCATGGCGCAGCAATCCGCCAGCGGCAAGGCGCGCCAGGTGTGCACCGGCAGAAGAAGTGGAAAGACCCACTAGCGAGGCTACCTCATTGGCCGCCCGCGATGTTCCGTCCATCAGTGCCCACACGATCGCGCTGCGTTTAGGGTCGGCGAGCAATGCAGCGATCTGGCTGATGCAAGGTACATATTCCATGTCTTCACTCCCTGTTGAACATTATCTAAGCGGCCCGGCACCGGTGCGCAGGTCGAAGCGTTGGCTTGGCCTGGTGTGGCTTGGCGCGTAATCACGGGCGTAATCAATTGAAAGCGCCGGGCCATTGCTGTGGTGAACCATCATCGGTGTTTACGGCGAAAGCAGACATTGATTTAAATCACGTCATACAAACTCTGATTACTGGAACTTGCAGGTCATACAGATAGTTTCGCCCGAGCAATACAGATAGATGACAAGAATTAAATCGGATCCATGACGGCGCTTAGTATAAGACCTGCGGCCGATCGGCGGATCAACTTGTCCATTGCTTAGCCCTTTGTTTGTGGGCCGTATTGGCAAATGTTCAGCACAATCCGGCAGACCCCATGCTACGCAGACTCAGCCGGATAGCCGTAGCCCCTTGAAGGACGGGCATTTGCGCGGACAGTAGCCGTTCGTGAATTCGGCGCCAGGGCGATTGCCTACACTGAAAACTCCTGAGGACTTCAAGAAAATAAGCTGCTCAAGGGACGTGCCAGAAGTGAAGTTCTCTCGATCCAGCACGAGACCAAGTTAAGAGTTTTTAACCGCTGTAAGAAGTTTCCAATTCCGAAGTAGTAAACGGCTGTATATAACACGCTCTTTTCAACAGGCTGAACATGCTTGTACAGGTACGCCTTAAACCCGGTGAATATCGGCAACGCGTTAACGTTGCCGACGTCGATTAGATCCGCACATCCGCGTGGGGAGTCAGCGCATCTCGCTTCTGCTGCGCCCGGCGTGTAACAACCGAAAGCGTCACAGCCAGAACGCCGCACAGCGTAATAACGGTCGCCATTGGCACGGCCGTTCCGTCATGCAGTACGCCCACCAGCGCTGCCGCGCCCGCAGCGACACTGAACTGCAAGCACCCCAACAAGGCCGACGCGCTGCCCGCACGTTTGCCCTGCCCACTCATCGCGCACGCCGAAGCGTTGGGAATGATGCAGCCGAGGCTGGCGATATAGATGAACAGCGGAATCAGCAGCGGCCACAGCTTTTCGGTGTGCAGGGAGGCGATGGTCAGCAGCACAAGCGCGGCAGCGAGATAGATCCAGACAGTCCGCGACAGCAACCATGCCGGACCATAGCGCCCGACGAGTCGAGCGTTCACCTGGGCGATGAGGATGAAGCCGGCAGCGTTGATGCCGAACAACCAACCGTAGTGTTCCGCCGGGACGCCGTAGAGCTTGATGAAAACGAAGGGAGAACCTGCGATGTAGGAAAACATCCCGGCCATCGCGATGCCGCCAGTGAGCGCGTGGCCCAGAAAGATCCGGTCGCCCAGCAGGTTCCAGTACGACCCGAGCGCGCCCGAGAGGGGCAGTCGCGGATGGCCGGCCGGCATGCTTTCCGGCAAGCCCCTGAAAACCGCCACTGCAGTGAGTGCGCTGAACACCGTCAAGGTCAGGAAGATGGCCTGCCAACCCACGACGTTGACCAACAGCCCGCCGAGCATCGGGGCCAGAATCGGCGCCAGGCCCATGACCAGCATCAATTGCGAGAACACCTTGGCCGAGTCAACCGGTGAGCATTTGTCGCTGACGATCGCCCGCGACAGCACCATACCGGCACATCCCCCCAACGCCTGTACAAAGCGGGCAGCAATCAGCCATTCAAGAGAAGGCGCCAGGGCGCACGCCAGCGATGCGAGGGTGAACAAGCCGACGCCAAACAACAGCGGGATCCGACGGCCGAAGCGATCGGCAATCGGGCCGTAGGCGAGCTGGCCGATGCTCAGGCCGAGGAAATAAGAGGCCAGGGTCAGCTGAACGTGTTTCTCGTCCGTGCCGAATGCCAAAGCGATAGCCGGGAAACCTGGCAGGTAAAAGTCGATGGCCAACGGGCCAAAGGCGCTGAGTGCGCCGAGGATCAGAATCGTTCTGAGGTTCATCAATCTTCCTAAACGGTTTTGCGCAGCGCGACAGTTTAACAACCTTGAATCAGCGCGGCCCGCTCACAGATAAATTACCGGAAGTTTTTTCAATACGTCGTCGCGGGGTGAAAAAGGGGGAACTTATTACACGTGACCGAGCATCGGTTAATGGATTTCCTACAGCGTTTTTACCAATAACTCACAGAAGCGCTTCTAAACTTTTCTCAAGCAGTGAGGAAATCAAAATGAATGCGCGATGGGTTGTGCTGTGGTGCGTTGTCGTTGTCGCCGGATGTCAGTCTACCCACGACCAGCTATTGGCCGAAGGTTACCCACCGGCATTCGCTGACGGTTTTCAGGATGGGTGCGGAAGCGGGCGGCAGTCCATCGACGTGATCAAAGGGCAATTCAAAAAGGACGTGCCTCGCTATCTGCGTGACACCTTGTACGCGCAAGGCTGGTCAGACGGGTTTCGTCAGTGCCAGGCCCAACTTGCCAACAGCAATGTTCAGGATCAGGGCCGCGACAGCATCTGGAATGACCGCGACCGCGACTGGGACCATCAAAGGACCCAGGACGCCGCCAAAGCCTACCGCTCTCATTGAACGCCAGTTGCGTCTGCATAACGGGTGAAACTATCGGGCACCCACCATGGCCCAATGTGACTAAGCCATGAACAGGAGCCCCGCCATGAGTCGCGCCTTCGTCAACGAAGACAACGCCGCCGCGCAAATCGACCCGCCGGTTGAACGGCAGATCAGCGTCCAGACCAATTACGTCACCCAGCGCGGCCTCCATCAATTGCATGATCAGGTTGAGCAACTGCAAGCGCAATACAGCGAACAGAACGCCCGGGGTGATGAGGCAGACAAGCAGCGCATGGCCGAAATCGAGCGCGACCTGCGTTATTTCAACCAGCGCCTGCAGAGCGCCCAAGTGGTCAGCAGCGCGTCAGATGACAAGGTTCAGATTGGCAGCTGGGTAACTTTTGCCGACGAGGACAATGTCGAACAACGCGTGCAGTTGGTCGGCGAGGATCAGGCCGATGCGGGCAGTCAATTGATCAACTGGGCGTCGCCGCTGGGCAAGGCATTGCTGGGCGCCAAGGTCGGAGACGAAGTCACCTGGCAGCGGCCGGTCGGCGATGCAGTCATTGAGGTCATACGCATTGAGGCCGGGGACTGACTTACTCGACTGACAATCGGCCAGACACAAAAAACGGAGCCCGAAGGCTCCGTTTTTTTATGCCACCAACCCGAATCAGGCCAGTTTCTTGTGACGCACGCGGTGCGGCTGAGCGGCTGCATCGCCGAGGCGTTTCTTGCGATCGGCTTCGTATTCGGTGTAGTTGCCTTCGAAGAACACGGCTTGGGAATCGTCTTCGTACGCGAGGATGTGAGTCGCCACGCGGTCAAGGAACCACCGATCGTGAGAGATCACAATGGCGGCGCCCGGGAAGTCCAACAGGGCTTCTTCGAGGGAACGCAGGGTTTCAACGTCGAGGTCGTTTGACGGTTCGTCGAGCAGCAGGACGTTGCCACCCTCCTTCAACGTCAGCGCCAGGTGCAGACGACCGCGCTCACCGCCAGACAGGTCCTTCACGAACTTCTGCTGATCGCCGCCCTTGAAGTTGAAACGGCCGACATAGGTGCGCGAAGGGATTTCGTAGTTGCCGATCTTGATCTGATCGGAGCCGTCGGAAATCTGCGCGAACACGGTCTTGCTGCCGTCCAGATCGTCGCGGCTCTGATCGACGCACGCCAGTTGCACGGTCTCGCCGACTTCGATGGAGCCAGAGTCGGGTTGCTCCTTACCCATCAGCATGCGGAACAGTGTCGACTTACCGGCGCCGTTACCGCCGATCACACCCACGATGGCGCCTTTGGGCATGGAGAACGACAGGTTGTCGATCAGCACGCGATCGCCGTAGCCCTTGGTGACGTTTTTGAATTCGATGACCTTGTCGCCCAGACGCGGACCGGCCGGGATGTAGATCTCGTTGGTTTCGCTGCGCTTCTGGAATTCCTGAGACTGAAGCTCTTCGAAGCGTTGCAGACGGGCCTTGGATTTAGACTGCCGCGCCTTGGCACCTTTACGGACCCACTCGAGCTCTTCTTTCATGGCCTTTTCATGGGCCGACTGCTGCTTGGATTCGGCCGCCAGACGGTCGGACTTGGCTTCAAGCCAGCCGGAATAGTTGCCTTCGTACGGAATGCCGGCGCCGCGGTCGAGTTCCAGAATCCAGCCGGCGACGTTGTCGAGGAAGTACCGGTCGTGCGTGATCGCAACCACGGTGCCCGGGAAATCGTGCAGGAAATGCTCGAGCCAGGCGACGGAATCGGCGTCCAGGTGGTTGGTCGGTTCGTCGAGCAGCAGCATGTCGGGGGCGGACAGCAACAGGCGGCACAGAGCCACGCGGCGTTTCTCACCACCGGACAGGTGTTCGACCTTGGCATCCCAGGCTGGCAGACGCAGCGCATCGGCGGCGACTTCCAGCTGGCGCTCAAGGTTGTGGCCATCGCTGGCCTGCAGGATCGACTCGAGCTTGGCCTGTTCGGCCGCCAGCTTGTCGAAATCAGCGTCCGGCTCGGCGTAAGCGGCATAGACTTCGTCCAGACGCGCTTGAGCGTCCTTGATGACGCTGACCGCTTCTTCGACCACTTCACGTACGGTCTTGGTCGGGTCGAGCTGCGGCTCTTGCGGCAAGTAGCCGATGTTCAGCTCAGGCATCGGGCGCGCTTCGCCGTCAAACTCGGTGTCGACGCCGGCCATGATTTTCAGCAGTGTGGATTTACCCGAACCGTTGAGGCCGAGGACGCCGATCTTGGCGCCGGGGAAAAACGAGAGGGAGATGTTTTTCAGGATTTCCCGCTTCGGAGGAACAACTTTGCTCAGCCGATGCATGGTAAAAACGTAAGAGCCCGTTTTGCCTGATTTGTCACTTTTTGACATGGTTTGATTCGCCTTTAATCCTGTGTTTGCGGTGCTTTAATGGTAGCGAAAACGCTTAAATTCTGGAAAGCAAAACGTTAGGTTTCGCATTGACCGTACCCTGTTCCTGACTATACTGATAAAAGTTATTTTTCATGAGGGAGCGACATGGATTTCCAGGTCATAGAGCAGATTGTGAATGGTGCTCGTAGAAAGCTGCTGGTGCAAGACTGCATCCCGGTCTACTACCCCAATCTTTACATCACCATGGAGCACTCTGGCAGAGCACTGGAAACAACAAAGAAGTACCTTGAGCATCTGATTGTGCTTGAGCAGTTTCTGCACTTTTCCTCCATTGATCTTATTTCTCGCCTCGAACAGCCCCCTCCCAGCCAATACCTGACAGACAGTGAGCTTTCTAGATTTGTATCGGACGCGGGGTTTCGCAAGGAAACCTTGGCCACGAAGTATGCAGGGATGCGCTTGCATGCGACTGCCTACAAATCCGTTGGCAAGGTCCATGCGCAGCAGCGAATCGAGGCGGTACGCGACTATGTCGCCTTCCTCTATGACAAATTGGGTGATCACTCAACGCGATATGCGGCAGTTGACGATCTGAAGAAGCGCATCAACCGCAAGATGAAAGCGGCCAGCCCTGCGTGGAAAAGTACGCGAGTCGATGAAATAAAGGGGCTGACAAGCCAGGAGCGAACTCGACTGCTGGAGATCATGCATCCGGATAGCGCCGAGAACCCCTTTCCAGATAAAGCCAACAAGCTGCGCAACTACATCATTTTGCTGTTGGGTCTCGACATGGGGCTGCGACGCTCCGAGATGCTGCTGATCAAGACCAGCGATATTCACTGGCACAGTCGTCAACTAGCAGTGGTCAACCTAGAGGATGAGAGCCTCGATCCCCGAACCATGGCCCCGCAATTCAAAACCCACGAGCGCATGCTGGTGATGACCGATGACCTGTATCACGCGATCAATGAGTACGAATTGAATTATCGCCACAGAAAACCCCGTAGCGGCACATCGCAAGCGAGAAAGCATCCGTTTTTGCTGGTGGCGCACAAGCGAAATGAGGGTGGCCCCCTGACCATCAAAGCAATCGATGGGGTTCTATCCAGGGTCCGAGAAATGGCGCCGGAACTGGCTCATGTGCACCCACATATTCTGAGACATGACGCCGTCTACACGATGCTGGAAAGCATGCGTGAGGAACTGGCAGCGCTCACGCCAGAGGATCGCACCACGCAAGTTCAAAAGACCCTCACATGGATGTTCGGCTGGAGTCCCGGATCGGACATGCCAGGCCGCTACGGCTCGAAATTCTGGAAGGAAGAGGCAGACAAAGCGATACAGAAACGGGCAGAGCGGTTTAAGGCCATCCGTCAGAGAGCCGGTAAGACACAAGGAGTTTCAGACTGAACATTGCCGTCGAAGCACTTCAGGCACCCACGAAGTTCACTCTAGATGCGTGGCTGAACACGCCTCGCCTAGCGAAATGTGGGCAGGTGTTCACACCCGCCGAACCGATGTGGAAACCGGATAAATCGGCTAGACAATCAGTCAACTGGGAAGCGGCCATTGCCTGCGTCTCGCCGGATTGGCAGCCCTGGTTGCACGCCATCCTTGCGTACCGAATGGCCGATATGGCAGCAGACACGGTTGCTAACGCCGCCAGTGGGTTGTCGCGTGCTGCTCAGGCCGGGATTGACCCGCTCAACGAGGATCACCTGATCGCTCTACGAGAGCGCTTGAGCGAAAGTGAGTTTAGTACCATTGCCACTTTGGTGGCGTTTTGGCACGACTGCGAATCTCTCGAACAGCGCCCTTCGCAACGTCTGATCGGTGCCTACCGAGCACTGCCAAGGAAAAAGCGTTCCAGTAACGATGTGATCCTTAGCCTGGACCCCAAACAAGGCCCATTCACGCAGGTAGAGCAGGACGCGCTGCATCAATGGATACATGAGCAATTTTGTCACGGTCAGTTAGATCCCGAGCAGTACCTTTACCTCCGTTTGTTGATGATTTATGGGCAACGTGGCGTTCAGGTGAGAATGATGGTTTTTGGTGATTTCACCAAAGACGATCATGGCTGCAAGGTCAGGTTTCATTGGGCAAAGCAAAAAGGCGACGAGGCGGGTTGGCGAGGAAAGTCCGAAACATTCAGTCTGGATGAGGATCTCTTCAACACCGTGCAGGCTTACAAGGCAATGATTCTGGCGCAACTCTGGCAAACGTATCCAGACGGTGCCAACTGGAATGTAGCCATTGAGAATGTGCCCCTCTTTCGCCGGAAGCTGGAAGATAAAGCAGAGCCTAGGGAGCGGATGAATCCACCTGTTTTGCTTGATAGCCCCCTTCAAAAAAGCCTCGAAGACGCGCCGCAGCCGATCTTTCATGTCGGACCAGGCACGGTCAGGCCATGGCTTGCTCGCATCGAGCGGATGGAGGGCTTTCCGATTTCGCCTCGCACCCATCAGCCGCTGAAAATGACGCGGGGGCACCGGTTCAGGCACACCCTCGGCACGGACCTTTCTAATGCAGGGCTGGATGAGTGGACTATGGCCCGCGCATTTATGCACAGCGATACTCAGACGGTGCGCAAGTACCGGCAGGTATCGGCGGAGTTAATGGCGCTGGTCGACGTGAAGATGAGCGACCATCTGGCCTTGGTTGTGAATGCGTTCACCGGAATCATCGTCACGGATCGCGCCTCAGCGAAAAACGGAGATCGAGCGGATCGACAAATCGAGGATGTGGCAGTATGCGGTGCCACTGCCGCCTGCTATCTAGATGCGCCGTTTACCTGTTACGCATGCGCAAAATTCCAACCCCTTCTGTACGCCAATCACCATGAGGTCCTTGAGCGATTGGAACGTCGTCGGATGCAAACTATTGACACGGATAAAACGACCGGTGTGCTCTGGGATCGGGCCATCCTGGCTTGTCGGAAGGTCATTTTGGATTGTGAGGGTATGCGCCGACCATCGGACTCAAGGGGAAAAGAGGAATGACCGATGCGCTTGATTCTGGACCGACCAATAACATTGTTGATTTTAAGCCCAGGAGCCAACTGGCTGCAGAGGCTCACCTCGCGGCGTTTATCGAATGGGCAAAAGATACCCTGCCCAAAGGCATTCCCAATCGAGTGAACGAGAGTATCCGCTGGGAAGACAGCAGTTGGCACCAGCATGGCCTCACAAGCTGTAGCTTCACAGCGTTAGGATCGAGCATAGATTTCCCAAAGGCGATGCAGGCGCCCTTCACTGAGTTCGCCAAGGCCATACTGGTGTACCGAAGGGTGTATCTGCAGAAAAAGACGCTGAATGACTGGGTGAACGCTCTGAGGGCGCTGGAAGTCGCGCTCTACGAGGTGAAAAGCACGCGGGATGTGACGCGGGTTTCCGCCGCTGTCTGTAATAAGGCGTGTTGCCACATGGACCTTCACTGGACAAAAGGCAATAACGCATACATCCATAGTAAGTCACTTGAAGCCATCATCACCCTGATGCGTGACAAAAAACTCCTCAGGTCAGATTTCCGATGGACCTCTCCGCTTACGCGGAGGCAGCGTGGCACGCTCAAGCAGCAAAAAACGGATCGAGAAGAGAAGCTGCCCGCCCCTGAAGCGATCAAAGCCCTCGGGGAAGTGTTCAATAACGATTTGACCAGGCCCCTTGATATCGTTGTGACATCCGCCTGTGCGCTATTGCTGAGTGCACCCAGTCGCGTGGGTGAATTGGCCGATGTTGAATTGAAGTGCTTAGTATTCAAAGAGGGTAGCCAAGGCAATCGGCGCATGTTCCTGCGCTGGTACGCGGAAAAGATAAACCAGGTGGCGCTGAAGCCCGTCGTTAAACCTGAGATGGAGCCGGTCGTCGAGCGGGTCATCATGTTATTGAAACCGATCACCGATGAGGCGCGGGCTTACGCCGCCTGGCTGGAAGACCACCCCGATGAGTTTCCGCCCCATGAAGGACTGCCATCCAAGGGACCTGATGAACCGCTCACCTACGCCGAAACCTGTGCCACGCTGAAACTCACCGTTCATGAGGGCTACAGCCCGCGAAGCGTCTTCAATGCCAACTTCCTGAAAAGCATGGAGAAGCAAAAAGCGCTCAGCCCCGCCGCCCGAATTCTATTGGCGGAGATCCGTGGCGGGTGGGATTACAGCGCAGGAAAGCGCAAATATCTTAAAGGCAAGCAGGGAGTCTGGGGTTATGAGTTTGACGATCAGAGTGTGATCACGATGCGCAAGCTCAATGTGCTGTTGCGGGAGAAGTATCTTCCAAAGAATTTTCCATACACCACGCCGTACACGGAGGGCAAAGCTCGGGTGAAGTACCGTGATGCCCTGTTTACCGTGCGCACTGGAGCAATGGCTGAAGACTCAGGTAACAGCGTTGCGACACACGGGTTTGGCGTGGAGATCGCAGCAACCACTAGCCGAATGAATGCGCAATTAGGCAACCACCCTAAAGTGAAAAGCCTGTTCGAGCGCTGGGGCTACCCCGGTGTCAAGGTCAACACGCACGCGTTTCGGCACGAATTGAACACCGCAATGCACCAGGCCGGTCTGTCGCAGCTCCTAATTGACACCTTCTCTGGACGCACGACGATGGGGTCAGTTTACAACCATGAGACCATCGAGAATCGCACCCAAAGGGTTGCAGCTTACCACCCCAAAACGAAGCACAGCACCGCTGCTCAGCGCCTGGACAAGATTAAAACCAATCAGCCGCTGAACTTGGTTGAGGTGAGGGAACTGCGCGAGGGTGAGCGGGACCGCATTATTCATCAAACCCATCTCGGCGTTTGTGTGCACAACTTCGCGTCTGAGCCCTGCCCGAAGATGGGTGCCTGCTTGGACTGCGGGCGGCTCGGTTGCGTAAAAGGAGATGACGTGAAGCTGGGCAACCTCATGGAAGAACGCGACGACCTTAAACGCCGCCTTGATAAGGCTATGGATGCACAGTCTCGTGGCGTGTTTGGGGCATCGGGGTCGGCCAAAGAACTGGGTGAGAAGCTCTTTAGGTGCGAGGCGCTAATCCAAATGCTGGAAAACTCCGAACTCGAAAACGGTGACATTGTGTGGAACGCCGATAACGGGTGGACGCTGACTAAGAATGCCGCCGCAATGTCGGGGCTGATCGAGGTCAAAGCCATTGAAGAGAACGAGGCGCAAGAGGCGTTGTCATCGTTGGATGACGTCTTAGCTTTGCTTGATGAGATCGAGGGTTAACGATGGGGCATTTAACGCCAAAGGATGAGAAAAGCATCATCAAGCTGATTGAGGAATGGTCAGAGCCGAAGCTGACTTGGCCGTTGCTCGTTGAGGCCTGCAAAGAAAAACTGGGTATCAGTCGTGCTCGCCAGTCCCTGATGAATCTACCTGCCGTGGATTTAGCGATGAGGAATTGCAAGGCGGCATTGAAGGCTCAGAAGCTGAAACCGGGCTGGGTTAGCGATATTCAGGCCGCCAACGAGCACATTGAGAAACTGACAGCGAACAATCAGAAGCTGTTAGCTGCTGTTCGAGAGATGCACAGCCGGTTTTTGATCTGGCAAGCCAATGCGGATATGCACGGACTAACGCGATCGATGTTGGAACAGCCGGTTTCACAGCTTCGAAAAAAGACGTGATCCGGTGTTCAGAAACTTATACCTAGAAAAGACTTATGGAGGTTGCGAACTGAAGCCCGCCGGCGTCTACACGGGTCGAGCCTGTACAAATGTCACAACTTACGTCGGTCACGACCTCTGTTTCGACTCGCTCAGTTATCTTCATAGCCTTGCCCCACCCTTGTGTACTCGGGGAGCCAGCATACACGTGCTAAGCAGACGAGCGTCTTCGCCCGATGTGATGCTCGTGGCGCTAATGTCGCCTATGGGCCGATAGCTGCCACTCAGTGAAGGTGGAAAAGCCTCAAGATCAAGCCCGAAGCTTTCTCACCGTCGGCCTCGTATAGACCGTGCAATCGGGCCTGATCGGTGAGTTTGTGTAGATTGAAGTGGTTGTAGAACGCTTGACCCAGTCGCTGATGCTCGAAGCTCCCTTGGCCCCAGAGCCGGATAAACTCCTCACAAGCAGCGCGTTCGATCTGTAGCGAGGAATCAGTTCCCATGTCTGGCTCCCACCAGTAGAGGTTCCCAAACGTACCAACTGCCTATCAACCCTTCAAGCTCGGCCTTTTCAATCAGATAGTCAGCTTTCGGCCAGTTGCCGCCGTTCGTGACGGGCGCCAATCGGCCCAAAGCTCACTTCAATGACAGTGGCGGAGGGCGCCCAAGTGCGCCTGGGTTGCTGACTATAACTGGCGATAAAATACGTTATCACCAGTTTTTACCGCTTGTCGGTTTTGTAGGCGAAGGCAATGCGTGACGTTGCTTTCGTGACTGTAAAGGTGAGCAATGATCGAGAAAGAGCCAATGGTTGGAATGCTATGCAGGAACTGACGAAAACCCATCAGAATGATCAGCGTCGGCTCACGTCGGTCGAATTTCAGACGCTGGCCCGGGTTCCGGCCGCGGTCGAGTGGTTTGCCAACCTCGACAACCCGCGCACTCGTCGTGCCTACCAGAATGACCTGGAAGACTTCTGTGGGTTTGTCGGTTTGGCGTCGGCCGATGAGTTTCGCGTGGTGACCCGATCGCATGTTTTGGCCTGGCGCGCCCAGCTCGAGCATCGCGGTTTAGCCGGAGCCACGATCCGGCGCAAATTGGCCGCGCTGGCCAGCCTGTTTGATCATCTTCTGGAAAGCAATGCGATCGCCGGCGGCAATCCCGTGCATGGGGTGAAACGACCGAGGATAGAAAGCAACGAAGGCAAGACACCGGCACTGGGCGATCACCAGGCCAAAGCGCTGCTCGAGGCGCCCGATGAAACAACCCTCAAAGGGCTGCGCGACCGGGCGCTACTGGCTGTTCTTCTCTATCACGGGCTGCGCCGTGAAGAAGCGGCGCTGCTGCAGGTGAGCGACATCCAGGAACGCCGCGGGATCCGGCACCTGAAGGTGCATGGCAAGGGCGGCAAGGTGCGCTACCTGCCGTTGCACCCTGTGGCAGCTGGGCGCATTCATCAGTACCTGGAAAGCTCAGGGCATCATCTGGCCGAGCGGAAGGTGCCACTGTTCATGCCGCTGCGAGGTAAATTGACCGGCGCCGGGATCACGGCCAACGGCATCTATGCCGTCGTCACGGCCTACGCGAAAAAGGCCGGAATCGAGGTAGACGGTCTGGGGGTGCACGGACTCAGGGCCACCGCGGCCACCAATGCCCTGGAGCATGAAGCGGATATCGCCAAGGTCCAGGCCTGGCTCGGACATGCCAATATCAGCACGACCAAGATCTATGACCGGAGAGAGAACCGGCCAGAGGATTCACCAACTTACAAGGTGAAGTACTAATAGAGGGAGCGCTGAAAGACCCTGAAGCGAGATTGGAATATCATCGCTGAGTAAACTCCTTACGCGTGCCATCTGCATGCATCAACTCAACATGAAGATTCTGTCGTCCGACCACCACAGCCAGCAGAGGGCGCCGATCCGCGCGGGTCTTGGCCAGAGTTCTCCATTCATCCAGATCGATGTGTGAAGGGCTCGGCACCTCTTGCGGATGGGTATGCCACTCTCCGATGTACCTCACCAAGCCATTGGTCTCCTGCCAGCGCCTGTCCGCCAGGCTCTTGTGACCATGGATCATCCGCTCGAAGAAATAGCGCAGACGGCGATCTTGACGAGTCGGCTCGCTGGCCTCGAGCACTTCGAGATGTTTTCCGCGTACATGCCCCAGCAGAATGCCTCCGGCCTCCGTCCCTTCATCGCTCTGGACATGGCGCTCGAAAATCTCTAAGACGTTTTGGCTGAGGTATACGAATTGCTCATCTAATAGCCTTTGCCAGGTAGTCATGAACCGCATGCTGGACACCCCGGACGCTTGAGAATAGTGCAGTCTGCTGTCAAAGGCTCGTGGGCTCTGCTCAATACCCGGGTGGACAGGCCGGGCCAATGGTAATTACCGACCCACGCCATGGCAGCATCGAAGCCTAGGGCAGCAGCTTGCATGGATACTGATGCGGAGAACGGAACGTAAGGCCCCTCGCAACCTTGCCCAGCAAAGAGCGGTTCGACCCCACCTTCAACCGCGTGGAAGTCTCCCCAACTCTCGTAATCACAAAGACAGCGATAGCAGCCTTCAGACGCATGGATACCGATGTACGATCGAACGGCGATACCTGCGCCTTCGATCCATATATGTAGCAGCGGACATGTTTGTGAGTGACAAGCAGCAAGCCACTGACCCAATGATTGCTCGCCGGTGGCATCGATCAGGAGATCGAACCCCTCAAGGTTCACCTCCTTGGCATCGTGGGTGATAGCCCGCACGTTCGATGCCGGCATAGCACGCTTGATCTCATCTGCCATCGAGGTAGCCTTGGGCTGGAAGCTCTTGTCGACGCCCAACCGGTGTCGACCCAGATTTCCCGGTTCGAGCCATTGGTTATCGACCAGCATGAGCTCCCCACCTAGCGAACCTGCCCCGGCCTTGGCCAGCATCTCCGCAAGATACCCGCCTATCGTTCCGCAGCCCACCATGGCGATGCGTTTGCCGGCGAGCGTGGTTTGGCCTGGAATATTGCGCTGAATCACATAGGCGTCGTCAATGCGAATCATGTGAAGCCGATGAATGCTTAGGTCATAGATAGGCAGGCGCTGATCACGATACGATCCGCGAGGAAATTTCTGTAGGTCGAATACCGCAAATCCGTAGGGCATCGAAGGTGAATCAATCACGACAATCGCGAAATCCGCTCCTTTGCGGTAGGCCTTGACAATACGTGCTTCAATTTTGCGCCGGCATGCGTCATCAAGCTGCCCTTGCCAATGTAGCAATTGCCTGACGGTGTTCGGTGGCCAAGCATCAGGCGTGGGCCTGGGTGCTGCTTTCGTCGTCACCCAATTAACAACGAAATCCAGTTCGCGCTGGTCACCCGGTCGATGCTTAAGCTTGGCTAAAGTGCGTTTTGGATCATCACTGATCGCGTAGGCTTTCCCTATTTTCAGAAGAGATCCTTCGCCGGTTTGACGCGCGCTCACATCCATATATAAAGCTTCGCCGGGCCAAAAAGCGAAAAACTCTTCAGCCAGATCGTCCACCCGCTCACCCGCCATTATCTGATCGAGCACACGCGCTGCCTGTTCAAAGGCCGCCAGCGTCTGACCAATGGGGTCAAAAATATCCACCACAGCTGTCGCTTCTGCGATGTAACACAAGAAGCCGTCTGCCCCCACATGTGGGGCGATCGGCCGCAAGCGCTCAGGTACCGGGCTCAACTGCACTAGGGGGAATGTCTGAAAAGACCGGTCGATCAACGCCAGACACGGCACGTCGCCGAAACGCGTAGGGAGTACGCCTTCAACCAGCAATGTGGACGAGCCTAGCTGGTCCACGCATCGTTCAAACCCGAGAGGTTTCAGCGATGCGAGCAGTTCAGGTATCACGCTCATCGCGTTACCCTGCTTTTGTACGCTTGACGATTTCAGAAGGGCCACGCTCAGGTGGGGTCGCGACCATCACCGCCGGCATCGGCTGCGCGGGCTGATCAGAGATAAGATCTGGACGGTTCGGGAAGCGATCACCCAGCATGGCGCACATCCACTGGCACGCCATATCTTTTTTGGCGTTGTCTGCAGTCGACGCCTCCAGGTATTTCCTGAAGGTTTCAAATTTCTCTGCAGCCTCGGCGACACCTTCCTCGCCAAGTGCATCAGTCAGGTAGACCTTGGAATCGACCGGGCTCTTTACGCCGTTGCGCAAGGCTTCCGGCAGACCTTTTACAACGTGGAGCAGCGCTAGGTCGTCTCTCTTGTAGTGGAACTGGAAGAGCGGGCAGGCTGCGGCCATCAGCAAGATGGAACTCGGGCCACCTTTGTCCCACTGCTTGTCACGAAACGCCTTGATGTAGCGAATCACTCGACGTAATTGCTCCTCTTTGTCGGAGACTTCCAGCTCGAACCATTCCTTCATTTTCAACGGGTCAGAAATGATCCATTTGTCCTCGCAGGCAAGAAGGATTTTGTCCGAAGGCAGTTTCTTCCAGCAGTCTTGTTCCGAGTCCATCGCAAGAGCTTTGATCACCTTGTAATTACGGGCCTCCATGCTGTCTACGATCTTCAGATATTGATCATCCGGGATGGCGTATAGCGGGAGATCAATATGGGCAAAAGTCGAGATTTCTACGCGTAGGCAGGTGTCTCTGGACGAAAGATCCCAGCCTTTTTCATCGCATAGTGATTTCAGGACATCACATACCGCAGCACGGAAATCTTTGATGGCCATGGTAGGCCGGTTCTCCTCCGTCACAATGCTCATCGGCAAGTAAACACCGTCATCGACATCGGACTGTTGTGGAGGGGTTTGGCAGGGGCGGTTGAGGGTTTTATAGGCCCAAGAGCCTTGAATAAAGAATTTTGGATTGCAATCCTTGCCTTGATAGCCCCTGTCTCGAAGGGCTCTTGGGAGCTTACTGCGCAACGCATCGCGCACATCTGCCCTGGCCGAATTAATGGTCTGTTTCTCGGAATTGCTGAGATCCAGTTCTTTCAAGAAGGTGGTGTGTTCATTGGAGCTGTAGAGCAGCGGGCTGAGGTTTGGCATTTGACGCCACTCCTATCTCGTTTAGGGCCTTCAATGGTCAAGCCTCATGGAGGCTTACAGGGCGCCCGGCGTCCAGCTGACGTCACGCCAAGCAAAAAACAAACCCCGCCCCACGGCCCGCCTAATCCCCAGCGGTCGTCGATTCTTTATGCAGTACTGCGAAGCGGTCGCAGCATGGATCCAATGATGCCACTACTCTACATGTAGTGCAATAAGAAGAGTTGAGCACAACATGTAGTATCATTGCGCATTGACATCAGTTCCATCGTTGCGATTCTGACCGATTTGGTTACTCCCTGTCGCAGCGCGCTCGAACGAGATGTAGCCGGCTGTATTGAGCCCTTGGTTCCAGTTGCGATCTGTAAAATACACGCCCTCCATCGAGACCTTTCCATCCTCATCACGCACCTGAACGCGAGCCGCCCCGTTGTGATGGCTACAGTCGGAAATCTTCGGATTGCTGGTCAGGTTCTCATAGATGTAATTCAGTTCGATCGTACCGTGCTGCCAGTCACGCTGAACGGCTACACAAACGGTGCTGGATTTCGAATAGCGGTCATTAGCCTCAAATTGCATGCGCACGCGGATAAAACGAGAGAAAATTTTGACCTTGCCCTGCTTGGTTATCTTGCCTTCGACCTCAGTGTTTCCTCTCAAGCGCTCAATAGCGCCCCAGTTCGATTGAAGTGTCACATCCCACGCGCCGTCGATTGGCGGGAAGTACGTCCTTACAATAGGCAATTTGCAAATCCAAGGGAAAATGAATGTCTCGCCCAAAATGAGAAAAACAAAACCAGCCAGGCTCGAAGCGCTGGACAGCGCTTTCAGTAGGTTGGCCGGCTGGTCTAGAAGCGTGATGATGTTGCCATGATTTATCAGGGCAAATATCGCAAGGGTAACAATCAGGAAAGCGATGGCTGTGTTCTTGATTCCTATCACTTGGTACATGTGTGCTCCTTTTTAGGCAAAGCCTCAGGTCAGACGCTAACTTGTCATAGCTCCGAGTGAGCGAGAATAACCGTATACCGGCACACACGCAGCCGCGTGAGCAGCATTTTGTGAGCGCAGCGCTTTGTGCCATTCCTCAGAGGTGAGAAGCTATACACTGACCTCCTGAAAAGTCGCGCATTCATGCTGTTTTCTAATGGACATCCGTCAGCACTTTCGTACGACGGCCAAGATTATGATTTTACTCACCTGCATCCGACCAATATCGTCTTCAACCTTTTGGGAGGCGTTCAGATTGCTGGTGAGTGCCGCTTCAGAAGCCACTGCTATACGCGTGAGCTGGACGCTGGAGAGTCAGAGAAGGGGCTGATCCGGATAGATGACGAGAACGGCAATGAACGGTATTTTTGCCCGGAACGGCACCAATTGAGCATGAAGCTTGGGGGCTGGATGGCTACTTGGTGCGATCAAAAATGCATCCAGGGCAAGCACTATCAGCACGGTATAGAGAACTGGTTGATCATCGAGGATGATTTGGGTGTGAAGGTAAAAGTCGCTTTCAGCATCGACAAGCACGAGACGTTAGCACTAGGAGTAATGCTGTGGATCAAAACCACACATCCTTACGACCGCAGCAAGCCTCATGAGCCTACCCGTGACAACAGCATTCCCTTCAACACACTGGCGAAAACCGTAGCTCATACGGGGAAACAGCCAAAAATCGCTAAGGCTCGGGGTGGCAGGCGATAGTCAACAGAAACAAAAACGCCGCTCAAAAAGCGGCGTTTTTGTGAACAGGATTTCGGGTGCTCTTTAAACCAGTGGTGTCTGGAGCCCTCGGCTATGAGGTCGGCTGATAGAATTCCCACACATCTTGTGTGATCCCCGCGCACATCTATCTACTGCTGAAGATACCGTCAGTTGACACTCACGTCAACTATGTCATCACCAGCGTAACGGAGTACCAGCCTATCCTCAGTGAGTTGGCAGCAGGCCTCAAGCAAAGCCTACAGCCAGTGATTTAGCAATGTTCACGAAAAATGAAACCCACCTCCCCTACCTATATTCGTCCTCCGGCCAGTCTGGCGGCACTTGCTGTTTGCGGTACCAGTGCGCACCCAAACCTATCGTCGCGCAGATCAAAACCAGCCAAACAGCAGTTTCAACAACCATTAGATCATCACTCATAGCTTTCTCTCGGGACGGGGCCAACTCTCAACGTCAGCTCTATATCCAGGTTGCCGGTGGAGCAAATGCCGCTGCAACTGACTTACCATGAAAAGGCCCCCGAACTGTCGGAAAGTCCGGAGCTTATTTAACGTAAATCCCGTTGTATGCTGCTGGCCGGTAGCACAGTCCGTAAGCCGAGTCCGAGGCCGACGGCTGCTTTGGGGCCAAAGCAGCCGCTAGCTGGGCAATGGAGGTCGCGGTTTGGCGGGCGCCACGATCCGCCGCAAATTAGCAGCGCTGGCCAGCCTCTTTGATCACCTGTTAGAAAGCAACGCGATCGCCGGCGGCAATCCCGTGCACGGGGTGAAACGACCCAGAATAGAAAACAACGAAGGCAAGACACCGGCACTGGGTGATCACCAGGCAAAAACACTGCTCAAGGCGCCGGATGAAACGACGCTTAAGTGTTCAGCGGTTCTGCGCAATAGATTACCTCGCGCGTTGCCGTGCTTAAATATCCCTAGCGGGGGTTAACATAAGTCTTTAAATCTCTAGCTACGATTAGTGGCCGTTTTTGAGCAGGTGCCTGGCTGTCTGCACCAGCTGATCCGCCTGAACGCCGCGTCCGAAAGAAATATGCATGCCGTCTGGAGTTATTCAAATACTGAGGGGAAATCCATGGAAATGTACGACGAGGTCATTTTCAGCTACCGCCTGCCAAACGGACACGAAGGCGGCCACTTCCAGACGACAGACCTCGAATGCACGCAAGACCGATACGAAGTAACGACTTCAGGCCGTCTGGTCCGTGTCTGCACCCAGGATGTCTGCGAGCGGCCTGTGGGCGACTTGAGCTATACCGGATGGCTCGACATTCGCGATGCTGTCGAAGAATACCGACTGGAGTTTACGAACGGCTCGCTGCGAGCAATTCAGATCATGGACGAAGACGAATGGGTGCTTTTCGATCCGGCCAACTGCATCGAAACATGATAGCGGCCAGACCTGGTAAAGCAGAAAGCTCAGCGCTGGCAACGCAATACGTAAAATCGCGTGTCAACCGCCATAAGCGGAAAGCTCGCTGGCAACGCGTTCTTCTCGACGAGCTCGAATCCGTGCTTTTCATAAAATCGATGGGCCGCCAGAAAATTCGCCGTGGTCCCAAGATAGATCCGCTGCAATCCTCGCCGCTGAGCAGCTTCAAGCAAGCATTCCAATAACTGTCGTGCCACACCGTACTTGCGGCCGCGCCAAGGCGCGGCAACGAACATCTTGCGCAATGCCGCCTCGCCGTTGCCGATGTCCTTTAAGCCGATCGAGCCAATCACTCCATCCTCACATCTTGCCACCCAGAAATCCCCCGCGCCGGTCTGATAGAACGTCTGGATCGCCATCAGATCGGGTTGCTCCTTAGCCGAGATGTTGATGCCAAACTCCTCCCTCTGAATGGGCACGATCATCTCGACGATGCCTTGCTCATCACCTTGCGCATAACGATCAATACGAATTTTGGAGTCAATCACCGCACTTTCCTCTCATAAGTTCTGGACCTCTGCAGTGGTTATACCCTGCGCCTCTGAAGTTTATTTTTCGCCGTGCAAACCTGAAAAAAATCTGATCATTCTTCGCCACATAGCCACTATATGAAGTAGCCGAGCGATGAAGTAGCCGAGCGGTTTAACAGAATCCCCGTTGTACGCTGCTGGCCGGTAGCACAGTCCGTAAGACGAGTCCGAGTCCGACGGCTGCTTTGGGGCCATACCGGCCCATGGCCTGCAACGAAATGGCGTTAATAGCGTTACACCACACGCGCTGTGAACCAACGGCACCTAAGGAGCAGGTATGACCCAAATTTCAGGCATCAAGAAAGCCACCAGCTATACGGATTTACAGGTCACAAGTGCCAGTAGCCAGGTCAGCAAGAACGCGATCGAACTTATCGTGCAGGGTACGCCTGGCAACGACTACATACGTGGTGGGCTGGCCAATGAACTACTGATGGGTGGAGGCGGCAACGACCAGCTAGTCAGCGGGGGGGGCAACGATGTGATGGTCTCCAGTGCCGGATACGACGGTATGGACGGCGGCGCCGGTAATGATGTATTCCGCTTCGACCGCCTCGGCGACAGCTATATCAAGGACGGAGGCGAGTATACCGACACCATCAACTATTTCGATCCCGCCCACGATATCCTCGACGTGTCGGCTCTGGGCTATAGGCATTTAGGCAATGGTTATGGCGATACCTTGCACATCCGTAGCGAGCCTCTGCGCGGCATTTACATTTTGGAAAGCTACGAGCGAGACGGTAATGGCAAACATTTTGCCGTGCAGTTTCTGGCCAATAGCGGCCTTATTACCGATGCCAACTTCCAGCCGCTGATCAACGGCACTTCGCACAACGATCTGCTCGAAGGCACACACGCCAGCGAATCCCTGAAGGCCGGCACTGGCCGCGATACCGTCGAAGCAGGTGCGGGCAATGACCGGCTATTCGGCGGCGCCGGCGGCGATACCCTGAGCGGCGGAGCAGGTGCCGACAATTTCGTGTATACCCGGCTCAGCGACAGCTACCGTAATGATGCCAGTGGCAGCTACAGCAGCCGCGACCTAATCACCGACTTCAGTGGCAGCGGCCATGACATGATCGACGTGTCCGCATTGAGCTTCACCGGGCTGGGCAACGGCTACAATGGTACGCTGAAGGTGGTCCTCAACTTGGCCGGCGATACCACCGCGCTTAAATCGCTGGAGCCCGATGCCAACGGCAACCGCTTCGAAATTCTGCTCAGCGGGAACCACGTCAGTGAGCTCAATGCCAGCACCGTGCTGTTCGCCCCGCCCAGTGACGCGACCGCCGTGACCACCCCGCAGCCGATTACACCAGTGAATCTGGCCGGCGACGACAAGGCGAACATCCTGTATGGCTACTGGGGCAACGACACGCTGGCCGGCGGCGCCGGAAACGACACGCTGGAGGGTAACGCCGGCGACGATGTCCTGACCGGTGGGTTAGGCGCGGACAAGCTCACTGGCGGTACAGGCAACGACCGGTTCGTGTTCACGAGCAGCGCCGACAGCTATGCCGGCAGCAGCGACCTGATCACTGACTTCATCTGGGGCCAGGACAAGCTCGACGTCGCTGCGCTCGGCGTGACCGGTTTGGGAGACGGCCGTGACGGTACCTTGCGCATGACCTACGATGAAAACACTGATCGTACCTACCTGCGCAGCAGCGAAGCGGGGGCCGATGAGCACACTTTCCAGGTCACGCTAGCCGGATTCGACTACACGCAGTTGATCACCAATTCCGATTTGGTGGTTGCCGATAAGGCAGAGGTGGTCCTCATTGGCCACACCACTATTGACATTGACCACGTGGGCTAACGCTGCCTGAGCAACCGGGCTATCAGCACGCAACTTTAGCTTACGCAACCGCTACGGTGTGCGTGCTGGACCACAGCTGCCGGTCGCGCCTGACCGCTTTCGGCCAGAAGCGGACACTCGCGCTCAGTCATCTACTGGCGTGCGCCATGTGAAATGCAGCAACGCGGTAGCTGCCAAGCTGAAGTAAACCGCAATCAGCGGTGCAAATTGCACCACCACGTACTCAGCCGGTGGCGAGCCAGAAGTTACGAGTTAACAAAGATCCTGCGGTAAGGCACCTAGGCCAGCCCAGCCTGGACCTGATCTTTGGCAAGGTGGCCGAACAGGCGCAGTTCCCGTCACGCAAGGCTTCCGGCATTTAAGCGGAGCTATCAACTGGCTAATGGAGTGAACTGAGGCCACTCCATTAGCCATGCTGTCTCAACTCCACGGCTTCCATAAGCTCAAGCCGGAGCATGCGCCGCGAAGTTGCGGTACTGCCCTTTGAAGTACAGCAATGGCTGAGTTGCAGCAACCTCTTGCAGGTTCAACGCTTTCACTTCACCAATCACAATCAGGTGATCACCAGCGGCGTGTTCGGCGTGAATCTCACAATCGAGCCAGTGCAGGCTTCCGGCAATGACCGGATTGCCCAGCGGCGACGCATGCCACTCGACTCCTTGCCACTTGTCCGTGCCTCGGCGAGCAAACTGGTTGGAAATATGAATTTGCTCACCCGACAAGATATTGACCGCGAAGCGGCCAGCCTGGCGAATCTTTGGGTAACTGGCAGAGCTGCACATGACGCTGAATGACACCAATGGCGGGCTCATCGACACGCTGTAGAACGACTGGCAGGTGAAGCCAACCGGCTCGCCGTCCACCTGTGAAGTGATCACCGTGATGCCCGATGCGTAGTGCCCGAGCGCTTCGCGAAAGCTCAGTGGCTCGATGGCAATTTCAGGGAGTGGCATAGCGGGTCCTATATAGAAAATGCGGCTGACACTGTTAAGCAGAAATGGAGGAGCCCGATCAGTTGGCTAACTCCAATCCTTTCCTTTGCTGGGCAAAGTGCTTCGACTCAAAGCGATCTGTTCGCCCCTTAATCTGCGCGCCAATTTCCAGCCTGGCTTAACGCGCGTTCAGGAGTTCTTTGCGAACGATTTCTGCGCCATCACTCAATGCGTTCAGCTTGCCTCGGGCGACATGGCGGGGCAAAGGTGCCATACCGCAGTTCGTGCATGGGTAGAGCTTGTCAGCATCGACGAACTGAAGCGATTTGCGCAGTGTGTTGGCGACTTCCTCCGGCGTTTCGATAGCATGGTTTGCCACGTCAATTGCCCCAACCATCACCTTCTTGCCGCGAATCAGTTCGATCAGGTCCATCGGCACGTGGGAGTTGTGACATTCCAGCGAGACGATATCGATGCTGGATTTTTGCAGTTTAGGGAAGACCTCTTCGTACTGGCGCCATTCTGAACCCAGTGTCTTTTTCCAATCGGTATTGGCCTTGATGCCATAGCCGTAGCAAATGTGCACAGCGGTTTCGCACTTCAGGCCTTCGATGGCGCGCTCCAGCGTGGCAACGCCCCATTCGTTCACCTCATTGAAGAACACGTTGAAGGCCGGTTCGTCGAATTGGATGATGTCGACCCCGGCAGCCTCCAGCTCCTTAGCCTCCTGGTTGAGGATCTTGGCAAATTCCCACGCCAGTTTTTCACGGCTCTTGTAGTGAGCGTCGTAAAGGGTGTCGATCATTGTCATCGGACCAGGCAGAGCCCATTTAATCGGCTGCTGGGTTTGCGAACGCAGGAACTTGGCGTCTTCGACAAACACCGGTTTTTTACGCGCTACAGCGCCGACCACTGTAGGCACGCTGGCGTCATAGCGGTCGCGAATTCGAACGGTCTCGCGTTTTTCGAAATCGACACCTTCAAGGTGCTCAATGAACGTCGTCACGAAGTGCTGACGGGTTTGTTCGCCGTCACTGACGATATCGATACCGGCATGTTGCTGCTCCTGCAACGACAGACGCAGTGCATCCTGCTTGCCTTCGATCAATGCTTCATCTTGCAGTTTCCAAGGCGACCAGAGCGTCTCGGGCTGAGCGAGCCAGGAAGGCTTGGGCAAACTACCGGCAGTGGAAGTGGGCAACAGCTTTTTCATGAACAACAGCCTTGTTTTTTAATTGATCAAAAGGCGCAACTAATGGACCACTGCTCAAGCACGGCCTGGTAGGGCTTGATGAACTGCTCTTCGGCAAATTTGCCCTGCTCAACCGCCAGGCGACAGCGCTCCTCCCGGTCGTACACGATGCGGGTCAAGGAGTAGTCCTGATGCTTCAGGCTCGGTTGATAGGATTTGCCTGCTATCGAGTTCGCGTTGTAGATCTCGGGCCGGTAAATCTTCTGGAACGTGTCCATGGTGCTGATGGTGGCAATCAACTCAAGGTTGGAATAGTCCGCCAGCAGGTCACCCGAGAAATAAAACGCCAACGGCGCAGCACTGTTCGGCGGCATGAAGTAACGCACGGTCATGCCCATTTTCCGGAAGTATTCGTCGGTCAGAGAGTAGGCATCCTGTTGGTACTCAAAGCCCAATACTGGGTGCTGATCCTCGGTGCGGTGGTATATGCGGGTGCTTGAAACGCTAAGGCAGATCACCGGCGGTTTGTCGAAATGCTCCTTGTAAGCCGACGAATTGACGAAGCACTTGAACAGCTTGCCGTGCAGATCACCAAAATCCTCTGGCGTGCTGAAACCGGCTTGGTTCTTGTTGTGCTCCAACAGACGCACGCTGAAATCATAGTCCCGCACGTACGAGGAGAAGTTGTTCCCCACGATGCCACTGATGCGCTCGTCGGTATGGCGATCAACAATGGTGGTTTTAAGAATTTCAATCAGCGGGATGGCATGCTCACTGCTGCCTGCTTCAATGTTCATCTCGGCGGAAATGATGTCCAGCTCGACCGTGTAACGATCACCGGTAGGATTGTCCCAATGGGCCAGCGCGTTGAAGCGGTTATCGATCATCTTTAACGTGTTGCGCAGATTCTCCTGACGGCTTTCACCCCTGGCCAGGTTGGCAAAGTTGGTGGTGATCCGCGTATTGCTTGATGGGGAGTAATTCTCGTCAAAACAAATGCTCTTGATCGCAAATGTGAATTCGTTGTTCATCGTAGCTGGCACCCTAATTTTTCAGGCAAATCTGAATCAGCTTCTGGCTTGTTCAGCTTCGGCCCGCAGTCTGTTTCCTCACTCGATGGCCATAAGCCTGACTTTGGTGAAGAGCTGGGCGCAGTTTAAAGCGGACACTACATGAACAAAAACGAATTGATTTCAAAAAAATATTAGTCACGCTCATGATGGGATGCAGGGTTTTGGCTGGAGGTACTAGAGAGGTTTTCTCCCTGCGTTCGACCTGCATTTGTCGCGAGAAATCGCTGAAACCCTTCTTTCTACGCAGGTAACAGGTAGCAAAGGCCCAGAGCCTGAGCGGCTGCTTTGGAGCCAAAGCAGCCGTTAGCAGAGAAATGGATGTCGCGGCTTGGCGGGCGCCACGATGCGCCGCAAGTTGACCGCGCAGGCAAGCCTCTTTGATCACCTCCTGGAGAGCAATGCGATCGCCGGCGGCAATACCGCGCATGGAGTGAAACCACCGAAGATTGAAAGCAACGAGGGCAAGACACCGGCACTGGGCGATCACCAGGCCAAGGCGCTGCTCGAAGCCCCGGATGAAACGACCCTTAAAGGGCAGCGCGACCAGGCGCTACTGGCTGTTCTTCTCTATCACGGGCTGCGCCGTGAAGAAGCGGCGCTGCTGCAGGTGAGCGACATTCAGGAACGCCGCGGGATCCAGCATCTGAAGTGCACGGCAAGGGCGGCAAGGTGCGCTACCTGCCGTTGCACCCGGTGGCGGCCGGGCGCATCCATCTTTACCTGGAAAGCTCGGGGCATCATCTGGTCGACAGGAAGGTGCCAATTTCACCCCGTTGCGCGGCAAGCTGAGCGGCGCTGGCATCACGGCCAACCGGCATCTATACCGTGGTCATGGCCTACGCGAAAAAGGCCGGGATTAAGGTCGACGGCCTAGGGGTCCATGGGCTCAGGACAATCGCAGCCACCAACGCTTTGGAGCATGAAGCCGACATCGCCAAATTTCAGGCCTGGCTGGGTCATGCCAACATCAGCACGACCAAGATTTATGATCGCCGGGAGAACCGGCCTGAGGATTCACCGACCTACAAGGTGAAATATTAATAGAGGGGATTGAAGCCTACGCAAGAGCTCACCCTCGCGCGGTGTCGAGAATATGGTGCAACGCAACCCATGGCTGCTCGCTCTGTCGACCAAAGCCGTCGAAGATTTCAGGAATACGGCGACAGCTGTGGCTTTAAGCATGGGTAATGTCTCGGCTTGCTTCGCCCTAATCAATCCTTCAAAGTTCGTGATTCACTTCACAGGTCTCTAAAAATGAATCGACTCTTCGTCTATGGCTCTCTTGGCCCAGGCCGTCCCAATGAACATGTAATGCAAAACATTGGTGGAACATGGGAAGCGGCCAGTCTCAGAGGAGAGCTCGTCCAAGAAGGGTGGGGTGCCAGTATGGGCTTTCCAGGACTGGTGATCAGCGAGACAGGAAAAGAAATTCAAGGGCACGTCTTTATCTCGGAAAATTTCGAAAACCACTGGGCTGATTTGGATGAATTCGAGGGTGAGGAGTATCAGCGTGTCCTTACGCAAGTGACGCTTTTTTCTGGTGACCAGGCTGATGCCTACGTTTATGCCCTGCGTTAGGGATTTGCCCTGTGGCGGCAATGAACCGCCATAGGCTTTGACTTCACGTCGATTTACCACAAATTCCGTTCCACGCAGGTAGCGGTAGCAGATGGCAAAGGCCCTCAGTCGGAGCGGCTGCTTTGGGTCGAAAGCGATCCTTTTTCACCAAGGGAGATTACAGCCAGGAAATCGTCAAATACCTCTCCTTAACATCATTGGCTGGCTGAAATCCCCTAGTGAACGCCGGCATTGACGTAGCGCACTGTCGGAGATCTGGATGAAATCGCCGGGCCATATCTTTCGAAAGGCGGCTCAGGTCAGACCTGAGCCATGCCGCCGTCGACCGGCAGCTCGGCTCCAGTGATGTAACTGCTTTGGTCGCTTGCCAGAAACAGCGCGGCCGAGGCTATTTCCTCTACTCGCGCCATACGTCCGAGCGGGATCAGCTTCGTCAGCGTCTCGCGCACCTCGTCGGACGCCGCCGCCATCATCGCGGTGTCGGTTGGGCCCGGTGCCACGACGTTAACGCGGACGTTGCGGGTAGCCAGTTCATTGGCCCAGGTGCGCGCGAATGAGCGTACAGCGGCCTTGGTCGCCCCATAGACGCTATAGCCTTTAGTGCCGATCGTATCGGCGATCGACCCCACCAGCACGATAGAGCCACCATCCGGCATGATCGCCGTTGCAGCCTTGGCGGCAAAAAGCAACGCACGCACGTTGAGGTCGAACGTCCTGTCGAAATGATCCTCGCTGATGTCATCTAGTGTCGCGAACTCGGAGATACCGGCGTTGACGACGAGCACATCCACCCGCCCGGCCTCGCTGCTCACCGCCTCGAAGAAGGCAGCGAGCGCCGTCAAATCTGAAGCATCAACGCGGCGGGCGTACAGCCTGCCGGCCGCAAGCTCGCTGCCCCCCTCTTCGGCGCGACGACTTGTGGCGTAAACGGTGGCGCCTTCCGCCGCGAACCGCTTTGCGATAGCACCACCAATACCACCATGGCCACCGACCACAACCGCAATTTTTCCTGAAAGAGTGCTCATACGTCCTCCCATCATTAGTGATGAAGAACAAGCTATCATTCCTATATCTAATCACAAGAAGGCACCTGATGGTGCTTAGATATCGAGGCGTATACCCATGTCTAAAGACGTACTTGAGCTGCCGCTTGATGTGACCGCGACGCGGCCTATTCTCGAACATATCGCTAATAAGTGGACGGTGCTGATCCTGAGTGTGCTTTGCACGCAGCCAGCGCGGTTCAATGATCTCAAGCGCCGGCTTGAAGGCATTACCCACAAGGCTTTGTCTGACGCATTGAAGCGCTTGGAGCGCAATGGCCTTATCAGTCGCAAAGTCCTGCCCACGCGACCGATCGGCGTCGAGTACACCATTACCGATCTAGGCTGCTCGCTTCGCGAACCATTCGCCGCCCTTTACAACTGGTCGCTCGCCAACGGCTCCGCGCTGGAAAGAGCGCAATATGTATACGACACATCAAGAAAGAGCGAAGTGTTGGAAGAGGAAATTTAACAACAGAGCGCATGCGGCTTTCTCTGCACATTTTCCAAAGTACGATCACTGCGACTTGGATGCTAAGGACGAAGGGTAGCAATCGGCCAATAGCTGTCATTCATTCGCGTCTACAGAACCAGAGGGCAATTCACCGCCTCGGTTAGCCTGTTACGAGGGGCTGCAAACGGAACTCCAAGGTGTTCAGGACGACTTTGTCACTGACACCTCGGGGCAGCTCCGGATTGGTGGGGGAGTACGCGTTCCTGCGCCCGCACATCAAGATCAGGCATTAAATATTTCTTATGAAAGGTCGATATACAGTTACAGACAACAACAGCGAGTGCCAGCAATGGATTTTTTGCGATATTTTAAAAGATTTTTTCCACGGAAAAATTCAGTCCCAACTCAGGCTGCGGCGGTTCCACCAGCCCCTATCGTCACTCCTAGAAAACCAAATCCAGAGCCGCCAAGCTTGGATTTTGATCATGCGGAGCAGCTGCGTCGAGTTGGTGGGTTAACGGTGGCCCTACACAAGAACGATATGGAACTGGATCTTCTAGACTGGGGTTACCTAGCTAGTTCAAACGGGGAAGTAACGCTAACGAAGAAAGGAAATGAATGGATAGCGGCTAGTGGCGCTTGGTCCCCACATCGACATCCAAGTATTGATCGATAAACATGTATGGACACTGAATTGCTTTGGTGCCCTGATTGTGAGGTGGTCTTCGTAAAGGGCTGCTAACGGCCAGAAGCGGTCCCTCACTTCGTTCATCGCCCATCAGACGGCAAGGCAACTGGCTTGCGGTAAGCAAGTGTCCTCCTGAGCGGCTCACCAAACTTCGGTTCGCTTCACTATCGGACAGCCGCCATTCCAATTTCTGCCGTGCTTTCTGCGCCGTCAACGCTTTCCTCTTGCTCTCTGGGAACGATCCGGACTAATTTCGGAATGTCTCAGAACGATCAAACAGGACAAGGACAGAATGACCGCAGCTTCCCCCGGCGCTGACTCAAAAAAAACCAGGCCTAACCGAGACGACTTTGCTTCCAAAACTAGGACAGCCCTCGCTTTAAGGGCAGGTTATCGATGCTCATTTTCTAAGTGTGGCATAGCAACCGCCGGGCCAAGCGACGAAGCCTCAGATAAGCATGTGAGTATAGGGGTGGCCGCTCACATAACAGCAGCTGCGCCAGGTGGAGAACGATACGATAGTGAAATGACGCAGGAACAGCGCGCGAGTATAGAAAACGGAATTTGGCTTTGCCAAACCCATAGTCGTTTGATCGATGTTAATCCTGCTTCATATCCGACTTCGCTGCTTCATCAAATGAAAACGGAGCATGAGGATGCTATAAAGTTAGAGATGGAAAGGATGAAGTCCGCGCCGCAGTCCACTGATTTCATCGCAGTAGGTCCTTACATTGTCTTTGTTGGGGAACTCGTTGCCGTAGAGGAAAAAACTTGGACGTTTTTGTTGGATCACTTCGTAATCGGCGATTTATGGCAGCTAATTGAGTACATCGACCGATTTGGTGATCTAGACGCATATGACAAATTCGTACTGGTCAACGATCTCGGCGATGGGCGTGAGCTATCTTGTCCGCCTGCGTGGTCTAAATCTGACAAGGGAACATTGATCAAGGTAGGCGTCATGGGAAGCTTTCCTCGAATCGATGCGCACCGCCTTCCGATGGACTTGGCTTTAAGCGATGAGCATGATCTTTTCATTTTGAATGGCCAACTGGCGCGAGTGAGCGGTATAGACTCTCTTCCGCAAAAGATAAAAACTTGCTTATCCACAATCCGAGGTGAGGTTTTTTATGCTCCGACTTACGGAACCCGGATCCGAGAATACTCAACGGAATTTCTCGGTTCACCTTGGTTACCAAAGCTGATAAAGCTCGAAACTATACGTATGGCATCTATTCCGTACTCAGAACAGCTGGGGATAAACGCTCCCTCCACGCCGCTTAAAGCCGTGCGTAAAGTGATAAGCGTCGACCAGATCAGCCCAGAAGGCGATGATGGATGGTTCGCTTTCCGTTTTCATCTAGATGTAGAAGGCATCGGAGTTTGGGTCAGAGAGATCAAGCTATTCGTTTCACGGAATTTATGAGCCTCAGAGGAAGCGTTAACTGTGTGGGATAGCGGGAAACAGCTTACCGTATTCGTAAGAATGCATGTGTCGGGTCTTATAGAAATCTTGGTGTCGACCGACCTTGGAATGATAGTTCGCCTGCGCTGAAAAGCCGCTATGGGTTGTGGATTCAACCGGTGGACTATAGATGCTCAAAGGCGCTCGGGTTACCGGCCACTAAGAAGCCACAGCCTGCTGCGATCCAGCGAAGTTACCCGCCGGATAAAAGCAGGCATTTAACGTAAACCCCGTTATGGAACGCGACATAAAAGCTTACGATCATAAGAGATACGTTTTTGTCGGGCAGATTGAGGCTCGCCCAGCCAAGCGTAGGAGCCGCTGGGGTGTACCCTGAGAGTTTGGCAAAGGCGCCGTACCGGGTAATCAGTTGAGTGCTTCTTGATGAACGCGTACTTCGGCCGCACGCCTTGGCATAGTAGGCGGCGGCTTTTTTAGATGTCTCGCTCTTCATTCAACTGGTCATCTAGGCTTGCTGGTCATCGTCTTGCTGACGCTGCTCTTGGGTGAGCTACGATTTGACCCAGCTGTAAGCCAAGGTACTGGCTGCTACGGTTTGACATCGCAGCAGCCAGAGGCTTGTTAGAACGCTGCCTTCAGGCGAGCGCCGGCGTAGGCCTGTGCTTCCTGAGCCTTTTCCACCACCGCAGCGGTACCGAAAAACTCGTGGGTCACGCCGTCATACAGCTTGCGCTCCACGCTTACGCCCTGGTTTCGCAACGCCTGCTCCAGTTGCGCACCGTCATCACGCAGCGGGTCGATCTCGGCGTTGATCAGAGTCACTGGCGGCAGACCGTGAAGGTTGGCGTGCACAAGATCCAAACGTGGATCCTTCAGATCGGCAGAGCTCTTGGTCACATTGGCCACGAACCAAAGCATCATGGGGCGATTGAGTGGCTTGGCGTCAGCGTACTTCAAGTACGACTCAGTGTTGGTCGTGGTCTGTCCCACTGGGTACACAGCAATCACACTCTTGGGCGAGGTCAAGCCCTGATCGCGTGCAGCCACAGCAGTGGCGAGCGCCAGATTGCCCCCGGCGCTTTCGCCGGCCAACGCTAGGCGCTTAGAGTCTCCGCCAATGCTAGCCGCATTGGTAGTGAGCCAGCGGTAGGCAGAAACAGCGTCTAGATGGGCTGCCGGGAATTTATATTCAGGCGCGCGACGGTAGTCCACTGACACCACGATAGCATTGGCCTGCTTGGCCAGGCCGCGGGCGCCACCGTCATACACGGTGCGGTCCGCGATCACCCAACCGCCGCCGTGGAAATACAGTACTACCGGGAATGGTCCGTTACCAGCAGGGGTATAGACGGTTGCTGGCAAGTTCCCTGCAGCACCGCCTACGGTGATCTCACGGGTTGTCACGCCCGGGACCAGTGCTGTGGGGCTGCTGTCACGCTTCTGGTCGGCCAGTACCTGCTTTACACCATCTGCCACAGTAGGCTGCTTACGGGCTTCGTCCGGCGTGGTTTTTTCAATGGCTTTAGGATCGAAGGCCGCTTGGGCGTTGAGCACTTTCTGCATGTCGCTGTCAGTGCGGAACAAGCTCTTGGTCGAGCTGACAGCTAATTCCGACAAAGTAGGTTTTTCCGGATCGCGAGCGCAACCGGCCAAGGTTGCCAAGCTAACGGCGGTTACTGCAGCAACCAGGGCACAACGTATTGGATGGGAAGAACGCATGGTGAATCCTCGATGGGTGCAGCTATGGCCACGAAGTGGCGGCGGGCGCTGCAGAAGCCGCGCCTACGCTTTGTCCGAGGAAAACAACTAGTGTTCAAGGCAGACAGCGTTAATACGGATCAGCGGTAGGGAGCTAAATCCAACGCTGCTGGCCGACTTTTCCCAATACGCGGTCGGCCACTAGTTGCCGTTTTCTAATCTTCCAATGCCAGGCTTTCCATACCAGGGCATACCGCACGCCCAGTAATGATCACCGATTGCGGACCGATTCAGGTGGGCTGAGATAAGCCAGCCTCGCGCTCGGTCATGACTTCCTCAATTAGTCGGCAATCCAAACAACTGCACCTCAAAGGTTATGTTATAACATCGCCACTATTTTTCATTGTCCTCAAGGAAACCTGCATGTCTCGCTGCTCCAAATTGCAATTTTGGCGCCTCCCGCCCCTTGCAACAGCTTTACTGATTGCATCGCCGGCCTACGCCATTGAAATAGATCCACAAGTGATTACCGCGAATCCCCTAGGTAACGAGCAGCTGGCTTCGCCGAGCACTGTCCTCACCGGAGATAAACTGACCCTTGCGCAAAGGGGCAGTTTGGGCGAAACCTTGAACAATCAACCAGGCGTGTCGTCGTCTTATTTCGGACCAGGCGCCAGTCGGCCAATCATCCGCGGGTTGGACGGCGATCGGATCAGGATCTTGCGTAACGGCGTTGGCGCACTGGATGCGTCGTCGCTTTCTTACGACCATGCGGTGCCGCTGGATCCTGTCAATGTTGATCGTATCGAAATCGTGCGTGGCCCCGCCGCATTGTTATATGGCGGCAGTGCCATTGGCGGCGTGGTAAATACATTGGACAACCGCATTCCTGTTGAATCCATCGAAGGCATACACGGTTCCGGTGAATTGCGATATGGCGGTGCCGACACTACGCGTAGTAGCGCCGGAAAGCTGGAAGCCGGCAACGGTCAATTTGCGCTGCACATCGATGCCAATGCTCGTAATTTTAATGACCTGCGTATCCCGGGCTACGCTCGCACCTCTGATCAACGGACCCGCGAAGAGGGAGACGATGAAAAACATCGCCTCGGCAACAGCGACGGGCGCCAAGACGGTGGTGCCGTAGGTGGTTCCTACACATGGGATGACGGTTATGCCGGAGTGTCCTACAGCAATTACGACTCTAACTACGGATCGCCTGCCGAGCAGGACGTACGCATCCGCATGGAGCAAGATCACTACGCGTTTGCTTCTGAGATCCGCAATCTGTCCGGTCCCTTCACATCTGTGAAATTAGACGCAGGGTACACAGACTACAAACACATGGAGATTGAAGACGGCGAGATAGGCACCACCTTCAAAAACAAGGGTTATGAGACTCGGGTGGAGGCCCGCCATCAGCCGATAGGACCGCTTAATGGTGTGGTGGGTGCGCAGGTGACGCGCGGTGAGTTTTCCGCGCTTGGTGACGAAGCATTTGTGCCGCAGACCGATACCAATGCTGGAGCTCTGTTCATTCTCGAAGAACTGCAATCCAGTGACCGACTCATGCTGAGCTTGGGCGGTCGCCTGGAGCACACGACAGTCGATCCGGATGCTAAGGGCAACATGCGGTTTAATAGCGCTGATCGCTCTAGCAGTTTTACTACTGGTAGCTTGTCGTCAGGCGTGGTGTATACGCTTACGCCGGTCTGGTCATTGGCAGCAACTCTGGGCTATACCGAACGTGCGCCAACGTTTTACGAGCTGTACGCCAACGGTGCACACGTTGCCACAGGCACTTACGAGGTAGGTGACGTTGACTTATCCAAGGAAAAAGCAGTGTCCAGCGACTTGGCGCTACGGTTTGACAATGGCGCCCACAAGGGCAGCGTCGGCGTATTTTATAGCCATTTTTCGAATTACATTGGACTATTGAGTAGCGGCCGATCGCTCAACGACGAGGGTGAAGAGGACGCCGACGGCATCCCGGAATTCACCTACTCAGGCGTACGTGCTCGATTTGCCGGTTTCGAAGCACAGGATCATTGGAAGCTGGCTGAGACTCGCTACGGTAACATTGCGCTGGAGCTTTCCGGTGACTATACCCGTGCTAAGAATCTGGACACTGGCGAGGCTTTGCCGCGTATCGCCCCCCTGCGACTGAACAGTGGGCTGCTGTGGGAGCTGGACAAATGGCAGGCCAGGGTCGACGTCGAGCATGCGAGCTCGCAGCACAACGTGCCGGATAATGAATCCGGCACTGACGGCTACACGACTTTAGGCGCGAGTGCAGGGTACAAATTTGACCTGGGCGGTAGCCAATGGCTGGCATTCGTTAATGGTGAAAACTTGACGAATCAGACTGTGAGGTACGCCAGCTCAATTCTTCGCGATATTGCGCCTGCTCAGGGAAGAAGTGTCGAAGTTGGTTTGCGAACAAACTTCTAACCTGCTTTCACCCAACCGCCGATACCACGTATCGGCGACCTGAGCTCAGCATGTGAAATGGTCCGCACGCGACGGCCACTCTCTCAAGCTCTGTCTGATTGCATTCAAGATGTTTCCATTGTTCGCGGAGCTGGTGGTGGGCAAGGTGCCTTTTCGCCCTAAAAGGCATCAGCCCGCAAACCCAAGGACACATTTGTCTGACTTCAAGCTCAGCCACCGAGCTTAGCTCGCCTCTGAGAATGCTTTGGTGAAGCTGATTGATGTGCTCGACCGCGTTCTGACCTTGTGCCAGATGGTGCACGTAGATTTCGCTTGTCTTGTTGACTTCCTCCCCGCCCTAAAGAGCGGGGATTCCTTCTGCAAGCGCCTGAAGTCCCAGGCGGGCGATGTTCCCGGCAGCCTGGTCAGGCGTTTGATCATTTTTTCTTTACTCAATCAGCACTTGAATGCGGGCCAGTACATCGTCCATCACCACCTCGGGGACCGCCTCTACGCGCTTACCCCCACGGGCCTCAAGGTCAACGGTGCGGATTTGATTACACAACACCACACCTTGCGTCTCGGTGCCGGAACCGCTCAGTGGCACGGCAAAGCCGGCATATCGGGCAAAATCCCCGCCTTGGGTGATGGGCGCGATCAGGACCAAGCCCGACACGTTGAACGCCGCAGGCGAAATGATCAGCGCCGGACGAAAATCGCCTTGCTGCTCACGGCCAGCGGTGGGATTCATGTTCAAGCGCACAATATCGCCACGGTTTAATTTGGCTCGCTTCACGCTTCACGCCCAACGGCTGACATCGCATTCCACGCTGCCATTTCGGCAGGATCCGGCGCGCTCAAGTCACACTGCGCCATGAGCTCGGCCAGCGCGTAATGCGGCTTGGCCTTCGCAGGCTTGAGCGTCATAACCTCGGCGGATACATCGAGTTTCAACACATCGCCACTAACCAGATTCATCAGCTTAAGCACGGTTGCAGGCAAGCGTATCGCCGCGCTATTGCCCCACTGCTGCACTTTGACTTCCATAACAGCCCCCTAAAATGTATACACATTGTAGACACCAAAAACACTAACCGCAAGTTTTTGTATAAACATAGTATCTACAATGCCAACTCCAAAGCGCGTCAGTGACCTCGTGCCTTAAGGGCAGAAATGCGCTCGATCCAGACGCCATGCACCTGAGCCTCGAGAAATAGGTACACATCGGGTTCGACTGCCTGCATGTCCTGCAGGGCCTGGATAAAACCGCGACAGAACTGATAGCCATATTCGACCTGAACCTCGGTCTGGCTGCTATACAGGTCGCGCAGGGCCACGCGCCAGGTGGCATAGGCCTGCTCACTCAAACCACGCGGCAGATCCGAGGTGTCCAGAAAATCGAGATCGGCAGGTGGCATAACCAGCTCCTAGGAGGAAAGGGACCAGGGCGCAGCAACAGGGCGGGCTTATGGTACGTCAATCCCAAGGTTTGTTACGTCCAGCAAGCAGCAAAAAAACCGCCTAGGCGGGTCCTGATGTGGGACCAACTAAACATAGTACCCGACATATCTAACCGAGATCAGTGGCCGTTTTGAGCATGTGCCTAGCTGTCTGAACCAGCTGGTCCAAACTCCAAGGCTTTTGCAGGAACGCGACTCCGGCAGGCAGATCATGACTCACTTCGGCTTCGTAGCCTGTGGTCACTATAAATGAGGGACTGGCATCTGGAGATGGCCGCCGAGCTGGAACGCTGCGGTAGGTTCCAGCAGGCCCGCATTCATATAACGCTCGCCAGTCTGTTAAAGCCCGCTGTGACACTTCCTGCCGTATGAATCAGTACAGAAAGCAGGCAATCGAGGTGGCTCAGATGGCAACAAGATCCAGTATGCGTTTGCGGCCATGATCAGCAGGACAGCACGGCTCCCCTCTTCCACCCGCTGCGCGGCCGCGCAACGGGTGCAGGGATCAGCGCCGACGGCCTCTATGCGGTGGTAGGGCACTACGCCAGAGCTGCAGGGGTAGAGGTTGCGGGACTCGTACACGGGCTGCGCGCAACGGCAGCCACCAATGCCTTGGAACACGAGGCGGATATCGCCAAGGTGCAGCCATGGCGTAAGCGGATGGCGAACACACCTACCGAACTCTAGCATTAAAGGCAATCGCGTCTGCCCGAGGGGATGCGCTTTATCTGCACACCGTCTCGAACACACCGCCATCTCGGCGACTTTGCTGCATTCAGCTCCGCCATCCTGCGCAGGGATGCAGCGCTGAGATGCACCTGTTCCAGAAATTATCGGGCGCGTCGGCGGCAAGGAAAATTAATCTCACGCCCGCGCGTGGGAGGTGAGCATTATCCTCGCGATCAGTTTTTTTCTGGAGCTTTGATATACCCAGGCACAGCTAAGGATGGGGCCTGATGGCGATCTTCAGAAGCTCGGGCTTCATGAGCCTCAGCATAGTCCTTATCAGCCTGAGCCTTCTCATCAGCGGCCTGCCCGGGATTACCCTCAACCTGTTTCTGCTCAGACGCTTGTTGATGCTTGTTGGCATCTTGCGTGTGGTCTTCGGACGATTTTTCACAGCCAGGCAAGCCAAGCGCTAATGCGAAGAGTAAAGGTAAGGGAAGTGCCTTGATCATGGAAATGCCCTCTAGGTTATCAATAACCTATTGATCTGCATGGCACAATCTTAGTTCAACATACGCTTTACCTGATGAACGGAGTACTCGTAGTGCCAAACGTTCAGATCAGGCCCGATACGCTACCACGTGGTCCATTCGCACACCGCAAATCCACGGCAAAGTGCCTAGCGATCAGGCTGAGGCGGCTGAACACAAGAACCACTTCCTAAGTGATCCGGCGGTTGCACTCTCTATTTGGCATCCGATACAACAGTATGTGGGGTAGCAAAAGGAGCGGACTTTAGATTATCGATAACGTCGACTAATAATCTCAGCAGTAAGTTCAGTCAGTTACCTAACACTATATGAAGATGACAATGGGGCGCCAGCGACTGCGTGGGGGGTAACGAGTCACAAGAAAATGTATTCGGTTGAGGACGTCCAAGATAATACCCTTGCGCATGGTCATAGCCTAGAGTACGCAACAACTCGAGATCCTGAGCAGTCTCAACGCCTTCCGCTAACACTTTGAGATCAAATGCATGCCCCAGTTTCAAAAGGGCCGTCAACACCTCCTCGCGTTGGGCTTTGTTTTCAATTCTGAGTACCTGACGGTCAACCTTCAAACAATGGAATGGAAGCTTCAGTAAATAAGCCAAGTTGGCATGACCTTGACCGAAATCGTCCAGAGCCAGTCGTACGCCCAGGTTGCAGAGACCGGAAACTGTACTCAATAGTTGATCATTTATACGCAGAGGCACGCCTTCGGTTACTTCCAATATGAGCCGATGGCTCGCGAGACCATGTTTAAGTAATGCACCCGCCACTTTCATCGGAAAATCTGTGTTGGCAAGCTGTATAGGTGAAAGGTTCACTGATATGTTGACAGCGTCATGCCAGCGGCTGGCCGCCTCACAGGATTTATCCAAAACCCAGTCACCTACAGCATTAATCAGCCCGCTGCGTTCTGCCATTGCGATGAATAAATCAGGTGGCACATTTCCGAGCTTGGGATGCTGCCAGCGAATAAGGCTTTCGTATCCAGTGAGCTGATAAGGTTCGAGTTGATACAGCGGTTGGAAGTGCAGGTCGAATTGGTCTGTTGCTAACGCCTCTCGGATATCCTCCGGGGTTAGAAGCGACTCATCGTTTTGAGAAAAAATAAATCCCGTATCCTCTAGACGATTGCGGCCACCTCTTTTAGCTCGATACAGAGCTTTGTCAGCCTGATCCAGAAGTGAGGTGCTATCGGTTAGCGCACTACTCGCACTGTGCGCTAATCCGATGCTGACAGTGATGACCGAGATGCCGTCTGTACGTCCCAGATGGGCGATGTTTAGTTCACGTATGGTTTGCAATACGTGGTGAGCGATCCTGCGGGCCTCATCATGAGAGGTATCTGGCAAAACGGCAATGAACTCTTCACCGCCGAATCGTGCTACGGCGCAAGGCGAAATGAAGCAACTGCCCAGAGCCGTGGCAACAGCTCTCAAGCACTCATCGCCTATAAGATGTCCATAATGGTCGTTAAAGCGTTTGAAATGGTCTATATCGATCAAAAATAATGCGCCCTCGGACTGTCCATCCAAATGGTTTGCCGTAAGCGCATCCAGTTGCGGTTGTATGTGCCTACGGTTAGCCAGACCGGTCAGCGAGTCGGTCTCTGAAAGGCGTTGCAAATCACTATTGGCATCTGTGAGACTAGAGGCTCTGGTTTCCTCACGTAGCCAATACAGGTAACTTCGTCTGGCTTCGGCGTTGGACCAGTAGTTGCCGAGCAATGAGAAAAAAGATGAGGATCCTATAGCGGTCATTATCAAGCCGCCAGCACTCAGGGAAATCGGGGCTGTATGCACACCCCAAGCTGTGATGGTTAAGCAAAATATGTTGTATATCAAAGCAATATTAAAAGGGCTTTTCATGCACGTATTGACATAAATAAGCATCAGCGGCCAACAAAACATGAACAGTGACTGCTCACCCGAAACAGGTTGTTCACCGTTAATTACTACGTTGTAAGCGGCTATAAATCCGGTGTATGAGGGCAACATGGAGACGTATTCTCTCCAGTGCTCCGATAACTTCTTTAGAAGCAACACACCCAGTAGAGTGCTTGGTACACATGTTCCGACCATCTGCAAAATTGCTGATACCAAATCCTTCGGATTTATGATGACCATCCATAGTGAAAAACTACCGAATGTGAAACCTCCCAAGATCAAGCACAGAATCAGGTGGTGCCGGCGGGTAGTATGGATATCGCTCTGATAACGTAGCTCCAATTGCTCAGAGAAGCGTGCAGCGCTGGTTGTTTTCTCGAGTTCTCGTTCAATCTGGCTAGCGTCTAACATAGAAAATTCCACAGCATGCACTAATGAGGCCTTGTCATGGCTATAAGCCACCATTCTACCTTGCTGCGGGTGTCGAGCCACTGGAATCTGCCCGGCGGTGATCTCCCGATTCATCTCCTGTGAAAACGAGCCTAGTTGAGATCTCGTCGATCAACTGACCGTCCAGATGCACATTTCGCGAAACTGACTGAAGACACCGCCAATGATCGTGACTAATTCGAGCTGGACAATCCCCGGACAAGCCGTGCCTATCAAAATGACCTGGAAGGCTTTTGAGAGTTTGTCGATCTGGCTTTGACCGATGAGTTTCGTGCGGTGACCCGAACGCACGTACTCGCTGGGCGCGCCCAGCTCAAACATCGCGGTTTGGCTATTACTGTAACCGTCGTGAGCGATTCATGTTTAGTCGAGAGTAGGTACGTCCCACATGACAGATGTCATGAGACGCCTGGTGATCAATTGCCGGTTCGCTGCAACCCCCGAATCGGGGGTTTTTCGTGCCTCCTAGGGGTGCAGTGGCCCAATTGCGCCAAGAAGAAATCGTGGTCGGCCCTGTGCAGGGCGCCCAGCTCGAGCGCTTCGCGCAACACCATCGTCAATCGGCTGTGCCATTCCCCGCTCTGCACTAGGGCCACGTCCATGACCTTGTCGAGGCGCATGACCAGATCCTTTCTGCAGCGACCTTGAAGCTGTTCTTTGCAGATGTAGAAAAAGTACCGAACACGCTGTGGGTACAGCACATTGGAATAGACCATCATGGCTTGCATCGCTTCACTTGCGCCGAGGTCCAGCGGGATCACAAACACGTTTGACTCCTTTGATGGGTCATTTTTCGGGCAAGTCTAACGTTTCACTGACCGACCCATACCGAGTGCGGCGCTGGCTTCAGAAAGATTGACCTTTTGGGGCTCTATTCCAGAGTGCGACCTGGCGTCAACTATAGGAACCTTGGGACAGTGCTG
The DNA here is from genome assembly GCF_059421525.1 of Pseudomonas sp. GW821-FHT02H06. Classification (NCBI taxonomy): domain Bacteria; kingdom Pseudomonadati; phylum Pseudomonadota; class Gammaproteobacteria; order Pseudomonadales; family Pseudomonadaceae; genus Pseudomonas; species Pseudomonas sp. GW821-FHT02H06. The sequence continues at coordinate 52,560 of NZ_JBWKVD010000009.1, forward strand.
GACAGCGGCTGCAATCGCCTGCAGGCAGACTGACACGACGCTACCAATGATGCTGTCGTTCCTGTCGGGATGCGATTTCAAAATGCATTCATTCATTGAAGGCAAGAGTCTGCAACTGACGCTGGGGGTATTGATTATGACGTCATCTCCAAGCCTAACATTCCGACAGATCTGGCCAGGAAAGTCCCGCAAGTCATGCAGGCTCCCAACGGAGTAAGCTAAACGGAATGCTTCAGTGTTGGTAGTGTGCCCTGGAGATGCGAGCTCACCACGACCCGAAACTACCTAAGGGAGGGCAGCTCTCCGCCATAACGCCTCACTACCCTAGAGTGATCTATAGCGTTATCGGGCCTTAGCAGTACGAGACCTAGCCCGCCAGGCCTTCCTGCCTCCCCTGGCGGGCTCCTTCCTAGATGTTTCTTGCCTACAGATCCAGACATGTCGCCTGCCTGCCCTGCCCTACGTGCATGAGGTTGTTGTAGCAACACATCTCGCTATGCTTTTATCTATATAGCGATCAATTGTGGTGACCAAGTCTTTGATGAGCGACAGAACCTACCCCTACACCGCATGGCTGCTGACACGGAATTTTCAGTTGCTGGAGGTCGAACTCGTGGACCAAGGATTTGGTAACAGCGCATATGACCGTACTGACAAGGGCCGCAATTAACAAGTTGACGAACTTTTTCTTACGAAAGCCAGGGCCATTGCGTTCGGTGAGGCCAAGCTTGCAGCGCTTGCCGAGGAGCTGGAAAGACGTCAAAGAGGGTTACTGAAGCGACGATTGGAGTTGCAAAGATGCAAATGAAATTGTCTTGCACAAGCATCCGCAAGGGTAGATAGCGGGGCCCTTTGGTAGTCTTTGACCGGAGAGATATCTTGAGCTTGATGGCTTTGTCTAGCAATCAGGCGGTCAGGTGCGCATCTTTTCGGACGTGGTTGAGACCACGACAGTCTGCATTCACCTGCCGCGGTATCTGGAGGAAACTCCCAAGTTCCGGGCAAATCCAGTTGATCAGTGCGCGGTCAGCTTGTGGCAGATGGCTTGCAGCTGAGTCAAGGTGAAATGTCAGCAGTTTTGCTGCTTGACCAACTACACCCGCGATAGAACTGTTGAATCAGGAACTCCAGCGACGGAGCGTGAAACGTGAGCCTGGGGCCGACCGTAGTGATACCCCTGAGCATAATTACACCCATTGCTGGCCAGCCAAGATGGAAGGGAGGGTGAGTGAAAATCCTCGATGCCTTCCGCGGTCACTTTCATATTCAGGCTACGTGCCATCCCTAAAATGGCTTCTACCATTGGACGATGATCAGTCTTACCGATCTCAAAAAAAGATCGGTCTATCTTGATTTTATCAATGGACAAACGTGTCAAATGATAAAGACCTGAGTAGCCAGTGCCGAAGTCATCAAGTGCCACTGTGATGCCATGTGCGTGAAGTCTGTTCAGGTTGCGCTCGGCCGCTTCGATATTGCCGACCAAGGCCTCTTCGGTGATTTCGACCTCAAAGCGGTCAAATGGAAACTGCTCATGGCGCAACTGCTCCAGGAACCGATCAGGAAAAAGCTCATCGGTGATCATTGCTGCACTGACGTTCAGCGAAAGATGAAGGTGATCGTCCCAATCCCTGGCAGCGTTACAAGCTTGCTTAACGAGAGATTGAGTCATCATGGGGATCAACCCTAGGCGTTCAAGCGCTGGAATAAAATCAGCAGGCATCCCAGTGCTCCCATCTGGCTTGAGCCATCTGGCCAAGATCTCAAATCCGACGACTTCCTGAGAAGGCAGTGCAACAATAGGCTGATAGAATGGAACGATCTCATTCAGTTCCACTGCCTGTTTAAGCGCAGCGTCTTCATCGATTTGAGCCTGATATTGGAGCCCATGCTCTGTTTCGTAAAAATGGTAGGTTGAACGACCCGTAACCTTACCCCTGTACATTGCTACATCTGCGCAGTGCAATAGCGCTGAGGTTTCGGTAGCGTCGACCCACGAACGAGAGATGCCAACTGTAGCTCCCTGTCGGAAGGGTCGAAGCTTCTCGAGCATAGGGGCCCCTATTCGCGAAATCACATCTGCGGCAATGACGCCCAGCTCGCGTTCCTCTCTACGGCTGGTAAATACGACGCAGAATTCATCGCCTCCTAGACGCGAAGCGATGCCGCCGTATTTGATTGCAATCTCCTCCAGCCGTTTTGCTACCTCAATGAGCACCGCGTCACCCGTTGCATGCCCGCGCTGATCGTTAACCGCCTTGAAATAGTCAAGGTCGATCAGCATCACAATCACAGGTTCCAGCTGAGCGAGTTGCTCGTTTACAAGCTCCATGAAGGCACGCCGATTGAGCAGGCCGCTGAGTGAGTCGTACCTTGCCAGCTTCTCTGTATGGGACTGCAACCCTTCGAGTTGAAGGTAATTGCGTCTGGCATTACTGATCATTTTCATGAGCATCACGCCCGGCCCGATCAAGGCGATTAGTGAAAAACCCGTAGATGTCAGTACGAAACGTAACCTTTCTCCTTCCTCAAAAATGCCGTCATAGTGAAGGCCAAGCCCCCGCATCACCCATGCCTCCAGCTTGAACTCCCACAGAATGGAAAGGGCCATGACAGTAAGCAGGGTGAGAAAAAGTAGCTGTATCAGACGGTATGGACTGGGTAAGCGTAAATAGGTCATGGGCAGCCTCACAGGCCAAGCTAGCAGCACGTAATATCATATGGCCATCTTCCCATAAGGCCATGGCGTCGGTTATAGAACCTGTTTATTCATTCGATAGAAAAGATTGCTTTTTCTAGGGAGCTTCATCTTTATGGGCATGCCAACGGAGGTAGAGCTATCGCCAAAATAGCGTACGGCCCAGTAGTTTGCCCTGAGATACTGCGCCTTGTGGGCAGGCCACCCAGCCGACCCGCTCTTCATTAAGCATCAGACAGCGCCCGTCGCAGCTTCCACACAATGGTTGATCGGCACTGCTGCGTCCAAGTAACCGCCATGGGTCCAAGATCCCGATTCACTCTTGACTTGCTCAAGAGCCCTCATCGGGTTTTGTCCTTGCTGGATTCTCGTTTGTGACCGGCAGATGGACATCCCGGACACTCGCATTGTCATGAAATGCTATCGACGGGACGAGGGAAACCTTGAGTATCTCCCTCAGAGCAGCGCGCTCGGCGGGCAGGTTTAGGTTTGGATCCTCTCACCCTAGCCAAGGCCCTTAGCAGCTGAGCCTTGGCGGCTCGCCGCTGGCGGATGGCGATGTTTGGCCGGTCGCGGCATGTCTCCGTCCTTCGATTTAGTCGACGCCAAAGCGAAATTGGTTCTAGTACCTCGGTCCACCGCGATGGCCTAAAGATGCTAGCTCGGCGCCAGTCCACTCAGCTCGGGTACAAAAACTGCATAGGTCATTTGACCGCCAATTTGATGACAACCTATGAAGCCTCCATATTTTACCTTACCGAGGCTTTCACCCTCGGCGCTCACCAAGGCGCTGATTGGCTTCATCGCGCTTGTATGTTTATCGTTGATGCTTGCTACAGCGTGGCAGATGAATCAATCCAGGCTTGAGCGCATCGCTAATGCCAAAATTGCAGTTTCAAACATTGTTCTAGCTGCCGAACAGCAAGCTCAGGACACAATACGCCAGGCTGACAATACGCTGCGCGATCTTGTTGAGCGTGTGGAACACGATGGTGTAGCGGGAGAACAGTTGTCACGACTGACGAAGCTGATGGCTCAGGACGTGATAAACGTGGAAGGACTTCAAGGGCTGTTTATCTACGATGCCCAGGGTCAGTGGGTCGCCAATTCCTTTGCGCACAGTGTGCAGGAAAAAAACAACGGCGACCGCGCCTATTTTGCCTACCACCGCGACCATACCGATGAATCCATTCACGTTGGCTCAATTGTAAAAAGCCGCAGTACGGGAGATATGGTTATCCCGATCAGTCGGCGTATCAATACTCCTGATGGAGAGTTTGCAGGTGTCGCCTTGGCGACGGTCCCGGTCGCATATTTTCAAGCGTTCTTCGAGCGAATGGATGTAGACGACAAAGGCGTTATCTTTCTTGCCCTGAACAATGGTGATCTGCTGGCTCGCCGGCCAACATTGACTGCACTGATGACCACAAATGTGGCTAGAGGTGATTTATTCACCCTCTATCTGCCATACAGCGACAATGGCACTGCAGTGATCAAGTCTGTGGTGGATGGCGTGGAAAGGATATATGCCTATCGACGGGTGTCCGGCCTGCCCATCGTTGCAGCTGCAGGTGTGTCGTACCAATATGTTTTCGCGCCCTGGTGGGCTTATGCATACAGATCCATGGCTTTGATCGGCATGATCACGTTGGCTCTGTGCTTGCTGGGCATTCTGCTATACCGGCAGATCCAGCAGCTAATCACCGCGGAGGGTGATCTGAACGTCGCCAGAAATGAACTGGAGATCATCGCTCAAACTGATAGCTTGACGCATCTGGCCAACAGACGGCGTTTCGATGCTACCTTGCAGCAGGAGTGGGGGCGGGCCAGGCGAAATAACTCAACCATAGCGCTTATCCTGTTGGACATTGACTGGTTCAAACAATACAACGATCACTATGGCCATCTGCAGGGTGACGACTGCCTGAGGCAGGTGGCAGGAATCATCGGGACCTGCGTCAATCGGCCGGGTGATCTTGCCGCACGGTATGGTGGGGAGGAATTTGTGGTCCTGCTGCCTGAGACGAATCTGGCCGGCGCTTTGAGCGTCGCCGAAAATGTCAGGTTGTCCATCGCCAGTGCACTCATTGATCACGCCGGCAGCTCGCTGGGCATCCTGACGATCAGTTGCGGCGTGGTGGCGATCAATTCACCTGCAAAGGATTCCTATACAGCCGCCCTGGCAGAAGCAGATCGACTTCTCTATCTCGCTAAAAGCAAAGGTCGCAATACTGTAGAGGGTCAGTCAATGCCTGATACTTACCGGCTGCATCAGACAAACGTTATCGACCTGTCTCGATAGCCCAGCATCAGGGCATACCTGAGAAGAAGATCAACCACAACTGCGGCAAGCTGAACTGAACGAGGATCGCTCATTCGGTCGGTCCCGTCTCGAAAAGCCGCATCTGATGAACTGGGGTCAAAGGAAAATCATCTTGAAGCGGAGCCCTTGATGCGGCAACGGTTCACGCTGCGAAAGCACCGTGAACGTTCATTTCGGACATCATAGACCAGCTGCATGGCCTGCTCGTCAGTCACAACACCTGTTCTTCGTGCTTGCTCAATCCTGATGAGTAATGCATCACATTCATCTTCAAGGCTGGCCCAGTGAGCCAGGTGCAGAGTACGAATGGATTGTTTGAGAGCATCGAGCATAGGATCACCTGGATATCGCGCCTAACCGAGTGGTAAATGCGAATTGCTGGGCAAGCCTGATTTTAAAACCATCACTATCTGGCTTGGCCCGAGAACTGCTCAACGGCTGCCACCACACTGTTGGCACTCTGCTGAATGTCTTTGATCACCTCGTCCGCCTCGCTTGCCAACTCCAGCGCCGCACCGGCCTGTTGCTTACTTTTTCCGATCATGTCCACTGCAGTGGAAGCGAGGATCTGATTCTTTTTCACGACCTCAACAATCTCTGCCGTTGCCTGAGTGGTTCGAAGGGCCAGTTGCCTGACCTCGTCAGCGACTACAGCAAATCCCCGGCCCTGCTCTCCGGCGCGTGCTGCTTCGATTGCTGCGTTCAAGGCCAACAGGTTGGTCTGGTCCGCGATGCTGCCAATGGTTTTGACAATGGTGCCGATTTCCTGGCTCTGTGCATCCAGCGCCTCAATGCCATGCGCCGCATCTTCCATCAACGCCGAAAGCGTGTTGAGGGTTGTAACGGTATTCTGGATAACTCCGCGGCCTTGCTGTGCACTGGCGTCTGTTTGAACAGACGTATCGTGAGCCATGCCAGCTGCTTCCGATATGGCGCGCTCACGGTTGACCTGGTCGGTGATTACGGTAGCGAGTTTGGCTATCTTGTACAGCTTGCCGTTGGCATCTACGATCGGATTGTAGGAAGCCTCCAGCCAGACCTCCCTGTTAGATTTATCCAATCGGCAAAACCTCCCGGCGACGTACGAGCCCTGGCGCAGGGTCTGCCAAAACTGCTCATATTCTGTTGAACCGACATCGGATGGCAGGCAAAACATCCTGTGATGCTGGCCCTGGATTTGGGGCAATGAATAGCCCATGGCGTGCAGAAAATTCTGATTGGCCGTCAGGACTACCCCATCCAGAGAAAACTCGATGACGGCAGTGGAGCGCATCAGGGCCCCCACCAATGCTTCATTCTCCCTTGAAGCCTCAATGGTCCTTGTCAGCACGCTGCAATACAAAACGATGCGTTCGACCCGTCCGCTCTCACCGGCGAAAGGTATAACCATTGCCCGCAGCCAGACATGACGACCTTCACGGCTGCACAGGCGCAAGGTACCACTGTAATGCTTGCCCTTGGCAATTGCCTCCAACGCGCGGCGCTGATGGACATCACCGTGCAGCTCAGCGGGGCTGAACTCCCGCAGGGTCCGACCGGACAATTCAGCGTGAGTGAATCCCAGCTCTTTTTCGAACAGGGCATTTACCTCCAGGATTACGCCTGCCGCATCCAGCGTGACCGCCACGGTTTCGAGATCCAGTGTCGCCTTGACCTGCTCCAGAGCTCCCAGCCGTTTTTCCAGCTGCTGGATTCTGTTTTTCAACCGGTTATTGAACATGACGGTCACTCGCATGGACATGAAAATACTATCGACGGGACGAATGAAACCTTGAGTATTCCCCTCAATAGCAGCATGCATTGCAATTTCAGCAACAAGCTCTGACGGCGTGGGTTGTAGGGACCAAACGCCCATGCAATGTCCGGCCAACGCTTTTACCGGCACGGCTACGTTTCGGTGACAAGCCGTGCAGTTGTTTTGAACAGGACAATCAAGTTCTTGCTTGAGCAAAACCATGGCTAGCGAACCCTAAAAATCATGTTGCATTCAAACTGGATTCGTCTTCACTGAACACGTTGGTTCAGAGGCCGGCCACCTCTGAATCAGCGGGATAGCGTAGTGCCTGCAAGACAGCTATAACCAATCTCATCGACTTGGTATTGGCCTTATCTGTACCACTTTCAAGCTCGCTTGCAGGTACTGCACATGCCCTCAGATTCTTGCCCCGGCGTGGATGAAAAGACAGCTCTCGATAATTTCGTAAGCACTGCTTCCTGCCTAGAAGCCTGTTCTGGCGCCGTTTTGGTTCTGCACGAAGGCGGGCACTGGCGCATCGCATCCACCTACGGATCCGCGCCAGACTTTAAGATCGAAAAAGCTATCGATGCCTGGCTGAAATTCGTGTTGTCTTACGACGACGTAGTCGATCTCAATGAAATTATGGTCGGCAACGCCGTTCTCCCTATAGGTTTCGAGCGGGGGATCGGCGATTTTTTTCAGGTCTGCATTGCCGTCAAAGATGCTGCTGAGCGTCTTGCTGGTGTGGTGCTGATGACAGTTCCGCTACCCCGCAAGGGACTTAGCGCCGCGCAGATCTGCCTTCTGCGAACTCACGCTGCCGACCTCTATGCCGCCCTCCAACCAACGCGGGTAAATGATTCTGCCGCACGCCTGCGCTTATTGGAGTCGGTGGTGGTCAATTCAAAGGACGCCATCCTGATTACAGAGGCCGAGCCCATCGACATGCCGGGACCGCGCATCGTTTATTGCAATCCGGCGTTTCTGGCGAATACCGGTTTTTCCCTCGAAGAGGTCATAGGGCAGACCCCTCGCATATTGCAATGCGAGGAGAGCAACCGCGACACGCTTCGGCAATTGCGAGCGTCGTTGCAGCGATGGGAACCCATCGAAGTCGAGCTGATCAACGCACGACGCGACGGGACTCGATTTTGGGTACAAATGAGCATCGTACCGGTGGCAAACGAGAACGGCTGGTTTACTCATTGGGTGTCTGTGCAGCGAGACATCACTGAGCGAAAAGAAGCTGAGGAGGCATTGCAACAAGCACAGATGGATCGTGAGGAACGCGTGGCGCTCCAGTCACGGCTGGTGGAGCGCGAGAGAATTCAGGAGGAGTTGTCCTACGCTGCATTTCACGATGAACTCACAAGACTCAAGAACCGGGCGTACTTCACAAGCCGCATCGAGGAAGCCCTAAGTAGAAAGGGCGACGGCAGCCGTAGCACGGCTACAGTTTTGTATATGGACCTCGACCGGTTCAAATACGTCAATGACGGCATAGGTCATCACGCTGGTGATGTGTTGCTCAAACGGGTTGCGGAGCGGTTGCATTATTCTATTGACGTCGAGGCGGTGGTTGCGCGGATTGGCGGCGACGAGTTTGCCGTTCTACTTACCGGCGAAGACCACCAGAAACAGGCTGTCGAGACTGCCGGACGAATTATACAAGCGCTTGGCCTACCCATCGAGATCGAAGGCCAGACGCTGTTTACCTCCTGCAGCATTGGCATCGCGACCCTGGATAATCATCACAACACAGCTGAGGACCTGATTCGAGATGCGGATGTGGCGATGTATTCGGCCAAAAAACAAGGGCGTGGTCGCTTTGCGATCTTCGATGTGTCGATGCGGCAGGCCTCGATCGACATGTTGATGCTGCAAAGCGCGCTCAAGCATGCGATCACAGCCGATGAGTTCTACCTGGTATTCCAACCGATCTTCTCTGTAGAAACTGAGGCCATCGTGGGGGTTGAAGCCTTGATCCGATGGCGCCATCCGATCTGGGGAAATGTCACACCGGATGTTTTCATCAGCGTGGCAGAGGACATTGGCGTCATTCACGACCTTGGTCAATGGGTAATGCGCAATGCTTGCCGTGAGGTCAGGAGGTGGCGCGACAGCTTCCCGAAGAAAACCATCAAGCTCAACGTCAATGTGTCGGGGGTCGAGATGAACCGCAAGGGCTTCGCTATTCAAGTTGCCCATATACTTGACGAGACCGGATTTGACCCTTGCACTCTGCAGATAGAGATCACCGAGTCAGTCTTTCTGCATGAACCGGATGTTGTGCTCCAGACTCTGGTAGCCCTTCGAGCTCAGGGCATTCGCGTCGCGTTGGACGATTTCGGCACGGGCTACAGCTCCCTGAGTTATATCGACCGCTACCCTATTGATGTCATCAAAATTGATCGCTCATTCGTCTTCCGTATGATGAGCCATGAGCGCAGCGTTGCCATCGTCAAGAGTATTTTGTCGTTGGGCCAGGTGTTGGATCTGGCAATCGTGGCTGAGGGGGTAGAGACGCAAAGCCAGATGGCTCAGCTCAGAATTCTAGGCTGTCCTTATGCTCAAGGCATTCTGCTGAGCACACCCTTGCTTGCTGAGGACATGCATGCACTGCTCTCGGATTGATGGCCCAGGGCGCTCTGTCCATAGGTCAACCGACGAAGTCCGAGCCTTGCTCGGACGTGCCAACCCACATCTGACTTCCTCCCCGACATGAAGAGCGGGGATTCCTTCTGCAAGCGACTGAAGTTCCAGGCTCTTCCGTTATGCGACCTTCGCGCCGTGATTGATCTATCCGAATTTTCAGCGCATCGCAATCATCCTCCAGATTGGCACGGTTAGCTCGGTGCAATTCGCCGATGTCGGTTCTCAAAGCGTTGAACATATCCTTTGTTCTCCATACCACTTGATAAAGTATCGATCCCTGAGCGAGCTGTTGTACAGGTGCGAGGATTTCTAGCAAGTGGTTGAGTCGATCCCTATCAATGATGAGCTGCAAATACGTCCCTGACCTCAGCGCGGTATTTTCGCTCCTCAGCGTTGCAGGACCACTTATCGGCTGGCGTCATGTCCCTGCGCCGTCTGCTCAAGTAAAAAGGCCAGTTGTCGATGTGCTTAGCACAATCACCCATCGGACTCAGACATGACCTTCCGTTCATTCAGCATCGCTACGCGCAGCTTGTTATGTTTTGGCCTGTTGGCCGCCCTGGTTGCGGGCGTCGGTATTTTTGGCGTTTCGCAGATGTCGCAGATCCGTAATCAAAGCTTGGTGATCGAAACTGACAGTGTTCCGAGTATCGTGGAGGCCGACAACCTCTCCCTGCAACTGGCCCGCACCCGAATTGAGGTGCTGCGCTTGTTGGCTATGCCCGATGCCGCGACTGTGGCGAGCACGCGCGACAAGATCGATAGCATCAACGGCGATGTAGTCGCGGCATTCGGCCGCTACGACAAGCTCGTCAGCTCAGACAGCGAGCGGCAGGCCTTCGAGAGTCTTCGCCAGGTCCATCAGGACTACGTGAAGAACATAAGCCAGCTCATAGAACTTGTTGCCACCGGCAAGGTGGATGAAGCGCGTGTCCTGGTGCAGTCGGGCATGGCTCAGCTAGGCACGAAGATGAATGAAAACACCGAGGCCCTGCGAAAGGTTAGTCAGGATGACATCAAAGCAGCCGCTCAAACCGCCAGTGCGACTTATAGCCAATCCACGTCCATCACCTGGGTGACTATTGGTCTTGCCCTCGGCCTGACGCTACTGCTGGCCTGGCGCCTTACCGTAAGCTTGACTAAGCCAATCGCAGACGCTGTGAGCGCCGCCAGAACCATCGCCAGTGGTGACCTAACCCAGACGCTCGACGTCCGTGGTCAAGACGAAGCGGCTCAACTTCTTCAGGCGATGCAGCAGATGCAGACAAACTTGCGCGATACCTTGGGCCACTTGGGCCATTCCGCGACCCAACTCGCCTCGGCAGCCGAAGAGATGACGGCAGTGATGAACGAGAGCGCCCTAGGACTGCAGCAGCAGAACAGCGAAATCGAGATGGCCGCCACCGCGGTGACGGAGATGAGCCAGGCGGTCGACGAGGTGGCTGGCAATGCTACGTCTACTTCTACTGAATCGCGTAACGCCGCTGAAACGGCACGTCAGGGGCAGCAGCAGCTGGGTAACACGCTGAGTGCGATCGAAGATTTGGCTCATAACGTCCTGGGCGCAAGCGAACGCGCGCAAGAGCTGTCTGAACAGACCCGCAACATAAGCCAAGTTCTGGACGTCATCCGCTCGGTCGCAGAGCAGACAAACCTGTTGGCTCTTAACGCCGCGATCGAGGCGGCGCGCGCCGGCGACGCGGGTCGCGGTTTCGCAGTGGTCGCTGATGAGGTCCGAGCGCTCGCCCATCGCACCGGCGAGAGCACCCGGGAAATTGAGAGCATGATCGGTAGCATTCAGCAGGGTACCGGGCAAACAGTGGATGCCTTGCTGACCAGTGCCGACCAAGCCAGGCAGACTCGCCAACAGGCCCAGTCAGCCAGTTCCGCGTTGGCAGCCATTGCGCAATCGGTATCGGGCATTGATGAACGCAATCTTGTGATTGCCAGCGCAGCCGAGGAACAGGCCCAGGTGGCACGAGAAGTCGACCGCAATTTGGTACGAATTCGTGATCTCTCGGTGCAGACAGCAGCCGGGGCCGAACAGACGCGAGCAGCAAGCCAGCAATTGTCAGAACTGGCGGTCGGACTCAACGATCAGATTCGTCGATTCCGGATGTAGCCCTTTCACACACCTTTGTTCGAAGCACCTTCGCCGCTTGCAACGCCAAGCGGCAGGGCACTTCTTTAGTCGCGATCCTTGAGGCCCACTGAAAGCCGACAGTTGCGGGACTCAATACTTCCCAGCCTGAAAGGCCAGCAAGCCCGGTCCTTCAGGCTGGGACTTTGCCGGACTATCGTCAGCTTGACCTTGTGCGGAGACTCAGCCCGAGGAGAGTTAGAGGGGCTTTGACGAAAAGTGACGATGTTGTAGGCGCCCGTCGGTATAAAATTCTGATCATTGAAGCTGGTTTGCCGAGAACTGGGATTGGGACCCGTGTCCAACGGTGTTGGATTCGAGCGTATGACAGAGCCTCTGTCCGCCCCTGCGTTCAACACCTGGGCTTTGGATTCCGTCGACGGGACTTCTCGGTGGGGCTCCGATCGGGTTGCCCACAGCAAAGCGCTGACTCCAATGACACTGCCTATTGCTAGGCAGGCGACAAGACTTTGCACGCCACGCGTGCGGCCTCTTCGCGTAATTCGTTCCGGGGCATCACTGAGTTCTGCTTTCATCCATGACCTATCTGTGATCTCTTTTTGCACATCGGCAACATTCTGGAAGCGATCTTCTCGTTGAGCTCTCGGACGCGAAAGACGCGCCCTGTTACTGCCAAAGACATGTGGTGCACAACGGATCTTTTCTCTAAGTGCCCAACTTGACGCATAGCGCTTTCAGCATGACGTTGTTTTCAACTTCTAGATCGACTTTCTCAACGTCAAGTAAGCTTGTCGCCAAGCGCGCGATCATTTCTGCGTTGAGGCTGCGGTTATTCATCACCGCGCAGTGTGCCAGCCGCTCGCGCAACTCTGCCGGCAGTCGGAATGGATACGGGGCAGATTGCTTTTTCGTACTCATCGACCTTCCCTACTGATTTTTTCAAAAACAGCGGCTACCCAGCATTTTGCACCGTTGTATTCATCACCGCCTTCGGCGATGAAAATGTGATCTGTTTCATTCACAGCGTATACGCCTGGGCTCTCATCGCTCGCGTCACGCAAGGAATCCTTCCAGCCGTACACCACGCCTTGCCAGATCAGCACGACGCCGCCACGATGATCCTGGTTAGCATTTCGCCATTTTCTGGCAGTTGCACGAAGCGTTTCACTAAGATTGGTCACGGCTGATTTTCCTGCACGATCTGAGGTCCGATAATGCCCTGTTGCTACTGACAAAGCCCGCACGGGGCGGGCTTGTGGATGCAGCGACATTTTGGTTGTTTGTGTAGCTGGTGGTGGAACGGGTGACTTGTCGCCGTGGTTACCATCAGCCATCAAGCCCTCAGGCGCAATAGCCGCTTTTACTGCTCGATCGGGGTACGATCACGGTATTCTTCTACGGCCACAGCCCCACTCATGCCGGATTGGGCGTTGTTCAATTTTCTTACCTACACAGCTGCGTCGCAATGGCATCGAACTCACGGTCAAAGCTAGCTTTCTCTGCCGCGCTCAAGAAACCCTGCTGCTCGACGAACCGATTAGTTTCATTCCGGACGTTCTCTACACGCTTCACCATATGCTGTGCTTCAACCTCGGTAATACGACGGACTTTTCTTGAGGTACTGATATCGGCACTTAGAACATTGGCTCTTACTGAGATATGTGCTTGTCCTGGATCGCTGATCTGCGCTCCGGTCTCCCCGGCTATTTCTTGTTGGTTTTGGATGTCACAGCTTGGAAGATTGAGGCTTTGCTGTGCAGCTGTAGCGGTCAGGCTAAAAGCAAACAACGAAGTGAAGAAAATATGTTTCATGACTCATTCTCTTTAATCGGATGTCAATCCCGCGTGCATGGCATACCACGACCTAGACGGTGCTACCCGGCAATTGATTAAGGCGAATCTGCTGCATGGGCTCGGCTAGGATATTTTCCAGAACCGGCATAGCGTTTGTCAGGGTCGGAGCCTTCATGTGCGCTTGCAGTGCCGCTTCATTGTCCCAGCTTTCGTAGGAAACAAAGCGGGTGGGGTCTTCAAGATCCGTCAACAGCGCATAGGCCTGGCACCCAGGCTCATGCTGGAATTGCGGCAGGGCGGATTGCAGCAGGTTTTTCAATTGCGCTTCCATGCCTGGCTTGGCTTTCATGATCGCGACGACGTTAAGAGGTGAAGTCATGTGGGGAGTCCTGACAATGCCGGCGCCGGAATGGAGCCGTCAGCGCATGAGACATGCCACGTAAGATATTCATTCAGAAAAAGCAGGGAGGCTATTGAAATAGCTTTGTACCTATTGGCTAGGTGGCAAGGGATTTTTTAAGGTGCCAGCCTTCTGCACACCGCAGGCACTCCAAAAAGCCTTTGTAGGTTCCCACGCGTATGGCATTCGATGCGCAAGCCATTGGTGTAGCATGCTGGAACCCCCCTCTTGGTCCTCAGTCGCGTGACATCCATGGCTAACAGAAAAACCACTGTTTTCGCGCTTCAGAGACGTGCACATCTCTCCAGTACTTACCATTTGGCCCACTACGGTGAGTCGAAATGACCGACAAACCGTCGGAAATCGAGACCCTTCGCTCTGAGGTTGAGAGTCTCCGATCACAGCTGGCTGAGGCACGTTGTCTACGCTCACACGAGCTCCTGGCGAATAGAGGCAGCGAGCATGTACACGTTGCGCTCAAAGCAGGCGGAATCGTAGGCACTTGGGTTTGGCACCCAATCCAGGACAGTTTCTCCGTGGATATTGGTTTTACCGAAGCGTTTGGACTTGATGTAAGCCTTGTTGATAAGGAAGCGTCAATCGATGAGGTCCTCAAAAACGTTCACCCAGAGGACCGACCAGGATTAGACACTGCGATCGCTGAGGCCGTGATACGCGGTGGCGCCTATAGACATCAATACCGAGTCAAGCGCGCTGATGGTCGGTATTACTGGCTTGACGCCCATGGCAGCGTCGGCTCCGATGAACACGGTGTACGGACCAGCTTTCCCGGATTTGTGATTGACATCACCACGCAAAAAGCCGCCGAAGAACGGCTGCGGGTCAGTGAAGCGCTGAACAAAGAAAATATCCAGCGGGTGCAGCTCGCGCTCGCGGCCGGAGCCATCATCGGTTGCTGGGTCTGGGACCTGAAACTGGACCGCTTTACGGTGGACGAGGCATTCGCCGTGGCGTTTGGCTTGGACGCTGCTTTGGGCAAGGAAGGAATCCCACTGGCTCAGATCGTGGAAACGGTTCATCCCGATGATCGCCCCGGGCTGATCGAAGCGATTGATCAGGCCATTGCTCGCGGCGGCAGATACGCTCATCAGTACCGAGTCAGGCGAGCAGACGGCAATTACTATTGGCTGGAAGCAAACGGTCGGGTCGATTGCGATGCGGATGGCACACCGGCGAGCTTTCCCGGCGTGTTGTTGGATATAGAGGGTCGCCGTAGTGTTGAAGCAGAACGCGACCGCGCCATTGCTGATTTACGGTCACTCAACGAGAATCTGGAGCAACGTGTCGCCGAGCGCTCTGCTGAGTTGCAGGATGCGCAGGAGAGACTTCGGCAGTCCCAGAAAATGGAGGCGGTTGGCCAATTGACCGGAGGCCTTGCACACGACTTCAACAATCTGCTGGCCGGCATTTCCGGGTCACTCGAATTGATGCAGCATCGAATGATGCAAGGTCGTATCAACGACGCGGAACGCTATATAGGCGCAGCACAAGGGGCAGCAAAGCGTGCTTCTGCCTTGACCCATCGATTACTGGCTTTTGCGCGTCGCCAGACTCTTGACCCACGACCGACCGATATCCATCGGCTGGTCGTTGAACTGCAGGACATGATTCAGCGAACCGTCGGCCCCAGCATTCAATTTGAAGCGGTAGGCATGCCTGGGTTGTGGGTCGCGTTAGTGGACGTCTCGCAACTTGAGAATGCGCTGCTGAATCTATGTATCAATGCCCGAGATGCAATGCCTGCAGGCGGCCGTATCATCGTTGAGACAGCCAATAGGTGTCTCGATGAAAAGACTGCGAAGCAGTATCAAATTCCAGAAGGTCAATACCTGGCCCTCAGCGTAACGGACACCGGATCCGGAATGCCGCCGGAGGTGGTCGCGCGAGCATTCGAACCCTTTTTCACTACAAAACCTATTGGTAAAGGGACCGGCCTGGGTCTGTCCATGATCTACGGATTCGCCCAGCAGTCGGGAGGACAGGTCAAAATTCATTCCGAAGAGGGACTGGGTACAACGGTCTGCCTGTACCTTCCTCGTCACTATGCAGAAGCGGAAAGTGAAGTCGAACAACCAGAGCGTGCCGCCATAGCACCCAGTGACCGCAGCAAAACTGTGCTGGTGGTAGACGATGAGCCAACGGTGCGCATGCTGGTCATGGACATCCTGGAAGACCTCGGATACATGGCTATCGAGGCAGGTGACAGCGCAGCAGGGCTGAATGTACTCCAGTCAAATGCGCGTATCGATCTGCTGATCAGTGACGTTGGGCTACCGGGCGGGCTGAATGGCCGTCAGATGGTGGACGCAGCTCGCGTCTGCAGGCCAGACCTGAAGGTCTTGTTTATCACCGGTTATGCGGAAAATTCTGTGCTGGGAAGTGGTCGGTTGGCACCTGGTATGGCCGTGCTGACAAAACCGTTCTCCATCGAAACCATGCGCTTACGCATCCACACAATGGTCGAGAACGCCAAGTTACCGTGAAAGCATTTGATCGAATGGCCTAACTGATAAGTCATAGCGCCAAGGAATAACTTACAAGCGTGGTTGAGCAGGCATGGCCGTCAATAACTGGCCGCTCTCAGCGGGCTTACATGCCACCTCTACAGCCAGCGCGAATAGCTTAGTGCCTACGTGCTCGACAAAGCGTCCCACGCGAAAAGGCTCGCAGACGTGAATCGGCCTGGCCATTTGTCGTGGTGCGGACTGCCGAGCACCCCGCGCCCGGCACCACATTCGAACATGGCCTGCAACGTTTACTTGAATTCCGCTGCGCATCAGTGACCTCGTGCCTGAAGGGCGGAAATCTGCTCGATCCAGAGGCCGTGCACCTGAGCTTCAAGAAACAGATACACCTCTGGTTCAACGGCCTGCACATCCTGCAGGGCCTGGATAAAACCGTGACAGAACTGAAAACAGTGTTCGACTTGAACCTCTGCATAGGTCGCGCAGGGCCAGGCGCCAAGTGGCGTATGCCGGCTCGCTCAAACCACGCGGCAGATCCGAGGTGTCCAGAAAATCGAGATCGGCAGGGGACATAACCAGCTCCTAGGCAACAAGGGACCTGGGCGCAGGCCAGGGCAGGTTTATGGTGTTAATCCCCGGCATACTTGCGTCCATCAAGCAGCAAAAAAAAACCGCTGGAGCGGGCCATGCGGTGGGGCGTACGAACAGAGCTGCCGTTATGTGCAGTGGCTCAGTTCGGCCGCTTGGGCACCCAATCGCCGTCGACATAATCGCCCTCTGACGTCGGGGCAGGTTTGCTCAGGTAAAACAGCGTGCAGGGAGTATTGTCGCTGGTCCAGCCCGGGACAATCTGCAGCAACTCATGCCCTGACTGAAGCAGTCGATTCGCTTCGATGACATCACTGGCTTCAACTATCTCTTTTACGTGGGCAAGGCTCATGTGGACTCCGAGTTACTGCAGGGTGGCCGCTCCAGCTTGGCCCGGCCGATTTCACACAGCCTAGGTCGAACGCTCACTAGGCCCGCATTTGATCTCAATCGGATTGTCGAAAGAAACCTCCTCGGGACGGCGACTCAAGCTCCACGAGTTTGGCGCTTAGCCCAGTAGCACTAAGGCGCTAACCGCCAGGATGCGAATCAAGCGCTCGCCACTTGCAACAGGTTATCTCCGCAGGCAACAGCTTCCATTCTCAAAAACGACCGATTCGCAACAGATTGCAGTACAAACCCTGCTCATACACCAGCCGTGTCAGTCAGGACAGAAACACATCGCTCCCACACAAGCTGTATGGGGATGATCACGTTAGCCCGTGGGCATCGCCATCCTGCGCCTCAACAGCTGCTTGCCGACTGCTTGTCCTTTGAGCTCGACATAGTGATAGGTCGCACTGGAAATCGTCACTACCGCCGTCAGAATCAGCAGAACCATCAGGTTATTCAGCCAGACATGGCCGGTATCCAGGTAGCGGATATCACCTTGCATGGGCGCGGCTTCAAAGCCGGTTTTTTTCTGCACCACCATAAAAGCCGAAATCACGAAGAACAGTACGGCCAAGTGGGTCAAGTAGATGGAGTAAGACCACTGCCCCAAGCGAGCGAAGAATTCGTGCTTGAGCACGCGCGACAGCGCTCCGCCATCAAAAGCAAATAGCATGATGGTCACGCAGAACACCATGCTGGCTGACGCTATTTTCTGCGGCAACTCCGAGGTCAGCACCCACCAGATGGCAATGGCTGCGAAGGCTTCCAGTGCGCTCAGCAATGCGAAGCCAGGGACAACCCAGCGTCTTAGACGGCTGAAAAGGGCGTAAGCCAATGCCCCGGCAAAGAAACATCCCAAGCCTTTTTGCGCATAAACGGTCATTACATCGATATGGTTGGAAAGCAGAGCAAATCCACTGAGGGCAATGAATGTCCACAGAAGGTATCGGCGAGTCGAAGCCATGAAAAGGGTTGCGGCGAACACCATGTAGGTCCAGTACTCGATGCTGATGCTCCAGGACGCGGTATTGAATGACAGGTTTTCCGTCAAGCGCGTCCAGCTTTGCAGCAACATGAGATTGGGTAGGATCTGCGACGGCGCGTAGATGCCGGTGAAGGGTGTCTGATTGAAGGAGAAACCCTGTTTATAGGCGGCGTACTTCAGGACCTCCAGACCAATGAAGACTGCAAGCATGAACGCGTGCAGGGGTAACAGGCGAAAGGTGCGCGAAATCAGGAAATGGCTTAAGTCCCGTCCGCGCTTGCTACCGTAAGCGTGAGCCATGACGAAGCCGCTAAGGACGAAGAAAAATTCGACCAGCAGGTCGGCATTAGCGAAAAACTTCCACTCCGTAATGCTGCCTACAAGATGGGTGTGGTAAAGGACGATCGCTATCGCGCTGATACCGCGCATGCTGTCCAACGCGTGAAACCGGTTCATTTCCTGCATGTAATCCCCCAATCAGTTGCCATCGCTCGAAAGCGCCTAAAGCAACCCATGGGGGTTCGGTCGCGTCACTACCTAAGGCAATACGATAGTGCAGGGATAGTTTTGTGCAAGGGGCAGGAGTCGAGACTTACTGCGGAATGAGGCGAGGCATCGTTGGAGGCCTCCAGTCACCCGCAGGTGACTCCTGTGTAATTCAGAGAGGCGGCGTTGCTACAGGTGAGCGACATCCGGGAGCGCCGGGGGGCAAAGGCGGCAAGATGCACTACCTGCCGTTGCACCCGGTAGCGGCCGGGCGTACATAGGAAGCTCAGGACATGACAGGAAAGTGCCGCTGTTCATACCGTTGCGCGGCAAGCTGACCGGTGCCGGGATCGCCTACGGCATCTATGCCTTGGTCACGGCCTATGCGAAAAAGGCCGGTATTGAGGTCGACGGCTTGGGGGTATATGGACTCCGAGCGACGGCGGCCCTAATCCGAATAACCCGAAGCTGCTTCAGTCACAGATGAAACCGAAATTAAGGGCATTGCGTTCCTTGCCTTGTCGCGCTGAGCACCTGTTGAAGCACGCTCGATAGCTGCTCAACAGAGTAGGGCTTATGCACAAGCTTAAAACCTGTGGCGCCATTCTGCGCGAATATATGGCTGTAGCCAGTAGCCAGTACCACCGGCAAATCTGAGTACAACCGTTGAATTTCCTGGCCTAAATCGATTCCGCTCATGCTCGGCGTTTCAGACACGGCCAGTGCCATGTGCCATGGCTTCAACGGTCGCGTCTGACTCCGCGATCATCTCTGCCACTCGACTGGCAAGCACGTCTAAAGCCAACGGTTTGGTGAGTAGCTGCATGAAAGGACCTAGAAAATCGGCCCGCACCATAGCCCCCTCTGCATATCCTGTGAGGAACAACACTGGAAGACGCGGCTTACGTTGTTGAAGAATCTCGGCTAATTGCCGCCCGTTCATGCCCGGCAATCCGACATCGGTAAGCAAGAGGTCCACTTTTTGCAAATCGTTGTACACCTTCAGGGCTTCTTCACCACTGCGGGCCTCGTACACCCGATATCCAAGCTCTTCTAGCACTTCATGATTGATCAGGCGCACAGAGTCATCGTCTTCGACCAAGAGGATGGTCTGACCTTGTCCTGCGGTGACCCGCAAGGCGGCGCTCGGGTGATCTTCGTCGATCCCCTGATGCTCCGGTAAAAAGATTGAAACGACAGTTCCTGCGCCGGTTTTACTCTCAATGGAAAGACGACCGTTGCTCTGTTTAGCGAATCCATAAACCATGGATAATCCCAGGCCAGTGCCTTGGCCTATAGGTTTGGTAGTGAAGAACGGCTCAGTAACCTTGTTTAGGAGATCTTCGGGGATGCCATAACCGGTATCACGTATCTGCAGACAGACCTGCTGAAAAGAGCTCGTCCCTGTTCCCGCATCAAGGAAGGTGGCAATGGTTAACTCACCGCCATCAGGCATGGCGTCTCGTGCGTTGATCACCAGGTTGAGAACCGCGTTCTCTAACTGGTTGGAGTCCACAAAGATCAAGTGTTGGTCCACGCTCAGCTCGATTTTGAGAACGATGTTCTCCGTAACCGTACGGTTGAGTAGATCAGCGAGCGATCGGATAAGCTCATTGACCGAAACTGCTTTTGGATGCAGCGACTGGCGTCGAGAGAAGGCAAGCAGACGGTGCGTCAGAGAAGCAGCTCTTTGTGCTGAACTCTGCGCTGCGTCCATAAACCTATCGATTCCGTCCAGGCGTCCCTTGTTTATTCGAAGTTTCACAAGGTCGAGCGCGCTGATAACGCCCGTGAGCATATTGTTGAAGTCGTGAGCAATACCTCCGGTCAACTGCCCCACTGCTTCCATCTTCAAGGATTGGCGCAATTGCTCTTCGGCACGCGCGCGTTCTTCACTCTCGGCCTTGAGCTGCTCGACAGCCGCATTCAACTGACGAGTCCTCGCTTCAACCTGAATCTCAAGCTCTTCATTGAACCTGCGCAGAGTCAGTTCAGCTTGCTTCTCCTCGTTGATGTCGACGATCACAGCAGCTGCACCGATGATCGACTGCTTCTCATCGTATAAAGGAACAGCACTGACACGCATCCATGACTCTGTGCCGTCATTTAGGCGATGGTAAAAATCCAAGCCAGCTACCGGGTCTCCTCTCAGCGCTCTAGCACCCGGAAACATATCGGGCTCCAACTGCCTACCATGAGCATCAAGCCCTACCCACATAGTAGCGACTTCCGGTTGTCTGGAAGGGATGATGCCTCCCGGCACATAGCGCCGGTACAAAGGATTGCTGACGAGAGATGTACCTTGCGTGTCCATGAAGCACACACCCAATGGAATATTTTCAAGCAGGATATGTAATCGCCTCCTCTCCTCCGCCAATTGCTCAATGCTCTCGCGCATTTCGAATTGGCGCATACGCGAACGCCATGCGGCGGCGGTAGCACTCAGCAACGATGCTGAACTGAGCGGGCGCTCCAGCACGACCACGTGCCCCGCCGATTTAGGGAGCCTGCGCCGAGCGATCTCGGTGTCTCGGCCAGACCGGCTTTTATTGGACGCGAGGAGGATGATTGGAATCTCGGACCAGCGTGGTTGAAGGTCGAGTGCTGCTCCAAGGCTAAGTACCTCACCGGAAAGACTCTCCTCGGTGAGTATCACAAGACCAGTGCTTTCACCGACGGCCGCCGAAAGTGAGTGCAAATCACTATGGACTTCAATCGGGTAGGTCTGGCCGAAGAGCTTGCGCAAAGCAATTGCATCTCCCTGGAAGGGAGCCACCACAAGCAGATTTCTACCTTCAGAGAATCGCTCAGTCGACACGCTTTCGTTCTTCCATCAAGGGCAGGTCTGCGCCGAAGTACTCCGGCGTTCCAGTCAACACGCCACGGAAATTGGCCAGTGGTTCACCAACGCGCACGCCTTTCGAGTCAATGCGAAGCTCCCGAATCGCGTCTTCATGGGCGCCGCTACGGTTCTTCAGGACAGAAATTGCTTTACGCAGCCGTCCCTGCGCCTCAAAGAACCGGATAAGGATCACAGAGTCTGCAACGTAGGAAATATTGAGATTTGTTGACATTGAGCCGACCAGGCCGTGCTGAGGGTTGATCAGGAATGTGACCACACCAAGCTGGCTGAGATAGGAAAGCAATTCGTGCATCTGCAAGATCAGCTGCTGCTCCTGTGGCATCGCTGCCAAGTAGCCGTTCAGGCTATCAACCACGATCATGGTGCAATTGCGCTCTTCAACTTCGGTGCGCACGCGCCAGGAAAATTCCCCTGGTGAGATCTCTGCCGGGTCGATTTGTTGAATGACCAGGCGACCGCTGGAAATGTGACTACTCAAATCCATCCCCATGCTATCCGCACGCAAAACCAGAGTAGCGACGCGCTCGTCAAATTCGTAGATAGTGCAGTTCTCACCCCGACTGCAAGCCGCTGCAAGATAAGCCAGCGCAATAGTGGTTTTGCCAGAGCCGGCAGGCCCGGTTACCAGGGTGCTAGTCCCCCTTAGCGGACCTCCTACCAATAGTTCATCCAGGGCAGCAACCCCACTACCTACAGGCTCTGCGGTGAACGGCACATGATGGGTGGCCGCGATTAGCCGCGGATACACTTCGAGTCCGCCCCTGCGGATAGTGAAGTCGTGAAAGCCCGCAACGAAATCAACACCGCGTAATTTTTGTATTTGAAGGCGCCTGCGGGCTGCTCCGAAATCCAGAGTCAGCCGTTCAAGGGTGATGACGCCATGACAAAGACTGTGAAGGTGGTTGTCTCTTTCCCCATTCGAAGCCGTAAGATCGTCCACCAGCAGGATGGTTATGTCCCGACCAGCAAAATACTGCTTTAGGGCTAACACCTGACGGCGATAACGCAAAGGATCCTGAGCCAGAAGGCGCATCTCGGAAAGGCTGTCAAATACCACCCTTTTCGGCTTTATCCTGTCCACTCGCTCCTGGATTAGCTTGATGATGTCACCCAGTTCTGCCTCCCAAGGGTGCAGGATGGACTGTTCATAACCCGTGCCCAGCACCTCCTCGGTTGAAGAAAGCTCAAAAAGGTCAATGCCGTCCAAAGTCCAGCCATGCGACTGCGCGACGCCTTCCAACTCTTCGCTGGTTTCTGAAAGGGTAATGTACAGGACGGACTCGTCGGCTTTTACTCCCTCCAGCAAAAACTGAAGGCCAAGCGTAGTCTTGCCAGCCCCAGGCGTTCCTTCCAGAAGGTAAAGCCGATTGCTGGGTAGGCCTCCTCTCAACACTGAATCGAATCCGACATTGCCGGTTGATATCACTGGGCGCAACGAGGCCATTTTTTTAAACCTTGATAGGGAGGCAAGCGTTAAAGCTTAGGGCTTCCAGTATGAAGCCGCGTAAATACCAACGCTACGAAAACAAGCTTGCGACCGTTAAGACGGTTATTGAATATCAGTCAGTACACCAGCAGGACGGAATTTGGCATGCAACCGTTCTCTCCCCAACTAAAATACGAAGGCAAAAGCGGCTGCTATCGCGGAATGTGCTGCAAATGCTAGACTTCGCGTCTACTCCAGCGTCAGCAGAGGTCGTCATGCCCGCTCGATCTGCTCCCTCCCAGCTGGAGGCTCACCTGACCTCTTCGGTCACCGCGACAGATGTACCATCAGATATCGCGTTGCTGCACGCGATCAGTACCGAGTTGATCGGTGAACAACACCTGGAGACGCTATACGGCAAGATTGTGGACGCGGCAGTGTCCATCACCGGCTCCCAATTCGGAACAATGCAACTGCTTTGCCCCGAGGGCCACGCGTCGGGCCACGGTGGCAAACTTCAGTTGCTTTGCTCGCGAGGACTGTCTCCAGAGGCGATCAACTTCTGGCAGTGGGTCAGCCCAACGGCTCATAGCAGTTGTACTCAAGCGCTCAAGCTGGGTAAGCGGGCCATCATTCCGGACTTCGAGGAATGGGCAGAAATTGCCGGGACTGAAGACTTGTCGGCGTTTCGCAGCACGGGCATACGATCGGCGCAGACCACCCCACTGCTCTCACGCTCTGGTCAGTTGTTGGGGATGATATCGACTCACTGGCGCGATGCGCATCATCCCTCCGAGCGGGATCTGAAGCTGCTGGATATTCTGGCGCGACAGGCAGCTGATCTGCTCGAACGTACCATTGCTGAAGAAGCACTGCGAGCGCGCGAGCAGGACCTCGAACGCACCTGCCATACGCTCCGTGACACCGAGGCAAAACTGAGGCTGCTCAATGAAGCTCTGGAGCAGCGTGAAATGAGCCGTACAGCCCTGCTCATGGAGCTGGAAGACAAGCTGCGCCAGTCACAAAAAATGGAAGCAGTGGGTCAGTTGACTGGAGGTATCGCTCACGACTTCAGTAACTTGCTTACAGGTATCTCAGGCTCCCTGGGCTTGCTGAAATTGCGTGTGGCCCAAGGCCGAGTGTTGGACCTCGACAGGTACATAACGATGGCACAAAGCTCCACCGATCGCGCTGCGGCACTGACGCATCGGCTGCTTGCGTTTTCGCGTCGTCAAACCTTGGAGCCGCTGCCCACCGACGTCAACAACTTGATGCACGAAATAGCCGATTTCGCTCGGCCTCTGATGGGGCAAAAAATCGAGCTCGATGCTCATGGCGATTCAAACCTGTGGCTGGCCTATGTCGATGCCAGCCAGCTTGAAAATGCACTTTTAAATCTATGCATAAACGCCCGGGATGCAATGCCGGACGGCGGTCGCATCACGCTCAATACGACCAACCAGCAGATAGATCAATCCGCAGCGCAAAGTGAAGGTCTCGCTGAAGGCCAGTATTTGTGCATTTATGTCAAGGACACAGGGTCGGGCATTCCGCCCGAAACCCTGGCTCATATATTTGAGCCGTTTTTTACCACCAAGCCCGTCGGCCAGGGCACCGGACTTGGCCTTTCGATGGTCTATGGCTTTGCCAAGCAATCAGGTGGTCAGGTGCGCGTCTGGTCGAGCGTGGGTGAAGGCACCACAATCTGCATCTATTTGCCGCGTTATCTTCAGGAAATTTCCGAGGCTCCGGGCAAATCCAGTTGATCAGTGCGCGGTCAGCTTATGGCAGATGGCTTGCAGCTGAGTCAAGGTGAATGGCTTGTTCAACCAGTGCACATGATCATAGTCCAACGTGTTTACCGCAGCATGGAAACCTGAGGCGACGACTACAGGCACCTGCGGTACCAGGTCATGCAGCCTTTGGACCAGCTCGAGCCCGTCGATACTGCCAGGCATTCTCAGGTCAGTGATCAGCAGATCTGCATCGAAACCATTATGCTGAATGTGACTCCAGGCTGAATCTGCCTCGCAGAATGCTTTGACTCTATGGCCTTCCATTTCCAGAATTTCGACCATGATGGTCAATATGTCCTGCTCATCCTCGACAAGAATGATGGTGCTCATGAGGTAATTCCTGTCGTGACGATCAGACCTGTCTGAGCGATGTCTGAGCATTTGAGTGCATGTAACTGATTGGACACACCGATCTAGAAATCGAGCCTTTGCTCCGATGAGCGGGGCAAAAAAGGGAATTGATTTCTACACGGGCCGGCGGGCTTTAGCAGACCACTCCCCCACGCTGATTCTTCGACCTCTCTAACCAACGTTAGGCCTGCGACGGCGCAGCGACTTAATAGCGAACATGGATTGTCAGTTCAGTCTCCCATCAGTGCCTGACCGTGAGCCCTTAAATTTTTGGCATCCACACCTGAATTAATGAAAACAGTCGCCCAAGCTCAATGGGTTTTGCCAGATAATCATTGGCACCTGCCGCCAAGCATCGGTCTTGATCTTCTTTCGTCGCTTTGGCAGTCACCGCGATGATGGGTAGCTTACGCCAAACCGGGTTTTGCCGAATACGCCGTGTGGCCTCGAAGCCGTCCATCTCCGGCATCATGATGTCCATGAGCACAAGATCGACATGCTCCGCTCCTTGGAGTCGCTCAATAGCTTCAACACCATTGCGAGCTACCACAATCAAAGCCCCCCTTTGCTCCAAGGCGCTGGTCAACGCAAAGATGTTTCGCACATCGTCGTCCACTACCAATATAGTGCGACCCTCGAAGGCTCTATCGCGGTTGCGTGCCACCATCAGCATCTTCTGCCGATCACTGGAGAGGGTATTTTCTACCTTGTGCAGGAACAAGGTCACTTCATCCAGAAGGCGTTCAGGAGAGCGTGCCCCTTTGATGATAATCGTCTGGGAGTAACGGAGTAATTCTGCTTCCTCTTTCCGGGTGAGAGATCGCCCTGTGTAGACAATCACCGGCGGCGAAGATGGCAAAGCCTCCATAGACATGTGTTTGAGCAAGTCGTTGCCCGTCATGTCTGGCAGTGACAGATCGATAATCATGCAGTCAAATGCTTCTCGGCGCAGGAGGACAAGCGCATTTTCCCCCGACTCCACCGCGCTGATTTCAACATCATCGTCGCTGATCAATCTGACTACGCTCTCGCGCTGGCGGGCATCGTCCTCAACCAGAAGCACCCGCTTGACCTTTTGAGCAAGTTTTGACTCCAGTCTGGCAAATACCTCTTTAAGTTCGACCAACGTTGCTGGTTTGACTGCATAACCGACAGCGCCAAGCTGCATGGCAGTCATCTGTCGTTCTTCAACGGATATTACGTGGACTGGAATATGCCGCGTGGCTGCGTTTTCTTTCAGGCGGTGAAGCACAGTGAGCCCAGAATGATCTGGCAACCGCATATCCAAAAGAACGGCATCCGGACAGAATTTCGATGCCAGTTCAACCCCTTCATCTGCACCGTGGGCCACCAGACATTGATACCCCTGATCGTGAGCAAGATCATAAAGAACCTGAGCGAAGCGTACGTCATCCTCCACAACCAAGATCACGTGTTTGTCGAACGGCGCGTATTGGCGATCGTCTGCAAAGGTGGCGATCGAAGCAAGTGAAGCACGGGTATCGCTCGCCTGTGGCGAAACCGGCATCGACGCTACTGAAACTGCCTGCACAACCATGGCCGGGAGAATCTCGCCATCGAAACGTTCTGGGATCGTCAACGTGAAGACACTGCCCTTGCCTAGAGCGCTAGTCACGCTGATAGTCCCCCCCAGCAGTTCTGCTAGCTGACGGGAGATCGACAACCCCAACCCAGTGCCGCCAAAACGCCGGTTAATTGAACCGTCTCCTTGATGGAACGCCTCGAAAACACGCTCGATTTGATCAGTTGCAATGCCAATGCCCGTATCGGATATAGCAAACGCGATACCCCCGCCTGGCTGAGACGAAACCGTCGTCTCCACACGACCGCTCTCTGTAAACTTGATCGCGTTGGCCAACAAGTTTTTTAGTACCTGCTCCAAGCGCTGCTGATCCGTGTATATGATCGGCGCTACCCCCTCTTGCAACTCAACGGAAAATTGGAGCGCTTTCTGGTCCGCGAGTGGCTTAAACGTATTTTTCAGATTCTCGACCAAACGCGCAGTGCTGATTTCGCTGGGAAATAAATCAAATCGGCCCGCTTCGACCTTCGCAATGTCAAGAATGTCGTTGATCAGATGCAGCAAGTCATTGCCCGCAGAATATATCGACTCAGCGAACTTGACCTGTTCCTGCGTGAGATTTTCACCAGCGTTATCGGCCAAAAGTTTAGATAAAATCAGAGAGCTGTTGAGGGGGGTGCGCAGCTCATGTGACATGTTCGCAAGAAATTCGGACTTGTATCTGCTCGCACGCTGCAGCTCTTGCGCCCTGGCTTCGAGCTCTGATTGAGCCAGCTGAAGCTCTTCGTTTTTCCTATCAAGACTGTCGCGCTGCCGGGCCAGCTCCAGCCCTTGGTTGCTCAACTGCTCGTTTGTCTGCTCGAGCTCAACCTGCTGAACCTCTAGACTGGCTTGAGATTCTCTCAGTACGTGAGACTGCTGCTCCAGTTCTTCATTGGAGGTGCGCAGCTCTTCCTGTTGCACCTGAAGCTCTTCGTTCAGCTGCTGCGTCTCCTCGAGGATTTCCTGAATGCGTTGCCGGTACCGTGCAGACTCTACCGCTACCCCAACATCATGCATCACCAGCTTCAGCAGCTCCGCGTCTTTGGGTTCCAAAGCTCTTAGGAAACCCAGCTCAATGACGCCGTTGACCCCATCATCGTTGGCTACCGGCGCGATTAGTACGCTCGTAGGTCGGGCATCGCCCAGGCCGGATTTTACTTTTAGGTAATCTGGAGGAAGGTCATTCAGCGAAACGATGTGATTTTGCTCCGCAACTTTTCCGATCAAGCCCTCCCCCAGTTGAAATGCCTGGCCCATTGAAGCTTGCTCGCGTGAAAACCCAAAGTTCGCCACGCGTACAAAATCGCCGAACGGCTGCCGGACATAAACGGCAGCGACCACAGCGCCCAAGTATTCGGCGAAAAACTCCAGGACATTTTTTCCAACCGAATCCGCGGATAGCTCGCCTAGCACGCGCTGGGCGAGCTGGCTCTGTCCGTTTTTGAGCCAAGCGTCGTGTTCCAATCTGGTTTTGCTTTGATTTTGGGCGTCCACGATAGTGGTATACGAAGTGGAGAGCTGTATGAGCTCTCTACGACCGAAATAGGCAAGAATAAGGTTTGCAGCCAAGGTGAATAACACGAACGTGCTAATCGTAATGAACGTCGTGCGACGTACCGATTCAGTTCGCAAGATTCTCAGCCCCTGCTCCATCGCGATCAGGTCTCTGAACTCCGAACGCATCTCATCACCGAGTTGCTTACCTTTACCCATTCGCAAGATACTTTCGACATCGCCGTTGCTACGCCGTATTTCAATGATCCGCTGCGCCCGATCTGCCCAGGCCGCTTGCAGCGCTCCGATGCGCTGCAACCGGTCTACTTGAGAAATGTTGTCCGACACCAGGGCCTGAAGCGCCTTGATATTCTCAGGAACACGGACTCGGGCAAGCTCATAGGTATCGAGGTAACGGTCATCACCGCTAAGAAGATACCCTCGAACACCACTCTCCATGTCCACGGCGAGTTTCTGCGTTTCATGGGCATTGTTGATCACACGATCCGTGTGCTCGACCCAGTCGATTTGATCGAGAAGATAGGCAATCAAGGAAACGAACAGCAAGATACCAAAAAGGCCAAGCATCACTGGCGCTGCGACATTGCGTCGCAAAATTTTACGGAAATTACGCTCGTCAACAGCTCCAGTCGGCATGTCGAAAATCCTGCAGGGGGGAAGGCGGGAAGCTTATCTGATAATTTGCCATTACTCACCGCCCGGCTATTGCCCGCCATGTGTAATACGCAAAGCTCATGTGGACTCCGTGTATTGCAGTGTGGCGGCTTTAGCATAGCGCTAGGCGACACACTCTGAGCGGCTGTCTCAAGAGACTGGTGGACGCTCCTGAGTAAGAGTCGCGACGAGCTGCGCTTGATGACATTGCTCCACCGAGACGGGCTGCTGGAACTATGGTGGCGTGCGACTTTCGGAATAAGTGTAATCCGTAGCTTTCCGGGAAAAGGAACAACCCATGGCACACTCTGCCCATTATCGAATCGACTACATCCATAACGGCACGTACAAGAGCTTTTACGTCAGCACCGAGACGATGACCAATGCCGAGGCGTGGCACTGGGCTGCTGTAGACTCAGGGGTTGCACAGATCCCGAAATACCGCCGTGACAACGTCCAGGTGGTCAGCAAAACCCTCGCCGAGCGGCACGGAATCGCCGAAGTACAATGGTCTCAGGCCTAATAATTTGAGACGCCCAAGAGTGGAATTTGAGCCTCCGGGCACGACTCAAACTGCTGCTACGGTCACAAGGTCCATCACCCTGAATTGACATCGACAGCTGCGGCAGGTGGAGGGTCGAGGCTGACTGGCCTGTTAGCTTTCGCGAAATGGATGTCAAACCCATCGGAACACTGCTTCGTTACGCGCGGGAATATCCCATCATCAAATGAGTTTCTCCTTTCCCGGCCAGCACCAGAATATTGGTCAAGAAATGCGCCGGTTGCTCAGCATTACAAGGCGATCGTCGAAGGCCCGCTATCAGACCCATTCTAGACGCCAGGGTTCGAGCAAAAGCTATTTTCCTGGATTTACGGCCCAAGCCCATCACTTTAAAATACCTCGTATTCGTAAGGCTTCACTGCTAACTCCCAGGACGGATCTGGACGGCCATGACAAAGGCTCTCAGTCAAAACGAAGGGAACCCAGTCATAGAGGTCATTGATGTCCGCTGATCATTACAATGCTGCGCCCGTCCCCCCAGAGCAAGGAGCAGCCAACGCCGAAGAGCTGGCTTACCGACTCCGTCAACAGCAGCTGACGGCAGATTTTGGACTGCTCGCCTTAAAAACCCACGATGCACAGTTATTGCTTCAGGAGGCTACCCGTCTGTGTGCAGAGGGCATGTCCACCCTGCTTTGCAAGGTCATGGCGTTTCAGCCGCAAGAGGGGGACTTTCTTATGATCGCCGGTGTGGGCTGGAAACCTGGATACGTAGGGCATGCACGAGCAGGAGCCGATCTGGAAAGCCCGGCGGGTTTCGCTTTTCAGACAAGACGAGCGGTCATTTCCAACCACCTGCAGGCAGAAGCGCGTTTTCGCACACCACGAATCCTGGCTGACCACAACGTGAAGCGGGCGATCAACGTGGTTTTACTAGTCGCGGAAGAGCCCTATGGCGTACTCGAAGTGGACAGTCCGCTCGATGGCCGATTCACCGAAGCTGACCTGGCATTTATGCAGGCCTTTGCAAATCTCCTGGGCGTTGCGTTGCAACGTCAGCGCTATGAAGACGCACTGCGGGCTAACGAAGAGCACTTACGGCAAGCCCTTGAATACCAGCATGTGTTGACGCAGGAGGTCAGCCATAGGGTCAAGAACAGCTTGACGATTGTGGCGGGGTTGCTGCGCGTGCAGAGCAACAGCTCATCATCCTCAGAACTTCGGCAGGCACTCGGCGATGCAGAAACGCGGGTATTGACCATTGCGCAACTGCATGACCGTTTGTGGCAAACGGGCGAAGTGCGAAGCCTGAACCTGGAGGATTTTCTGAGGGAACTCTGCGAGAAATTCAGCAGCTCCGCGTCGACCAAAATCCTGACGTACGACGCTCCTCCTGTAATGATTCCCACAGATGACGCGATTCCTCTAGGCCTGCTGGTGAACGAGCTGGTCACCAATGCAGTGAAATATGCCTCTCCACAGAAACCAGGCGATGTAAGCATCAGCATCAAGCCCAACGGCGACCGTCTACGATTGGAAGTACGCGATCGTGGCCCGGGGTTACCTGAGGATTGGCAGCAGAGGAAACCCGCTAGCCTAGGCATGAAACTCATTTCTCGCTTGAGCAGACAGCTGGGAGGTGAACCTCAATGGGAGAATGCTCTTCCTGGTTCACGCTTTACTCTGGAATTCTCTGCTTGAGTATTCCAAGGTCCTACTAGGTTGCCTCAGACTTTTCTATGCCGAAACATCAAACAATGGTTCATGATTTTCAAAAAATCGCGTGATGGTTTAGTCGGTAATTCTTCAGCAAACAAATCAATGTAATTATCGAGCGCAGCCTGCTCGCATGGGTGCTCCCACCCTGTCAGACGATGGCAGAGAACGGTCATCTCCTTACCTGCAGACGGCAATGGGCAAAGCAGCCATTCCACTCTTGGGCTGAGGTACAAAGGCAAAGGCGGCTATCGCGGAAAGTACTGCAAATGCTAGACTTCGCGTCTACTCCAGCTCCGGCAGAGGTCGTCATGCCCGCTCAATCTGCTCCCCGTCAGCTGGAGGCTCACCCCGCCTCTTCGGTCACCGCGACAGATGTACCATCAGATATCGCGTTACTGCACGCGATCAGTACCGAGTTGATCGGTGAACAACATCTGGAGGCACTATACGGCAAGATTGTGGACGCGGCAGTGTCCATCACCGGCTCCCAATTCGGAACAATGCAACTGCTTTGCCCCGAGGGCCACGCGTCGGGCCACGGTGGCAAACTTCAGTTGCTTTGCTCGCTAGGACTGTCTCCAGAGGCGATCAACTTCTGGCAGTGGGTCAGCCCAACGGCTCATAGCAGTTGTACTCAAGCGCTCAAGCTGGGTAAGCGGGCCATCATTCCGGATTTCGAGGAATGGGCAGAAATCGCCGGGACCGAAGACTTGTCGGCTTTTCGCAAAACGGGGATACGATCGGCGCAGAGCACCCCACTGCTCTCACGCTCTGGTCAGTTGTTAGGGATGATATCGACTCACTGGCGCGATGCGCATCATCCCTCCGAGCAGGACCTGAAACTGCTGGATATTCTGGCGCGACAGGCAGCTGACCTGCTCGAACGTACCATTGCTGAAGAAGCGCTGCGCGCGCGCGAGCAGGACCTCGAACGCACCTGCCATACGCTCCGTGACACCGAGGCGAAACTGAGGCTGCTCAACGAAGCTCTGGAGCAGCGGGAGGTGAGCCGTACAGTCCTGCTCATGGAGCTGGAAGAGAAGCTGCGCCAGTCTCAAAAAATGGAAGCAGTGGGTCAGTTGACTGGAGGTATCGCTCACGACTTCAGTAACTTGCTCACGGGTATCTCAGGCTCCCTGGGCTTGCTGAAATTGCGTGTGGCACAGGGCCGAGTGTTGGACCTCGACAGGTACATCACGATGGCACAGAGATCCACCGATCGCGCTGCTGCACTAACGCATCGACTGCTTGCGTTTTCACGTCGTCAAACCTTGGAGCCGCTGCCCACCGACGTCAACATCTTGATGCACGAAATAGTCGATTTCGCTCGGCGTCTGATGGGGCAAGGCATCGAGCTCGATGCTCATGGCGATCCAAATCTGTGGCAGGCTTATGTCGATTCCAGCCAGCTTGAAAATGCACTTTTAAATCTATGCATAAACGCTCGGGATGCAATGCCGGACGGCGGTCGCATCACGCTCAATACGACCAACCAGCAGATAGATCAATCCGCAGCGCAAAGTGAAGGTCTCGCTGAAGGCCAGTATTTGTGCATTTATGTCAAGGACACAGGGTCGGGCATTCCGCCCGAAACCCTGGCTCATATATTTGAGCCGTTTTTTACCACCAAGCCCGTCGGCCAGGGCACCGGACTTGGCCTTTCGATGGTCTATGGCTTTGCCAAGCAATCAGGTGGTCAGGTGCGAGTCTGGTCGAGCGTAGGTGAAGGCACGACAGTCTGTATCTACCTGCCCCGTTATCTGGAGGAAATTTCCGAGGCTCCGGGCAAAGCCAGTTGATCAGTGTGCGGTCAGTCTTTGGCAAATCGCTTGCAGCTGAATCAACGTGAATGGCTTGTTCAACCAATGCACCTGATCATAGTCCAGCGTGTTTACCGCAGCATGGAAACCTGAGGCGACGACTACAGGCACCTGCGGTACCAAATCATGCAGCCTTTGGACCAGCTCGAGCCCGTCGATACTGCCAGGCATTCTCAGGTCAGTGATCAGCAGATCTGCATCGAAACCATTGTGCTGAATGTGACTCCAGGCAGAATCTGCCTCGCAGAATGCTCTGACCCTATGGCCTTCCATTTCCAGAATTTCGACCATGATGGTCAATATGTCCTGCTCATCCTCGACAAGAATGATGGTGCTCATGAGGTAATTCCTGTCGTGACGATCAGACCTGCCTGAGCGGTGTCTGAGCATTTGAGTGCATGTAACTGATTGGACACGCCAAGCTTACATTCAAGCGTTCAGTCCAATGAGCGGGGTTCAGAAGTACTAAATTCTACCGCGTGCGCAGGCCTTCCGGACCAGTGCTCGCGCCCAATTATTCAATGTCCTGATCCAATAGTATGGCCTGCGACTCAGGATGCTTATAAGGGCAAGAAATACGTTATCACCAATAATTGACCCACCAAGGCATGAGACAGGTTTTGCAGATCTCGGAAGGAGACGCATAAACAAGGTTCAGTATTTACCCGTTGAAAATGAGCACTGCTTGGCTGAAGTTTTGATCCAGCGCCTCGGGGTTGACCCGTCCCTCTGTGTGGAACGGCAGCTATCGACCCAAAGCTGCCGGTCAGCAATGGTTAAAATTGACCGCTTGTCTCCCCTCGCCAAGGGCAGCAATTCTACCACTTGCCCCCAGTTATCGATGGTAACAAACCACTCCCCCTCATCTTTGTCACACCACTGCTGCTTCAATCCTTCTGGAACGCCAGGCATAAGCCAACACCATCAGCAATCCCAGAGCAGCCACCGCTGCTCCGGCCAGGGAAATCGCCGGATAACCCAGACCAGCGTTGATCACCGCTCCGCCCAGCGCTGCGCCAATCGCGTTGCCAAAATTGAAGGCGCCAATGTTCACCGCAGAGGCAAGATTTGGCGCGTCCTTCGCTGCTTCCATGACGCGCATCTGTAGCGGCGGTACTAGGGCAAAACTAGCGATACCCCATACAAGGATGGCTAGAGCAGCCGGCACCGTCCAACGCATCAGCAGGGTGAACGCCAGTAAGACGAGAATCAGAACGCTTAGCGAGACGATCAAGGTGCGATCTATCGAGCGGTCGGCGGACTTGCCGCCCCACACGTTGCCCAGCGTCAACCCCACCCCAAAAAGCACCAGCATGGCGGTGATGTAGGTGGTGGAACCATTGGTCTCGCTGCTGAGGATCGGCGCGATGTAGGTGAAGACGGTAAACATTGCGCTAGACCCCACTATGGTCAGGGCCAACGCGCCCAGCACCGGACCACGCCCCAGTACCCGGATTTCGGCCATTACACCGACGCTTTGCGGCGTCTTCAGGTTAGGCAGGGCGAACCACAACGCGGCCATGGTCACCACCCCGAGGCCGGTAATTCCCCAGAAAGCGGTACGCCAACCGAACAGTTCACCAAACCAGGCGGCCAGCGGTACACCGCCAATGGTCGCCAGGGTCAGGCCCATGAACATCGCCGCAACCGCCCCGGCACGTTTTTCCGGGGCGACCACGCTGGCGGCGACGATGGAGCCAACGCCAAAAAATGCACCATGGTTCAGTGAGGTCACCACCCTGGCGACCATGAGGCTGTAGTAATCGGTGGCCAGGGCTGACATCAAATTACCCAAGGTGAAAATCGCCATGAGCCCGATCAGCAGATAGCGCCGGGGCATCTTGCCGGTGGTCAGGGTCATCAGAGGTGCGCCGAGCAATACTCCCAGCGCATAAGCACTGACCAGCAAACCGGCGGCGGGAATGGAAACGCCCAGATCCGCAGCAATACCCGGCAACATACCCATGGGGGCGAATTCTGTTACGCCAATACCGAAGGCACCGATGGCGAGCGCGACAAGTGGTGGATTAATGCGCATGGAAAGCTCCTTATCTATGCCGCTAATGCTACGATCCGGTTTTTTCAGGCGGTAGATAGCATTTTTGGCAATCACCTTTGCGCAGGACGCACAAGTGGACTTTAACGGCAGGTCAGGTGAAATGAGTGTGTTCACCACCGTGGCGCAGGAGGGCAGCCTGTCGGCCGCAGCGCGTGCACTGGGCCTGACACCCTCGACAGTCAGTCGGATAATCGCGCGTACCGAGCAACGTCTTGGCACCCGCCTGCTGTTGCGCACCACTCGAGCGATCACCTTCACTGCCGAGGGCGAAGCGTTCCTGCGCGGCGCCCGGCGTATCCTGGCCGACATGGACGAGGTCGAAGAAGCCATCGCCGACCAGGGTGTACCCAGGGGGCGATTGCGGGTCAGTGCCGCCCTCGGCCATGGACGGCTGGCCATCGTTCCCTTGGTCGCCGCATTCAGCGCCCGTTACCCGAACATCGTCGTAGACCTCACCCTTGGCGACGAAGTGGTCGACATTCTCGGCGGACAGGCCGACGTCGCGGTCCGCTTTGGCCATCTGCCCGACAGCCCGCTGAC
Organism: Pseudomonas sp. GW821-FHT02H06; assembly: GCF_059421525.1. Lineage (NCBI taxonomy): Bacteria > Pseudomonadati > Pseudomonadota > Gammaproteobacteria > Pseudomonadales > Pseudomonadaceae > Pseudomonas > Pseudomonas sp. GW821-FHT02H06. Next base: position 88,037 of record NZ_JBWKVD010000009.1, read on the forward strand.
CGCGCGCAGGATCGGCGACACCGGCCAGGTAGTGGTGGCATCGCCCGAGTATCTGCAGTGCCACGGCATCCCCCAAGAACCGGAAGACCTGCTACAGCACAACTGCCTGCGCTTCAACTTCCGGCGTGCCGAACCCAACTGGCCGTTCATCCGCGATGGAAAAGAGTTTTCCCTAAAGGTCAGCGGCAACATCGAATGCAGCAGTGGTGAAGCGCTGGCACAACTCGCGCGAGTAGGTGCCGGCATTGCACGTATCGGTGAGTTCAGCGTGAGCAGGGATCTGCAGCGCGGCGACCTGATTCCGCTGTTGGAAACCTAGAACCCTGGAGACCAGGAACCGATTCATGCGGTGTTCGTCGGCGGGGCGGCAATGCCGGTGCGGGTGCGATTGTTCGTGGACTTCTTACTGGAACATCACCGGATGTAAGCGAAAGCTGACATTTCCGAGTACTCGTGATGTTGAAGTGACCCAAAAATTTTTGGGGCACTATCCAATAGGTGGTTTGCCTTGCTGGAACAATCTCGAGCTCTGGCATTGATGGGTCGTCCGCACGTCTTAAACGGCCGTCGTGAAAGACCGCTTTTGGCCGTGAGCTGCCTCAGGACTGGGTATTCGCATCAAGAATCGGTCTGAGCACTATCGCCCCGTTAACCAATTCGATGCTCAAAGAATCACCCAAACCGACGTTTATTGCTGCAAGGACATCAGGTGGGAGATCGATGATTACGTCTCCGCTACCATCACCTAGATCTTGGCACTTCACGATTGTCCGCACGGATTGAGTCATAAGGGAAAAGGTCTGGACTGATGGGAAAGGCCTCATCCTACGCCAGCATGGCCCCTCCACGAAGCCATACAGCCTGTCTGGCGAGCAGCCCTATCAAACCTGACTGGCACCTTTACCCTCGCGCGAAGTCTAGGATCTCGTGGAGCGCAACCCACGGAGACTCGGATTTTTCTCCCTTGGCCGCGCATATCCGAGCATGAGAAAACGGCCTCTCACAATCTTCCAGTGCTTGGCTTTCCAGGCAATCACTGCAAACCGCTCGTCCTGCAACAATCATCCACCGGGTGCTCCATTCTTCAATCCTCCCCCTCATTGTCCGTAGCCGGATCTCTTCCGTGTACGCTCTAGAGAACCGACGATACATTCGGGACAGCCGCATTGATACGCTCAAAAACGTATCCTTATTTGGGAGTAATGCCGCTATCCTCAAAACACGAGACATTGCGCTCAGCACGCCTTCGTCACCGCCAGCTGTCGGCCAAAATTGATCGTTCGAAAAGCGAGAGCGTCGCGCACGGATAGTGATGGCGCAGCTTTTGAGCACGGCATCAAAGAGGGAACATCGCCGAATGACGCCACTCGTATGATTGGGTTAGCATCTTAGTACCGCACCAGGAGGCTATGGCATGGCTGCTGTGCGCAAAAACATCGTCATATCAGATGCACAAGACCGCTGGATTAAGACTCAGATCGAGTCAGGCCGGTACGCGAGCTACAGCGAATGCATCCGCGCGCTCATCCACCGTGATCAGGAGCGATCTGATATTACCGAGGCTATCCGTTCTGCACTGATAGCCGGCGAGGAAAGCGGCGAACCTATCCGATTCGACCCGGACGCATTCAACCAATACATGTCAGATACGAATTGATGGCGTATTGATGTTGGTAGGGCATCAGTGAGCGTAGCGTGAGCCTCAGTCGTCAGCCGAGAGCGAATCTGTCGCAATGACTGGAGTTGCGCAGACCCCTCTAAAATGTCAGGACCGCAGGATGGTAACTGGGACTTCATTCCGACGACCTCGAAAGCATGAACCTTATTTCTACTGATGCGATGAGTATCTCGTCGATTGGCCAGCACACAGCGATCAAGCCGATACTTTACGTACAAAGCCCAGAGTGAGCTGCTGGCGCAAAGTCGGGACTCGGTATCACTAACGCCCTAACACGTTGACATGCCGGCCGCGAAGGTTAACCTAAGCACAAGTGGAGCGACCCTGGGTAATGGGCATGGCTACGAAAGAAAGTGAAAACGTAAAGTCGGCGGCTCGTGCAAAGCTAAAAAAAATCCAGCAATCGCCCGGCTACAATAGTTTCTTCAAGGAAGCTGCAGTTGAGGCGTTCGGTGCCGTTGAGACGACCGCGTTTGCTGGCAAGTCTATGAGCGGCAAAGCTTAGGCAACCGCGGCGCGAGTGTCCCATTTATCTGGACCATCTGAACCCCCTCAATAGGTCAGTATTGTGGCGAGGTTCCGCTTCTAAAAAGTTGACCTCCCCTTCAAAGCGGTCATCTAAGACCGCCATGACCGCACCGGTTGCCTACCCCCTCGCTGGCGGGTTCGGACGTTTGGCGCGTAGTAAATTGACTTTCAGCTCAGCCGCAGTCTGCCGCTCCTGCTTCCATGCGGGTTGGCCCGGAGCGCTGCGCCAAGACTCGAGAAGCGGACTGTTATTGACCGTGTCGAACCCAAAATCGTCATAGAGTCGTGTCGCAAATTCAATCGCCTCCTGAAAGTTGCTAGAAGCCACAAGAGCTAACCTATCTGGTGACCCGGCCGGCCTGCCCCGTGTGGTGATTCGTGGAGCCTGGATGTGCGTAAATGCCTTGACGACTTTCGCTTTCGGAAGGTGTTCTTGACGAATCTCGTGAATAGTTTTCTGACCGCCATCTACGAGGTCGAATGCGCCGTCCCGCCACGCCATATAATTGTTGGTATCCAGCACTATCTTACCCGCGAGCCCTTCTATCGGTATGTCGTTGATCCTTTTCAGCGGGACTGCAATAACAATTACGTCGCCTGCCATCGCGGTCCCCGCTGCAGTTTTCGGGCGCGCCCGCGGGCCCAATTCGGCTACCAGTTCGGTTAGCGTGTCCGGGTGGCGCGAGTTGGCGATAACGATGTTATAGCCGCACGCAACGGCCGCTCGGGCAATCTGGCTGCCGACTTCGCCTGCCCCAATAATCCCGATGGTAGTCATTAATTCTCACCTGAGGTCTGCTTTAATCACTGCCCTGAGCGTGGGCCGGGCAGTGGAAAAACCTGCCCGGCTGTATTTCAAGCGCCGAACGCACCATCAATGGTGTGCATTGCTCCGGTGACGAAGCTTGCTTCCGGACCGGCTAACCAGGCGACCAGTCCCGCTACCTCTTCAGAACGACCATGCCTCTTGATCGCCATGAAGCTGTGCATGAGCTCTTTCATCGGGCCGTCCGCTGGATTAGCTTCAGTATCAATTGGCCCTGGTTGCACAATGTTGATCGTGATTCCACGCGGGCCGAAATCACGGGACAACCCCCGTGCCATTCCTTGAAGCGCGGATTTACTCAAAGCGTAAGATGCCATGCCGGGGATGGGCATGCGGTCACCGTTCACTGAACCGATCACGATAATCCGACCGCCTTGAGGCATTTGTCGCGCCGCCTCCACGGAGGCGTGGTAAGGCGCTTGCACATTTATGCGAAACAGACGATCAACCGCGTCCGGATCCTGCTCTAGCGCGTCGCCGAAGATGGCGATGCCTGAATTTACTATTAGTACGTCCAACGGGCCGCTGTCGCGGACACGAGCAATGACCGCATCACGGTCGGCACTGTCGGTTGAGTAGGCTCTGCCGCCGGTTTCGGTAGCCAGAGAACGTGCCGCTTCCGGCGAACCCGAGTACGTAAAAGCAACGTTGGCCCCATCAGCTGCAAACCGCCTGACTATCGCCGCGCCAATTCCACGGCTGCCACCAAGCACCAGCACCGACTTGTTCTTAAAATTCGACATGAACGTACCTCCCCCTTGATTAGTGTAGCGCATGATACAATTATCGATCAGCACACTGTCAAAGGATTTTGTAATGGTGACTACAGATAAGCCAGCACGTGGACGCCCTCGACAGTTCGACCCAGACCATGCGGTCGCCACGGCTCAGCAGCTGTTTCATGCCAAGGGCTACGATGACGTAAGCGTTGCTGACCTCACGCATGCGCTGGGTATAAACCCACCGAGTTTTTATGCGGCATTCGGCAGTAAAGCCAAGTTATACAAGCGTGTGCTGGATCGGTACGCCCTCACGGGCGCCGTCCCATTATTGGAGATACTTGGGGCAGAGCGGCCGTTGGCTGTCTCGCTCGCTCAAATATTGGAGCAAGCCGCGCGTGCTTACGCCGCTGATCATTCAGCCACTGGCTGTATGGTGCTTGAAGGCACTCGATGCAACGACATGGAGGCGCGGGGGGCCGCTTGCGGCTTCCATATCGCTGCGCAAGATGTGATTAGAAACACTATCGCCGAACGCTACCCACAAGAGGCTGACCGGCTGGCAGACTTCGTCAGCACTACGATGGCGGGCCTGTCGGCCAGCGCACGTCACGGCCAAAGCTTGGATCGACTATTGGCCACTGCACAACTTGCCGGCGTTGCGCTCGCACAAGTTATTCCGGTCTGAGCATAACCAGGATGCTGTGTTCAGCATTCGCTACATGGGTGGCCAGCGACACCAATATCTGCCTTGCAGCCAGTAGCCGACGGTCCAAAGCGGCTGCTATCGGCCAAAAGCGGACATCGGCAAGCGACTGCTGTCGGCCACTTGCTGTCTCTCGCCACCGTCCATTCTGGCCGGCAGTGTATCCTGCTCCTCAAGCCGTGCTTATGTGCACTCAGCAATCCGGACAGTCAAAGTTTCAAGGTAGAAAAAATGCTCTCACATCGGATGGTAGCCTTCCTTGAGGAGTCGGCGGACTCATCTCATCTCACCTCGTTTATCCTGAAGGAGGTTTGTTGTTCAGCTACCAATATCCCTACAAGCGAGCGCATTGCTGCCTGAAGGGGGACATGCGGAATGCTTTGTACAACGTTGGTCTGAATAAGTATTCCGAAATAACTGAACAGGCAGCGAACGACTTGGCTAGTTTTTTCAGCGTGCTCTTGGAGGTTACACTAAGGACGCACCGACAGACTGCACTGTCCTAGCTGCCTGTAATTTGATCGATTATTTGGAGGAAGACCTACAGCACGACTTGGTTGAGCTTGTTGTGGAGGCCGGTGACTACGACATGACTGCTACATTCGAAATGGCAAGCAGAACACGAAATGACTATTCAAGGCTGGAGTTGTTCTGGTCTGTCGATTGACCGCATTTGGCCGATAACTGACTTTCTGATTGGAAAGGCCGAGCTGGAAGGGCTGATAGGCAGCTAGTACGCTTGAGTCTCTCTAATGATAGGAACCTGACATGGGACATGATTCCTCGTTGCAGATCGAACGCGCCGCTCATGAGGAGTTCGTTCGGCTTTGGAGTCAAGGAAGCTTCGAGCATCAGCGACTGGGCCAAGCGTTTTACAACCACTTCAATCTACACAAACTCACCTATCAGGCCGGATTACACGTTCTACATGAGGCCGACGGTGATAAAGCCTCACGCTTGATCTTGAGGCTTTTCCACCTTCACTGAGTGGCAGCTATCGACCCAAAGCAGTCGTTTTACAATGGATAAGGGCAGAAAAGGACTGCTTCCTGGCATCCCGAAGTGATCACAATCGCGTGCTGGTCAACCTACAGGTCTTCGCCGGTAGCAAGGTGCTCGCTGATCAGTCCATGGATGATGCCAGCAGTAGGGCCATACTGATAGATAGTTGAGAGGGGGAACGAATCGTACCGCTTGCAAAAACGCATTATGGTGGCCAGCACCAAGATTCAGGCGAGTGGGCCTAGGTGGCTATCGAGGATAAGGAGGACGACCCGTTTTGATCTCATGCCGCCGGCTTTGCTGAGCTCAGGATCAGAACTTTGCTTGCAGCCTTATGCATGATCGCCAAGTTCAAAATCGGCAAGCAGCCTTGGGTCATTCAACCCACAGGGTGGGTCAATGCTCAATCAACGCCGACACGCGTCTGACGAATTGCTGTGTCCACTGCTAAAGCATGCCGAGTTTCTCCAGCTCCATGTCGATTTGTTGGAGCAGCGCCTTACGCGCGACCGCACGTTCTTGGACTAGGAATGCTGCCGTGATGAGCGTGGCAGGGTGGACGCTAAGTACCTCAGCCAGCTGCGTTACCTTGTCAATGGTCGGGCACTTCAACCCACGTTCCAGCGTGCTCAGATACGTCCTGCTACTAACTTCTGAGAAGTCTTCTTGGGTGAGGCCCCTTTGCTTGCGGATGTCCCGAAGGACCTGCCCAAACGCGATGTTCAGTTCCAATTTTCAGGCTCACAAAAGGAACGATCAAGCCTTCTTGAGTCCTATAGAGCTACAATCTATAGTGTTCATTTTGGAGGGGCTTATGTTCACTACCTACCGAAGCTCTGAGATTCAGTTACCCGACCTCGGCTATCCTCGATATGGCGACACGCAGATCTGGCCATACGTTGAGCAGGAACTCATGTATCCGTGGTTTTACCTAAGCGTAGTTCGGGTAGGCGCGACCGAGTCGGATACGTACATGCTTATGATTCAACATGCACGGGACGTCGTTTCGCTAGTGCGTCGTGAAACCCCTCGGATGAGGGTTGAGGGGGTCCAAATTGTTACCCCTGCACACGTGAACGGTACTGATCGCTGGCTTATGGAGCCCGTTAAAAAAATATCTGTCCTCGAATCCCCCAGCCTAGGCGGACCATGCGAGGCATTCGAGGTCGATGGGGGGAACTGCTATAGCCTTTCTGGATCGGGGGTTTTAGAGAATGCCACCTTGATACAGGTGATCTTCGACGCCGCAACCGATCTTAAGAATTCCCGATAGCGTTGCTCGCCATCAGTATATAAGCCGCATCGGCTAGATCCTGTGGCAGGCTACCCCGTTTAAACCGGCGTTGATGTGCGATGAAAGATCTAATACCGGACTCTAATCCCAGACCTAGCCAGGCTCGGGGACCGACAGAGACGCTGACAAAGCGCCCTCTTCAGGACCTTGGAGGCCTGGACCTCGTGATACTCGTCTTGCAGGGGTTTGCGCTGCAGGACGTACAGATGATGCTTTCCAGTTCAACCCTGTACACGAAGCGGAATGTAATCGGGCTGATAACAGGGAAGTCTCAGCGGAAGGTCAATCAGCTGCTAAATTCTGGCCTAGGAATGGATCGGCTCAATGCCCAACAAAGCGCAATGGCATTCCAGTTCGCCAAGACGCTAGAGCACGCGATTGCGGTTTTAGGTACACAAGCGATGGCGGAAGACTGGCTGTGCCGATCATCTAGGCATTTATCGGGACTCACTCCAGTTGAGCTCATCGAAACGTCAGTTGGGTTCATTACGGTTGAGCGTTACCTCACGCAGATTCAACACGGGGTATACGTGTAGATGCAGCCGAAAGACAATCAAGTAACCCATTCCACTTTTTTGAAAGACGCGGCTGTATGCCTGATACGGATTGGGCAGTCGCTGAGTTGAAGGCGGCGAAAAACACTGCTTTTTACCAGCGCTTGTATTTCAGCGGAGAGTGGGATTACTACGTCTCGTGACAAGCTAACCGGGGTTTGGTCCACTCACGGTCCCGAGCAACTTGGGAATTCTTCAAAAAGTTAAGTTTCGATGCCCAAATTTGACCTGAAATCTGCAAAAGCTAACAAAAAGCTCTACGCGACCACAGGAGCGAGGGAAAAAATTAGACTGGACAGGCTGGAAACCCAGTAACCATCAGGCCTCAACTGCAGATTGCAAAACATGACTAAAAATTAATAGGGCAGATACCGTTATTGAGCCATGGAATGAAAACCTGGAGTGAGACTGTGAATAAAGGCGCGAGCTTGGTGCTGCGTCGGAAAAAATGCGTTTATCTTCGCACCGCAACTTGCCGTAGCGCGATTCCGGGCCTTGAATTGATCAGAGCCAGACCGGCGCGGCAGGGACAAACTTCCGAGGGCCGGTATTAAAGCTGGAGCAATGCTTGCAGGCCTTTTGAATCGTGCAAGCATGCGGTGCAGAAACCGGCGCGTCGCGCGTGGCGCAAAGCTACCCGAATGCACGCAACAGGGCAAACCGTCCGGCCCATTAGCGCTGGCACTTAGCCACAGCTCGGTGGCATGCTAGCCGCCTTTTGCGCACCGGGCTTATAGTGCGTTTCGCACATGTTGATTCAGTCCAGTAGTCAGGATCACAGTTTGCTCAAACCAACACCCATCTCACCCCTGCGCCCATCCGATAGCGCAACGACCGTGCCTTTGCGAGGCGTGCTCAGAGGTGCGCTCGCGGTCCTGGTGCTGATGATGTTGATGCTGTTGTTATGGCAGATGATCGAACAGTTCCAGCAGTCTCAGGAACGTCAGCACAAGCGCAGCATCGACTACAGCGTGCAGCTCGCCGACCGGTTGAGCCTGAACATGGCCCTCAACGCGCAGGTCGCGCTGAATGTGCTGGACGGAGCACGCGACCCTTCGCAATCCGCAGACGAATCAGCGGCAGTGCTGGCGAGTCTGCGTCAGTCCCTGCCAGCAGTGAAAAGCCTGGTCTGGCTCGACAGCGATGGGAATGTCACCGCCGACAGCGATGGCGAGACCCGTGACGTAGGCTTTTTGACCCAGATGCATTCGGTCATTCAGGGTCACCCACACTTTTATGCCAACGACCCGGGGGCAGCGACGTTCTATCTGTTCATCCGTCAGCCCGGCGCCGGCAATGAACGCTACTGGGCGCTGCGGCTTAGGCCTGAACTACTGAAATCACTGACCCGCCAGAGCGATCTGGATTACCAGCCCGTCTGGCTCTTGGAAGACATCAGCAACCGCCGCCCCCTCTACAAAAACCTGCTTGATGCCGATCAGTCCACCGAGCGTCAATTGCAGACAGTGCTGCTGCAACCCCTGGCCCACAGCGACTGGCAACTGCGCGGCTTGTTCGACCCGCAGAAAGCCCGCCAGACCCTGCTCTTCCCGCTGATCGGGAAATGCCTGCTCGCCCTGTTCTGTTCCATCATTCCGTTGTTTGCGCTGCGCAGCCTGCGCCGCCGCCAACTTCAGTTGCATCAAAGCCGTCGCCGCTACAAAGACATATTTGAAGGCACCGGCGTTGCGCTATGCGTACTGGACCTCTCCGGTCTGCCGGCTCATCTCAGGCACCTGCAAGTGAACAGCGGCGAAGAACTGAACGCGCGCCTGATCAGCCAGCCCGAGCAAATCAGCGGCCTGCTTCAGCAGTTGCGCATCACCGAGGTCAATCAGGTCGCCGCTCAACTGTTGCGCGCAGAATCGGCACAGCATGTCTGGCAGCAACTGATCGAAGGCTGCCCTCGCGCCCGAAACGGCATCGGTCTGCAGATACTCCAGGCCGTCCTCGACGGGCAACGTCAGCTTGAGCTCGAAATTCTGCTCCCTGGTGCGCAGGGCGGTGACCAACACGTGTGGCTGGTCATGCGCCTGCCCGAGCAGCTCGAAGACTTGAATGCCGTCATTCTCAGCATCAGCGATTTCACCAACCGCAAGCAGGCCGAGCTGTCGCTGCAGGAGCGGGAGCAGTTCTGGTCGGATGTCGTGCGTACCGTCCCGGATTATCTTTGCGTTCTGGATGCGGTGACGCGGCGGATCATTTACAGCAACCATAACCTGGGCCTCGCCCTGGGCTATGAGGCGGCCGAGCTGGATGAGATGGGCGAGCTTTTCTGGGAAACGCTGCTGCACCCGGACGATATCGGTGCGTATGAGCAGTTGCGCCTTGTACGCACCGAGCATGGCCGCAGCGACCTGATCCAGTGCCAGCTGCGGTTCCGCACCCGACGCGGCGACTGGCGTCGTTTCGAGATCCGTGAACAGGCGCTGGCGGCGGACAGTGACGGTCAGATCCGACGCATTGTCGGCGTCGCCAAGGACATCACCGATCAAGTGGACGCCAGCCAGTCCCTGCGCGAAAGCGAGCAGCGTTACCGGATGCTGGCAGAGAGCATCAGCGACGTCATTTTCTCGACCGATCGCCTTTTGCTAGCCAACTACATCAGCCCCTCGGTCAATACGGTGCTGGGTTACAGCGCCGAGTGGATTCTGCAGAATGGCTGGAAGGCGATCATCGCCAACCCGCAGCAGCTCACCGGCTTTTATGCGCTGCTGCAGCGGATCAGTAAAGCGCTGAAAAAGCCCGACGCGCTGGCGGACCTGCGCAGCGAGATCCCTACGCAATTGTTCCTGTTCGATTGCCTGCGCGCGGATGGCCGCAAGATTCCTGTGGAGCTGCGTCTGGTTCTGGTGTGGGATGAATCCGGAACTTTTGAAGGCGTTCTGGGCGTAGCACGTGATGTCAGTCAGCAGCGGCGCGCCGAAAAAGACCTGCGCATGGCGGCCACGGTATTCGAACACTCGACGTCGGCCATTCTGATCACTGACCCTGCGGGTTATATCGTGCAGGCCAACGACGCCTTTACGCGGGTCAGTGGCTACGCCATGTCGCAGGTGCTGGATCAACTGCCGATGATGCTGACCGTCGAAAATCAGCAGGCAGCGCACCTGGGTTACATCCTCAAACAGCTGAGCCAGCGCGGCAGTTGGGAGGGTGAATTGTGGCTCAAGCGTCGCGACGGCGAGCACTACCCGGCATGGGTCGGGATTACCGCCGTGCTCGACGATGAAGGCGACTTGGCCAGCTACGTGTGCTTCTTCAGCGACATCAGCGAGCGCAAGGCGAGCGAGCAGCGCATCCATCGGCTGGCTTATTACGACGCACTGACGCATCTACCCAACCGCACGCTATTTCAGGACCGTTTGCACAGCGCGCTGCAACATGCCGAGCGTCAACACACGTGGGTGGTGTTGATGTTCCTCGACCTCGATCGCTTCAAGCCGATCAACGATTCGTTGGGCCACGCCGCCGGCGACCGCATGCTCAAGGAAATGGCCTTGCGCCTGCTTGGATGCGTTGACGAAGACGACACTGTTGCGCGCATGGGCGGCGACGAATTCACCCTGCTGCTGCAACCTCGCCCCACCCAACAGGCCGCGCTGAACCGGGCGATTCATGTGGCCGAACAGATTCTTGCCAGCCTGGTGAAACCCTTCGTGCTGGAGGGCCGCGAGTTCTTCGTCACGGCCAGTATCGGCATCGCGCTGAGCCCGCAGGATGGTAACGAACTCAGCCAGTTGATGAAGAACGCCGACACGGCGATGTACCACGCCAAGGAACGCGGCAAGAACAACTTCCAGTTTTATCAGGCCGACATGAACGCCACCGCCCTTGAGCGTCTGGAGCTGGAAAGTGACCTGCGCCATGCCCTGGAGCAGGGCGAGTTCACGCTGTATTACCAACCGCAGTTCAGTGGCGACGGCAAACGTCTGACCGGCGCCGAGGCCTTGCTGCGATGGCGTCACCCGCGTCGCGGCCTGGTGCCGCCGGTGGAATTCATCCCGGTGCTCGAGGAGCTCGGGCTGGTGGTCGAAGTCGGCGAGTGGGTGCTCAAGGAGGCGTGCCGCCAGTTGCGCGAGTGGCATCTGGCGCGGGTCCGCGTGCCGAAGGTGTCGGTCAACATTTCTGCACGGCAGTTTTCGGACGGCCAGTTGGGCACGCGCATCGCCGGTATTCTGCAGGAAATCGGCCTGCCGCCCGCCTGCCTCGAGCTGGAACTGACCGAGAGCATCCTGATGCGTGAGGTGAGCGAAGCCATGCAGATTCTGGCCGGGCTCAAGCGGCTGGGCCTGAGCATCGCAGTCGATGACTTCGGCACCGGCTACTCGTCGCTGAATTACCTGAAGCAGTTCCCCATCGACGTGTTGAAGATCGACCGCACGTTCGTCGATGGCCTGCCGTCCGGCGAACAGGACGCGCAAATCGCCCGGGCAATCATCGCCATGGCCCATAGCCTCAATCTGTCGGTGATTGCCGAGGGCGTGGAAACCCACGAGCAGCTGGAGTTTCTTCGTGAACATGGCTGCGACGAAGTTCAGGGCTACCTGTTCGGCCGCCCCATGCCGGCGACGCGGTTCGAGGCTCAGTTCAGCAACGACGCGCTGTTTATGCTTGATTAGCAGCGGCAAGCTTCAAGCAGCAAGCTACAAGCAAAGCCCCGGCGCATTCAGCTTGCGGCTTGAGGCTAGCCTTGCACAGCGCTCATCACGCACATGACCCGCTTTCATATGCCAGATAAAACCTGATGGGTTAGAATGCTCCCCTTTTCTACTGCCCGATCCCCGAGGACCGCCATGTTCAGCCGCAATTTGACCATCGCCAAGTACGACGCCGACCTGTACGCCGCCATGGAACAGGAAGCCAAGCGTCAGGAAGATCACATCGAGCTGATCGCCTCGGAGAACTACACCAGCCCGGCAGTCATGGAAGCCCAGGGCTCGGTTCTCACCAACAAATACGCTGAAGGCTACCCAGGCAAGCGTTACTACGGTGGCTGCGAATACGTCGACATCGTCGAGCAACTGGCCATTGATCGCGCCAAGCAACTGTTCGGCGCCGATTACGCCAACGTCCAGCCACACGCAGGCTCCCAAGCCAACAGCGCGGTATATCTGGCGCTGCTCAATGCTGGCGACACCATCCTGGGCATGAGCCTGGCCCACGGCGGTCACCTGACCCACGGCGCCAGCGTTTCTTCGTCGGGCAAGCTGTATAACGCCGTTCAGTACGGCATCGACGGCAACGGCCTGATCGATTACGACGAAGTCGAGCGTCTGGCCGTCGAGCACAAGCCGAAGATGATCGTTGCCGGTTTCTCGGCCTACTCGCAGATCCTCGACTTCCCGCGTTTCCGCGCAATCGCTGACAAAGTCGGCGCCTACCTGTTCGTCGACATGGCCCACGTGGCCGGTCTGGTCGCTGCAGGCGTTTACCCGAACCCGGTCCCCTTCGCTGACGTCGTTACCACCACCACCCACAAAACCCTGCGCGGCCCGCGCGGTGGCCTGATCCTGGCGCGCGCCAACGCCGACATCGAGAAGAAGCTGAACTCCGCTGTCTTCCCGGGCGGCCAGGGCGGTCCTCTGGAGCACGTCATCGCGGCCAAGGCGATCTGCTTCAAGGAAGCACTGCAGCCTGAGTTCAAGACCTACCAGGAACAAGTGGTGAAAAATGCCAAGGCCATGGCCGGTGTGTTCATCGAGCGCGGTTTCGACGTGGTCTCCGGCGGTACTGAAAACCACCTGTTCCTGCTGTCGCTGATCAAGCAGGACATCTCCGGCAAAGACGCCGACGCCGCACTGGGCAAAGCGTTCATCACCGTGAACAAGAACTCCGTGCCGAACGATCCACGCTCCCCGTTCGTCACCTCCGGCCTGCGCTTTGGCACTCCGGCCGTGACCACTCGGGGCTTCAAGGAAGCAGAGTGCAAGGAATTGGCCGGCTGGATCTGCGACATCCTGGCAGACCTGAACAACGAAGCGGTGATCAACGCCGTACGTGAGAAGGTCCAGGCCATCTGCGCCAAGCTGCCGGTTTACGGCGCTTGATAGCGGTTGGTTGATGTGAAAAAGCCCGGCTTGTTAGCCGGGCTTTTTGTTGAGGCTGTCTCCTCGTATCTGCTTCTTGTCTACGTCGAAGAGGCGCAAGTCATCAGGAGTTAGGGCTGAGATTTCGATGGTCTTTCAATCAAGAACTGGCTATACGCTTCCCTGCTTTAGACGCAGGTAGAGCACGGTCATTGCAGAAAGAAGAACTATCGCGGAATAAAAGAAAAATTTGATCCAGAACCGAAAGTGGCCAGGAAGCTTCTGAAGCTTGTACGGTGGAATGACTTCCTGCTTTTTAAATGCACCCGGCATGATCAAGATCATCGTAATGAACGACTCGCGCATTCTTCGGCCCAGCCAAGTATCACCGTAATAGTCTGCATGTAAGCCGATCATCTCGATGTCGGAAAGATAATCTTCAATGCGCTCCATGTATTTCAAGAAAAAGATATGAGACGAGACCAAGTGGATGAAGATCAAAACGAATTCTATCAGCGTCAACCAAATAGCCGCGTCGTATGAAATCAGGGTGTCCATTCGTAGAGCTTCTCCCCAAGAAGTTCGCCACCTGCTTCGCCCATTGTGCCGCTTGCATAGGCTAAAGCCCCGCCGGCAATAATTCCGCAACCTAACGCAGCTAGCCCCAAGGTAGGCGCACCAAACACAGCCAGACACACCACCGGCCCGGCTACTGCCCCTACTTCCCCCCCGGCAAGTCCGAGTAGCACGCCACCCGCTAACTTTGCTCCCTCAACGTAATGAGCCCGTGTACATAACTCTTCACGTCCCGTAGAACAGGCTTCCTTAATCTCCAGCGCGGTTGATGCGATATTCAACCCAATCCCAACCGCCGTCCCATGCTTCAACAACTTCGCCACCTTGGCGATCTTCGCAATTCGCGTGGCGTAGCCCTGTATCTCCCCGGTGCGCAGATAACTTTTGGTCGATAGCCCCAGCATCTTTTTCAGTGGGCCTTTTTTAGTCAACCCGGTCCCCCAGCGGGCGATACCTTCCAGCTGAACATCCAGCCTGGCAAATATCACTTGCCGTTGATTGATGAATTCCTGCCGGGCAATGGGCGTCCCGCGGGACAGCGACAGCTTGTACAGCCGCTCGATTTCTTCGAGGGTTTTCTGCACGCCGTTAAGGTGTTTACTCCAACTGCCTGTGGCGGCGCCGACGCCCAGCGATCCGTAACTGAGCATGTTCTGCATCAGGTCGTAGTTCTTGATCAGTTCGCTGCCCGAGCCTTTAACCTGTCGATGGACGTTCCGCGCCAGGTTCATCAGCTCGGTTTCTTCTGCCGTGAGGCTGCCCATCGAACCATCGCTGACAATCACCAGCTGGCCCGGCATAACCACTACATTGCGAATGTGCGCATTCAGCACATCAAACTTTGCGCTGCCGCCGACCCGAGCTTTGAGCGTGAAGTAGGTTTGTATGCGGTCATTGATGAACACGTAGGGCTTGGACATGAGGCTGCCCGTCCTTGCTTGACTTCAGATCCAGCAAGGATAGGGACGGGATGTAGGGTTTAGAAGCGTAGGGAGGGAGGTTGAAAGTACGATTCGGAACGGTCCTACGCAGGCGGCATAGCTCCTCTTACGGACCATTCCCGCACGCGATATCTAATCTGCAGCAACGCCTGCAAAGCCGGCCCGGATCTTCTCTTCCGGCAGTTCATCGGCAATGAACACGATCACGCTTTCGCGCTTTTCGCCATCCGCCCACTCCACATCGAAATCAAACCCGTACAGCTTCAACACCCCCTGAAAGACCAATTTGCGGTCTTCGCCGGCGATGTTCAGCACGCCTTTGTAGCGCAGCAGTTGTTTGCCGTGCTCTTCCAGCAGCTCGTTCATGAAGGTGCTGAGCCTGTCGATATCCAGCGGCTGGTCACTGCGCAGAACCAGGCTGCTGATGCGGTCGATGGAGCGGCCCGCCGGAGCCGCCGGGCGCAGGGTCATCCCGCCGATGTCAGCGTTCAGGTTGAAGCCGCGCACATCCAGCAACTCGGCCAGATCAATCTTGCCGTGCTCGACCACACGGATCGGCGCACGTCGGTTGATGCGGGTCAGTCGCTCGCTTAGTGCGTTGAAGGCCGCCTCATCCACCAGATCGGTCTTGCTCACCAGCAGACGATCTGCAAAGCCGATCTGCGCCTGGGCGATGGTCTGCTCCAGGTGCGTGTCGGCGTGGGCCGCGTCAACCAGCGTGATGATGCCGTCGAGGAGGTAGCGCTCGCGCAGCTCCTCGTCGATGAAGAAGGTCTGCGCCACCGGTGCGGGGTCTGCCAGGCCGGTGCATTCGATGACCAGCCGATCGAAGGCGATCTCGCCACTGTCGAGGCGTTCCAGCAGCAGATACAGCGCTTTGGTGAGGTCGGTGTGAATGGTGCAGCAGACGCAGCCGTTGGACAGGGTCATCACCTGCACGGGCTCGTCGCCCAGCAACTGGGTGTCGACGCCGGCGTCACTGAATTCGTTCTCGATCACGGCGATCTTCAGGCCGTGCTCTTCTTTGAGCAGATGGCGCAGCAGAGTGGTTTTGCCGGCGCCGAGAAAGCCGCTGAGGATCGTGACGGGGATAGGTGTGAACAAAAAAAGACCTCGATTCGCTGAAAAAAAACAGGAGTGAGGTTGCTGGCGATTCGAAATGTCAGTCAGTACAGCGGCGACTGAATCAGCGCATCGCGGGCAAGCTCACTCCTACATGACCCAGGGTCACATCATTAGCAACACTTGGGCCCGCCCTTCCCGCCGTAACGTGCGTCCTGGCGTTCCCGAAAGAACGCTTCGTAGGACATCACCGGCTTGTCCGGGTGAGTCTTCTGCATATGCTCAACGTAGTTGTCGTAATCCGGCATGCCCACCATGAGGCGAGCGGCCTGACCGAGATACTTACCCAGGCGACTCAGATCGTTGAACATAGGCAGCTCCTCGCGTTACAGCGCACTCAGTGGGTTTCCGGGAAAGCCTGGAAAGGCGATTCCTTGTCGGTACGCTCTTTCTTGACCCACGCCGCCCGACCGACCTTCAACGCATAGAACAGAATGCTCAGGACCACGAACAGGAACAGCGTGGTCAGGGTGGCGTTGGTGTAGGCGTTGAAGATCACATGCTGCATTTGATCCATGGTCTTGGCCGGGGCCAGCACCTGACCGGCGTCTGCCGCCGCGCTGTATTTCTTCGCCAGCGCCAGGAAGCCTACCGCAGGGCTCGGGTCGAACAGCTTGATGAAGCCTGCGGTCACGGTGCAGATCAGCAGCCATGAAGCCGGCAGGATGGTGACCCAGACGTACTGCTGACGCTTCATTTTGATCAGCACAACCGTCGCCAGCATCAGCGCGATACCCGCGAGCATCTGGTTGGAGATACCGAACAGTGGCCACAACGTGTTGATCCCGCCTAGCGGATCGATCACGCCTTGATACAGCAGATACCCCCACAGCGCGACGCAACCACCGGTACCGATGGCGTTGGCGGTCCAGGACTCGGTGCGTTTCAGCGCAGGCACGAAACTGCCCAGCAGGTCCTGCAGCATGAAGCGGCCAGCACGGGTACCGGCATCGACTGCCGTCAGGATGAACAGCGCTTCAAACAGAATCGCGAAGTGGTACCAGAACGCCATGGTGTTCTGACCGGGGAACGCCTGATGCAGGATCTGCGCGATACCCACCGCCAGCGTCGGTGCACCACCAGCACGGGCCAGCACGGTGTTTTCGCCGATGTCCTTCGCCACAGCGGTCAATTGATCCGGTGTGATGAGGAAACCCCAACTGCTGACCATCTGCGCGACCGAAGCGACGTCGGAGCCGACGATGGCCGCCGGGCTGTTCATCGCGAAGTACACGCCTGGCTCGATGACCGAGGCCGCGACCATGGCCATGATCGCCACGAACGATTCCATGAGCATGCCGCCGTAACCGATGTAACGGGCGTTGACTTCGTTATCCAGCAGCTTCGGCGTGGTGCCCGAAGAAATCAGGGCGTGGAAACCGGAGACGGCGCCACAGGCAATGGTGATGAACAGGAACGGGAACAGGGTGCCTTTCCAGACCGGACCGGTGCCGTCGGTGAACTGCGTCAGCGCAGGCATTTTCAGCTCAGGCGCAAGAATCAGGATGCCGATCGCCAGCGCGATGATGGTGCCGATTTTCAGGAACGTGGACAGGTAGTCGCGAGGCGCCAACACCAGCCAGACCGGCAGCATGGCCGCGACAAAACCGTAACCGACCAGCATCCAGGTGATCTGCACGCCGGTGAAGGCGAACATCGGCGCCCACTCAGGGCTCGCTGCCACAAGGCCACCGACCCAGATCGACAGCAGCAACAGCACGACGCCCACCACCGAGATCTCGCCGATACGGCCCGGGCGGATGAAGCGCATGTAGATGCCCATGAACATCGCGATCGGAATCGTCGCCATGACCGTGAACATGCCCCATGGGCTCTCGGCCAGTGCCTTGACGACGATCAGCGCCAGCACCGCGAGGATGATGATCATGATCAGGAAACAGCCGAACAACGCGATGGTGCCGGGGATGCGGCCCATTTCTTCGCGCACCATGTCGCCCAGGGAGCGACCGTTACGGCGCGTGGAAAGGAACAGGATCATGAAGTCCTGAACCGCACCCGCCAGCACGACGCCGGCGATCAGCCACAGCGTGCCGGGCAGATAGCCCATCTGCGCGGCGAGCACCGGACCGACCAGCGGACCAGCGCCGGCAATGGCAGCGAAGTGGTGACCGAAGAGAATGTGTTTATTGGTGGGAACGTAGTCGAGCCCGTCGTTCTTGAGCACCGCGGGGGTGGCCCGGGTCGGGTCGAGTTGCATGACCTTGGTTGCGATGAACAGGCTGTAGTAGCGATAAGCGACCAGATAAATGGCCACTGCGGCGACCACAATCCAGAGTGCATTGATCGCCTCCCCGCGACGCAATGCAACCACACCCAGAGCCCAGGCCCCAAGGATCGCAACAATCAGCCAGGGCACGTGGCGCAGCAGACCATTATTGTTTTTCATTTTTTTTGTTTCCAACTGAGTGGACTTATTGTTGTTCAGCAAGCGAAGTTTAGCGCCGCCGGAGCGAAAGGCTACCCCCACGATGGTCTAGCGCGATATTTGTCCTATAGTCAACGCAGCGGGCGCTTCAGGCGCTGAAGGAGTAGTAGCGTAATGACCGAGAACCACAAAGATCGTCGTCGCTTCAAACGTGTTGCATTCGACGCGAAAACGAAACTCACACAAGGCGGCAAAACCTGGACGGTTCAGCTGATCGACCTGTCGCTCAAGGGGCTGCTGATCGAAAAGCCGTCACCCTGGGAGGGTGATCCCGATGAACGCTTCATGGTCGACATTGAGTTGCAGGACGGTATTGATGTCGTGATGGAAGTGCTGCTGACCCACGATGATCACAATCACCTGGGGTTTGTCTGCAAGCACATCGAGCTCGATTCAGTGACGCACCTGCGTCGACTGATCGAGCTCAATATTGCCGATCACGATGAACTGGAGCGTGAGCTGGGCGCACTCATACATCTATAGAACGCGCTGCCCTTACTCGAACAACGCGTCCAGTGCTTGATCCAGGCGAGTCACGCCAATCACCGTCAGGCCCGGCGGCGACTCTTTCGGGGCGTTGCCCTTGGGCACGATGGCGCGTTTGAAGCCGTGCTTGGCCGCTTCCTTGAGACGCTCCTGACCACTGGGCACGGGCCGAACTTCGCCGGACAAGCCCACTTCGCCAAACACCAGCAAGTCGCCCGGCAGCGCACGGTTGCGCAGGCTGGACATGACGGCGGCCATCAAGGCCAGGTCGGAAGCGGTTTCCAGCACTTTCACCCCGCCCACGACGTTGAGAAACACATCCTGGTCATGGGTAGGGATGCCGCCGTGGCGGTGCAGTACCGCCAGCAGCATGGCCAGCCGGTTTTGATCCAGCCCCAAGGTCACGCGACGCGGGTTGGAAAGGTGGCTGTCATCGACCAGCGCCTGCACTTCGACCAGCATCGGCCGGGTGCCCTCCCATGTGGCCATGACCACGCTGCCCGCGACTTCTTCCTGCGCACGTGTGAGAAAGATCGCCGAGGGGTTCGAGACTTCTTTCAGGCCTTTGTCGGTCATGCCGAAGACGCCCAATTCGTTGACGGCGCCGAAGCGATTTTTCACCGCACGCAGCAGACGCAGGCGGCCATCGGACTCGCCTTCGAAATACAGCACGGTGTCGACCATGTGCTCCAGCACCCGAGGCCCGGCCAGCGCGCCTTCTTTGGTGACGTGGCCGACCAGAAAGATCGCGGTGCCGCTCTGCTTGGCGTATCGCACCAGCAACGCGGCACTCTCGCGAACCTGGGATACGCCGCCGGGCGCTGATTGCAGTTGTTCGGTGAAGATGGTCTGGATCGAGTCGATCACCATGACCTTCGGCTGCTCGATGCGCGCCGTGGCAATGATGGTTTCGATGCAGGTTTCGGTCATGACCCGCAGTTTGTCCTGGGGCAAGCCAAGCCGACGGGCGCGCATCGCGACCTGCTGCTGCGACTCTTCGCCAGTGACGTACAGCGCCGGCATCCGCTCGGCGATGGCGCAGAGGGTCTGCAACAGAATGGTCGATTTGCCGATGCCGGGGTCGCCGCCAATCAACACCACAGAGCCATCCACCAGGCCGCCGCCGAGAACGCGGTCCAGCTCAGTGGAGTTGGTGGAAAAACGCGGGATTTCTTCAACACTGACTTCCGCCAGGGTTTTGATCTGCGCCTGCTGGCCGGTCCAGCCGGAACGACCGCTGGGCGCAGCCGCCGTACTGTTGTCGATCACGGTTTCAACGAGGGTATTCCAGGCACCGCATTCGCTGCACTGGCCGGCCCATTTGGGAAACGTCGAACCGCACTCGGTGCAGCCGTACATGCGTTTGGCCTTGGCCATGACACCCCCGATGTAAAAAGAGGGCAATCATACCCGATGCGTCAAACCGTCGGTGGCAGCGCCATCGGGCACGCACGCTTTTGGAGGATTAAATAAAACTAACCGGGACGGACCCGGTCGATTGCATGGATTAAGCGAGATGCAGGTAGCTGACTTACACTGCATTTACCACTCTCATCTGTAACAAAGGAATACACCCATGAGCGTACTAAGCGAGTTCAAAGCCTTTGCCGTAAAAGGAAACGTCGTCGACATGGCCGTCGGTATCATCATCGGCGCGGCATTCGGCAAGATCGTTTCGTCGTTCGTCGGCGATGTAATCATGCCGCCCCTCGGGTTGCTGATCGGCGGCGTGGACTTCAGTGATCTGGCCATCATGCTGCGGCCTGCTGAAGGGACTGCACCTGCGGTGGTGCTGGCCTACGGCAAGTTCATTCAGACCGTGATCGACTTCATCATCGTCGCGTTCGCCATCTTCATGGGCGTCAAAGCGATCAACCGCCTGAAACGCGAAGAGGCCAAAGCACCGACCCTGCCGCCAACCCCGTCCAAGGAAGAGCTGCTGCTGGGCGAAATCCGCGACCTGCTGAAAGAGCAAAACAACAAGCCGGCTGCGCCACTGCCAGTGACGCCTGACCGGTTCGTTTAACGCCGGTCATAACATGTGGGAGTGAGCTTGCTCGTTCCCACATGTGTCTTACGATCACACCGCAGTATCAACTTACCAATAATTCTCCACCGCGATCTGTCCCGGCTTGCGCGTCAACGCCAGGCGCATGTCACGGGTTTTCAGTACCGCGCGGGTGTCCTCGATCATCTGCGGATTGCCGCAGATCATCACCCGTGAGTGCTCGGGTGTCAGCGCGACGCCGGCCGCCTTCTCCAACTCACCGTTTTCGATCAGCGTGGTAATCCGTCCGTTGAGCGCACCGGGATGCGGCTCCCGCGTCACCGTTGCGATGAATCTGAACTTGTGCGCGTACTCGACCAGGTATTCGCGCTGGGTCAGCTCGGCGATGAGCTGCTGGTAGGCCAGTTCCCGGGACTCGCGGACGCTGTACACCAGAATGATGCGCTCGAATTTTTCCCAGACCTCGAAGTCCTGCAGGATCGACAGGAACGGCGCAACGCCGGTCCCTGTGGATAACATCCAGAGGTCGCGACCATCGGTGAAGCGATCAAGGGTCAGGTAACCCACCGCCTGTTTTTCCACCATCAGCGTGTCGCCCTGACGAAGCCGGCTCAGCTCGCTGGTGAATTCGCCGTTGGGCACCACAATGGAGAAGAACTCGAGGAATTCATCGAAGGGCGAAGACACCACCGAGTACGCCCGCCACACCGTCGTACCATCGGGCTTGGTGACGCCCAGACGGGCGAACTGTCCTGCCGTGAAGCGGAAACCGGGATCGCGGGTGGTGCGAAAGGTAAAGAGACTGGGAGTCAGCGGCGTAACGTCCAGCAGCGTTTGCCGGGTGAATTTCTCTGCACTGGCAGTCATGGGGCGCTCCTGGCTCCTGTCTCACAAAAAGGGTGATCAGTGTCCCGCAAACCCGCCGTGATAAACACCACCGGTTTGTAGTGATATCCGCAACGACTGATGCGATTTTTAGAGCATTTCGCTATCGGCGTTATCGCCAGGTGATTCATGCAGAAGCACACAATCGTCCTAACCTCATGATTCCCTTAGCTTTTCCAAATCATGTCTGCAGCTAATCGGGGCGGTACTTCGACGCGACCACGAACCGCGCTCCATCCCGGGCCGTAATTGTTTCCTAGACTTCGATCAGGACGATCAAGACTGAGCATGGAGGCACACGATGGGTATTCGGAAGCTGGGGGAAGACTGCACGGCGAACGCGGAGACGCTCGCCTACAAGGGCCTGACGGTCAGAGAGGTAGAGGTATTGAAGTGGTCCGCGACTGGCAAGACGGCGGCAGAAGTCGCGTTGATACTGGATGTCACAGCGCGCACCGTTAACTTCCACGTTGGCAAAGCCATCCAGAAGATCGGCGCCTGCAACAAGATGTCGGCAGTGGTCCAGGCAACGAAAGATGGGGTGATCTAGGCACAAGGTGAGGCAGGGGAGAAAAGCCCGGTGCGCGCGGGCAAAAACACGTAAAATCGCCGGCTTTGCGAACCTGGACACGCCGGCGCAGGTGTAACTGCCGCCGATACGCCGGTCGCGCCATCAATGACTGGAACTGCTCCGCCCATGCCGCTGCTTACCACCCCGTTTGCCCAGCTCGACCTGATCCGCCAGCCGGAGCAGTCGGATGAGCCCTTGCAGGCCTTCGATGCCGCCGACGAGTACCTGCTCAACCATGTCGCTGAACAGGGCGTGACGCTGCAAACCCGGGTGCTGGTGCTCAACGACAGTTTCGGCGCACTCGCAGCGAGCCTTGCGCCCCATGCCACGGTGGTCAGCAGCACGGATTCGTACCTCAGCGCTCAGGCCCTGGAAAAGAACCTGGTGCGCAATGGCCTGACCTACGACGCGGTGCCGGTGATCCCGGCGAGCGCGCCGTTGACCGGTCCCTTCGACTGGGTGCTGATTCGCGTACCCAAGACCCTCGCCTTGCTGGAAGAGCAGCTGATTCGTTTGCAGGGCCAACTGGCCCCGAACGCCAGAGTCGTCGCTGCCGGCATGATCAAGCACCTGCCACGCTCCGCGGGGGAGCTGATGGAAGAGTACATCGGCCCGGTGCAGGCATCGCTCGCGGTAAAAAAGGCGCGGCTGCTGTTTTGCACGCCTGAAGCCAAAACCGTGCAACCCTCGCCCTACCCCACCCGTTACACGCTGGACGAGCCGAAGATCGAGTTGATCAACCACGCCAACGTGTTCTGCCGCGACAGTCTGGACATCGGCACCCGCGCCTTCCTGCCGTACTTGCCCAAGGGCCTGGGCTCAGCGCGGGTCGCCGATCTGGGTTGCGGCAATGGCGTGCTCGCCATCGCCAGCGCGCTGGAAAACCCCGACGCTCATTACACGCTGGTGGACGAGTCATTCATGGCGGTGCAGTCGGCGCAGGAGAACTGGGCGTTGGCCTTCGGCAAGCGCCCGGCGGTGATTCACGCAGGTGACGGGCTGGCGGCGCAGGAGCCCGATTCGCTGGACGTCATCCTGTGCAATCCGCCGTTCCACCAGCAGCAAGTGGTCGGCGATTTCCTCGCCTGGCGGATGTTCCAGCAGGCGCGCTCGGCACTGGTCACCGGCGGCGCGCTGTACATCGTCGGCAACCGGCACCTGGGCTATCACAGCAAACTGGCTCGGTTGTTCAGGGGCGTGGAACAAGTGGCGGCGACGCCGAAATTCGTGATCCTCAAGGCGCGTAAGTAGAATCCTCTTCGCGAGCAAACTCGCTCCCGCAATGTTGCTGCAACGCCAACATGACCGCACAAAAAAACCCGCCGAAGCGGGTTTTTTATTGAGCGAGCATCATTCAGTGCGACTTCATGCCTGCCGCCGTCATGAACATGCGCAGCAGCATGGCGACCACGAAGAGGGCCAGCACGCTGCCGGTCCAGATGACTAACAGCCAGCCGATGCGCTGCCACAGTGGCTTGCCCTGCGCTGGATCAACCTCACGCCTGTGCTCATCCTGATTCCGGGCTTCATGCTGAACAGATTCTTTAACCGACATCGCTAAACCCTCTTATCGCGCAGTCCGGCCCCGGCGATACACCGGGGCCGCAACCGGCTAGTGATAGCCGTGTTCGTGGGTGACTTTGCCGCGGAATACGTAGTAGCTCCAGAACGTGTAACCCAGGATCAGCGGAATGATGAACAGCGTACCGACCAGCATGAACCCCTGACTCTGTGGCGGCGATGCCGCTGCCCAGATCGACACAGTCGGCGGAATGATGTTCGGCCACAGGCTGATGCCCAGACCGCTGTAGCCGAGGAAGATCAACACCAGCGTCAGCAGGAACGGTGCGTAGTTGGCATTGCGCGCCACCGCTTTGAACAGGCCGTACATCGTCAGCATGACCAGCGCCGGCACCGGCATGAACCACAGCAGGTTTGGCAGGCTGAACCAGCGATCGGCGATGGCTTGGTGGGCCAGCGGCGTCCACAGACTGACGATGGCCATGACCACCAGCGTGGCCAGGGCCAAAGGGCGTGCCAAGTCATGCATGGCTTTCTGCAACGGCCCTTCGGTCTTCATGATCAGCCAGGTGCAGCCGAGCAAGGCATAGGCCACGATCAGCGCCAGACCGCAGAAGACAGAGAACGGCGTCAGCCAGTCCAGCCCGCCTCCGGCATAGGCACGGTCGACCACGGGAATGCCGTCGATGTACGCGCCCAGTGCCACGCCCTGGAAGAACGTTGCCACCAGGGAACCGCCGATGAACGCCTTGTCCCACAGATGCCGCTTGACGTCAGTGGCCTTGAAGCGGAACTCGAATGCCACGCCGCGGAAGATCAGCCCGAACAGCATGAAGATCAGCGGCAGATACAGCGCCTCAAGCACGACCGAGTAGGCCAGCGGGAAGGCGCCGAACAAGCCGGCCCCGCCCAGCACCAGCCAGGTCTCGTTGCCGTCCCAGACCGGCGCGACGGTGTTCATCATCACGTCGCGGTCAGTCTTGTCCTTCATGAACGGGAACAGTATCCCGATGCCCAGATCGAAGCCGTCCATGATGACGTACATCATGACGCCGAAGATGATGATCACGGCCCAGATCAGTGGAAGATCGATACCCATGGCTCAGTTCCCCTCAGTCAGGCTGTCTTTGCGGTGGTCCGTGCTGCTTTCATCAGCAGCAGCAGAAAGAGGACGCGCCGGGGTGCGTTTCTGCCCAGGTCCGCCATGTGCCGGAGTGTCACCTTCATGGGTTTTGGGCCCTTTGCGTACCAGACGCATCATGTAGCCGAAGCCCGTGCCGAACAGCAGGAAATACACCACGACGAACAACACCAGCGTGATGCTCAGCTGCTCAACGCTGTGGCGGGACGCCGCATTGGCAGTACGCATCAGCCCATAGACCACCCACGGCTGACGCCCGATTTCGGTGGTGAACCAGCCCGCCAGCATGGCGATCAGACCGGCCGGCCCCATGCACATGACTAGACGCAGGAACCAGCGATTGGTGTACAGCCCGCCGCGCCAGCGCAGCCAGGCGCTCCACAGACCGACCGCGATCATCAGCATGCCCAGCGCCACCATGACCCGGAACGACCAGAACACGATCAGAGAATTCGGACGGTCCTCCGGCGGGAAGGATTTGAGGGCCGGGATCTGCTTGTCCAGACTGTGGGTCAGGATCAGGCTGCCCAGGTACGGAATCTCGACGGCGTACTTGGTGCGCTCTTCCTTCATGTCCGGGATGCCGAACAGGATCAGCGGGGTCGGCTCGTCGCCGACGTTTTCCCAGTGACCTTCGATGGCGGCGATCTTGGCCGGCTGGTGCTCCAGGGTGTTCAAGCCGTGAGCGTCGCCCACCATTGCCTGAATCGGCGCAACGATCAGCGCCATCCACATGGCCATGGACAGCATTCTGCGGATCGCCGGGTTGTCGCGGCCACGCAGTAGGTGCCAGGCCGCCGAGGCGCCGACGAAGAACGCCGTGGCGACGAAGGCGGCAATCGCCATGTGCATCAGACGGTACGGGAACGACGGGTTGAAGATCACCGCGAACCAGTCCACCGGAATCACCCGGCCATCGACTATCTCGAAGCCTTGGGGGGTTTGCATCCAGCTGTTGGAAGCCAGAATCCAGAAGGTCGAAATCAGTGTGCCGACGGCCACCATCGACGTGGCGAAGAAGTGCAGGCCGCGACCGACGCGGTTCCAGCCGAACAGCATGACGCCGAGAAAACCCGCTTCGAGGAAGAATGCGGTGAGCACTTCATAGGTCAGCAGCGGCCCGGTGACCGCGCCGGCGAAATCGGAGAAGCGGCTCCAGTTGGTACCGAACTCATACGCCATGACCAGACCCGAAACCACACCCATGCCGAAGTTGACGGCAAAGATCTTCGACCAGAAGTGATAAAGGTCGCGGTAGGTGTTGTCATGGGTTTTCAGCCACAAGCCTTCAAGCACCGCAAGGAAGCTCGCCAGACCAATGGTGATGGCAGGGAAAAGAATGTGAAATGAAACGGTGAACGCAAACTGGATTCGGGCGAGATCGAGCGCCTCTAAGCCGAACATAGGTCTTCCTCTATCAGGTGGAACTGGCTTCAGACTCAGGGCCTTCAGCGACTGCCCCCGGTGTATTGAGTACGAGGTGTGGCGTTTGTTCTCTTGGATTCGTGCTCAGGTCGGCGACCGGGGGATGCGTCACGCGGCCAGTTCGATCAATACAGGCCAGGGCATTGATCCAGGTCAGCTGACAGTGAAAGAGTAGTCCCATTTCGGCACTTGCTCTGCGTGGTCTTTTGTCGCGTGGCGAGTTGACTCACCCGCCAGGGCGGTGCAGTTGGCGGGAAGCAGAACAGGGTGCGTGGAATTGCAGCGCAGCACTGACAAAGCGCTAGTAGAAGGTCCTACAACGGATCGCGAATAAAGCCCAACAGCGCAGAAATCAGTCGCTGATAAAGCGCGTCGACTTCCGGCACTTGGCCTTTGGCCCTGAGGCTACCGTGAAGCAGCCCGAGACCGGGATCGAACTCGGTGCGCACGCCCGCTTCACGCAGCGCGCGCTCGTAGGCAACACCGTCGTCACGCAACGGGTCGAACTGCGCGACGGCAATGAACGCAGGCGCCAGGTCATGGAAATCAGCTGCGCGGAGCGGACGGGCATAGGCCGATTGTTCGTCCGGCGCCATGTACATCTGCCGGTAGAACCCCAGCTCATCGGTGGAAAGAAGCGGTGCGTCGGCGCATTCACGGCGTGAGGGCAGATCGGTGTCGCCCCCGAGCTCGGGGTAAATCAGCGCCTGCCCCACTGGCTGACGCTCACCGGAATCGCGCAGCGCCAGACACACTGCAGCGGCGAGATTGCCACCGGCGCTGTCCCCGGCAATGGCGATGCGACGCGGGTCGATGTCCAGCCGCTGCGCCTGAATCTGCAAGGCGTGCCAGACCGCCAGACAGTCGCCGAATCCTGCGGGAAACGGGTGTTCGGGCGCCAGCCGGTAATCCACGGCGACGACCACGGCGTTGAGGTCGGCCGCCAGGGCTGCGGTCAGAAAGTCATGGGAATCCAGATCGCCGACCACCCAGCCGCCGCCGTGGATGTACATCACGCACGGCGCCGGATGTTCGAGGGACAGCCGCCGAGGTCGGTAACTGCGCACCGCCACGCCGCCGAGGGCAAAATCCCTGACATCGAGATCTGCCGGACGGGCGGGTGTGAACGCTTCGCTCATCCGCGCATACGCACGGCGCTGCTCGTTGATGTCCTCCGACGCGCTGCTGAAGCTCAGCGTTTTGGTCACGAACGCCGACATCTCGGGTGACAACGGGTAAGACGTGGGCATTGGCTGCTCCAGCCCGAGCCCTTGGCCAGGCCTGTTGATTTACTTGTTCACCGCCACTTGCACGGCGGCCGCTGCATCCTTGCCATCGAAGGTGGTCACGCCATCCAGCCAGCGTTTCATGTCTTCAGGATGATCCTTGAGCCACTGGCGGGCAACGTCGTTCGGCGCCTTGCGGTCCATGATCGGCACCATCATCTGGCTTTCCTGAGCGGCGGTGAACTTCAGGTTGCTCATCAGCTTGCTGACGTTCGGGCAACGAGCCGCGTAATCGGGCGCCGTGACCACTGAAACGGTCGCAGCGCCTTCGCCCGAGCCGAACACGTCTTCGCTGCCGGTGAGGTAGGCGATCTTCATATTGATGTTCATCGGGTGCGGGGTCCAGCCGACGAATACCACCCATTCATTACGCTTGATCGCACGCTGCACCGCCGCGAGCATGCCGGCTTCGCCCGACTCGACCAACTGGAAGCCGCCGAGGCCGAACTGGTTCTTCTCGATCATGCCCTTGATGTTGGCGTTGGCACCGGTGCCGGGCTCGATGCCGTAGATCTTGCCGCCGAGCTTGTCCTTGAATTTGGCGATATCGCCGAAGGTGTTCAGCCCGCCCGACGCCACATAGTCCGGCACCGCCAGCGTGGCTTGGGCATCGCTCATGCTGGGCACGTCGAGCACCTTGACCTGATTGGCCGCCACAAAGGGCGCGATGTTCTTGTCCATCGCCGGTTTCCAGTAACCCATGAAGACGTCGAGTCGATCGTCACGCAGACCACCGAAGACGATTTGCTGGGCGGCGCTGGTCTGTTTCACGTCGTACCCCATGTTCTGCAGCAGCACTTCGGCGACAGCGCTGGTGGCGACGACGTCTGTCCAGTTGACCACACCCATGCGCACGTTCTGGCATTTGGCGGGTTCCGCCGCCAGCAGGACGGTGCTGCTCAGCATCAACACAGCGCAACTGAAATGACGAATAAATGACTTCATGGGTGCTCCTCGGGTCGGCTCGTTATTTTATTCAGCTCTTTTCGGCAGTTTTTCAAGGCTTGAAGACCCGCGGCAATTCGATGGCTGCCGCGTCGATGCAAGGTACGCAGCAGGCCTGAGCATCAAGCGCACCAGCGCGACCTGTGCTTGCACTGGGGCGACATTGAATGAAGGGGGTTCAGCAGCAGATGACCGTTCCCACGCAGCGCGTGGGAACGATCAGGTCCGGCGTGGGTTACAGCACTTTATCCAGCGTAATCGGGAATTCCCGAACACGCTTGCCCGTGGCGTGGAAGATGGCATTGGCGATGGCAGAAGCCACGCCGACGATGCCGATCTCGCCTACACCCTTGGAGCCCAGATCATTGACGATGTCGTCGTTCTCTTCGACGAACAACACGTCGATCTCACCGATGTCGGCGTTCACCGGGATGTGGTACTCGGCCAGGCTGTGGTTCATGAAGCGCCCGAGATTGTGGTCGGTCTGGCTCTCTTCCTGCAGCGCCTGACCAATGCCCCAGACCACGCCGCCGAGAATCTGGCTGCGGGCGGTTTTCGGGTTGACCACGCGGCCCGCCGCGACTGCGTCCACCACACGATTAACGCGAATGGTGCCCAGGTCTTCGTCCACCAACACTTCGACGAACACCGCCGAGTGAGTCGCCGTCGAATAGCCTTCGCGCTTGTCGTCAGGCTTGGCGTCGATCTGGACTTCCAGCGTCTCGTGGGACGACTCGCGGACGATGTCGGCATAGGCAAAACGCTGATCGTCGATGAGCAGATAACCGTCGCCGTAACCGACATCGGCCATGTCCACCACCGCGTATTGCGGATGCGCCATTCGCACGGCGTCGAGCAGCTTGGCGCGCAAGGCACGGCAGGCCTGCTGCACGGCAGTACCCACGGACGACACGGTGAACGAGCCACCCTGCAACGGCGACGTCGGCAGCGAAGAATCACCCAGCACGAAGGTGACGTCGTCCGGATTCACACCGGCGGCTTCGGCGGCGATCTGAGTCATGACCGTATACGTGCCGGTGCCAATGTCAGTGGTGGCGCTGCTGACGGTGATCTTGCCGTTGCTGTCGATACTGGCTTTGGCGCTGGCCGGCATCTGCATGGCTTCCCACACACCACCGGCCATGCCCCAACCCACTAGCTGACGGCCCTGACGCATGCTGCGCGGCTCAGGGTTGCGCTTGCTCCAGCCGAAGCGCTCGGCGCCTTGCTCGTAACAGGCCAGCAGTTCCTTGCTGGAATACGGCTTGGCTTCGTTGCCGTTGCTGTCGGCAAAGTTGACGATCCGCAGCTGCACCGGGTCGATGCCGGCCGCAATGGCCAGCTCGTCCATGGCGGATTCCAGCGCGACCATGCCGGAAGCGGCGCCCGGTGCGCGCATGTCCAGCGGCGTGTAAACGTCCAGCGGCGCCAGCTGGTAGCTCAACTGCACGTTGTCGCACTGATAGAGCATGCCGCTCCATTCAACGACGTGCTCGGTGAAGTCTTCGAAACGCGAGGTCTGGCCGATCGCGTCGTGGGCAATCGCTGTCAGCTTGCCATCTTTGGAAGCACCCAGGCGCATGTGCTGAAGGGTCTGGGGGCGATAGCCGAACGTGAACATCTGCTGGCGGGTCAGCGTCAGGCGTACCGAGCGCTGAAGTTTCAGCGCTGCCATCACGGCCAGTGGCAGCTGGTATTGCGGGCGCAGGCCGGAACCGAACGCGCCACCGACGAAGGCGGCGAGGACGCGAATCTTTTCTTTCTCCAGGCCGAACACGCTGTGCAGGTAGTCCTGGCAGTTCTGCGTGCCCTGGGTTTTATCGTGAATCTCCAGGCTGCCGTCGGCCTTGTAAAACACCGTCGACGCGTGGGGTTCCATCGGATTGTGGTGTTCGTTAGGCGTGCTGTAGTGGGTGTCGACCGTCACCGCCGCCTGGGCGAATGCGCGCGAAAAATCCCCGCGCGGCTTTGGCGTTTCGGCAGGTGCCGTGTGGGCGTCACTCTGGCCGACGCCGAGGTCGGTCTGGTGCGACTCGGTTTCGTATTCGATACGCACAAGGGAGCCGGCATGCCGCGCCAGCTCAAGGGTGTCTGCCACCACCAACGCCAGCGGCTGGCCGCTGTAGAGCACGCGATCGTTATAGAACGGGCGGAACGGCGAACCTTCGGCCGCATCGGCGTCCTGATAAGGCTCGTCATAGCTGGCGATGTGCGGGCGATTGGTGTGATCAATGACCGCCACCACGCCGGGCACCGCCAGCGCTTGGGTCGCATCGATGCGCACGACGCGGCCCGAGGCGATGGTGCTGGACACGACGCTAGCATGCAGCAAGCCATGCTCCGGGTACTCACCGGCGTAGCGGGCCTGGCCGGTGACTTTCAGGCGTCCGTCGACGCGGTCCATCGGTTGGCCCAGCGCGGAGCTTCCCGGGATTGGTGTGTTGGCGTTCATTAAACAGTCCCTCCCAAGGTGGCGTCGCTCAAGGCGCGAACGATCGCGCGGCGGGCCAGCTTGATCTTGAAAGCGTTGTGCGCCAGCGGCTGAGCGTCGCGCAGCATCGCGTCGGCAGCAGCAACGAAGTTTTCCCGCGAGACCGGCTGACCCTTGAGCGACTGCTCGACGGCCGTGTCACGCCAAGGCTTGTGGGCAACGCCACCCAAGGCGATGCGCACATCACGGATCACGTCGCCATCGAGTTCGACGGCAGCGGCCACCGAGATCAGGGCAAAGGCGTAAGACGCGCGGTCACGGATCTTCAAATAGTGGCTGTGCTGCTGGAAACGCGGCGCAGGCAGTTCGACAGCCGTAATCAGTTCATCGTCGGCCAGCTGGTTGTCGCGCTGGGGCGCATCCCCCGGCAAGCGGTGGAAGTCGGCAAACTCGATGACCCGCGCACCGGCACGCCCTTGAACGTGCACGCGGGCTTCGAGCGCAGCCAAGGCAACGCACATGTCCGACGGGTGCGTCGCGACGCAGGCATCACTGGCACCAAGGATCGCGTGGATGCGGTTCAGACCTTCTTTAGCCGGGCAACCCGTGCCAGGCTCGCGCTTGTTGCACGGCACGGTTGAGTCGTAGAAGTAGTAGCAGCGGGTACGCTGCAACAGGTTGCCGCCGGTGCTCGCCATGTTACGCAACTGCGGCGAGGCGCCCGCCAGAATGGCTTGAGACAACAATGGATAGTCACGTTCGATCAGCGGGTGCCACGCCAGATCAGCGTTGCTCACCAGCGCGCCGATCATCAGGCCGCCGCTGTCGGTTGCGCGAACGTCTTTGAGCGGCAGCCCAGTGATGTCGATCAAGTGCTCGGGACGGGCGATGTTTTCTTTCATCAAATCCAGCAGGTTCGTACCGCCAGCGATGAAACGGCTGGCAGGGCCTGCAAGATTGACCGCCTGTGCGATGTCGGACGGTTTGCTGTAGCTGAAGGGATTCATTGGCCGCGCCCTCCCTGATCCGGTGCGGCATTCATCGATGGCAAGACTTCAACCACCGCCGCACGGATGTTGCTGTAGGCGCCGCAACGGCACAGGTTGCCGCTCATCAGTTCTTTCACTTCGTCATCGGTGCTGGCGCGGCCTTCGTTGGCCAGGCCCACCGCCGAGCAGATCTGCCCGGGCGTGCAGTAGCCGCACTGAAAGGCGTCGTGCTTGATGAACGCTTGTTGCATCGGGTGCAGGGTGTCGCCGTTGGCCAGCCCTTCGATCGTGGTCAGCTCGGCGCCGTCACACATGATCGCCAGGGTCAGGCACGCATTGATGCGTTTGCCGTCACGCAACACGGTGCATGCACCGCATTGGCCGTGGTCACAGCCCTTTTTGGTGCCGACCAGATCGAGCTGCTCGCGCAGCAGATCCAGCAGCGTGGTCCAGGGCTGTACGTCCACTTGTCGGGTCTGGCCGTTCAACGTCAGGGCGATGGAATGCCCTGCGAACGCCTGTTCATTGGTTGCACTCATGGGAAGCCTCACGGTAGGTACTCGATCAGCGCAGTGATCTGCGTCTTAAGGGGTACGACTTGTGTGGTTTCGGAAACGTTCAGGGTTTATGACGGGCGTTTTGACGCAGCGTAGCGCCGGCCTGGCGCAAGGCCGATCCGGACATTTGCAATCCGGCGACAAGCGCCAGGCCCCATCGCCCGGAGCTGCTGGTATGATGCTCGGCTTTTTGCAACTGGCAGAATTTGTGCAAGCCGTTTCGGTGAGCAGTGCTTTGCTGTTTCAGTCGACTACATAAATGACGCGGAGCGTCACCGGGGAGCCTTAAATGCTGGAGCGGTTGTTTCAACTCAGGGCACATAACACCAATGTGCGCACCGAAATTCTGGCCGGGGTCACGACCTTTCTGGCCATGGCCTACATCTTGTTCGTGAACCCGAGCATCCTTGGCGAGACCGGCATGGACAAGGGCGCGATCTTCGTCGCCACCTGTCTGGCCGCGGCCATCGGTTCCACCGTGATGGGCCTTATCGCCAACTACCCGATCGCCCTCGCGCCGGGCATGGGCCTGAACGCCTTCTTCACCTACACCGTCGTGCTGCACATGGGCCACACCTGGCAAGTGGCGCTGGGCGCGGTGTTCATTTCGGCGGTGATGTTTTTCCTGCTGTCGATCTTCCGCATCCGCGAATGGATCATCAACAGCATCCCGCTGCCGTTGCGCTCGGCCATCGCTGCGGGTATCGGTCTGTTTCTGGCGCTGATTGCGCTGCACAACGCTGAAATCGTCGTGAGCAACCCGGCCACCATGGTCGGCCTGGGCGATCTGGCCAAACCGGCACCGATCCTTGCCGCCCTGGGCTTCGCGCTGATCGTGGCGCTGGAAGCTTTGAAAGTGCGGGGCGCCGTGCTGATAGGCATTCTGGCCGTGACCATCATCTCGATCGTAATGGGCTTCTCGCCGTTTGGCGGCGTGGTGTCGATGCCGCCTTCACTGGCGCCGACCTTCCTGCAGCTGGACATTCCCGGCGCACTGAACATCGGTCTGGTCAGCGTGATTTTCTCCTTCCTGTTCGTCGACCTGTTCGACAACTCCGGCACTCTGATCGGCGTCGCCAAGCGCGCGGGCCTGATGGGCAAGGACGGCCACATGCCGAAAATGGGCCGTGCGCTGATCGCCGACAGCACCGCCGCGATGGCGGGCTCTCTGCTGGGCACGTCGACCACCACCAGTTACATCGAATCGGCGGCGGGCGTCAGCGCCGGTGGCCGGACCGGTCTAACGGCCATCGTGGTGGCGGTGCTGTTTCTTTTGGCGCTGTTTTTCGCACCGCTGGCCGGCAGCGTTCCGGCATTCGCCACCGCCCCGGCCCTGCTGTTCGTGGCCGTGTTGATGACCTCCGGCCTTGCCGAAATCAACTGGGATGACATCACTGAAGCAGCACCGGTGGTGATCACCGCGCTGGCCATGCCGTTCACCTATTCGATCGCCAACGGCATCGCCTTTGGCTTCATTTCCTGGACCGTGATCAAGCTGTTGTCGGGCCGGGGCCGCGAGCTGAATTCGGCACTGGTCGTGCTGTCGATTCTGTTCGTGATCAAGCTGGGCTTTTATCCATGAGTTCTACGTTCGACCCTGCAAACTACACCGCTCAGCTCGATGAAAAGGCCGCGCGCCTGCGCGAGCTGCTGGCGCCTTTCGAGGCGCCGGAACCTCAGGTTTTCGACTCGCCGAGCGAGCACTACCGCCTGCGCGCCGAGTTCCGCCTGTGGCGCGACGATGGCAAGCGTCACTACGCCATGTTCGCGCCGGGCGACAAACACACGCCGATTCTGATCAACGATTTCCCCATCGCCAGCCAGCAGATCAACGCGCTGATGCCGGTGCTGCGGGATCGCTGGGAAGCCAGCAAGACGCTCAATCACAAGCTGTTTCAGGTGGACTTTCTGACCACGCTGGCCGGCGACGGCATGATCACGCTGTGCTATCACCGCCCGCTGGATGAAGCCTGGCAAGTCGAGGCCGAGCAATTGGCGTCTGATCTTAAGGTGAGCGTGATCGGCCGTTCGAAGGGGCAGCGTCTGGTGATCGGTCGCGATTACGTGACCGAACAGCTGGAAGTCGCCGGCCGGCCCTTCAGTTATCGCCAGCCGGAGGGCGCGTTCACCCAGCCCAACGGCACGGTGAACCAGAAAATGCTGAGCTGGGCATATGACGCGCTGGGCGACCGCGACGATGATTTGCTGGAGCTGTATTGCGGCAACGGCAACTTCACGCTGCCGTTGGCGACCCGCGTGCGCAAGGTGCTGGCGACCGAGATCAGCAAGACCTCGGTCAACGCGGCGCTGAGTAACCTGGCGGACAACTGTGTGGATAATGTGTCGCTGGTGCGCCTTTCGGCGGAAGAGCTGACCGAAGCGCTGAATGAGGTGCGCCCGTTCCGTCGTCTGGCCGGCATCGATCTGAAGAGCTACGACTTCGGCAGCGTGTTCGTCGACCCACCCCGCGCCGGCATGGACCCGGACACCTGCGAGCTGACGCGACGTTTCGAACGCATTCTGTACATCTCGTGCAACCCGGAAACCCTGGCCGCAAACATCGCCCAACTGCACGACACCCACCGGGTCGAGCGCTGCGCGCTGTTTGATCAGTTCCCGTATACCCATCACATGGAGTCGGGGGTGTTGCTGGTTAGCCGGTAAACCTGAGGTACTTTAGGATATCCCCGGTCGTCCAGATCCCGCGATGTCGGGCATTTAATAAAGTCCCTGTGGGAGTGAGCTTGCTCACGAAGACGGCGTGCGGTCCGCTGAAGATTTGGCGGATGTACCGACCTATTCGCGAGCAAGCTCGCTCCCACAGTTCATTTGGCAGTGGTTAAGAATGGGCCGGATGAACAAAGTGATCTTCCCAATGGGGCTTGGACCCAGCGCACTCCTACTCGATCCGCCGCCGCTTTCTCATGCGCACGCAGCATATCCCTCACCACCCATCATTAAATTCCTGACAGCTAGCGGCGAACTGCGTCAGACCGGTGTATAACTCTCGGCCGTCTCTCGCTTCGATGGATGCCTAGCCTTGAGCTCCGAATCGCCCGCCCCGTCCTCTGAATCCTCCGCTAAAAGCGCCCTGCGACTGCCCGGCTTTTTCGCCTTCCTGACCGCGCGTCTTGCCGCCGTGTTTGCCATGCAGATTCAGGCGGTCGTGGTCGCCTGGCAGGTCTACGACATGACCCGCAGCCCGATCTCCCTGGCGTATGTGGGCCTGGCGCAGTTCATTCCCATGCTGCTGTTGTTGATGCCGGCCGGCGATCTGATCGACCGCTACGATCGCAAGATGATCCTGACCATCAGTTGGTCGGTGCAAGCGGTGTGCAGCCTGATGCTGATGCTGTTCTCGGTCACGCACCATCAGGATACGCGGCTCATTTACGCCACTCTGGCGCTGTTCGGTTGCGCGCGGGCGTTCACCGGGCCGGCGTTGCAGAGCCTGCTGCCGCAAGTCGTCCCCCGTGAAAAACTCGCCTCGGCCATCGCCACCAACAGCATGATCATGCGCATTGCCACCATCGCCGGGCCTCTGGTCGGCGGCGGTTTATATGCAGCGGGCGGCGGCGGATTGACCTACTCGGTGTGCATGGCCAGCTTCATCGCTGGCGTGCTGTTGCTGATCCGCGTGCCGGTGCTCTATGCCGGGAAGAAGCAGATCCTCGAGTCCACGGCCTGGAAGCGCTTTACCGCCGGCATCGCGTTCATTCGATCGCGGCCGATCATCCTCGGCACCATTTCCCTCGACCTGTTCGCCGTGCTGCTCGGTGGCGTCGTGGCGCTGCTGCCGATTTATGCCCACGAAGTGCTGCACCTGGGGCCACAAGGGCTGGGCGCGTTGCGCAGCGCGATGAGTCTGGGGGAGGTCAGCACCGGCCTGTACCTGAGCTTCCGGCCTTTTGATCGACACGTCGGTCTGGTCATGTTCATCGCCGTCGCGGTGTTCGGTATCGCCAATCTGGTGTTCGCCCTGTCGACGCTGTTCTGGCTGTCGCTGCTGGCGTTGATGATCGCCGGTGCGGCGGACATGGTCAGCGTCTACATTCGCTCCACACTGGTGCAATTCTCAACGCCGGACGACATGCGCGGGCGGGTAAACGCCGTGAATATGTTGTTCATTGGCTCGTCCAACGAACTGGGCGAATTCCGCGCCGGCAGCAGCGCAGCGCTTTGGGGGGCCGTGCCCGCCGCGATCATCGGCGGCCTCTGCACTCTGGGTGTTGTGGGCGCCTGGATGGTGGGTTTCAAGGCCTTGCGCCAGGTCAACCACTTTGCCGACGCCTCGCCGGTCGAAACCACCGAGAAGCAGACGGCGCGGGTTTGATGTAAGCCCTCTCGGGTATTTGCTGTCGGCGCGTACCCTCTGAGCGCCACGCGAATTCGGCGATTTCCAGCCCCTTTTGAACAACTACTGCGACGAACATCACCCGTTACGGAATCTTCCGTAAGACGGGCTATGGCTCCAGCGTAGGACCGATCCGAATCGTACTTTTGCCCCCCCTCTTGACGCTTCAAAGCCAGGAATACGCTCCCTATCCTTGCTGCATCTGAACTCAGCAAGGACATGCAGCATGGCATTTGACGGATTCATCAAGCTGGACGGGATAGACGGCGAGTCGCTGGATGAGCGCAACAAGGGCTGGATCGAAATCGTGGCCTACGACTTCGGCGTCAGCCAAAGCACTTCGGCCACCGCCAGCTCGAACGGCGGCGCAGGCTCGGGTCGGGCCAGCCTCAGCGACTTCAGCTTCAGCAAGCGTCTGGACAAATCCAGCGCTTCGTTGTTTGAGGCCAGCTGCGCGGGCACGCACATCAAGGACCTGACCTTGTGTCTGTACCGGGCCGGTGGAGACAAGTTGAAGTACTACGAAGTGCGCCTCGAAGAAGTGATCATTTCTGACTTCAGCCAAAGCGGTGAAAGCGGCGAGCCCCTGGAACACGTGCAAATCAACTTCGGCCGCGTTCGCATTCTGTACACCCAGCAGAAACGCAGCGACGGGGCGGCAGCCGGCAACGTCACCGGCGGCTGGGACCGCATCGCCAACAAGCGCTTTAGTTGAGGACAGCACGTGTCCAAGCCATATGTGTTTATCAATGACCGCATACAGACCTATTTCACACTCAAGGCACGGGTGAGCGGGGGTGCGAAGTTCGATGTGCTGAACGCGCATATTCGAAACGTTGTGGTGATGCCGGGCCAACTGGTGATTGTCAGCGACGGTTCAAACGGCACTCTCACAGCCGAAGAAACCGAGCTGATGAACCTAGCGCGTAACGTCCATCGTCAAGTGAAAGGCGCGGGCAGCCAGCTCATCGAGAACTATGACCTGCTGCAGAACATGCTCAGTTATGGAGCACTGGGTATTGGCGCTGCTACGGGAGTTGGGGCAAGCACCTTGAGGGGGTGAAGAAAACTCTGGAAGAGATCGAGCGGCTTTACAAACTGTCGCTGGCGCGCGGAACACCCATTGCCCGGCAGGAATTCATCAACCAACGACGAGCGCTGTTTGCCACGCTTGATAAGCAACTGGAAGGCATTGCTCGCTGGGGTACCGGGCTACGGAAAAAGGGCCCGCTTAAGAAGATGCTGGGGTTGTCGACCAAGAGTTATCTGCACACAGGTGAGATCCAGGGATATGCGGCGCGGGTCGGGAAGATCGCCAAGGTGGCGAAGTTGTTGAAGCATGGGACAGCAATTGGGATCGGGCTGAACTTAGCATCTACCGCGCTTGAGATTAAGGAAGCCTGCTCGACCGGAAGGGAGGATATTTGCACGCGAGCGAAATTCGTCGAAGGCGTGAAACTGGTGGGCAATGTCAGCGGCGGCTCCTTAGGCGGAACGCTAGGTGGCACAGCGGCGGCTACTGCATGCTTCGCGGTATTGGGTCCAACAAGCGGCCCGGTGGCACTTGCCTGTTTGATCGTGGGCGCAGTTGCTGGAGGGTATGGAGGTGGGTTGGCAGGTGAGAAAAGCGGAGAGTTCATAGGAACCAAACTTTATGAATGGAGCCCGCACACTAATGATGATTGAGAAAGTCTGGTGGGTGATGGCGGTGTTTGGAAGCATATTCGTCAATATCATCATAATGATTTACTTCCAGCTAAATAAGTTAACCGCCATGGAGGAACTGCTATCAGACGTAAAACTCGTGCAGTGGAACAAAAGCGTGTGGGGCGGGGGCCTCATTGGCAGGCAGATGAGGCTGAATGGATTAGCGATGATTATCATCATGCATAAGCTTATGTGCAGGCGGGGTGAGATACCTCCCGATGCAGATAAGCGGTTGTCTTCGGCGCTCAGGCTTCAACTTCAGGCGCTCTATTTTTTCTCGTATGCAAACGGCGCCGCTTTAGCTTGGGTTTATTTCTCCCTAGACTGAACAAGCTTGACAGTGCTCTGCGAGACCTTTTGACCCTCATTAGGGAAGAAATTTGGAGCTGCTTCACCAATGCACTACTTAATCGGCCTACTTTCACTGGCAATGTCCTTTTGGATGTTTGCGACCATCTTGACGATGACAATTTTTTGCTGCAGAAAGATAGTAATAATTGAAAGCTATCTGAATGACTGCAGATGCATATCTGATGCTCGAAGGATGTGGGGCGACGGCATTATCGGAAGACAGATGCGTATGAACATGGTGACTGTCGTCCTTACTTTTCCGAATTTGATGTACCTCCGTGGAGATATTTCAAAAGATGCAAACTTAAGAGTGCCACCAGATTTAAGGGTCTGGATACTCTGGCTCTACATCAATCTAAATACAGTATTTGCATGCATGATCGGGCTTTATGCCTTTATCACAGCACAGTGAGAGAAGTGAAAGAAATGACCGACGAATATCTCTATGAATGGGCGCAGTAATGGTAGATATCCCTACCGGACTACTGGCACTCATTTTGACAGTGATCACGGCCTTGCATCTCGCCGGCTACTACATCTTCTTCTACATCAACTTGGAAAAAATCGAAAACTACCTATGCGATATTGAAATGTTTTCATTGAACAGAGATTTCTACGGAGACAGCCTTTTCGGACGAAGAATGAGGGAAACCTTTGTAATGCTGGTCGCAGTCGCACCTGAGATCTTCTGGAGGCAGGAACGTATCCCCAGGCAAAAGCTGCTCAAACTGCCTACCCGACTGCTGTGGGGAGTGCGGATAATTTATGGCTCGATGATTCTCATCGGCGTGACTAGCGGACTGCTCTATTATTTTCGAGCGCCGCATTAGCGCGCTCAAAGGGCGCTGCCTTGGCATGGGCTATTTCTCCGCAGATTGAAAAACACAAATAAGGTTCCAGGCTGCCAACCCACCAAACAGCTCTGCAGGTGAGCAACACCTCTGAAGAACCGATTCGCGAACTATTCCCCCTCCCCTCCTCTCTTAGTCCAGCAGACCAGACGACGCACGCACGCCGTCTACACTTCCCACACGACCAAAAGAGGATTCCCCCATGCTATGGAAAAAAGGACGTCGCAGTGACAACGTCGTGGACGCACGCGGCGATTCCGGGGGTGGCGGTGGCGGCGGGATGCGCATTGGCGGCAAGGGTCTGGGGCTTGGCGGGATCGTGATCATTGTCGCGATCGGTCTGCTGACCGGGCAGGACCCGATGCGAATTCTGGGCGAGATTACCGGCCAGATGGGTTCGGAGCAGACCGCAGCGGTCAATCCGCAAACGCGCCAGGCGCCACCGGCCAATGACGAGCAGGCCGACTTCGTGCGCGCGATCCTGGGCGACACCGAGGACACGTGGCAGCAGGTATTCCAGCAAATGGGGAGCCAGTACAAGGCCCCGACCCTGATTCTGTTCAGCGGCCGGGTGCAGTCGGCCTGTGGCTCGGCGTCTTCGGCGAGCGGCCCGTTCTATTGCCCGGCTGACCAGCGCGTGTACCTGGACATGGAGTTTTTCCGTGAGATGAGTCAGCGTTTCAAGGCGGCGGGAGATTTCGCTCAGGCGTACGTGATTGCTCACGAAGTTGGCCATCATGTGCAGACCTTATTGGGGGTTTCGGCTAAAGTTGACGCCGCCCGCCAACGCGGCATGAAAATGGAAGGTGACAACGGTTTGCTGGTGCGTCAGGAGCTGCAAGCTGACTGCCTGGCAGGCGTTTGGGCCAACAACGCACAAAAGCGTTTGAACTGGCTGGAGCCGGGTGATATTGAAGAGGCGCTGAACGCCGCCAATGCCATTGGCGACGACCGCTTGCAGCAACAGGGTCAGGGCCGGGTCGTGCCGGACTCGTTTACCCACGGCACTTCTGCCCAGCGGGTCCGCTGGTTCAAGACAGGTTTTGCCCAGGGACAAATCAACCAATGCGATACGTTCGCCGCCAAGAGCCTCTGATCACATGATGAAACCGCTTTCGATCCTGTTGTTGGGCACCCTGATGAGCCTCAATGCTCATGCGGCGGATCAGGCGGTTAAAGCCATCAGCCCCGACCGGCTGCAGATCAACGGAACGACCCAGGCCACCCTCGGCCTGAGTCAGAACTGGGTTCGTCCCAGCCCGCAGGTCCAGCGGGTGGTCATTGTTTTCCACGGTCGGCTGCGTAACGCGCAAACCTACCTGCGCAGTGTCGAGCGCGCAGCCAACCAGTCCAGGCAGCGATCGAAAACCCTGCTGATCGCGCCGCAGTTTCTCGACGAAAAGGACATCGCAGAACACCGCCTGCCTGAGTCGGTACTTCGCTGGCACACCAATGACTGGATGGCGGGCGAGAAGTCACTGGGCCCCAAGCCGGTCAGCTCCTTTGTGGTCATCGATCACATCCTCAAGCGTCTGAGCGACAGTAAGCTGTTCCCCAACCTGAAGGAAATCGTGATCGCGGGCCATTCCGGCGGTGCGCAGGTGGTGCAGCGCTACGCGATGATTGGTGGCAAGGAAGATGCCTTGCTCAAGAAGGAAGGCATCAAGCTGCGCTATGTGATCGCCAACCCGTCCTCTTATGCCTATTTCGACGCGACGCGCCCTGTGCCGGTTGATGCGGGGAGCTGCCCGACTTTCGACACCTGGAAGTATGGTCTGAACAAGCTGCCCGCCTACGCCGGCAAGGAAACACCGGCCGAGCTTGAGGCCGCATACGTGAAGCGGGACATTACTTATCTGTTGGGCGAGCTGGACACCGATCCGGAGCACCCCGCGCTGGACAAGGATTGTGGCGCGGAAGCTCAGGGGCCTCAGCGCCTGGCCCGGGGTCACAACTATTTCGATTACCTGACCAAGCGCCACCCGGAAGGCTTGAATCAGCGTCTGGTGGAAGTGAAAAACGTCGGGCACAACGGCGATGCGATCTTCACTTCGCCTGAAGGGCAGACGGCGTTGTTCAAGGCGAATTGATATCCGCGCGTTTGGTAGGACTGGTTTCGGCCGGGAAGAGGCCAGCATGTGCAGCGTCAATGTTGCAGTGTAGCGCCAGACGCCTTCCCGGCTGAAGCCGGTCCTACAAATGAACGCAGCCGCCGGTCCTACTGTCTAGACGCGGCATTATGTAGGACCTGCTTTAGCCGGGAAGAGGCCGGTCTGTACACCATCAATTTTGTGGTGAATTGCCGGACGCGTTCCCGGCTGAAGCCGGTCCTGCCAGAAGGGTGGAATCAGCTCTTTGCGCCAATCATCGCCCGTAACGCCACACAATCCTCCGCATGCCAGTCGGTCAATTCCGGCCACGGGTTTTCCGGGAGATTGACCAGCACCGTCCGGGCCCCGGCCGCTCGACCACAGGCCAGGTCGAACTGATAGTCACCCACCATCACCATTTCCGACGGCTGCACGTTCCAGGCGCTCGCGAGCTTCAGCAGGCCACCCGGATCGGGTTTGGGCGCGGCCTCGTCACGGCCGAGCACGTCGTCCACGGCAAAGCAGTCGGCAATACCGATTGCCTCCAGCGTTACGTGAGCAAGCTCCCGGGCGTTACGGGTCAGGATGCCGAGACGATAGCCCCGCCCTGCCAGCTCCCTCACCAACTCGACAGCACCTGTCGCGGGTTTGGATTCGATCGCCAACGCGCGCTCGTGCTCCAGCAGCCAGGCATGTTTGGCCGCCGCAACATCCGCCGGTAACGCCGCGAGATGCCCGAGAATGTCGTCCTCCTGAGGGATATCCAGCGCACGCTTGATCGCCGGAAAATCATGGGCAGCAACGGTCAGCGTACCGTCCATGTCGAATACCCAGTGGCGTACTTGATTGAGGCTCATGACCAATCCTTACGGTGGCGAATCAAACCTTCCTGACTGACCGACGCCACAAGCTTGCCCTCGCGAT
Source organism: Pseudomonas sp. GW821-FHT02H06 (assembly GCF_059421525.1). Taxonomy (NCBI): domain Bacteria; kingdom Pseudomonadati; phylum Pseudomonadota; class Gammaproteobacteria; order Pseudomonadales; family Pseudomonadaceae; genus Pseudomonas; species Pseudomonas sp. GW821-FHT02H06. Next base: position 130,980 of record NZ_JBWKVD010000009.1, read on the forward strand.
TGAATACGCTGCCTCGGGAGAACCCGCGCGAATTACCGGCCCATGGGCTGTCCATGGCGTAAAGCAGCCAGTCGTCAGCGCGCAGTTCACCGTGGAACCACAGCGAGTGATCCAGGCTGGCGATCTGCATGTCTTTCTGCCAGACCGTCTTGCCGTGGGGCAGCAGCGAGGTGGTCAGCAGGTTGAAGTCCGACGCATAAGCAAGCATGTAGCGGTGCAGGGCGGGGATGTCGGGCAGGGTGCCGTCGGCGCGAAACCAGATGTATTTCACCGGGTCAGTAGGCTTCGGGTTGTAGGGATCAGACTCGGTGACTGGCCGGAATTCGATGGGCTTGGGGCACAGCAGTTTGTCCTTCATGTGCTCGGGAATCAGGTGCTCGCGCTGACGCATCAATTCAAGTTCCGACGGCAGGTTTTCCGGGCCGACCACGTGAGGCATCTGGCTCTGGTGCTCGAAGCCTTCTTCGTCGTACTGGAACGACGCGCTGCAGGTGAAAATCGGATGGCCTTTCTGAATGGCCGTCACCCGGCGTGTGCTGAAACTGCCGCCGTCGCGGACCCGGTCCACCTGATACACCACGGGCAAGTGCGCGTCGCCGGGGCGCAGGAAATAGCCATGCAGCGAATGCACATGGCGCGCGTCTTCAACCGTCTTGCTCGCCGCCGACAGCGACTGACCCAGTACCTGACCGCCAAACAGCTGGCGAAAGCCAAGGTCCTGGCTGCGTCCGCGGAAGAGGTTTTCTTCGATCGGCTCCAGACTCAACAGCGACACCAGATCATCCAGCACGTGACTCATTCAGGGTTCCTCACACGGTCGTCTCGCCAACCGTCATCGCATCAATCAGGCCATGGGCGCCGTAGGCCGGCGCATATGGAAGTGGGACGAAATGATACAGAGGTTTGTAGCCCGATTCCCGCAGCTGTTTAAAGCGTCGCCAACCAGCCCGCCCGGTTGATGCGATACAACACGTGGGGCCTGAGTGGATGGCCGTTGGGCAATTTCGGATAATCGAAGTTGTCAGCCGGATCGTTGCGCATGCCGATGGCCTGCATGACCTTCTGCGAGGGCAAATTATTGACCGCCGCAAATGCCACGATTTCGTCCATGTCCAGGTGCTCGAATCCGCAGCCGAGGACCGTCCAGGCGGCTTCGCTGGCATAACCCAGGCCCCAATGCTCGCGGGCCAGGCGCCAGCCGATCTCTACCGCTGGCGTAAATCCTGCCTCGAAGCCCACCACGGCCAGGCCGGTGAAACCGATGAATTCACCGGTGTCCCTGCGTTCAAGGGCCCAGAAGCCGAAACCATACTCGGCAAAATGCCCGCGCACTCGGCCGATCAGCTTGGCGCTTTCCATGCGGCTCAAGGGCTGCGGAAAGTAGCGCATCACTTGTGGATCGGCGCACATCTTCGCGAAGGCTGGCAAATCATCATCTCGCCATTGACGCATCAACAAGCGTGCGCTGTTGAGCTCAAGAATCGGCTCCATCGATCGTCTCCCTGTTGCCTCGCCTCTCAAAATGCCCGCCGGCTGGCGATCTCCCCGCCCAGGCAAATCGCTGTGCGGTGATCGTCAGAACTGGCAAGATTCCCCTTCGAACCAGACGCGTGCTCACCATGCCCCTGCCCCTCATTTACCACGAAGACTACAGCCCGGACTTTCCGCCCGACCATCGCTTCCCGATGGACAAGTTCCGGCTTCTGCGCGACCACCTTATCGACACCGGCCTGACCACAGATGCTCAATTGTTTCGCCCGCTGGTCTGCCCAACGGACATCCTCGTGCTGGCCCATGACCCCGGTTACATCAGCCGTTATATGGAAGGCGCGCTGTCGCGGGAAGATCAACGTCGCCTTGGCCTGCCCTGGACCGAGGATCTGGCCCGACGTACGGTACGCGCGGTAGGTGGCTCTTTGCTGACAGCGGAACTGGCGCTGCAACACGGACTGGCCTGTCACCTTGCCGGCGGCACTCACCATGCCCATTACGATTACCCGGCGGGGTTTTGCATCTTCAACGACCTGGCGATCATCAGTCAGTACCTGCTGCAAAGCGGACGCGTCGACCGGGTGCTGATTTTTGACTGCGACGTGCACCAGGGTGACGGCACTGCGCGGATTCTCGAACACACCGATGACGCGATCACGGTCTCGCTGCACTGCGAAAAGAACTTCCCTGCGCGCAAGGCCCAAAGTGACTGGGACATTCCGCTGCCGATGGGCATGGGTGACGACGACTACCTGAAGGTGGTCGACGACACGCTCAATTACCTGCTGCCGCTGTATCAGCCCGATCTGGTGCTATACGACGCCGGCGTGGATGTGCCGACGCGTTGGGTTATTTGCAGCTGACCGATGCGGGGGTTGCCCGCCGCGACGAGGCGGTGATGCGTCATTGCCTGGGTCGGGACATTCCGGTGATGGGCGTGATTGGCGGTGGCTACAGCAAGGACCGGCAAGCACTTGCTCAACGGCACGGGATTTTGCACCACAGTGCGCAGCGGGTGTGGATAGAGCGCGGGCTTTGAGTGATGACATCACTTACCCACATCCCCTGTGGAACCGCCTGTGGATAACCTGAGTGCAAGGGCGTGATCCCCTGATATCACTGGGGCTCGCGCGCACTGTACGTTTTTTGATCGATAAGTTTTCCACAGGCTGGCCGCGTTTCACGAAGCTCGCGTAGAATGCGCGCCCCCTACCCAACCGGTGTTCGCTTAGCCATGACGTCAACCGCCACCTCAAGCACCCAGACAGTCGCCATCATCGGCGGCGGCCCTGCCGGCCTGATGGCCGCTGAAGTGCTGAGCCACGCCGGTTTCAAGGTGGACCTCTACGACGCCATGCCCTCGGTCGGGCGCAAGTTTCTGCTGGCGGGCGTCGGCGGCATGAACATCACCCACTCCGAGCCGTCGCCTGCGTTCGTTGCCCGCTACGCCGAACGCGCCGCGGTAATCGCGCCCTTGCTGCGCAGCTTCGGCGCCCAGGCGCTGTGCGAGTGGATTCACGGCCTGGGCATCCAGACGTTCGTCGGCAGTTCCGGGCGCGTATTCCCCACCGATATGAAGGCCGCGCCGCTGCTGCGCGCCTGGCTCAAGCGACTGCGCGAGTCCGGCGTCGTTATCCACACCCGTCATCGGTGGCTGGGCTGGAATGCCGACAATACGTTGCGAGTCGACGGTCCCGAAGGTGAAGTCACCCTGAACCCTGCCGCCACGCTGCTGGCGTTGGGCGGAGCAAGCTGGTCGCGGCTGGGCTCGGACGGTGCGTGGGTACCGCTGCTTGAACAACGCGGGGTCAACGTCGCGCCGCTGCAAGCCGCCAATTGCGGGTTCGAAGTCTCCGCCTGGAGCGAACTGCTGCGCAGCAAATTCGCCGGCGCGCCGCTGAAGAACATCGCCATGGGCCTGGAGGGGCAAAACCTGCGGCTGGGGGAATGCGTGGTCACGCAGGGCGGTGTCGAGGGCAGCCTCGTTTACGCTTTGTCCGCGCAGATCCGTGAGGCGATCAATCAGTCGGGGTCGGCCACGGTCGAGATTGATCTGCTGCCCGGCAAAAGCGTTGCCGAGGTGCAAAAGGCCCTGAGCAAACCCCGCGGTTCCCGCTCGACGTCCAAGCATCTGCACAGCCAGCTGGGCCTCGACGGGGTGAAAGCGGCGCTGTTACGTGAGCTGACCCCCGCTGCGACATTCGCTGACCCAGCCCTGCTTGCGCGTGCGATCAAGGCCTTGCCGCTGACACTGATCACGCCGCGCCCGCTGGATGAGGCCATCAGCACGGCAGGCGGAGTGAAATTCGAAGCACTGAACGAGCACCTGATGATCCCGTCGCTGCCCGGCGTCTTCTGCGCCGGCGAGATGCTCGACTGGGAAGCGCCCACCGGCGGCTATCTGCTGACCGCCTGCTTCGCCAGCGGCCGCGCGGCAGGGCTGGGAATGGTTGACTGGTTGCGCCGCAGTTAAGGCTCAGCGCAACCAAAGGGGATTCACGCCGCGCGATCAACCTGCGGCTTCAGGCCACCGCCGATACCCTGCTTGACCGGCGCTTTGCCGTTCGAGGCTCCGGTGACCCACTTGCCCAACTCGACGCCCTTCAGCTCGATGTACTTATGAGCCAGAGCAGCCAGGCCGATCGCTGCGAGGGTGACGGCAACCACCAGCGCGTTGTTGCCCAGCTCGGAACCTGTGTCCATGAAACGCTGGCCGTTGATCATCGGCGACAGATCGCGGCCGGTGAGCTTCTGCGCCACGATGAACATCGTCGACAGGCAAAACAGCAGCGCAGCGTGGGTCATGTAGATGGAGTACGACAACTTGCCCAACAGCCTGAACACGGCGGTTTTCAGGAACGTCGATACCAGCCCGGCTTCGAATGCGAACACCAGCACCAACACGCAGAACGTCAGACTGGCAATGGGCGAGCGGTCGCTGTAGTCGTTCATCACCATCCAGTACGTTGTGCACGTGAGCGCCACTTCGAGCACCGTCATCAGCCAGCGCACCGGCACGAATCGGTCGCGAACCAACAGATAGGCGAGGTACGTGATATTGCCGGCGAAGAAGCAGGACAAACCCAGCATCGCGCGCCAGACCAGCGGTTCGTTTTCGGTGAAGATCATCGTGAATGCGACGACGGCCACGCAGGCAAACATCAGAAAGCGGCTTCGCAGTGAGAGCAGGCACAGCCCGCCGAAGAGCATGTAGATATAGAACTCGATGCTGATGCTCCACGACGGGTAGTTGAACGACATGGTTTCGGTGAGCGTCGTCCAGGCTTGCACCAGCAGCAGATTGGGCAGGATCTCCGACGGGGCGAAGAGCCCGGTGAACGGCACGTTGTTCAAGGTGAAGCCTTTCTTCCAGGCCGCCCAGCGCACCCCTTCGAAGAGGATAAACACCAGCAGCATCACGACGTGCAGCGGGTACAGGCGGAACAGGCGCGAGATGACGAAACGCTTGAAGCCGAATTGCGGCTTCAGCCCATAGGAATGGGCCAGGACAAAACCGCTGAGCACGAAGAAGAAGTTGAGGAGGATGTCCGCTCTGCGAAAAAAAGGCAGCTCGATGAAAGCGCCCACCACGTGCAGGTGATAGAAGACCACCAACAACGCGAAAACGCCCCTGAAACTGTCTAGCGTGGTGAATCGCTGAACTGATCCCATGGCCCAACGTCCCGTCCTGAGTGAGAAAACGCCCGCGGCGGCAGCGAAGTCTCGCGGCCTTTACACGGTAGGGGGTTGGTGGACTTATCGACAGTTGAAATATTTCATGTCCGGTACAAAGGACGGCGCAAAGATTGACGCCAGCGTTTGACGGGCAGCGGGGCAAGCCATCGGTGAATCAACTATCAACGCCGACAATGTTCGCTACCAATCGTATTGAGTTCTGATTAATTTTGCGGCGAGTAACATCAGCTCCATACCGAGTCACCCACTCATCAAACGTACTGGAGCAACTCCCATGAAAACCAACACACTGATTCTTGGCCTGGCCTTCTCTGTACTGGCAACCAGCGCTTTCGCCCTCCCTGCTGTTGATGCCAGCGCATTTGTAAACGCGCCAATCGTTGCTGAAAACGGCTCTTCCCACACCAACATCAATCGTGTTGCTGCTGACGGCGCTGACCGCGTTGGTGCAAACCGCGTTGCTGCTGACGGTGCCGATCGCGTTGGTGCAAATCGCGTTGCTGCTGACGGTGCCGATCGCGTTGGTGCAAATCGCGTTGCTGAAAACGGTTCGTCGCACACCCAGCTGGGTCGTATTGCCTCTGACGGTGCAGACCACGTCGGTGCCAGCCGCCTGAGCTGATCGACACCCTGCTCCTCCCCCAGCCCGGCCTTTGCCGGGCTTGATTGTTTCTGGGCCCTGCGTTTTTTCTCCTGCCTATACCTCCGCTCGCACACGACTGTCGGACAATTCCGACATCGGTTTCAGATTCTCGCGAATCTGCCGATGCATTCGTACACATGAATGTTTTGCTGGCTCCATAACAAAAACCCTCCAGCTGACGATTTCAAATATTTACGGATCTGGAGAAATGGAATGAACAGCTGGTTCGCGAACATTAGCGTCAACATGAAGCTGGCCCTCGGTTTCGGTGTCGTGCTTGTACTGACTGCCCTGCTGGCCCTGGTGGGCTGGAACAGCCTGGGCAATATGACCTATCGCAGCGACCGCGTTGCCGACATCACCAAACTCAGCCAGAAGCTGACTGACCTTCGGATTACGCGGCTGCAGTACATGCTCAGCAATGGCGACGAAGCCGCTGCGCAGACCGTGCAGACTGCGCTCGAAAGCTTCAAGGCGCAGCAGCAATTTCTGCAGAAAACCTTCAGCAATCCACTGAACGTCGCGCCCATCAAGGCGTTGGGCGAGCAGATCGCCGCTTATGAGACCTCATTGAGCAAAATGCGCGAGGCCTATCAGGCGAGCGCCAAGGTTCGCGCCGACATGGGCGTTGATGCCATGAAAGCGGCCGACCTGATCGCCGCGATCAACGACGACGTAATGAAACTCGACCCGACGGACGAACGCCGTTTCGAGCAGTACCAGGCCGTCATCAAAGCCCGCGAAGACGTGATGCTGGTGCGCTATGAAGTGCGCGGCTACACCGCCAGTGTCTCGGCCAAAACCGAAGACACGGCCATGCGCCAACTGACCAGCGCCATTGACGGCCTCGCTCCGCTCAACGCCATGTTTGGCGGCACTCAGGGCGAACGTCTGAAGCAGCTGGAAGCGGCTCTGAACGGCTATCGCCAATCGGTGCAGGGATTCAAGGTCGCCACGGACACGATCAACACGACGCGCGCCGAGATGACCGAGGAAGGAAGCGCCATTGTCAAATTGGCCAAGCAACTGAATGACTTGCAGATCACCCTCGGCCAGGCCGACAGCCAGCAAGCCCGCACCCTGCAATTGGCCGGGACGCTCCTGGCGCTGATCCTCGGTACGCTGGCGGCGATCATCATTACCCGTCAGATCACCCGTCCGCTTCAACAGACACTGGCCGTGGTAGACCGCATTGCGTCGGGCGATTTGTCCCACGACATGGTCGTGACCCGCAAAGATGAACTGGGCGTTCTGCAAATGGGCATCCAGCGCATGGGCGCCACGCTGCGCGAGTTGATCGGCGGCATCCGTGACAGCGTCACGCAGATTGCCAGCGCCGCTGAAGAGCTGTCGGCCGTGACCGAACAGACCAGCGCCGGGGTCAACAGCCAGAAAGTGGAAACCGACCAGGTCGCCACCGCGATGCACGAAATGTCGGCCACTGTTCACGAGGTGGCGCGCAACGCCGAGCAAGCATCGGTCGCCGCTTCTGCCGCTGACAAGCAGGCACGGGAAGGCGACAAAGTGGTGGGTGAAGCGATCGTCCAGATCGAGAAGCTGGCCACTGAGGTGGTTCGCTCCACCGACGCGATGACCGTGCTGGAACAGGAAAGCGACAAGATCGGCAAGGTCATGGACGTGATCAAGGCCGTCGCCGAGCAGACCAACCTGCTGGCCCTCAACGCTGCCATCGAGGCCGCACGGGCGGGTGAAGCCGGTCGCGGTTTTGCCGTGGTCGCCGACGAGGTCCGTGGCCTGGCGCAACGCACTCAGCAATCCACCGAAGAGATCGAAGGCCTCGTCGCCGCGCTGCAAAACGGAACGCGCCAGGTCTCGGAGATCATGCTCAGCAGCCGCAACCTGACTGACAGCTCCGTTGCCCTGACCCGCAAGGCCGGTACCTCGCTGGAAAGCATTACCCAGACGGTGTCGAACATCCAGGCCATGAACCAGCAGATCGCCGCCGCTGCCGAGCAGCAAAGCTCGGTGGCCGAAGAGATCAGCCGCAGCATCGTCAACGTGCGCGACGTGTCAGAACAGACCGCCGCCGCCAGCGAAGAAACCGCCGCGTCCAGCGTCGAACTCGCCCGCCTGGGCAACCAGCTGCAGATGTTGGTCAGCCACTTCAAGGTGTAAACCGGCTTTATCTGCGTCGGGCGAAAAGCCGCCCGGCGCAGGCACTGCAAGGGGTTGAAGACGAAACGCGCAGGCGTATCGGCAAGAAAGGGATTTACTGATCTCACAATTGCCACATACTGCCCGCGCTGTTTTATTTCGTCATATTCATCTCCAACGCCGGGTTTATCTCCATGAAAAGAATGTTGCCTTACCTCCTCAGTGCCGCCCTCTCCCTCGTTCCAGTCGCTTTTTCCCACGCCGCCACGGCACCTGCCCCCGTTCAACTGATCGTCCTGAGTTCCGGTGGGATCATGGGTGCGTTCAAGGCTGTTGCCCCCGATTACGAACAGCGCGCCGGCGTAAAGCTGCAAGGCGAGGTAGCCCCATCGATGGGCGCGACGCCCCAGGCGATTCCAAACCGACTGGCCCGCCACGAGCCGGCGGACGTGGTACTGATGGTGGGTGCGGCGCTGGACAAGTTGATCAAGGACGGCAAGGTCGATCCGAAAACCCGTGTTGATCTGGGCAAATCCTACATCGCCATGGCCGTACGTCATGGCGCGCCACACCCTGACATCAGCACCATGGAAGCCTTCAAGCAGACCCTGCTGGACACAAAAAGCATCGCCTATTCGGACAGCGCCAGCGGCGTTTACCTGTCCCGCGTGCTGTTCAGCCAGATGCACATCGCCGATCGCATTCAGAGCAAAAGCCGCATGATTCCCGCCGAGCCCGTCGGTGAAGTCGTTGCGCGTGGAGACGCTGAAATTGGGTTTCAACAGCTGAGCGAGCTCAAGCCGGTGGACGGCATCGACATCATCGGCCTGATCCCCGACCAGGCGCAGCAGATGACCCTCTACTCCGCCGGCGTCGTGACCATGAGCAAACACCCTGAACAGGCCAAACAGTTTCTGGAGTTTCTGAGTTCTTCGGCAGCCGCCCCGGCCATCAAAGCCAGCGGCCTGGACCCGATCGCGAAGTAACGAGGATGCCGCAGATCCTTCAGTTGGCGGATGACCTGTGGGAGCGACCGGGGTGGCGCTCCACCTTGCTCGCGAAGAGGCCCGTACATCCGCTAAATAACTTGGCGATTGGATGAACGTCTTCGTGAGCAAGCTCACTCCCACAGTGACCGTGTTCGCCGAAGCCCTATCAGTTGCCAGATCACTTGTGGGAGCGGGCTTGCTCGCGAAGAGGCCATTACATCCGCTAGATATTTGGTGGAGGGAAGATCGTCTTCGTAAGCAACCTCACTCTCACACTGGACTGCGTCGTAAATGCACTGGACGGGCTTATGTGAGCGCCAGCTCGATCAACTCACCGCGCACGTCATCACCCTCAATGTGCAGCACGCCAACCGTGATCGGCAGTTTGAACCGTCGCGGTCCGGCGCTGCCGGGGTTGATGAACAGCACGCCATCGCGCATCTGCTGCAAGGGCCGGTGGGAGTGGCCGGTGACCACGACGCGCACCTCATCTGGCAATGATTTCTGCACATCGGCCAGTATGTGAGTGGTGTAAATCGCTACATCACCGACACGCAAAACTGCTTCATAAGGCACGTCGCACGCCCAGGCGTCGTCGGTGTCGTTGTTGCCTCGCACCACCGTCAGCGGCGCGATGGCCATCAATGCGTCGAGGATCTCCGGCTTGCCGATGTCGCCGCCGTGGATCAGGTAATCGCAGCCCTGCAACGCCTCCAGTGCCTGAGGGCGCAACAGGCCGTGGGTGTCCGAGATCAAGCCTACTTTTACACTCATTGTTTAGCTCCCGGATGCCGACAGGGCAGCCTGTTTCGATTGCACGCGCTTCATGCTGATCATCGCCAGCAACGCAACCACGGCCACCAGTCCGGCGAAGAACTCGCCCACATGCTCCAGGCCAAACACCCGCACGCTGAAACCCACCGCCACCACCGGCACGGAAATCGACACGTAAAGCACCACGAAGAACGCGGACGTCACCGCTGCCTTCTGATCAGGCGGGCTGCTGGCGGTCACCGCGCCCATGCCGGCGCGCAGGATCATGCCCTGGCCGATGCCTGCCACCAGACCCGCCGCGATCAACAGCCCCAACTGCGACGTGGCGATGCTAAGCCCCAGACAGATCATGCCGACAATCAGCCCGACGCAACCGAGGGTCATGTGCCGGTCCTTTGGCAGCACCTGCAGCAACGCCTGGCCAATGATCGACGCCACAAAAAACAACCCGATTACAGCGCCGATCAACAACCCGCCCTGCTCGTGCATGACGTGAATCATCACCGACGGCACCATGCTGGTGAACAGACCTGCCACGCTAAAACCCGCCAACCCGGCGATGGACGCGGAAATAAACACGCTGCGCACTGAGGCTGGAACCGATGGCTTCTGAATACCCAGTTTCAGAATGGCCGGACGCTGCACGGTCTCCCGAATCAGCGCGATACCGACCGTCGCCAGCACGAGCATTACCAAGTGCACGTAAAACACCAGATGCAACGCATCCGGCAGAAATTGCGAAGTAAAGCCGGCCAGCAAAGGCCCGATGCCAAGGCCGAACATATTGGCGGCCGTGGCCACCAGCGTGGCTTTCTTCCAGGTCTTGGGGGCCAGTTCAATGACGGCGACAGTTGCCGTGCCGGTCATGATGCCCGCGCTGAAACCGGAAAAAAGCCGTCCGATCAGCAAACCGCCGATCGAATCGCTGAACAGAAAGATCACCGCGCTAATAGCTCCCATCGCCAGCCCTGCCAGCAACAATGGCTTGCGTCCCAACTGATCGGACCAACTGCCGACCGCCAGCAATGCTGCGATGACGCCCGCCGCGTAGATCGAGAAGATGATCGTCAGCCAGCTCGCGTCAAAGCCGAGCCGTTGTTGATAAAGGGCATAGAGCGGCGTGGGCAGCGTGGTGCCGACCATGGCGATGAGTAACGCGCAGGCGGCAAAGATGAAGTCGCGCGTAGAAGAAGAGGAAGCAGGCAAGGACATGAGCGCTCCGGGCACCGGTATAAACAAGACTGGCAGTGTCGCTGATACAGACCAGGCAAGGTAGACCTGAGAGCGTTACCGAGGTTCATGCTGAGGCAATTTTGAAGTATGCGTGAACATATTCATCATCATGTTAAACACTTTGACTTTGCATGCCTCACGCCCATCAGCGCGGATCAGAGGCCCGATTGAGCCATACTGACGAGATAACCAAGACGAAATCGCAGATTTGGAAAACTGCAATACCGATTATCACAAAAGACTTTTACTGAGTGGAAGAAAAACTAAAAGAATGAACTCGTCCGCTGTTTGGCTAACCCGGGAAAGTTCTTTAGAGTCCTGCCCTTAATACTCGCTCAACAGTGAAAAACTTGTGAACAACGATCTACAACTTGTTAAATCAGCATTAACGCGATTCGGCGTCATGCTGGCGCTTACGCTCTTCAGTATCGGCATGGTGTTCATCGACATCTTTATCGCTAAAACGGACATTCTCGAAACCTCGTTCACCGAGGTCAGTCAGGAAGTGATGCTGGCAATCATCGCCGGTCTGTTCTGGCTTTCGGCGCGTCAACCTGGGCAACGTGGCGTTGGCATCCTGATTGGCGGCTTCTTCGCCTGCATGCTGATTCGTGAGCTGGACGGGTTGTTTGACCCCATCAGTCACAGCTTCTGGCTGTGGCCTGCGCTGCTCACCGCTGGCACTTGCGTCTACAAGGCCTTGGGGTACAGGAACGCGTGGCGCGACGTCGTCTCGGGCCTCGCCCGTTTTTCCCTGCGTCCGGCGTTCGGCTTCATCATGGCCGGCCTGCTGGTGCTGATCTTCTCGCGACTCTTCGGCATGGGCTCGTTGTGGCACGGCATCCTTCAGGGCGGCTACGCGCGGCTGGCGAAAACCACCGTCGAAGAAGGCGTCGAGTTGCTGGCCTACAGCATTTGCCTGGGCGGCGCGCTGGACTACTTTCTGGAGCTGCGCCGCGATCTTTCGCGCTTTGATGAGCTCACCGAACTGCAGATTTCCGTGCCCGTCAAAGCCAGACGTCGCGCTGTCGCCGAGGCAATGGAAACCAGCGTCTGACCCTGGCGTCGGCGCATCGACGGAGGGTCTTCAGGCACTCAGCCAGCGTCCGATAATTTAGCTGTCGGTTCGACGACGCGCGCCGACATCGGCATCCCTTTCGCGCCCTCCATCGTGCTAGCCTTGGCACTCTTTGGAGGGATGCGACTGCCCCGCAGGTTGTCCCGGATTTCAGGCAGCCAATCGCCCATGAGCAAGAAAACCCCCGTCACCATTTCCGACATCGCACGCCGCGTGAATATGACGCCTGTCACTGTTTCCCGGGCGCTGAACAAACCCGATCTGGTCAAGCCCGCCACCCTGGCGCGCATCCTGGAAGTGGCGCAAGAACTCGATTACGTCCCCAACGCCTTTGCCCGCAGCCTCAAGCGCAGCGAGAGCATGATCATCGGTGTCATAACCGCGTCGGTGGACAACCCGTTCTACAGCGAGATGATCAAGGCGATCTCCCGCGAGGCGAAGACCCGTGGTTACACCATCATGCTGGTGGACACTGACGGCTCCGAAGAACTCGAAGCCAAAGCGGTGGATACGCTGCTCAGTTATCGCGTGGCGGGCATAGTGCTGTCGCCGGTGTCAGACGAGCCGGCGTACCAACCGGTCTATCTGAGCCGGCTGAGCAATGGCGACATCCCGGTGGTGCAGCTGGACCGCGCGCTGCCTGCCAGCCCATTCAGCCATGTGGTGCTCGACAACTATCACAGCGGCCTGAAAGGCGCGCGTTACCTGCTGGCGCAGAGCCCGGCGATGCGTCGCATGCTGGTGCTGACCGGTCCTGCGCATTCGCGGATTTCCGAGGAACGCCTGAAGGGTGTGAAGGCGGCGATTGCCGAGAGCGGCAAGCCGGTGCAACTGGATGTGTTTGCCGGGGATTACACGCTGGAACCGTCGCACCAAAGCACGCTGGATTACCTGCGCGACCATCCAGTACCAGACGCCATTTTCGGTTTTAACCAGCTCATAACGCTGGGCGCCATGAAAGCCCTGCGCGACCGCGATATCGCCCACCACAGCGTGGCCATCTGCGGTATCGACCGGCTGCCCTTCGCCGACATCTTTGGCATCCCCATCGCCTGCATCGCCCACGATGCCTCGCTGGCCGGAAGCAGTGCGGTGAAGATGCTGATGGAGCGAATCGAGGACCGGCATTTGCCGAAGGCGCAGGTGGTGATTGTCGGGGAGCTGGAGAATGGGGTTGGCGGGTAATTTTTCATCGGCCATCCACCCGCAACCTTAGTCGTGAAACCTACGCACCCTTAGAGCAAACGGGATCCCTGTGGGAGTGAGCTTGCTCACGAAGAAGGCATTCCAGGCGAAGGTGATTTAGCGGTTTCACCGACGCCTTCGCGAGCAAGCTCGCTCCCACAATAAACACGCATTTAGTATCCACACAGGTGCTGAATCCAAGCCTTCAACGGCTCGTGTAACCCCCATCAATCGGCAGCGACACGCCAGTGACCATCGACGCCGCGCTGCTCAGCAGGAACAGGATCGGCGCTGCGACTTCTGCGGTTTCGGCGAAGCGGCCGAGGGGGATCGCCGCCAGCGCCGGGTCGCGTTTGCTTGGCTCGCCCCACGCCATCTGCGCCATGGGCGTCAGCGTCACGGTGGGGTTGACGCTGTTGACGCGAATCCCGTAGCGGCCCCATTCGCCACACTGCACACGGGTCATGGCATCCATCGCCCCCTTTGACGCGCAGTAGCTCAAGTGGTCGTCCAGCGCCACCAACGAAGCCTGGCTGGACACGTTGACGATGCTGCCGGCCACGCCTTCGGCAATCATCTTCTTCGCTATCGCTCCCGCGATCATCGCCGCCGCCCGCACGTTGATCGCCATGACCTGATCGAATGCCGCAGCGCTGACCTCGGTCGCGGATTCCAGTATGGAAATCCCCGCGCAGTTGACCAGGCCGTGCATCACTGGCAAGTCCGCCAGCAATGCGGCCAATGACGGCTGATCGGCCACGTCCACGCGCAAGACCTGACAGCCTTGTCCTGCCAGTTTTTCCAGAGCCGCTGCATCGCGGCCCAGGGCATAAACCTCGGCGCCGCTGGCCAGCAACTGCTGCGCGACCTCCCAGCCGATGCCGCTGCTGGCGCCGGTGACCAGGATGCGCTGGCCGGCGAAATCAAATTGCACCGTGTTCACAGTTACGCTCCCTGCAAGCGATGCATGATCGGTTTCAGCGCCGGGTACAGCGCCACGTAATCGGCGAACAGTCGTGAATACAGCGCGACGTTCTCGGCCTGAGGCTCAGCCCGGCGCTCCAGTTGGACCCAGCCTTTGTGGACCTGCGCCTCATCCACCAACCCTACCGCGTGGGCCGCCAGCAAGGCTGCACCGAGCGCCGCCTCGACCTCCTGCACGATGGTGTAGACCGGAAAGTTGGTGACGTCGGCGATGATTTGCATCCACAGGTCCGAGTGGCTGGCACCGCCGACCACGATCAGCCGAGGGTCCAGGGACTGCGCGCCTTTGGTGCCCGCTTCGATGTTGTGCCGAAGCGCGAACGTGACGCCTTCGAGCACCGCGCGGTACAGATGGATTCGGCTGTGATAAAGGCTCAGGCCGACAAAACTGCCGCTGGCTTTAGCGTCCCACACCGGACTGCGCTCGCCCATCAGGTACGGCTGGAACAGTACGCCGTCGCTGCCGGCCGGGATCTTCGTCGCCGCACGTTCGAGAATGACGTGACTGTCTTCGCCGCTTTCCCTGCCTTGCTGCTCTTCAGCCTGACAGAACTGCTCGCGAAACCAGCTGACCGAGGCGCCGGCGGTGATCGCGCCGCCGAAGATGTAGAGGTCCTTGGCGCCGTTGAAGACGTGGGGAAAACTGACCAGACCGTGGCGGGCATCGACCTGCTGATTGAGGTAGCCCCAGCACATGCTGGTGCCGATCATCGCCACGTGATTGCCGGCCTGAGTAACGCCCGCGGCGAAGGTCGCCATGGCGGCATCGACGCCACCACCGAGCAGCGGAATGCCAGGAGCAAGCCCAAGGCGGTCGGCCCATTCGGGCAACAGGCCGCCGACGACATCACCGGAGTGAACCAGCCGCTCGGGCATCATCGACGCCGCGATGCCCAACGCGTCGAGCATCTCGGCCGACCAGCCCCGGGCCTTTACGTCGTAAACACCACCGATGTTGCCGGCAGAGCTGTGGTCCACCGCGACCTCGCCGGTCAGGCAGTAATTGATGTAGCTGTTGGGCGGCAGCAGGTAGCGCGTGTCGGCCCAGACCTGCGGCTGTTTGTCTTTGAGCCAGAGCATTTTGGTGAAGCCGTAATAGCTGTCCACCGAGTTGCCGGTGATCGCATACAGCCGCTCGAGATCGACGTGCTGATTGACCCACTCGACCTGTGCCTCGGCGCGGCGGTCCATCCAGATCAGGCACGGGTACAAGGGTTTGATCTGTGCATCGACCGCGATGCCGGAGCCGCCATACAGGCTGCTGACACACAGGGCTTTGACGCTGTCCCTCGGCAACGCGCTTTTGCGCATGCAGGCGGCGACGCAGATTTCCACGGCGTCGAGCCAGACCTGCGGCCATTGCTCGGCCCAGCGCGGTTTGGGTGTGTCGACCTTATAACTGTGGCTGTGCTGCGCGACGATCCGGCCTTGACCATCGACCAGCAATGCCTTGGTGCTTTGAGTGCCGATGTCAACACCGATGACGTAATCCATCTGGGTGCGCTCTCTTGTTATTGGTTTACCTGAGGGGTGCCACGGTTCCCTGTAGGAGCAATCGGAGGTTACGACGGTCGGAAAGCGTTGTGTCAGGTAAACCGCATCGCGACCGTCGTAACCTCCGGTGGCTCCTACAGAGACAGCGTTATCCGTTAACAGGTTTGAGCAGCACCTTGATCGACTTGGTCGAGTCCGCCAGGGCAAACGCTTCGGCGTAGTCGTCCAGACCGAAGTCGTGGGTGACGATGCCTTTTGATGTCACCA
The DNA here is from genome assembly GCF_059421525.1 of Pseudomonas sp. GW821-FHT02H06. Classification (NCBI taxonomy): domain Bacteria; kingdom Pseudomonadati; phylum Pseudomonadota; class Gammaproteobacteria; order Pseudomonadales; family Pseudomonadaceae; genus Pseudomonas; species Pseudomonas sp. GW821-FHT02H06. The sequence continues at coordinate 146,929 of NZ_JBWKVD010000009.1, forward strand.
GCCCGCGCTCGAACAGGTCGATGGCAATCGGGTAGCAATACGGGCCCAGGTGAGCGCCACGTACGTCGAGTTCCTTGCGATCGCCGATGATCGACCAGTCAGCGCTGGTCTCGGCGCCGAACACGCTGAACTCCACGAAGCGGCCCAGCTTGCGGATCAGATCAAGGCCTTGGGTAACGCCGATCGGCACGCCCGTTGTCTCGATGTAAACGTCGCAGCCGTAGCCGTCAGTGAGGCCGTTGATGATCTCTTTCGCATTGTCGCGGCTCGGGTTGATCACCACGTCGGCGCCGAATTTTTTCGCCAGTTCCAGGCGCTCGTCGACCATGTCGATGACCACCAGTTTCTTCGGCGTTTTCAGCGCAGCGACTTGCACCATGCACAGGCCCAGCGTGCCGGCGCCGGCGATCACCAGCACGTCGTCGAGCTGAACATCACCGCGGTTGACGGTGTGAATCGAGCAGGCCATCGGCTCGATCAACGCCGAATCTTCCAGCGAAACCGACTCGGGAATGTGATGCACGATGGCCGTCTTCGGGATGCGCATGTACTGCGCCATGCCGCCCTCGGCGACGTCTTTCTGGAAGCCGAAGATGTTGTGCACTTCGCACATCCAGTACTTGCCGGACTTGCAGAATTTGCACTTCTCGCACGGAACGATCTGCTCGGCGATGACCTTGTCACCCACCTTTACGCCGAAGTGCTCTTCAGCGCCCTCGCCCACCGAATCGACGTAGCCGAAGAACTCGTGGCCCGGCACGACGGGGGCCTTGACCCACGGGCTCTCGCCGCCCCAGAACATCGCCGCCCCTGAATGGCATTTGCAGTCACTGGCGCAGATCCCGCAGGCACCGATGCGAATCACCAGTTCATTGGCCCGCGCAACGGGCTTGCTGATCTGCTCCAGACGGTAGTCTTTCGGAGCATGGCAGACGACGGCTTGCATGGTGGTTTTTGTGTTTTGTTCCATGTCGGGTTACCTGTTTTGATGTTTGGATGACGGCTGAGATAGCCGATATCGTTTCAAATTCATCAGTGACTGGGCCGGCCCTATCGCGAGCAAGCTCACTCCTCCAATGACCGCGTCGCCCTGTAGGAGTGAGCTTGCTCGCGATGAGGCCAAATCAGTCACCACCAAAATTATTTATGCCGCTGCCGACTGATGAAGATCGCCAGCAAAATGATTCCGCCCTTGATCACGCTTTGCACATACGGCGAGACGCCCAGCATGTTCAGGCCGTTGTTCAGCACGCCCAACAGCATCGCGCCCACCAGCGTGCCAATGATCACGCCGCGACCGCCGGCAATCGACGCACCGCCCAGCACCACGGCCGCAATGGCGTCCAGCTCGAAACCGACGCCAGCGTTCGGTTGCCCGCTCATCAGCCGCGACGACAACACCAGCCCGGCAATCGCCGCCGTCAGCCCGCTGATCGAATACACCAGCAGCTTGAACCGCGAGGCGCGCACGCCGGACAGACGCACGGCTTCTTCATTACCGCCGATGGCATAAACGTAGCGACCGACACGCGTGTGTTGCAGCAGCACCCAGGCGGAAAAGTATGTCGCCAGCATGATCAGAATCGGCACCTGAATGCCGAACAGCGTGCCGCGTCCGAACCAGGCGAACCAGTCCGGCATGCCCGCAATCGGGTAGCCGTCGGTGTACATCAGGCCCAGCCCGCGCGCGATGCCCATGGTCGCCAGAGTGACGATGATCGGCGGCATTTTCAGGTACGCGACGAAGATGCCGTTGCCCACCCCGAAGCCCACGCCAATCAGCAAACCGACAAGGATAGCGATCGGCGCCGGCACGCCTGCGACCATCAGGCCGGTGGTCAGCGTGCCGGACAAGGCCATCACCGGACCCACCGACAAATCAATGCCGCCGGTAAGGATCACGCACGTCATCCCGACCGCGATGATTGCGTTGATCGACACCTGGCGGGCGATGTTTTCCAGGTTCGCGCCGGTGAGAAACTTGTCGCTGGCGAAGATCATGAAGACCGTCACCGCCACCAGACCGACGAAGGGGTAAAACGCTGGCGAACGGATCAATCGAGCGAAGTTAAGCTGCATCCGGTTGGGGTGCGCGGTCATGGATTTAATGGAGGTGTTCACTGTTCAGACTCCCGGTGGCGTGGCGCATCACTTCCTGCGGATTGATGGCCGAAGCCTCCAGCACGTTGACGATAGCGCCCTTGTTGAAAACGGCCACGCGGTCGCACATACCGATGATTTCCGGCAGTTCCGAAGAGATCATGATGATCGCGAAGCCTTGTTCGGTGAGTGTGCGCATCAGGGTGTAGATCTCCGCCTTCGCGCCGACGTCGATGCCTCGGGTCGGCTCGTCGAAGATCAGGATGTCGCAGTGGTGATTGATCCAGCGCGCGATCACGACCTTCTGCTGATTGCCGCCGCTGAGATTAATCACCCGGCTTTCACAGCTCGGCGCCTTGATCGACAGCTGCTTCATCAGCTGAGCGGTGGTGGTGTCCTCCTTGTGCCGATCAAGCAGGTGCGCCGCGCCTTCGTACTTGCCCAGATTGTTCAGGGAAATGTTCTCGCGAATGCTGAAATCCACGATCAGCCCTTCGCTCTTGCGGCTCTCCGGCAACAGGCCGATGCCACTGGCCAGCGCTTGCGCCGGATCATTAAGGTGCGCCGGCTGACCCCGCAGCAGCACATCCTTGCTGACCACCGGCAACGCGCCGATCACGCCCAGCGCCAGCTCCGTGCGCCCGGACCCCACCAGCCCGGCAAAGCCGAGAATCTCGCCCTTGTGCAGATTGAAACTGTTGTGCGGGCCGTTGCGGGTGAGCTGGATATCACGCACTTGCAGCACCACTTCGCCCTGGGCGCGGGACGGCTTGGGCGGAAAGCTCGCTTCCAGACGCCGCCCCACCATCATCTCCACCAGCGTGTCGATGTCGCTGTTGGCGACGGTCAGGGCGCCGACATTGGCGCCATCACGCAGCACGCTGATGCGGTCGCAGACCTGAAAAATCTCTTCCAGATGGTGAGAGATGAAGATCACCGCCACGCCCTGGCTTTTCAGTTCGCGCATGATGTCGAACAACAGCTCGGCCTCGGACGGCGTCAGGGTGGCGGTGGGCTCGTCGAGAATCAGCAAGCGCGCTTCAAGGGCCAGCGCCTTGGCGATCTCGACAAACTGCTGCTCGGCGACGCTCAAGTGCTGCACCGAACAATCCAGATTAATCTTCACGCCGAGGCGGTCGAACAGCGCGATGGCTTTCTCGCGCATCTCGCCTTTTCGCAGCAAGCCGAAACCGTTGACGATCTCGTGACCGAGGAAAATATTCTCCACGGCATTGAGATAGGGGATCAGGCTGAACTCCTGAAAGACAATGCCGATGCCGGCGGCAATGGCCTCGTTGTAGGTCGCGAAATGCTGCTCCGCGCCGTCAATGAGAATGCTGCCTTTGTCCTGATGCTCGACGCCTGCGAGGATCTTCATCAGGGTCGATTTGCCCGCACCGTTTTCGCCGAGCAGCGCGTGAATTTCGCCGCGCTCGACCTGCAGGTTGATCGACTTGAGCGCCTGCACGCCGGGGTAGCTTTTACAGATGTTTTCCAATTGCAGAAGGCAGCTCATGGGCACCTCGTCGCAGCAGAACATCGCTGCGCAACTCACATCAATCCGTGGCGCCCGCCTGGGCAAACAAAACTCAGGCGAGCGGCGCAACGCCCCTTACCAGGTGAAAGTCTTGGCCTTGGCCTGATCCACCAGCAGGATGTCGACCGGAATGGTCGCCGGGACTTGTGAGCCCCACTTCTTGGCGAGCGCCAGCCCGAGGGCCAGACGTACCTGGTCGCGAGGGTACTGAGCGGAAGTGGCGATGAACTTGCTGTTGGGCTTCTGGATTTCCTTAATGGCTTCGGGCGCGCCATCGACGCTGGTCAGCTTGACGTCCATGCCACTGGATTCGATGGCCGCCAGGGCGCCAAGGGATCCGTTGTCGTTGACGCTGAACAGGCCTTTGAGATTGGGCTGCGCCTGCAGCATGTTTTCAGTCACGGTCAGCGCTTGATCACGCTCTTGCTTGCCGTTCTGAATGCTGACGATCTTGATGTCTTTGTACTTGCCCAGGGCTTCCTTGCAGCCGCGCACGCGCTCAAGAATCGGCACCACCGCGATGCCGTCGAGAATTCCGACGTCGCCCTTCTCGCCGATGTTCTTGGCCAGGTAATCGCAAGCCTGCACGCCAGCGTCGAAGTTCTTCGAGCCGACGAACGAGTCCAGCGGGCCATTGGCTTGAGCGTCGACGGCAACCACGACCACGCCTTTATCGTGGGCCTGTTTGACGGCGGACTGAACACCGACCGAGTCGGTCGGGTTGATGATCAGAATATCGATGCCCTTCTGCAGCATGTCTTCGATGTCGCTGATCTGCTTGGACACGTCATGGCGCGCGTCAGTGACCAGCAGCGTTGCACCGATGCTGGCAGTGGCGTCCTGAAGGGCGTCCTTCATGGTCACGAAATAGGGGTTGTTGATCTCTTGAAACGAAGCGCCGATTTTCAGCGGACCGGTCTTAGCGGCGTCGGCGGCTTGAACGTTGATGGGGGTGCCGCAGGCGACGGCCACAGCGAGGGAACAGAGAGCGGCGGAAAAGCCCTTCTTGAGGCGAGTTGTCATAGCGAAAAATCCCGTTGTTTTTATTGTTTAAGCGGAAATGTCATCGTTAACATTTTCGAAATTAGCAGAGAAACAAGGGGTCCGCAATATCCGCCAGCGACCGTTGGTAAGCCCGTGACGAGTACCGTTCGGGGAGTGCCCGGGACTGGCCCGGCGAGGACGACCCCATGGGATTGAAACCTTTGTCGCGTTGACAAAATTTGCGGGCCCTGTCGATAATCCCGCAGACGTCATACGACAACCGATGACACCATAAAAACAACATCAGAATCAGGGCTTCCCACGATGACTGAATTCAACGCCCAGGCCCCGCTCAATCGCATTTTGCTGACGGGCGCCGCTGGCGGCCTCGGTAAAGTCCTGCGCGAAAGCCTGCGTCCATTTGCCAAGATCCTGCGGCTTTCCGATATCGCCGACATGGCACCGGCCGCCGGCTCCCACGAAGAAATCCAGATCTGCGACCTGGCCGACAAAAAGGCGGTTCACCAGTTGGTCGAAGGCGTTGACGCTATCGTTCACTTTGGCGGCGTCTCGGTCGAGCGGTCCTTCGAAGAAATCCTTGGCCCGAACATCTGTGGCATCTTCCACATCTACGAAGCCGCGCGCCGGCATGGCGTGAAGCGAGTGATCTTCGCCAGCTCCAACCACGTCATCGGTTTCTACCGTCAGGATGAAGTCATCGACGCCAGCGCTGTGCGTCGCCCGGACAGCTACTACGGCCTGTCGAAATCCTACGGTGAAGACATGGCCAGCTTCTATTTCGATCGCTACGGCATCGAGACCGTCAGCATCCGCATCGGCTCCTCATTCCCCGAAGCGCAGAACCGCCGCATGCTTTCCAGCTGGTTGAGCTACGACGACCTGACCCAGCTGATCGAGCGCGGCCTGTTCACCCCGAACGTCGGCCACACGATCGTTTACGGCGCGTCGGACAACAGCAAGGTCTGGTGGGATAACCGCCTGGCCAATCACCTGGGCTATCAGCCGAAAGACAGTTCAGAGCCCTTTCGCGCCAAGGTCGAAGCGCAGCCGATGCCGGCGTCCGACGACCCCACCATGGTTTATCAGGGCGGCGCGTTCGTGGAGTCCGGGCCGTTTGGCGACGAGTAAGGATCGACGACGACCAGGCCGACTGCGAGGTCGGCCTTCCATAGTAAAAATCCGGGAATGATCGTCATGGACGCAGAGCTGATTCTCGATGCACGCAACGCCACGGGTGAATCGCCGGTCTGGAACGCTCAGGAACAGGCACTCTACTGGGTCGACATTCCGGCCCGTCGCCTCCATCGCTGGAGCCCGCAAGACGGTCGCACCACGCACTGGGAAGCACCGGAAATGCTCGCCTGCATCGCTCGCTACGAAGACGGCAGCTGGCTGGCCGGCATGGAAAGCGGCCTGTTCCGCCTTCATCCTCAGGACGATGGTACCGTCACCACGCAACTGCTCAGCGGCGTGAAACACGCCAGCGACAACATGCGCTTCAACGACGGTCGCTGCGATCGCCAGGGCCGTTTCTGGGCCGGCACCATGTTCATGGACATGGCAAAAGCGTCGCCGGTGGGTTCGCTGTATCGCTACGGCGCCGGCCAGGCGGAGCCGCTGACTGCGCAGCTTACCGACATGATCGTGCCCAATGGCCTGGGGTTCAGCCCGGACGGCCGCATCATGTACCTCTCCGATTCCCACCCTTCCGTGCAGAAAATCTGGGCCTTCGATTACGACGTAGACACCGGCACGCCGCGCAACCGCCGACTGTTCGTCGACATGAATCACCACGCCGGTCGCCCCGATGGCGCAGCAGTCGACGCCGACGGCTGCTACTGGATCTGCGGCAACGATGAAGGCGTGATCCATCGTTTCACCCCCGAGGGCAAGCTGGATCGCTCGCTCAAGGTGCCCGTGAAAAAGCCCGCCATGTGCGCCTTCGGCGGTTCGGGTCTGGACACCCTTTACGTCACCTCGATACGCCCCGGCGGCGACATCAGCGACCAGCCGCTGGCCGGTGGCGTGTTCGCGTTACACCCTGGCGTCCAGGGCCTCGAAGAACCCCTGTTCAAGGGCTGAGCCACACACTCGGCCCCGCTCTGCCGCTCAACCGGTCTGGACATCGTCGAGCGGGTAAAACGCACTGCCATTCAGATGGCCCGCCACGTGGTTTAAAGATCGCAAAGTGGCCCTGACATATCTCGCGACACAATAGCGTTACACGCAGCACCCCTCTGGTCAGGGGATCTTGCGTCGATCTGTTTCATAAATGGACGAAAAAGTGAGCTTTTCCCGCGAAAATAAACATTTTGAAATATTCTTTCCGTGCACATGGATAACCCTGTGCTAGCTGCTAGGCTTCGGCCTCGCCCGGCTGAAACGGTACGTCTCAAGCAGTAGGTCCGATGGGCTTCTCCGTTCCTCGGTCTACGTCATGAGGTTGCCGCAAGATGCCCTACACCACTTTTTCGGAAGCTCAGGTCCAGAGCTTGATCAAAGCCATCGACAGCGACGGATACGCTGTCTTGCCCGGCTGGGCCAGCCCTTCCCAACTCAAAGCACTGCAAGCGCTGGTCGCCCGCACGGTGGCCGACTGTGGCAACGACTACGTAGCGCTCTCAGGCCGAGCGGCCGTGCAAGGGACACCGCTTCATGAATGGGGTACATCTCGGGATTTCGTCGATTTATGCCGGCGCATTGTGGCCGGAGCCACCGGTGATCGCTCCAGTGAAAACGGCATGACCCAGACGTTACGCTGCCTGACCGGTAGCGGCGGTCGTCGCGAATCGCTGATCTTCCACTACGACTCGTTTGTGCTGACCACCATCATGCCGGTCTGCATGCCCACCAGCGGAGAACGCGGCGACCTGCTGATGCTGCCGAACCGTCGGCCGATCCGCCGCACCTACTTCGCCAACCTGCTGGACAAGGTGCGAGTGGACAACGGCTGGGTGCAGCGCCGTCTCAGGACCAAAGTCGCCAGGGATGAAGAGGCGTTCACCCGCATCGCCATGCAACCCGGCCACCTGTACCTGTTCTGGGGCTATCGCTCGCTGCACACCAACATGCCCGTGGCCGAAGACGCTCTGCGCGCCACGGCGGTGTTTCACTATCACAACGTCCACGGCAGCAGCTCGCTGGCCACCCGACTGCGAAGATCCCTCGGCACCTGGAAGGGGCAGGGTCTGCAGGAGGATGCACCGCAGATGTGAGGTGATCCAATGGCGCAGGAATCTCTTGGGCTTATGACCTTCAGCCCATGACATTAACCTCACGCATAAACTCTCCTTCTATATTTATGCCAAATTGTGATTAGCGGAGCGCCGATTTATATCCTTATGATCTGAGCCACAACAGCTCAGATCGAGGTTACGGACATGGCGATTCAGATCAAACCCGTTGCGGGGAAAATCGGTGCCGAGGTGAGCGGCATCAAACTCTCCGCCGATGTCTCCGCGCAGGATTTCGATTTCATCAATCAGGCGCTGCTCACGCACAAGGTGCTGTTCTTCCGTGAGCAGTTTCTCAACGACGAGCAGCACGAAGGCTTCTCCCGCCGTTTCGGCGATCAGGTCCCTCACCCCACCGTACGTTCCGCTGAAAAGAGCAGTGCCATCCTGCATCTGGACGCGAAGGAAACCCGCGCCAACTCCTGGCACACCGACGTCACCTTCGTCGCCAACTACCCGAAGATCTCGATCCTGCGCGGGGTGGTCATCCCGCCCTACGGCGGCGACACCGTATGGGCCAATACGGCAGCCGCCTACGCTGACCTTCCCGACAGCCTGAAAATCCTGGCCGACGGCCTGCGCGCACTGCACACCAATGTCTATGACTATGCGGCGCCCCGAGATACCGGCGAAGCGGGCGTGAAACGCTACCGCGAACAGTTCACCGCCGAAGTCTACGAAACCGAACACCCACTGGTGCGCGTGCACCCTGAAACCGGCGAGCGCAGCCTGCTGCTCGGCCACTTCGTCAAACAGATTCAGGGCGTCAGCAGTAATGACTCGAAACAGCTGATTCGCCTGTTCCACGATCGCATCACCCATCTGGACAACACCGTGCGCTGGCGCTGGAACGAAGGCGACGTGGTGATGTGGGACAACCGCGCCACCCAACACATTGCCGTCAACGACTACGGCCAGGCCGAGCGCGTGGTGCGTCGTACCACTGTGGCGGGCGACATTCCGGTCGGCGTCGACGGACGCGCCAGTCAGGCCATCAAACCCACACCCGAAACCCTCTCGCCCAAAACAGAAGCCGACAAGAAACACCTGGCTGCCTGATTGCGCGTCACCCACTTTCCAAGGAAGAACCGTCATGGCAAACGCCAAGCGAACATCTCTATTCAGCAAAACAAGCGTAGCTACCGCACTGGCGGCGCTGCTGATGATGCCCTTGGCCGAGGCCGACGTTCTGCGTATTGGCGTGGCCAGCGCGGGTGGCGGTGATCCGGTCACGTTCAGCGGCTCGCCGTTAGGCATCGTGCGCAACCAGCAGCTCCTCGAAAAAGCCTTCGCCGGCACCGACACCGAAGTGCAGTGGTTCTTCTTCAAGGGCGCCGGGCCGGCCGTCAACGAGGCGCTGTCCAATCAGCAACTGGACTTCGCTTACGAAGGCGACTTGCCTGCGGTAGTTGGCCGTTCCAATGGCCTGGACACCAAATTGCTTGCGGCCATCGGCGTGCGCTCGAATGTGTATCTCGCCGTACCGAAAGGCTCCGACATCAAGACCGTCGAAAACCTCAAGGGCAAGAAGGTCGCGGTGTTCCGTGGTACCAACGGCCATCTGGTTTCGATCAAATTGCTTGCCGATCACGGCATGACCGAGCGCGACCTGAAAGTGATCAATCTGGACAGCGGCAGCAGCCAGGCCGCGCTGGCGTCCAAAGGCGTCGATGCCGCATTCGGCGGTCGCGAGCTGTTCAAGCTGCGCGATCAGGGGCTGGTCGACATCATCTTCGACAACCCTGACGACAACGTGCGCTACACGCGCCAGTGCGCCTTGGTGGTTCGTGGCGATTACGAAAAACAGCACGCCGACAACGTGCAGAAAGTCGTCAACGTGCTGGTCGATGCCGCGCGATGGGAGTCCGAAGCCGGCAACCGTGACGCCGTGCTCAACGAGTGGGCGAAGACCAATGAACCGCTGGCCTCGCTGCAAGCTGACTTCAATCGACTGGATTTGCGCGACAGCGCGTCACCGCTGGTGGATGAATTCCTGCGCGACCGCTATCAAGCCGTCGCCGATCAGGCCAAGGACGAGAAAATGATCCGTCGGCCAGTGAGCGTCGACGGCTGGTTCGACACCCGCTATCTGGACAACGCGCTGAAAGCCAAAGGCCTCGAGCACTACTGGACAGCCTACGGCGCAGACGGCAAAGCCGCGAACACAGCGACGGCGTCTTCGGACAAACCCGTCAACATCGGAGGCTGACGCCATGGCCCGAGCCACCGCTGAAGCCCTTGATCGGCAGCACCTCCCGGCGAAAACCCTGGCGCCGGTCAAGCGCCTGCCCCGTTCACCGTCGCGTGCCCCTCGCCGCGTCCCGGTTGTCAAAACCGCCACGGCCTGGCGAACCCGCGCTGCCAACGTCGCGCTGGCCTGGCTGCTGCCCATCGCGCTGCTGGGGCTGTGGTACCTCGGCACTGAACGCGGCTGGTTGTCGGAGCAAGTGCTGCCGCCGCCCGCGTTCGTTTACCAGACGCTGGGCGATCTGGCCAGCAGCGGCGACTTGTGGCTGAACGCTTCCGCCAGTCTGCAGCGCGTGCTGGTGGGCTTTCTGATTGGCTCGGCGCTGGGCATCACCCTGGGACTGGCGATGGGTTTGTCGAAAACCGTGGAGGATTACCTGCTGCCGACCTTCAACGCGCTGGTGCAGATTCCGGTACTGGGCTGGATGCCGTTTGCGCTCTTGTTGTTCGGCATCGGCGAGCCACTGAAATACGTGCTGATTGCCCACGCCGCGCTGGTCCCGGTGACGCTATGTACGCTGCAAGCCTTCCATGAAGTGCCCAAGCGCTTGCTGGAGGTGGGCCGCGCGTACGGGTTCAGCCAACGTCAGATCGTCACTGATATCGTCCTGCCCTCCGCCGTTGCGCCGATCTTCACCGGCCTGCGCCTGGGCTTCACCAAGGCCTGGCTGTCGCTGGTGGTGGTTGAGCTGTTGGCGTCCAGCGAAGGGCTGGGCTACCTGATTGCCTACGGTCGGCAGTTGTTCCAGCTGGATCTGGTCATGGCCGCCGTGGTGGTGGTTGGCACGATGGGTCTGCTGATTGATCGCGGGTTCGAGTTCGTCGAGCGGCGCCTCAACCGAGGCCGCCCGAGCAAGACCGGGAGACTCGCATGAACACACCGACTATCCCGCAAGCCGGCCAGACCCACCGCTATCGAGGGTGGGTCGTGCCGATAGTGGCGGTCGCCGTGTGGTGGCTGGCGTCGAGTCAGGGCTGGAGCAGCTCCGGCCTGTTGGTCTCGCCGCAAAAGGTCGCGGTCACCGCCTGGGAGCAAGTGACCTCCGCGCAGTTCTGGCGCGCGATTTCCGCCAGTCTTGCGCGCGACGTGAGCGGCTTCTTCATCGGCACCACATTGGGCCTGGTGCTCGGTTGTCTGCTGGGGTTTTCACGGCTGTTTGAGCGCCTGGTGGGCCCGAGTTTCAACACCTTCAAACAGATCTCGTTGTTCGCCTGGATCCCGCTGATCTCAGTGTGGTTCGGGCTGGGCGACGTCGCCAAAGTGGTGTTTCTTTCACTCGCCGCACTGGTGCCGGTGGTGGTCAATACGTGCGACGGCTTGCGCAGCGTCTCCCCCGCGCTGCTGGAAGTCGCGAAGGTCTACGGCTTCACCCGCTGGCAGACCATCATCGGCGTCATGCTGCCGGCAGCACTGCCTTCGATCTTCACCGGCATCTACCTGGCGCTGGTCTATTCGTGGCTGGCGACCATCGGCGCGGAATACCTGCTGGTGTCAGGCAGCGGCATCGGCAACACACTGATCGATGGCAGCGAGCACTTCATGATGGACCTCGTGCTGTTCGGCATGATCGTCATCGGGCTGGTCGGTTGGGGACTTAACGTCCTGGCGCGCCTTCTTGAACGGCGCCTGCAACGGCTGTACGGCATCGCCCCGCGCTGAAGCCATCGTCTTCAGCCTCAATCGACTCTCTCGCTTCGCTAAACCGAATGTCTGAAGGAAAGCCCATGTCCGCCACTCAACCGCTTACCGCGCAGCCCGTCGCCCCGGCCATCTCCCCATCGCAGGGCAATGGCCTGCGTCTGGAAAACATCAGCAAGCGCTTCGCCAGCACAGGAGCCGACACCCAACTGCAGGTACTGGATAACGTCCAGCTGGACATCGCGCCGGGGGAGTTCATCACCATCGTCGGCGCCAGTGGTTGTGGCAAATCAACCCTGCTCAGGCTGATCCTCGGCCTGGACGAAGAATTTGACGGCCGCATCCTGCTGGACGACAAGCCGATCAGGGGCACGGGCCTGGAGCGCGGCATCGTGTTTCAGGATCACCGGCTTTTTCCGTGGCTCACAGTTGAGCAGAACGTCGCGGTCGGCCTTAAAAACGCGCCGCTGAGTGCGGCGCAGAAAAATGAGACCGTGCGCGAACATATTCAGCTGGTGGGTCTGCAGGATTTCACCGGGTCGTACCCGCACCAGATTTCCGGCGGGATGGCGCAACGGGTGGCGATCGCCCGGGGACTGGTCAATCGGCCCAGCGTGCTGCTGCTCGACGAACCCTTCGGCGCGCTGGATGCGCTGACCCGTACGCGATTGCAGCGTGAGTTGCAGCACATCTGGCAGCAGGAAAAGATCACCATGGTCCACGTCACCCATGATGTGGATGAAGCGGTTTATCTCGGTGATCGGGTGGTGGTGATGCAACCGCATCCGGGGCGCATCCGGCGTATCGTCGACGTGGACCTGCCACGCCCGCGCAATCGCAGCGACGCGCGGTTTATCGAGCTGCGGGATGACGTGCTCAGCGATTTCGCGGAGCTGTCTTAGCGGGTGAAGACGGCCTGCGACGCAGACGTTATCCGGGCTTCAATCTGACGCATCCACCGACACACGATTGCGCCCGTTCTTCTTGGACTCGTACAGCGCCTGGTCCGCGCGCTCGATGAGCATCTTGTAGTCGTCCATCGGCGAGGTCATGTCCGCTACGCCCAGGCTGATCGTGCAATGAATGGCTTCGCCTTCCTGCATGACGTCCAGCGCCTCGACGGCGGCGCGCAGACGCTCGGCAAACATGGCGCCGCCCTGCTTGTCCGTATCGGGCAGCAGCACCGCGAACTCTTCGCCGCCGTAACGACCCGCGATGTCAGCGTCGCGGATGTGCTCACGCACCACGTCCGCCACCCGCTGAATCACCCGGTCGCCGCATTGATGCCCATAGGTATCGTTGACGCGTTTGAAGTGGTCGATGTCGAACATCACCAGTGACGCTGTGGTGCCGTAACGCACATGCCGTGCATGCTCCAGACGCAATGCTTCTTCCCAGTGGCCGCGGTTGTACAGGCTGGTCAGGCGGTCGGTGCTCGATAGCTTCTGCAGCTCGCGGTTGGCCGCCTGCAACTGCAGACGGTTTGTCGCCACATCGGTGACGTCGTAAATCACCAGACACACATGGGTGACCACGCCGGTCGTCGACCGCAGCGGAAACATCGTGGTGTTCTGGTACATGAAGTCTTCTTGCCCGGTGATGGGCTGATAGCTCTTGAAGCGAACCAGAAAAGGGCGCTGCTCCCAGATCGTGAACGCTGGGGTGCCGAGGGTAATCACGCTGTCGATCTTGTTTTTCAGCCAGCGCTCGTTGATCTCCGGGAACAACGAAAAGAACGAACGGGTCGCCGCTTCGTAGGACAGTATCCCGGAACGGTTCTCCATGAAGGTGTTCCAGACCTGCACCCGGTATTCCTGATCCAGCACCACCACGCCGACGTCGATGCTCTGCGTCACGGTGAGCAGCCAGTGCAATTCCTTGAAATCGATACGATCGTTCATGAATCAGCTCATCAGGTGGGCGAGTTTCCGCGACAGCAGCTCGACCGAGTCTTCGGTGAACAACATCAACAGATCGAAATGGATGTTATGACCCTCCAGGCTGTAACTGATCTCCACAGCCAGGGTCTTCTTCCAGCGCCGCTCGTTGAGCCGGATCAGCTCTTCAATGCCGCTGTGCAATCCCAGCACTTGCGGGTGGCCCTGGGAAAATGCGATGTCGAGCTGCTCCGCAATACCGCTCAGACAGGCGCCGATCAGGATGGACGACAGGTCCAGCAACATTTCCATGTCGGAATAGTCGGCGTCATCGATCTTCATCAACTGCGCCATGTCGGCGATTTCCGAATCATGGAACAACAACAGCGCCTCGCCGGCTATGCCACCACCAATGTAGCCCTGACACACCGCCGTGAGCCGGTCGTTGGCCTGGGCATCGGCCAGCGCCATGTGCAACTCGCCCACTTCCAGCATGTTGACGTTGGGCACCGGCAGCTGCACAAATACGCCCAACACCCGCGCCAGCAAAGCGGCCGCGCGGCCCATCGCAACGTTCACGGTCTCGCGGAATGCGTCGTTAAAACTGATCTCCGCCTGATCGAGGCCAGATGCCGGAGCCAGCGACTGATCGGCGCCCTCCCCCAACAGGCCCAGCCGCTGGAGGGTCTCCTGCAACTGATCGGGATCGGCCGGTTTTTTCAGGAACGCCAGTGCGCCCAGTTCGAGGGTACGGCGCACCGCCTCCTCCTGAACGTCGCCGGAGACGACAATGACGCTGGTCTGCAGGCTTTCCGCGCGGATGGCCGCCAATGTCTGATAGCCGTCCATGTCCGGCATTGTCAGATCCAGCAGCACAACGCGGCCCAGACCCTGACGAATCGCCTCGATCCCTTCACGGCCGTTGGTTGCCGTGGTCACTGAAACATCCCACTCGGGCGGCAGGGCCTTAATGAGCTGCTTCCGCGCCATGTTGGAGTCGTCGCAAATGAGCAAGGGAATCGTGGGCATCTACTTCTCACAGCAAAAGAGTTTCAGGCCTGGCCCGGTTTAAGGCAGCGTGACAAAGGGTGAGCAAAGAGTCATGCCAGACTGTAGCTGATGACACGTCATCAAAGCGTCAAACCTGTGGGTAGATTCTCTACCCATTCCACAATGGGCTGCGTGATATGCAATTAATGTGCACAGCTGATTCGATTCATTTCGGATGGATTGAAAAAATCCTTCCATTTGGATATCAAGAAGCGCAGAAGAGTAACGCAGCGGGTGTGGCGAGAATATGTCAAACGCTCTGGCGCTGGTGAAACAGCGAGGAGGATGGGCTGAAATCAGGGCATAAAAAAGCCCCGACGCGGGCGTCAGGGCTTTTGGTGGCCGCATTGCTGCGGCCTTTCGCATGAACCGGGATCAGTCAGCTGACGACTTTCACACTGTCAGACAATTGTTCCGAAGGCTCTACCGAATGGAATTACTCAGCTTTCAGGCCGTCAGCCGAAACAGCCTTCACGCCTTTGATTTTCTTGGTGATCGCAACAGCGGTGGTTTTCTGTGCTTCGGTAACAGCGACAGTCGACGACAGAGATACCACGCCTTTGTTGGTCTCAACCTTGATGTCGGAGCCTGGAATGCCTTTTTCGGTCAGCAGATCAGATTTGACCTTGGTGGTGATCCAAGTGTCAGAAGTAGCTTCTTTGGTTTTGGCGACTTCGTTGGCAGCTACAGTCATTGGAGCTTGAGCAGAGGTCTGAGCCATGGCTACGTTGGCCATAGTCAGAGTCAGAGCAGTGGCGGTAGCAGCAGCAATAGCGAACTTCTTCATACGGGTAACTCCTGTTTTTCTCAGAATCTGCGCCAATCTGATTGGCTGCAGGGTTACCTATATGTCGCAAGCGGTGTGCCAACCTTTGCCCTGAAGGATATTCGTTATAAATCAATGAGTTATGTTTTCATGGATCCACGGGTGTCGTGCAGATTGCCCGCTTTGGGAAAGTTCCGCTTGCAAGATGCATGTTCTGACCAGCTGCCAAGCGACGGTCTGCATCCTTAAGCCATTAATTGCATTCAAAAAAAGAGCCCCGAAGGGCTCTTTTTGATCAGCTGCGGTAGAGCGGGTTAAACCCCCGACGCCTTGGCAGCTGCTACGTCTTTGATCGACAGCTTGATGCGACCGCGATTGTCCACGTCCAGCACCAGAACTTCGACTTCCTGACCTTCTTTCAAGATGTCGGTGACTTTCTCTACGCGAGCGTCGCTCAACATGGAGATGTGCACCAGACCGTCTTTGCCCGGCAGGATGTTAACGAACGCACCGAAGTCGACGATGCGCTCAACCTTGCCGATGTAGATCTTGCCGATCTCGGCTTCAGCGGTGATACCCAGAACGCGCTGACGTGCAGCTTCAGCAGCTTCCTTGGTTTCGCCAAAGATCTTGATCGAGCCGTCGTCTTCGATGTCGATCGACGCTTTGGTCTCTTCACAGATGGCACGGATGGTCGCGCCGCCTTTGCCGATGACGTCACGGATCTTGTCGGTGTCAATCTTCATCGCGATCATGGTCGGCGCGTTTTCCGACAGCTCGGTACGCGACTGACCAATGATGGTGTTCATCTGGCCCAGGATGTTCAGACGCGCTTCCAGCGCCTGACCCAAAGCGATCTCCATGATCTCTTCGGTGATGCCTTTGATCTTGATGTCCATCTGCAGCGCGGTGACGCCTTTGGCGGTACCGGCTACCTTGAAGTCCATATCGCCCAGGTGGTCTTCGTCACCCAGAATGTCGGTCAGGATGGCAAACTTCTCGCCTTCTTTAACCAGACCCATGGCGATACCGGCAACCGGCGCCTTCATTGGAACACCAGCGTCCATCAGGGCCAGCGAAGCACCACAGACCGAAGCCATGGAGCTGGAGCCGTTGGACTCGGTGATTTCCGATACGACACGGATGGTGTACGGGAACACGTCGGCAGCAGGCAGCATGGCCTGAACCGAACGGCGGGCCAG
The DNA here is from genome assembly GCF_059421525.1 of Pseudomonas sp. GW821-FHT02H06. Classification (NCBI taxonomy): domain Bacteria; kingdom Pseudomonadati; phylum Pseudomonadota; class Gammaproteobacteria; order Pseudomonadales; family Pseudomonadaceae; genus Pseudomonas; species Pseudomonas sp. GW821-FHT02H06. Next base: position 163,585 of record NZ_JBWKVD010000009.1, read on the forward strand.
ACGACCGTGACCGATTTCACGACGACCTGCGCCACCCATGCGACCACACTCGCCCACCGAGAACGGAGGGAAGTTGTAGTGCAGCATGAACGGGTCTTTTTTCTCGCCTTCGAGGGTGTCGAGCAGTTGAGCGTCACGCGCGGTACCCAGGGTGGCCACGACCAGCGCCTGCGTTTCGCCACGGGTGAACAGTGCCGAACCGTGAGTCTTCGGCAGAACGCCGACTTCGATGTTCAACGGACGAACAGTCTTGGTGTCGCGACCGTCGATACGTGGTTTGCCGTTGACGATGTTTTCGCGAACGGTGCGGTATTCGATTTCGCCGAACGCCGCTTTGACTTCGCTGGCGGACGGGCTGCCGTCTTCAACAGCCAGCTTGGCAACAACCTGATCCTTCAGCTCACCCAGGCGAGCATAACGATCGGCCTTGACGGTGATGGTGTACGCCTCGGAGATCGCTGTGCCGAACTCGGAGCGGATAGCGCCCAGCAGTTCAGTGGCTTCAGCTTTAGGCGCCCAGTTCCAGGTTGGCTTGGCAGCTTCGGCGGCCAGCTCTTTGACGGCCTTGATGACCGACTGGAATTCGTCGTGGGCGAACAGCACGGCACCCAGCATCTGGTCTTCAGTCAGCTCTTTGGCTTCCGACTCAACCATCAGCACCGCTTCTTCGGTACCGGCAACGACCATGTCCAGGCTCGATGCTTTCAGTTGCTCGTAAGTCGGGTTCAGCAGGTAGCCGGTGCTCTCGTGGAAAGCAACGCGCGCGGCACCGATCGGGCCGTCGAACGGAATGCCGGAGATGGCCAGAGCAGCCGACGTACCGATCATCGCAGCGACGTCCGGATCGGTTTTCTTGCTGGTAGAGACGACGGTGCAGACAACCTGCACTTCGTTCATGAAGCCTTCTGGAAACAGTGGGCGGATCGGACGGTCGATCAAACGCGAGGTCAGTGTTTCTTTTTCGGAAGGGCGGCCTTCACGCTTGAAGAAACCACCAGGGATCTTGCCAGCGGCGTAGGTCTTTTCCTGGTAGTGAACGGAAAGAGGGAAAAAGCCTTTGCTTGCGTCTGCATGCTTGGCGCCGACCACAGTCACGAGAACGGTGACGTCGTCGTCAACGGTGACCAATACAGCACCAGAGGCTTGACGGGCAATACGGCCAGTCTCGAGGGTTACGGTCGATTGACCGAATTGAAATTTCTTGATTACCGGGTTCACGGTTTCCTACCTTCTTTGTGGCTCTTGGGGAACTGGTTTCTTGCGAATTCTTGGGCGGCGAGGGGAATCGGACCCTTCGGCAGTCCAGATACAACTAGAGGCTGGGAGGCCGCCACCCCACTGATAAAACCAGCGGAACATGACGACCAACCAACCTCTATCCGAGTCGTTATTAGCGACGCAGACCCAGACGACCGATCAGGGCGCTGTAACGGCTAACGTCCTTACCTTTCAGGTAATCCAGCAGCTTGCGACGCTGGTTTACCATACGGATCAGACCACGACGGGAGTGGTGATCTTTACCGTTGGCCTTGAAGTGGCCTTGCAGTTTGTTGATGTTGGCGGTCAGCAGTGCAACTTGCACTTCTGGCGAACCAGTATCACCAACAGCTTGCTGGTAGTCGGTTACGATCTGAGCTTTATCTTCAACGCTGAGTGCCATGTGGGCATTCCTTTTATCAAGAAACCGCTCCGGGGAGACGGTTTCAACAGGCCGAGAGCTGACTCTCGTATTTAAATGTGAGGAGTGACCATGCCTGTTAACAGCCACCCTCGTACCGCCGTGCCAGGAAACCCTGCCGCGACGGGTCCGGTCACTCTGACCGAATCAGTCGACGCGGCGCAATGCGCCCGTCTTCACTCACTTCACCGATCCCGATGAAGCGTCCTTCATGATCCTGCACCCGCACCATGCCGAACTTCGGCGCGTCGGGGGCTCTCACTGGCTGACCATGCAGCCAGTAAAACGAACTGTGCTCTGAAAACTGCAGCAGCGGCCAATCCAGCAACCCGCTGTCCGATGGCATCAGGAAGCGATCAACCGCTTCGTTCCCGCCTTCGGCATGCACCGCTTCCAGCTCTTCCAGCGTTACGGTCTGGGCCAGCGTGAAAGGACCGGCCTGGGTACGACGCAGCTGAGCAACGTAAGCACCGCAGCCCAGCTTTTCACCGATATCTTCCACGAGGGTACGAATATAGGTGCCTTTTGTGCAGTCGACCGCCAAACGAGCGGTCTCACCTTCGCACGCCAATAATTCCAGGCGCGCAATAGTAACAGAACGCGGTTCACGCTCCACCACTTCCCCAGCCCGGGCCAACTTGTATAACGGCTGACCGTCGCGCTTGAGGGCGGAGTACATCGGCGGTATCTGACTGATATTCCCCCGAAATGCCGGAAGCACCGCTTCGATATCCGAACGACCAACGGTCACAGGCCGCGTCTGTAGGACCTCACCCTCGGCATCTGCCGTGGTGGTGGTCTTGCCAAGCTGCATCAGGGTTTCATAACCCTTGTCAGAATCGAGCAGGTACTGGGAAAACTTGGTCGCTTCACCGAAGCACAGCGGCAGAACGCCGGTGGCCAGCGGATCCAGACTGCCCGTATGCCCTGCTTTTTCTGCGTTGAGCAACCAGCGCACTTTTTGCAGCGCGGCGTTGGATGTGAACCCCAGCGGCTTGTCGAGCAGGATGATCCCGCTGACGTTACGGCGAATACGCTTGACCTGAGCCACGCCTTATTCCTCCGAACCGTCTTGCTTGGGTGCGGTTTGGTGCTGACCATCTTCAGCCACTGCCCGCTCGATCAATGCCGACAAATGCGCGCCACGGGCAACGCTTTCGTCGTAATGGAAATGCAGTTGCGGCACGCTGCGCAGCTTCATCTCACGGGCCAGCTGCATACGCAGGAATCCTGCAGCAGCATTGAGCACCTTGATGGACTGTGCGATTTCTTCGGCGCTGTCCTGCCCCATCACGGTCATGAAGATTTTCGCGTGGCCGACGTCACGGCTGACGTCAACGGCGGTGATGGTGACCAGCCCTACGCGGGGGTCCTTGATTTCACGACGGATCAGCTGTGCCAGCTCGCGCTGCATCTGATCGCCGATACGTTGGGTACGGCTGTATTCTTTTGCCATGTCTTGTTACCTGTCACTGCTGACCCATGGCAAAAGCCATGTGGTCTGAAAGCGGCAAACGCCCGGCCCGGCGAGAGCCGGACCGGGCGTTGCGTTTAGAGTCCATGGCCGACGCTTGGCATTTTCATGCGGCGCAAGCCATGACTCCTGAAGCTCGCGATTTAGAGGCTGCGAGCCACTTGGACCTTCTCGAAGACTTCGATCTTGTCACCGACCTTGACGTCGTTGTAGCTCTTGACGCCGATACCGCATTCCATGCCGGCACGTACTTCGGAAGCGTCATCCTTGAAGCGGCGCAGGGATTCCAGCTCGCCTTCGAAGATAACGATGTCTTCACGCAGTACACGGATTGGACGGTTACGGAAGACAACGCCTTCAATGACCATGCAACCTGCGATCGCGCCGAATTTCGGCGAGCGGAACACGTCGCGGACTTCAGCGATACCCAGGATGTTCTCCCGAACGTCGCTGCCAAGCATGCCGGTGAGGGCCTTCTTGACGTCTTCGATGATGTCGTAGATAACGTTGTAGTAACGCATATCCAGACCTTCCTGCTCGACGATCTTGCGCGCGCCAGCATCGGCACGTACGTTGAAGCCGAACAGTACAGCGTTGGAGGCCAGTGCCAGGTTGGCGTCGCTTTCGGTGATACCACCGACACCGCCGCCCACTACACGCACTTGCACTTCGTCGTTACCCAGGCCATTCAAAGCACCCTGCAACGCTTCCAGAGAACCACGGACATCGGATTTGAGGACGATGTTGAGCGTCTTCTTCTCTTCCTGACCCATGTTCTCGAAGATGTTTTCCAGCTTGCCGGCGTGAGCACGGGCCAGCTTGACTTCGCGGAACTTGCCTTGACGGAACAGAGCCACTTCACGGGCTTTCTTCTCGTCGGCAACCACGCTCATCTCGTCGCCAGCGTCCGGCGTACCGTCCAGGCCGAGAATCTCGACTGGGATCGACGGGCCGGCTTCCTTGATTGGCTTGCCGTTCTCGTCGAGCATTGCCCGAACGCGACCGTAGTTGGAGCCAACCAGAACCATGTCGCCCTGACGCAGCGTACCGTCCTGAACCAGAACAGTAGCAACCGGGCCACGGCCCTTGTCCAGACGCGATTCGACAACAACACCGCGACCCGGAGCCGACGGCGTTGCCATCAATTCCAGAACTTCGGCCTGCAGCAGAACGGCTTCAAGCAGCTCGTCAACGCCAGTACCCATCTTCGCGGAGACCGAGACGAAAGGTGTCTCGCCGCCCCACTCTTCGGACGTTACGCCGTGAACGGACAGTTCACTGCGGATACGGTCCAGGTCAGCGCCCGGCTTGTCGATCTTGTTCACGGCAACGACCAGCGGAACACCGGCAGCCTTGGCGTGTTGCACGGCTTCGATGGTCTGCGGCATGACACCGTCGTCGGCAGCGACAACCAGAATCACGATGTCGGTTGCCTTGGCACCACGAGCACGCATTGCGGTAAACGCAGCGTGACCCGGGGTATCGAGGAACGTCACCATGCCACGTTCGGTTTCCACGTGGTACGCACCGATGTGCTGGGTGATACCACCGGCTTCGCCAGCAGCAACCTTGGCGCGACGGATGTAATCGAGCAGCGAGGTCTTACCGTGGTCAACGTGACCCATGACCGTTACAACCGGCGCACGGGAGAACGTCTCACCTTCGAACTTCAGGGACTCGGCCAGAGAATCTTCCAGCGCGGTGTCGCTGACCAGGGTCACTTTGTGGCCCAGTTCTTCAGCGACCAGCTGGGCAGTTTCCTGATCCAGAACCTGGTTGATGGTGGCCGGAGTACCCAGCTTGAACATGAACTTGATGATCTCGGCAGCTTTGACCGACATCTGCTGAGCGAGATCGCCCACGCTGATGGTTTCGCCGATCTTCACTTCACGAACGACAGGGCCGGTAGGGCTCTGGAAACCGTGCGCGTTGCGCTTCTTCAGCTTGGCCTTGCCGCGACCGCCGCGACGGAAGCCATCGCTTTCTTCGTCGGTAGTACGAGGAGCAACGCGTGGCGTTGGCGCCTTTTCCTTGACCGATGCACGATGCGGGGCGTTCTTGCGATCGCCGTCACCACCGCCGCTGCGACGATTGTTGTCGTCATTGCGTGGTTTGTCGGGGCGACGCTGTTCGTCTTTCTTGCGATCAGCGACAGGCGCAGGTGCCGCAGCCGGAGTTTCCCGGGCTGGCTCGGCAGCTTGCGGAGCCGGTGCCGGCGCTGCAACAGCCTCGGCAGCGGGGGCACCAGACGAAGGCTGACGGCGCGCTTCTTCTTCGGCACGCTGACGGGACTCTTCTTCAGCCTTTTGACGAGCGGCATTTTCGACCGCACGACGTTCGTCCAGCTCGCGCTTGCGTTCGGCTTCGATTTCTTCCGGGCTGCGCTGAACAAAGACTTTCTTTTTGCGTACTTCAACGCTAATGCTTTTGCTGCCAGCAACGCGAAGTGTACTGGTGGTCTTGCGCTGCAAGGTAATCTTGCGCGGCTCTTCCACCTTGGCCTTGTGACCGCTTTTCAGGTGGGTCAACAGGGCTTGTTTTTCAATATCGGTCACAACTTGTTCGGCGGCGTTGTGCGGCAAACCTGCCTCACGCATCTGCTGTAACAGGCGCTCTACCGGTGTGTCGACCGTCTTGGCCAGTTCTTTCACCGTGACTTGCGTCATGCACTTCTCTCCTCAGGCCGCATCTACTTACTCGAACCAATGGGCTCGGGCGGCCATGATCAACTTGCCGGCACGATCATCGTCAATGCCGTCGATGTCGAGCAGATCGTCAATAGACTGCTCGGCCAGGTCTTCGCGGGTAATTACGCCGCGCACCGCCAGTTCCATCGCCAAATCCTTGTCCATACCCTCAAGCGAGAGCAGGTCTTCGGCCGGATGGGCGTCTGCCAGCTTTTCCTCAGTAGCGATGGCTTTAGTCAACAAACGATCCTTGGCACGAGCGCGAAGCTCGTTGACGGTGTCTTCGTCAAAGCCGTCGATGTTGAGCATTTCTTCCAACGGTACGTAGGCAATCTCTTCCAGGCTGGTGAAGCCTTCGTCTACCAGAACCTGAGCGAGATCCTCATCGACTTCCAGCTCGTCGATAAAGTTGCGCAGGATGTCACCGGTTTCCGCTTGCTGCTTGGCCTGGATGTCCGATTCGGTCATCACGTTAAGGGTCCAGCCAGTCAACTGACTGGCCAACCGCACGTTCTGGCCACCGCGGCCAATCGCCTGGGCGAGGTTATCTGCGCCTACAGCGATGTCCATGGCGTGGGCATCTTCATCAACGATGATCGCTGCCACTTCGGCAGGCGACATGGCGTTGATGACGAACTGCGCCGGGTTATCGTCCCAAAGCACGATATCCACACGCTCGCCGCCCAACTCGCCGGAAACAGCCTGCACGCGAGAACCGCGCATGCCGATGCACGCGCCTTGCGGGTCAATGCGTTTGTCCTTGGAGCGAACTGCGATCTTTGCACGCGAACCAGGATCACGAGAGGCAGCCATCACCTCGATGAGTCCTTCGGCGATTTCCGGAACTTCAATCCGGAACAGCTCGATCAGCATTTCCGGCGCGGTACGCGACAGGATCAGCTGAGGGCCACGATTTTCGGTGCGGATCTCTTTGAGCAATGCACGAACGCGGACACCTACGCGGAAAGTCTCCCGCGAAATGATGTCTTCACGCGCCAGCAGAGCTTCGGCATTGTTGCCAAGGTCGACGATGACATTGTCACGTGTAACTTTTTTAACAGTGCCGGAAATGATTTCGCCCAGACGCTCACGGTAGGCGTCCACGACTTGAGCTCGCTCGGCTTCGCGAACTTTCTGCACAATGACTTGCTTGGCAGTCTGCGCAGCGATGCGGCCGAACTCGATGGAATCGATCTTTTCTTCCACTACGTCGCCAACGTTGGCGCCTGGGTGGGTCAGGGCAACTTTGCTAGGCCATGTCTCGATGGCCGGGTCGTCGAGGTCGTCTTCTTCGACGACGGTCCAGCGACGGAAAGTCTCATATGCACCTGTTTGACGATTGATCTCGACACGCAGGTCTACTTCGTCTTCAAAACGCTTTTTGGTGGCCGTAGCCAGAGCTATTTCAAGCGCTTCAAAAATCACATCGGCCGGTACGCCTTTTTCATTGGATACCGATTCAACAACCAGCAGTACTTCTTTGCTCATCGTACGCCTCGCCTTTCGCAAGCCATTGGATCCGCGGGATCCGCTGTATCTGGCACGTCTTAGTCAAACGTGGGAATAATGTTGGCTTTGTCGATCAGATCGATCGGCAACAGAAACTCGTGATCATCAACCTGGACCACGACGTCCTGCTCCTCCACCCCGCGGAGAAGGCCTTGAAAGTTGCGTCGACCTTCAAACGGCGAACGCAGCTTTATCTTCACTTGTGCCCCGGCAAATTCCGCAAACTGCTCAATGGTAAACAGTGGGCGTTCCATGCCTGGAGAGGAAACTTCGAGCGTGTATTCGGAGCTGATCGGATCTTCTACATCCAGAATACCGCTGATCTGACGGCTGACGATCGCGCAATCGTCCACCAACACGCCGCCTTCTTTATCGATATAGACGCGCAACATCGAGTGACGCCCTTGAGACGAATACTCGATACCCCAGCATTCATAGCCTAGGGCCACGACCACCGGGGCCAACAAGGCCTGCAACTCTTCTAGCTTGCTCGACACCTGAACCCCCTCGTGCATGCTGCAAATAAAAAATGGGCAGAAGCCCAATCATGAAAACGCCTGCGAAAAGCGGCGTCATAAAGTGTCCAGCTAACAAAAAGCCCCTGAAAAGGGGCTCCGCTAAAACTGGTTGCGGGGGCTGGATTTGAACCAACGACCTTCGGGTTATGAGCCCGACGAGCTACCAGACTGCTCCACCCCGCGACAAAGCTGGGGCGGAAGTATACGACCGATCCAAATTTGGGTCAATCCGACACATCCACCTACAAGAAAGCCCGCTACTGCGGGCTTTCTTGTTAATTGGTACCGAGAAGGGGACTCGAACCCCTACACCCTATGGGCACAACCACCTCAAGGTTGCGTGTCTACCAATTCCACCACCTCGGCATTACAACTCTTTTGCAGCCCCAAAAACAGCTGCGAATCCGGTGTTACTTCTGCTCTGGAGTGGCAGGAACATCAGCAGGTACTGCAGCTGGTTTCTGTTGCCCTTCCAGAACCGGAACATCATCTGCTGCCGGCTTTTGCTTCACTTCCAGTACCGCTGGATTTGGCAAACCTACTTGAGTCAGCTGGTGAGCTTTCTCTTTAGCAAAGTAACCTAACCCTAAGCTAGTCATGAAGAAACAGGCGGCAAGTATAGCAGTAAGTTTACTGAGAAAGGTAGAGGAACCTTGCCCACCGAACACAGTATTTGATGCACCTGCTCCAAATGATGCGCCAGCGTCGGCACCTTTACCCTGCTGCAGCAAAACCAGAGCAACAACGCCCAGAGCACCCAGCAGATGAAGAACGACTACGACTGTTTCCAGCATTTTTTCAGTTTCCCGCGGCGCGAATGATCGCACCGAACTCATCTGCATTCAGGGAGGCGCCACCAATGAGGCCTCCATCGATATCCGGCATGCCGAACAGTTCGACCGCATTGGCCGCCTTCACGCTGCCGCCATATAGAAGACGCACACCTTGTGCGACTTCAGAATTCTCTTCCATCAACTGCGCACGAATCGCTGCGTGCACTTCCTGCGCCTGTTCCGGCGAGGCAGTCAATCCGGTGCCAATGGCCCAGACTGGCTCATAGGCAATTACCGCATTAACGAAAGCCCCGACGCCAAGTTCTTCGATGATGCTGCCAAGCTGCTGCCCGACAACCTCAAGGGTCTTGCCGGCTTCTCGCTCCTCGAGCGTCTCACCGATACACAGTATCGGCGTCAGACCTGCCGCCTGGACGGCCTCGAACTTGCGATTAAGCACCTCATTGCTCTCGCCCATTATCTGGCGACGCTCAGAGTGCCCGACAAGCACAAACTTGCAACCTGCATCCGCCAACTGAGTCGACGACACCTCTCCAGTCAACGCACCCTGGCCTGCCTGATGAGCGCAATTCTGCGCACCGACAGAGATCGACTGCCCTTCCAGGCAATCAACCACAAGACTCACGTGCAGGCTAGGCGGGAAGACCGCCACATCAACGCCACCCGGAAGGGCGAGATTTGCAAGACCCTCGATCAGCTCAGCGACGCTGGCGCGGGTACCGTGCATCTTCCAGTTACCAGCTACCATAGGGCGACGCATGCTGTACCTCGTCGGTCAAAGTGGGCGCAGATGTTACCCAACAGTTTCAACACTGGCAAGCCGAAATCAGGCGCAAACTTCAGCAACCAGTGTTGCCAGTTCATCGGCATACCCGCGGACCAGGATTTCGTCCTCGCCCTCGACCATTACCCGCACAAGCGGCTCGGTACCGGACTTGCGCAGAAGCACACGTCCGCGCCCGCCCATGGCGGCGGTCACGCGATCACACGCTTCAATAACGGCGGGATGTTTGACCGGATCAACGCCTCCACCCTCGAAGCGCACATTGACCAATACCTGAGGGCATTTCTTCAAACCTGAACGCGATTGTGCGAGGCTCATGCCTGTACGCTTCATCGACAGCAGCACCTGCAGGGCGGCGATGATCGCATCCCCGGTTGTGGTGTGACGGAAGCACACGACATGGCCCGAGTTCTCGCCGCCCACTTGCCAGTCACGCTCCAGCAGCTCCGCGATGACATAACGGTCGCCGACGTTGGCGCGCACGAACGGGATGTTTAGATCCGCAAGTGCCAGCTCCAGCCCGAGATTGCTCATCAGGGTGCCAACGACACCTCCCTGCAACTGACCGCGCTCTTGAAGGTCTCGCGCAATGATGTAAAGCAGTTCATCACCATCGACGATTGCGCCAGTGTGGTCGACCATCAGCACACGGTCGCCGTCGCCATCGAAACCGATGCCCAGGTCAGCGCCATGCTCGACAACGGCGGCCTGCAGCGCTCCCATGTGGGTGGAGCCGCAGTTGTCATTGATGTTGAGCCCGTTGGGGGCCGCCGACAGCACGGTCACCTCGGCGCCAAGCTCACGGAACACGTTTGGCGCCACTTTGTACGTGGCGCCATGGGCGCAATCGACAACGAGCTTCAACCCGTCAAAATCAGTACTGGTCGGAACACTGCTCTTACAGAATTCGATGTAACGGCCCGCGGCGTCATTGATTCGCGACACCTTGCCAAGCTTTTCGGACTCCTCGACGGTCATCGGTGAATCGAGCAGTTCCTCGATCATCAGTTCGATTTCATCGGGCAGCTTGGTGCCCTGCCCGGAGAAAAACTTGATGCCGTTATCGTAGTGCGGATTGTGCGACGCGCTGATCACGATGCCCGCCTCGGCATGAAACGTACGCGTGAGGTAGGCAATCGCAGGTGTCGGCATCGGGCCGAGCAGCATCACATCCGCACCCGCAGCGGATAACCCGGCTTCAAGCGCCGACTCGAACATGTAGCCCGAAATGCGAGTGTCCTTGCCAACCAGGATTCGGCACGCGCCCATTTTCCGGAACGCCATCCCTGCTGCCCATCCCAACTTCAGCATAAAATCAGGGGTGATAGGGAATTGGCCTACACGTCCGCGGATACCGTCGGTACCGAAGTATTTTTTAGTGGTCATGGGTGCTCCAGATTTCTTATTTTGCTGATTCAACAGCAGCAATCATACGCACGACGTCAACCGTCTCAGAGACGTCGTGCACACGTAGAATTTTTGCGCCTTTGACCATGGCCATGGCGGCAAGCGCGAGGGCGCCATGCAGACGCTGATCAACAGGCTTGTCGAGCACCTTGCCAATCATGCTCTTGCGAGAGACACCTACCAGCAGCGGACGGCCCAGCGCATGAAGTGCTTCCATGTGCTTGAACAGGCTCAGGTTGTGCTCGAGGGTCTTGGCAAAGCCGAATCCTGGATCGAGGATGATCATTTCGGGCGGAATTCCCGCCGCGACGCATTGCTCAAGGCGCTCGCGCAAGAAGGCACTGACCTCACCGATCAAGTCAGTGTAGTGGGGATCATTCTGCATGTCCGTAGGCTCGCCGCGCATGTGCATGAGGCAGACCGGCAAACCCGTCGCCACAGCGGCGTCCAGTGCACCGTCACGACGCAGCGAGCGAACATCGTTAATGAGCCCTGCCCCCAGGCGCGCAGTCTCACGAATGACGGCCGGCGTGGAGGTATCTACCGAAATGATCACGTCCAGCTCGGCGCTGATCGCCTCGACGACAGGCGCCACACGCTCCAGCTCTTCGACAGGAGAAACAGATCGTGCACCGGGACGCGTTGACTCGCCCCCTACATCGATCAAGGTCGCACCCGCCAGCATCATCGCTTCGGCATGACGCAGCGCCAGGTCGCGCTGCGCGAAACGGCCGCCGTCCGAGAACGAATCGGGGGTGATATTGAGGATCCCCATCACGTGCGTGCGGGATAAATCAAGAACCCGGTTGCCGCAAGGCAACCGGGTCGGGTGAAGCGCAGAAGTCATGTCAGACCTTAGTGTTCAGCAGCTGGGCCGCCAATTGGCGATTCCGGACGCGGACCTACAGGTGCGATCGGGGTGCCGGAATCTCCGGAACCGCCTTCCCAATCGCGAGGCTCGCGGGGTGTGCGGCCTGCCATGATGTCATCGATTTGCTCGGCGTCGATGGTTTCGTACTTCATCAGCGCGTCGGCCATCGCTTCCAGCTTGTCACGATTATCCGTGAGGATCTGTCTGGCCGTGCCGTAGCACTGATCGATGATGCTGCGCACTTCAGAGTCGATGAGACGTGCCGTGTCACCCGACAGGCTGGAGCTTTGACCGCCACCGCCACGACCGAGGTACCCGCCTTCGTCTTCGTCCGAATACATCAACGGACCCAGCTTCTCGGACAGGCCCCACTTGGTGACCATGTTTCGAGCGATCTGGCTGGCCCGCATGATGTCGTTAGAAGCGCCGGTGGTCACGCCATCGAAGCCCAACGTCATTTCTTCCGCAATTCGACCGCCGTACAGCGAGCAGATCTGACTGATCAATGCACGCTTGGAAAGGCTGTAGCGATCTTCCTCGGGAAGGAACATGGTGACACCCAACGCACGACCGCGCGGGATGATTGACACTTTGTAGACCGGATCATGCTCAGGTACGACGCGACCAACAATCGCATGACCGGCTTCGTGATAAGCGGTGTTGCGCTTCTCTTTGTCGGACATGACCATCGATTTGCGCTCGGCGCCCATCATGATTTTGTCTTTCGCCAATTCGAATTCTTTCATCTCGACGATGCGCTTACCGGTGCGAGCCGCGAACAGCGACGCCTCGTTGACCAGGTTTGCAAGATCAGCACCAGAGAAACCCGGAGTACCACGCGCAATCACGCCTGGCTGAACGTCGTCACCCATTGGCACTTTGCGCATGTGTACTTTGAGAATCTGTTCACGACCGCGGATGTCGGGCAAGCCCACGACCACCTGACGGTCGAAACGGCCCGGACGCAGCAGCGCAGGGTCAAGGACGTCTGGACGGTTAGTAGCGGCAATGACGATGATGCCGTCGTTCATTTCAAAGCCGTCCATCTCAACCAGCAACTGGTTGAGCGTCTGCTCACGCTCATCGTGACCGCCGCCCATGCCGGCGCCACGGTGGCGACCTACAGCATCGATCTCGTCGATGAAGATGATGCAAGGCGCATGCTTCTTGGCCTGCTCAAACATGTCACGGACACGGCTTGCACCAACACCGACGAACATTTCAACGAAGTCGGAACCGGAAATCGTGAAGAACGGCACCTTGGCTTCACCCGCGATGGCCTTCGCCAACAAGGTTTTACCGGTACCCGGAGGGCCTACCATCAGCACGCCGCGAGGAATACGACCACCCAGCCGCTGGAACTTGCCCGGATCGCGGAGGAACTCGACGAGCTCGCCGACTTCCTCTTTAGCTTCGTCGCAACCGGCAACGTCAGCCAGTGTTGTTTTCACCTGATCTTCAGACAGCAGACGTGCTTTGCTTTTACCAAAGCTCATCGGGCCGCCCTTGCCGCCTGCGCCACCTTGCATCTGGCGCATGAAGAACATGAAAACGGCAATGATCACGAGGATGGGGAAGCTGGCGACCAGAAGCTGAGTCCAGATGCTTTGCTGCTCAGGTTGCTTGCCTTCGATAACGACGTTGTTATCAACGAGATCGCCAATAAGGCCGTTATCCTGGATAGCCGGTCGGATGGTCTTGAAAGAGTCGCCATCGCTGCGCTTGCCGGTAATGACGTATCCGTCAACGGCAACTTTCTCGACCTTGCCGTCCTTCACCTGCTGGATGAATTCGGAATAGTTGAGGGTCTGCGGCTCGTTAGGACTGGAGAAGTTGTTCATCACGGTCACGAGAACCGCCGCGATGATCAACCACAGGATCAAATTCTTTGCCATATCGTTCAATTAGCTACCCTCTGAAGCAAGCTCCACGCTGGAGCGTGCCTCGCATGATATTTACCGGCCTAACGTACTACAGATCCTACAGGCGTGGCAGGCGGCGTCTGTAACCCTTTGTGAAACTTTGACTACGCGATGTTGGTTACGCTCCCTTGATTAAGCTATTTGAAAAAAGCTATCGCTTGATCAAAGGCGCTCATCGCTCGCCGATCCCTCTATGCCGCGAAACCCGCGACCCAACAAATACTGCTCCCTGGAACGGTCTCGTGACGACAACGGCTTGCGCATCTGCACCTTGTCGAACAGCTTGCGGATGTCCTTGTGGTACACATCAAAGCCCTCACCCTGGAAGACCTTGATCAGGAAATCGCCACCAGGACGCAGCACGCGGCCGGCCAGATCCAGCGCCAGCTCACAAAGGAACATTGCGCGCGGCATGTCCACGGCGCTCAATCCACTCATATTGGGGGCCATATCGGAAATCACAAGGTCGACCTGCGTATTACCAACAGCTTCGAGGATCTGAGCGAGCACTTCGTCCTGGGTGAAATCCCCCTGGATGAAGGTCACGTCGGGGATGCTGTCCATTTCCAGGATGTCCGATGCAATCAAACGGCCCTGACCACCAATCAGACGACTGGTCACCTGCGACCAGCCACCTGGCGCTGCACCCAGGTCGATCACCGTCATGCCAGGACGGATGATCTTGTCCTTCTCCTGAATCTCGAGAAGCTTGTAACTGGCGCGGGAACGGTAACCGTCCCGCTGCGCCATTTTGACGTACTTGTCGTCGAAGTGTTCTTTAAGCCAGTTATGGCTGGTTTTGGAACGTGCCACGGAGCACCTCAAAAAATTAGGACGAGTCGCGATTAACCGGGCGGTCCCGGACTCGCTCGGGTAAACTGGCCGCCGCTTTTTACAAGATCAGACGCAGAGGTCAGATTATGCCGCTCACTCAAGAGCAGAAGAAACAATACAAATCCATTGGTCACCATCTGAAACCGGTGTTGATGGTGGCGGACAATGGTCTGACTGAAGGTGTGTTGGCCGAACTGGAGCGCGCGTTGGGCGATCACGAGTTGATCAAGATCAAACTCAACATCCTCGACCGCGAGAGCCGCCTGGCAGCCATCGCTGAACTGTGCAAAGTCGGTAAGGCCGATCTGGTGCAGGTGATCGGCAAAATGGCGCTGATTTACCGCAAGAACCCTAAGGTAAACAAGCAGCTTTCCAACGTCCACCGCTTCAACTGATCCTGTCGGGTCAGGGTGAATAAGCGCTGACCTTCCGACTCGGCGCTCACCCGGAAAGATGAGCGCAGACTCGGTCAGACCGGACATGCGACCGCCGGTTCGAAAGGTCAGTCAATGACCTTCGAACCCGCTGGCTGAATCACCACCCGCGCAAAGCGGGTGTCGATCATCAAACGTGACGCACTTCCACGATTTCGTACTCGATCACACCGCTCGGTGTTTTCACAGCGACGACATCGCCTTCTTCCTTGCCAATCAACGCGCGAGCAAGCGGCGAACCCACCGAGATCTTGCCCAATTTGAAGTCAGCTTCGTCCTCACCCACGATGTGGTAGGTGACGCGCTCGTCCGTCTCAACGTTCGCGATTTCGACAGTGGTGCCGAAGATCACTTTGCCGGTGTGAGGGATCGTAGTGACGTCGATGATCACCTGATTCTGGATTCGGCCTTCGATGTCGCGAATACGCGCTTCGACCATGCCCTGCTGTTCGCGGGCGGCATGGTATTCGGCGTTTTCCTTGAGATCGCCCAGCTCACGCGCAGTCCCGATGTCCTGGCTGAGTTTGGGACGAACGACCTTGGTCAGGTGTGCGTGTTCTTCTTCCAGGGCGCGAGCGCCCTGAACGGTCATTGGGTACTTGATCATGCTTTGAGTCCTGCGTGTAGATCCTGCAAGCGGCGCACGGTTTTTTCAGGGCCGAACTTCAGCGCTTCACAGATGGCCTCGCCCGCGGCAATGGTCGTGGTGCAGTAAATCTTGTGCTGCAGGGCATTGCGGCGAATAGAGTAGGAGTCGGCGATCGACTGACGACCTTCAGTGGTGTTGATGATCAGCGTGACTTCGTCATTCTTGATCATGTCGACCACATGTGGACGGCCCTCGGTCACCTTGTTGACGCGGCGAACTTTCAGACCAGCCTCTTCGATCAGACGTGCCGTGCCGGCGGTTGCAACGATGTCGAAGCCCAACTCGATCAAGCTGCGTGCAACACCTGCCACCAGGGGCTTGTCGTCATCACGCACGCTGATGAACGCCGTGCCGCCAGTTGGCAGCACTTCGCTGGCGCCCATCTGGGCTTTCGCGAAAGCTTCGCCGAAGGTGTCGCCAACCCCCATGACTTCGCCCGTCGACTTCATCTCTGGGCCGAGGATCGGGTCTACACCCGGGAATTTGGCAAATGGGAACACCGCTTCTTTCACGCTGAAGAAGTTCGGGATGATCTCTTTGGTGAAGCCGAGTTCTTTCAGGGTTTTGCCGGCCATGACGCGAGCCGCAATCATCGCCAGCGAGACACCGATGCACTTCGAAACGAACGGTACCGTACGCGAGGCGCGCGGGTTCACTTCGATGACGTAGATGTCTTCACCCTGCAATGCCAACTGCACGTTCATCAAACCGACAACGCCGAGCTCGAGGGCCATTTTCTTGACCTGCTCACGCATTTCGTCCTGGATGTGGGCAGGCAGCGAATACGGTGGCAGCGAGCATGCCGAGTCACCCGAGTGAACGCCGGCCTGTTCGATGTGCTGCATGATCGCGCCGATTACCACGTCGGTACCGTCGCAAACCGCATCAACGTCCATCTCGATGGCGCAGTTGAGGAAGTGGTCCAGCAGCACCGGGCTGTCGTTGGACACTTGAACCGCTTCACGCAGGTAGCGCTTGAGTTCGTCTTCTTCGTAGACGATCTCCATCGCACGGCCGCCCAGTACGTAGGACGGACGAACCACCAGCGGGTAGCCGATCTTCGCCGCGGCCCGAATGGCTTCGTCTTCGCTGCGCACGGTAGCGTTTGGCGGCTGACGCAGGTTCAGTCGCTCGACCATTTGCTGGAAGCGCTCGCGGTCTTCTGCACGGTCAATGGCGTCCGGGCTGGTGCCGATGATCGGCACGCCTGCCGCTTCCAGTGCGCGCGCCAGTTTCAGAGGCGTCTGGCCGCCGTACTGAACGATCACGCCTTTCGGCTTCTCGACGCGGACGATTTCCAGCACGTCTTCCAGGGTCACCGGCTCGAAGTACAGACGGTCGGAGGTGTCGTAGTCGGTCGATACGGTTTCCGGGTTGCAGTTGACCATGATGGTCTCGTACCCGTCTTCACGCAGCGCCAGTGCAGCGTGGACGCAGCAGTAGTCGAACTCGATGCCCTGGCCAATGCGGTTCGGGCCGCCACCCAGAATCATGATCTTGTCGCGATTCGTCGGATTGGCTTCGCACTCTTCCTCGTACGTGGAGTACATGTACGCGGTGTCGGTCGCGAACTCGGCAGCGCAGGTGTCGACGCGCTTGTAGACCGGCAGCACGTCCAGCTTGTGACGGTGCGTGCGCAGGTTTTTCTCGGTCACACCGACCAGCTTGGCCAGGCGTGCATCGGAGAAGCCCTTGCGCTTGAGGCGATACATCAGGTCGCGATCAATTGCCGAAAGACCGAGGGTCTTGACCTTCTCTTCGTCCTTGATCAGATCTTCGATCTGCACCAGGAACCAAGGGTCGATCATGTTCATGCCGAAAATTTGTTCAACTGTCATGCCGGCACGGAAAGCGTCGGCGACGTACCAGATGCGCTCGGCACCCGGAACCGTCAGTTCGCGCTTGAGAATGCTCATGCTTTCCGGATTGCTCAGGTCCAGCTTCGGATCGAGACCGCTGACACCCACTTCAAGGCCGCGCAGTGCTTTCTGCAAGGATTCCTGGAAGGTACGGCCGATGGCCATGACTTCGCCGACCGACTTCATTTGTGTGGTCAGACGCGCATCGGCCTTGGCAAACTTCTCGAACGCAAACCGTGGCAGCTTGGTGACAACGTAGTCGATCGATGGCTCGAACGACGCCGGGGTCTTGCCGCCGGTGATTTCGTTCTGCAACTCGTCCAGCGTGTAGCCGACAGCCAGCTTGGCTGCCACTCGCGCGATCGGGAAGCCGGTAGCCTTGGAGGCCAGCGCAGAAGAACGAGAGACACGTGGGTTCATCTCGATCACGACCATGCGGCCAGTGTCCGGGCAGATACCGAACTGAACGTTCGAGCCGCCTGTTTCGACGCCGATCTCGCGCAGGACCGCCAGCGAGGCATTACGCAGAATCTGGTATTCCTTGTCGGTCAGGGTCTGCGCCGGCGCGACCGTGATGGAGTCGCCGGTGTGGACGCCCATCGGGTCGAAGTTTTCGATGGAGCAGACGATGATGCAGTTGTCCTTTTTATCGCGGACAACTTCCATTTCGTATTCTTTCCAACCGATCAGCGACTCGTCGATCAGCAACTCTTTGGTCGGCGACAGGTCGAGACCGCGGGCGCAGATTTCTTCGAACTCTTCACGGTTGTACGCGATGCCACCACCGGTGCCGCCCATGGTGAAGGACGGACGAATGATGCAGGGGAAGCCCAGCTTTTCGAGGACCGCATTGGCCTCTTCCATGCTGTGGGCGATACCGGAACGCGGGCACGCCAGGCCGATGGACTTCATGGCCTTGTCGAAACGCGAGCGGTCTTCAGCCTTGTCGATGGTGTCGGCATTGGCGCCGATCATTTCAACGCCGAACTTCTCGAGAACGCCTTCGCGCTCCAGGTCCAGCGCGCAGTTCAGTGCGGTCTGGCCGCCCATGGTTGGCAGCAGCGCATCGGGGCGTTCTTTTTCGATGATCTTGGCGACGGTCGCCCATTTGATCGGCTCGATGTAGGTCGCGTCCGCCATGGCCGGGTCGGTCATGATGGTAGCCGGGTTCGAGTTGACCAGAATGACGCGGTAACCCTCTTCGCGCAGGGCCTTGCAGGCCTGGGCGCCGGAGTAGTCGAATTCGCAGGCCTGGCCGATCACGATCGGGCCAGCACCAAGAATCAGGATGCTTTTAATGTCTGTACGTTTTGGCATGGGTTGTCACTCGAATCCTGTGTCAGTCGGCAAGCCGTCTTGAACATCTCAGGTGCCGGGCGGGCTGTCGGATCTGATCCGGCCCGCCGCGGTCACCTGCTCGCTACAGTCGCAAGGCAGCCTTAGCGGCGCTTGTCCATGGCTGTGATGAAGCGATCGAACAGCGGCGCGACGTCAGTCGGGCCCGGGCTCGCTTCAGGGTGACCCTGGAAGCTGAACGCGTCTTTGTCGGTGCGCTCGATGCCCTGCAGGCTGCCATCGAACAGCGACTTGTGAATCGCGCGAACGTTACTTGGCAAGGTCGCTTCGTCCACCGCAAAACCGTGGTTCTGGCTGGTGATCATGACCACGCCGGTGTCCAGGTCCTGGACCGGGTGGTTGGCGCCATGGTGGCCCAGATCCATCTTGATGGTCCGAGCGCCGGAAGCGAGCGCCAGCAGCTGGTGGCCCAGGCAGATACCGAACACCGGAATGTCGGTCTCCAGCACATCCTTGATCGCTTGAATGGCGTAGTCGCACGGTTCCGGATCGCCAGGGCCGTTGGACAGGAAGATGCCGTCAGGCTTGAGCGCCAGCACTTCACTGGCAGGGGTTTGCGCAGGTACGACCGTCACACGGCAACCGCGCTCGACCAGCATGCGCAGGATGTTCAGTTTGACGCCGTAGTCCCAGGCAACCACGTGGTACTTCAAGTCCGCTGCGGCGACTTCGGGACTGCTGTCGGACTGCAGGTTCCAGACCGTGGAGCGCCATTCGTAGGTCTCTTTGGTGCTGACTTCCTTGGCGAGGTCCATGCCCTTCAAGCCAGGGAATGCTCGCGCTGCTGCAATAGCGGCTTCTTCGGAGATGTTGTCGCCGGCCATGATGCAGCCGTTCTGAGCGCCCTTCTCGCGAAGAATGCGCGTCAGGCGGCGGGTATCGATGCCCGCGATCGCAACGGTTTTACTGGCCTTCAGATACTCGGCCAGTGGCATCTTGTTGCGCCAGTTGCTGGCAACCAGCGGCAGGTCGCGAATCACCAGGCCCGCCGACCAGACGCGGTCAGACTCGGCATCTTCCGGCGTTGTGCCGGTGTTGCCGATGTGCGGGTAAGTCAGGGTGACGATTTGCTGGGCATAGGAAGGATCGGTAAGAATTTCCTGATAGCCGGTCATTGCGGTGTTAAACACCACTTCACCAACGGTTTGACCGTCGGCACCAATGGCTTCGCCGCGAAAAATGCTGCCATCAGCAAGGGCGAGTATGGCTGGCTTAGTCAAGAAGACCTCCCGTAATAAAGCCTGAAAGGGCGATCGCAGGTTGTAAAAAAGCGGAATGACGTATAGACACGTCACCCCGCTTTTTTCGTAGAATTATCTGCGCGCTTTTAGTGGACACACTAAAGCTGTAGCTTACAGAAAGAGGTCTTTTTAATCCACCGCTAAAATTGCCCTGAGGGCTGGGGAGTGCGACGGACGTCGCGTAGCGGGTGCGTAACGGCTAATAACTGCGGGCAGGATACAGGTAAAGCCCTTCTCCTGCCCGCATTGTCGCTTGTCACATCTCGGACGCCGAAAGACTCAGCGCAGATCAAGTACATCCTGCATGTCGTAAAGACCCGGCGCCTTGCCATCTAGCCACAGCGCGGCACGCACTGCGCCCTTGGCGAAGGTCATGCGACTGGACGCCTTGTGCGTAATCTCCAGACGCTCACCCTCGGCGGCGAACAGCACAGTGTGATCACCTACGACGTCACCGCCGCGGACCGTGGCGAAGCCGATCGTCTCGCGCTCACGAACACCGGTGTACCCCTCACGACCGTAGACGGCAACCTTGCTCAAGTCACGCCCAAGGGCATTGGCAACCACCTCACCCATGCTGACCGCCGTACCCGACGGCGCGTCGACCTTGTTGCGGTGATGAGCTTCGATGATCTCGATGTCCGAATCTTCACCCATCACTCGCGCCGCCAGATCCAGCAGCTTGAACGACAGGTTCACACCCACACTGAAGTTGGACGCGAAAACCACGGGAATTTCCCGACTCGCTTCCACCAGCAGATGCTTTTGTTCGACGCTCAAGCCGGTAGTACCAATGACCATCGCCTTGCCCGCCTTACGGCAGAACGCCAGGTTTTTCAGCATGACGTCCGGCAATGTGAAGTCGATCAAGACGTCGAACTCGTCGGCAACCTGCTCCAGATTACCGGTCAACTGAACACCGATGCGCCCCAGCGATGCGAGTTCGCCGGCGTCGGCACCAATCATCGTGCTGCCGGGACGAACGATTGCCGCTGTCAGTCCGGTGAGCGGCGCACGGTCCTGCACCGCCTCGATCAGGTTCTTGCCCATGCGCCCGGCGGCGCCCATCACAGCAATGCGTCGCATGCCCTGCCCCTTAGAGATCGCCGAAGAAGCGCTTCACGCCTTCGAACCAGCCGCTGGCCTTGGGCGAATGAGAACTGTCGCCTTCAAGGGTGGCACGGAACTCTTCGAGCAGCTCGCGCTGGCGACGCCCCAGGTTCACCGGAGTCTCAACGGCCACACGGCACATCAGGTCGCCGGCGCCGCCACCACGCACAGGGGCTACGCCCTTGCCGCGCAGACGGAACTGCTTACCGGTTTGCGTGCCTTCCGGGATCTTCAGCTTGACGCGACCGTCCAGCGTCGGCACTTCCAGCTCGCCGCCCAGTGCAGCGTCGGTGAAGCTGATCGGCACTTCGCAATACAGATGCTTGCCGTCGCGCTGGAAAATCGCGTGTTCGCGTACATTGATGACAACGTACAGGTCGCCCGTTGGACCACCTTGCGTCCCTGCCTCGCCTTCGCCTGACAGACGAATACGGTCGCCGGTATCGACACCTGGCGGCACCTTGACCGACAGCGTCTTGGACTCTTCGACACGGCCTTCGCCATGGCAGGAGTCACAAGGGTCGGAAATGATCTTGCCGTTGCCGTGGCAACGCGGGCAGGTCTGCTGAACAGAGAAGAAACCCTGCTGCATGCGCACCTGGCCGATGCCGCCGCATGTCGGGCAGGTCACCGGGGACGAGCCCTTTTTAGCGCCGCTGCCATCGCAAGGCTTGCAGTTGACCAGTGTCGGTACACGGATGCTGACAGTCGTGCCACGCACTGCTTCTTCAAGATTCAATTCGAGGGTATAGCGAAGGTCGCTGCCACGCTGGGCACCACCGCGACCACCGCCGCCGGCGCGACCGCCGCCGAAGAAGTCGCTGAAAACATCACCGAAGATGTCGGAGAAGTTGGCGCCACCGCCGCCGAAACCGCCGCCGCCCATGCCCTGATCGACACCGGCATGGCCGTATTGGTCGTAGGCCGCGCGCTTGCTGGCATCGGAAAGCACTTCGTACGCTTCGTTGGCTTCTTTGAAGGCGTCTTCCGAAGCCTTGTCACCCGGGTTGCGGTCAGGGTGATATTTCATGGCGAGACGGCGATACGCCTTTTTCAGGTCCGCTTCGCTGGAGCCACGCTCCACGCCCAGTACTTCGTAATAATCACGCTTTGACATAAATTTTCCGCACTCTTGAGGACGTCCGGCATGACCCTCCTGAGTCTGCCGAACTCGTTGAGCCCCTTTCAGGCCCGGACCCAACTCACGTCAATTCAACGATCCTGGTCTTGGTTCAACGGCCTTTGATCGACCGAGGAAAGCGGCTGAACAAGCCGGAGTGCAGGAGCATCCGGCTTTGCCACAAAGCCCGCGATACGGGATCGCGCGCTTGAAAATTTTGGGTGTTCCAGACACGCCAACGCGGGAGCAAGCTCCCGCGCGGCGACATCCTACCAGCGACCACCAGAAAGCGGTCAACCGGCGATCAAGTGAGCCTGCGCTTACTTGTGGTCTTTTACTTCTTCGAACTCGGCGTCAACGACGTCGTCTGCAGGCTTGCTTTCTTCCTGAGCGGCCTGAGCACCGCCTTCAGGTTTTTCGGCCTGCTCGGCGTACATCTTCTGAGCAACCGGCGCGGAGACCTTCGACAGCTCTTCGATCTTGGCGTCGATGGCAGCCTTGTCGTCGCCTTTAACGGCGGCTTCAAGGGCAACCAGTGCAGCTTCGATAGCGGTCTTTTCTTCCGCGGTGACTTTGTCGCCAGCGTCGGAGATCATTTTGCGAGTCGAGTGAACCAGCGCATCGCCCTGGTTGCGGGCAGAGGCCAGCTCTTCAAACTTGCGGTCTTCGTCCGAGTTCGCTTCAGCGTCGCGAATCATCTGCTGGATTTCTTCGTCCGACAGACCGGAGTTGGCTTTGATCACGATCGACTGAGTCTTGCCAGTCGCCTTGTCTTTCGCGCCGACATGCAGAATGCCGTTGGCGTCGATGTCGAAGGTCACTTCGATCTGAGGCACGCCGCGTGGTGCTGGTGGAATCTCGGCCAGGTCGAACTTGCCCAGGGACTTGTTCTGAGCCGCTTGCTTACGCTCGCCCTGCAGCACGTGAATGGTCACTGCGCCCTGGTTGTCGTCGGCAGTCGAGAACACCTGCGATTTCTTGGTAGGAATCGTGGTGTTTTTCTCGATCAGCGCAGTCATCACGCCACCCATGGTTTCGATACCCAGCGTCAGCGGGCTGACGTCCAGCAGCAGAACGTCTTTCACGTCGCCGGCCAGTACTGCACCCTGGATGGCTGCACCCATGGCAACGGCTTCGTCAGGATTGACGTCTTTACGCGCTTCTTTACCGAAGAACTCGGTGACCTTCTGCTGAACCAGCGGCATGCGGGTCTGACCGCCGACCAGGATCACGTCGTTGATCGCGCCGATGTCGATACCGGAGTCTTTCAGCGCAATGCGGCAAGGCTCAATGGTGCGCTGAACCAGGTCTTCAACCAGCGATTCCAGCTTGGCGCGCGAGATCTTCACGTTCAAGTGCTTAGGACCGGTGGCATCTGCAGTGATGTAAGGCAGGTTCACGTCGGTCGAATTGCTCGAAGACAGCTCGATCTTTGCTTTCTCGGCAGCCTCTTTCAGACGCTGCATCGCCAGCGGATCACCTTTCAGGTTCATGCCGGATTCTTTCTTGAATTCGTCAACCAGGTAATCGATCAGGCGGATGTCGAAGTCTTCACCACCCAGGAAGGTGTCGCCGTTGGTGGCCAACACTTCGAACTGGTGCTCGCCATCGACTTCAGCGATTTCGATGACCGAAACGTCGAAAGTACCGCCACCCAGGTCATAAACGATGACGGTGTGATCGCCCTTCGCTTTGTCCATACCGTAAGCCAGCGCAGCTGCGGTTGGTTCGTTGATGATGCGCTTCACATCCAGACCGGCAATACGACCGGCGTCTTTGGTGGCTTGACGCTGGCTGTCGTTGAAGTAAGCCGGAACGGTGATGACCGCCTCTGTAACAGCCTCGCCGAGATAGTCTTCGGCGGTTTTCTTCATCTTCTTCAGGATTTCAGCCGAAATCTGAGGAGGGGACATTTTCTTGTCGTTGACTTCAACCCATGCATCGCCGTTGTCAGCCTTGGCGATTTTGTAAGGCACCATCTTGATGTCTTTCTGCACGACTTCTTCGTCGAACTTACGGCCGATCAGACGCTTAACCGCGTACAGGGTGTTGTGCGGGTTGGTCACTGCCTGACGCTTGGCCGATTGACCTACAAGGATCTCGCCATCGTTGGCATACGCGATGATCGACGGGGTGGTACGAGCGCCTTCGGCGTTCTCGATCACCTTGGCTTTACCGTTTTCCAGAACCGAGACGCAGGAGTTGGTGGTCCCCAGGTCGATACCGATAATCTTGCCCATTTTTGACTCTCCCGAAACTTAAATTTGGTTGCCGCAACTGCATTTACAAATTGCGGTAATTCTTAAACGCTTGGCCTGTAAATGGGGGCCGCTCAGCTAATTTCAAGCCTGCTCGTCAATAGACGGCGAAACAGGCGATGGCGCCTTGCTGACCACGACCATGGCCGGGCGCAGCAAGCGGCCATTGAGCTGATATCCCTTCTGGAACACCTTGAGTACGCTATTCGGCTCCACGTCAGCGCTTTCCTGCATCGCCATCGCCTGATGGTGCTCGGCGTTGAACGGCTGGCCATGAGGGTCAATGGCTTCAAGGTTGTAGCGCTTGAGCGTGTCGTAGAACATTTTCAGCGTCAGTTCGATGCCTTCACGCATCGGCCGTATGCTCTCGTCATCCGAGTTGGACAAGTCCAGACCACGCTCAAGGCTGTCAACGATCGGCAGCAGATCGCTGGCAAACTTCTCAAGCGCAAATTTGTGCGCCTTCTCGACGTCTTGCTCGGCACGGCGGCGGACGTTCTGCAGATCCGCAGCCACACGCAGAGACTGGTCCTGCGCCGCTTTCAGCTGCTCTTCAAGCACTTGCACACGCGTTGCCAGATCATCTTGAGAAGTCGCCGTGTCGGCAGCCTGATCCTGAGCCTGCATGTCCGGGTTCTGTTCGTCAGCCATAAATTCTCTCCTTCTAATTACATCCGTGAGCTCAACTCACGCCTCTGCCCGGCTATATGGGGTCGTAATTCTCGGGTTCAAGGGTTTAGGTGCAGGATCGGCTGAATAACCCTACAAATGTTCTGACATGGGTTCGGTGGCCACGCGCGATGGCGAAAAGCAGTATTGATGCTAAAAATGGGCGATGACCTTTCAAATCGAGCTAAGGCCGGGCATTGTCAGCCCAAAGCAAAACACTGTATAAATAACCAGACAAATTGTTTGGGAGCCGCTCTGATGCTGGTCCACCTGTCCATACATAACTACGCCATCGTTGAACATCTCGATCTCGAACTTGATCGCGGCATGAGTGTGATCACCGGGGAAACCGGGGCCGGCAAGTCGATCATGCTCGACGCGCTCGGCCTCACGCTGGGCGATCGCGCCGACAGTGGCGTGGTAAGGCCAGGTGCCGACAAGGCAGACATTCTGGCGACCTTCGACGTGTCGGATATCCCTGAAGCCAGCGCATGGCTGAAGGAGCGAGACCTCGAAACCGACGGTCCCTGCATTCTGCGCCGCGTCATTACTGCCGAAGGCCGATCACGCGCCTATATAAACGGGACGCCTTGCCCCCAGGGGGACCTGAAAGCCCTTGGCGAGCTGGTGATCGATATTCACAGCCAGCACGAGCATCAGTCGCTGCTGAAGACCGATACCCATCGGCGCTTGCTGGACGAATACGCGGGCGCCACCGACCTTGCACGTCAAGTGCAACTGGCCTCCCAGCGCTGGCGGCAAACGCGCCAGGAGCTTGAGCGCCTTTCCAACTCCGGCGACGAGCAGCGTGCCAAGCATCAGTTGCTGAGCTATCAGCTTGAAGAGCTGGAAAGCCTGAGCCTCGGCGAAAACGAGCTCGAACGGCTGGAACAGGAACACACCACGCTGACCAATGCCGAAAGCCTGCTGGGCATCTGCCGGCAAGTTGTGGAGCTGTGCAGTGAAAGTGACTCCGGCAATGCGCTGAACGCACTGACCGCCAGCCTTAATCGACTCAGCAGCGTGAACAACACGCCAGATGCATTGAATGAAGCGACTAACCTGCTCTCCAGTGCGCAGATTCAGGTTGAAGAGGCTGTCGGCGAGATCAATCGTTTCCTCGATCGCTTCGAAGCGGACCCGGCCCGCCTGCAGCAAATTGAAGAACGCCTCGACACCATCTATACGCTGGCACGCAAACACCGCGTGCAGCCTACTGAAGTTGCAGCGCTGCACCAGAAGTTGCTCGACGAGATCGAAACCCTCAACGCCAACGACGAAGCAATCGAGAGACTGGAACACGAGGTAGGCTCCTATGCGCGGCATTATCAAGAGAAGGCGCGCGAGCTGAGCGACCTGCGTCACCGTGCTGCGCCGGAACTGGCCCACAAGGTCGAGCATGAAATTCAGCGGCTGGGTATGCCGGGCGGACGCTTCAATATCGAGCTGCGCGAGAACGTAGACAGAGAGCTGTCACCCAACGGGCTGGAGCAGGTTGAGCTGCTGGTCAGCGCCAACCCGGGTCAGCCGCTCAAGGCGCTGGCGAAGGTGGCGTCGGGTGGGGAACTCTCGCGGATCAGTCTGGCGATTCAAGTGATCACCGCACAGACATCTCGGGTTCCGACGCTGGTGTTTGACGAAGTGGACGTCGGTATCGGCGGCCCTACCGCTGAAATTGTCGGCCAATTGCTGCGTCGTCTTGGCGAACGCGGCCAGGTCATGACCGTTACGCACTTGCCGCAAGTCGCCGCTCAAGGGCATCAACACCTGTTTGTACATAAAGTCCGGGAAGCGGACGTGACGCGTACAGCGGTGTCCAAGCTGAGCAAGAACGAGCGAGTAGAGGAAGTGGCGCGAATGCTGGGCGGTATCGATCTGACCAAAGAGTCGCTCGCACACGCCAAGAAGATGGTGGTTGCGTCCAGATCTTGATCATCTTTACGGTTTAACCCGAGCGGCGCGGATCTGGCAGGATCCCCTGATCGCAAACTGCAGAAACAACAAAGGCGACCCGAGGGTCGCCTTTGTCGTACTTCACAAAAGGCTTACACCTTTTGCTTGCGTACGTAGAGCACCAGATTGTGGTCAACCAGCTCGAAGCCGTGCTTGCTCACAATGGCTTTTTGCAGCTTTTCGATTTCTTCGTCGAAGAACTCGATGACCTCACCGGATTCCACGTTGACCATGTGGTCGTGGTGGCCTCCGTCAGCCAGTTCGAATACCGCGTGGCCGCCGTCGAAATTGTGGCGAACCACCAACCCGGCTGCTTCGAACTGAGTCAGAACTCGGTAAACCGTTGCCAGACCGACGTCTTCGTTGGCCTCCATCAGCGCCTTGTAGACGTCCTCCGCGCTCATGTGACGCTGCTGCGCAGAATCGAGCATTTGAAGGATCTTGACCCGCGGCAGGGTCACTTTAAGTCCGGCTTTGCGTAGTTCGCTATTTTCAACCATGGTCAGCTTTCTCGCAGACGCTGCTTCGCAGCTTCTCTTAATGCAGGTATGATCGGGGTTTACGTTGTCCCAGCCAAGATAGTGGAAGTCGCCCACCGATGCAAAACACCAAGCTCTTGCTAACCAGTTTCACCTTCGTGGGACTGCTCGCACTCGCCGGTTGTTCATTCCCCGGGGTTTATAAAATCGACATCCAACAGGGCAATGTCGTCACGCAGGACATGATAGACCAGTTGCGTCCGGGAATGACCCGTCGGCAAGTAAGGTTTATCATGGGCAACCCTTTGTTGACCGACACCTTTCACCCTGAACGCTGGGACTATCTGTACAGCCTGCAGCCTGGTGGTGGCGAACGCCAGCAGGAACGCGTCAGCCTGATCTTCAATGGCAATGACCAGCTGGCGAGCCTGTCCGGTGACTTCAAGCCGGGTGTCAGCCGCGACGAGGCCATTCTCGGGAAGAGCAGCGACACGACTGTCGCCCCCGAAAACCAAGGGACGCAGCCGCCGAAGGAAGAGCCACCGAAGCCTGGCTCATTGCTTGAGCAGATTCAGAACGACGTCGACAAGGTCGAAACCGTGCCCGTTCCTTCCCAGGAACCACTGGACACAAACCCGCGCTGATTCACCGCTTCCTTCTGAAATCAGCCTTATAAAAAAGCCCGGAAATTCCGGGCTTTTTTACGTCTCTCAATCAAGCCGATGAGAAAATTAAATCGGTTTTTGCGCCTTTCTCGCCTCCGCTGCTTTTAAAGCACGCAGACGGCGCACCTCTTTCGGATCAGCCAGCAACGGGCGATAGATCTCAACCCTGTCGCCGGCTTCCACCTCACGTTGCTCCGAATCGCCCACGAGCTTGCCGAAGATGCCCAACGGGCACTGCACGATGTCCAGCTCAGGAAAGTGCTCGGCCATGCCCGATGCAATAGCCGCAGCGCGTACCGATGTTCCGACGGGCACGTCCAGCGCCAGCAACTCCTGGCGGTCGACGGCGGCATATACCACCTCGACGCGGATCGTTAGCTCAGCCATGCAGCTCTTTGGCTCGCTGGCAGAAAGCATCAACCAAGGTGTTGGCGGCCTGATTGAACAGCGGCCCCAGGGTCGCGCGGACAATCGAACCGCTGTAGTCGAACGACAGGTCGAGGCTGATCTTGCAGGCCTTTTCATTCAGGGCCTTGAAGGTCCAGACGCCGTGAAGCTGACTGAAAGGCCCCTCCTCCAGATTCATCTCGATGGTTTGCCCCGGCGTCAGCGTGTTGCGAGTAACGAAGTGCTGGCTCAGGCCGCCTTTTGCGATCTCGACACGCGCACGCATTGAGGTATCACTCTGCTCAAGCACGGTACCGGCGGAACACCACGGCAGAAACTCGGAGTAGCGACTCACGTCGTTGACCAGGTCGTACAGCGCCTGGGCGGGATATGGCAAAAGGGCGGAACGTTGAATATGCGTAGTCATGTCAGCGTCATTTCCAAAGCTGAGCGGCAAAGACAACCACAATGCCGATCGGCGCCACATAGCGCATCAAAAAGAACGTTAAAGCGAACAGAACCGGGCTGCGTACCGACAACTCGTCGCGCACCGCACCGCGTCCCATCACCCAACCTGCGAATACCACAAAGCACAATCCACCCAGCGGAAGCATGATCCGTGAGGTGAAGAAATCGATGACGCCGAAGAAATCCAGCCCCGACGACGCTCCCCACTGATAGAGGTGGAAGCCGCCGCCTTCGTTCACGAAGAATTTGGCCTGCTTCCAGATGTTGAACGAGAAAACCGTCCCGAGCCCGACGAACCAGCAGATGAACGATAGCCAGAACGTCACCCAGCCGCGGCGAACTTTTGTGCGCTCGACCAGATACGCGACCATGGGTTCGAGCAAGGAAATGGCCGAGCTCCAGGCCGCGACCGCGACGAGGATAAAGAACACCACGCCCATGACCGTACCGAAGGCGACGTTACCAAATGCATACGGCAGCGTAACGAACATCAGGCCCGGCCCTTCGCTTGGGTTCAGACCCGCCGCGAACACAATCGGAAACAATGCGAGGCCCGCCAGCAGCGACACGAAGGTGTCGAGCAATGCCACGCCCACCACCGTCGCGCTGATCGAGGCCTCTTTGGTCATGTAGGCGCCGTAAATCATGATCGAACCGACGCCCACACTCAGCGAGAAAAACGCATGCCCCATGGCCGGAAGCAGGCCATCAAGGAGCCTCTCGGGGGTGAAGTCGAACATGAAATGCACCCCTTCCATGAAGTGCCCGGTGGTCAGGCTATAGCCCAACAGAATCACCATCAGCACGAACAGCAACGGCATCAGGATACGCAGGCTGCGCTCAAGGCCGGCGTTCACGCCCTTGGCGATGGTGATTGCCGACAGCAACATGAATAACGTATGCCAGCCGACCAGACGCCAGGGATCGGCAATCATCTCGCCAAAATAGGCACCGACACCGTCAGGCGTTACGCCTCTGAAGTCGCCCTTGCCGACATCGATGATGTACTCGAGCGACCAGCCACCGACGACGCTATAAAAAGAAAGGATCAATAGCGCGGTGACCATGCCGGCGAAAGCGCCCCATGACCACTTTGACGAATGCCCCGCTTCCAGGGCCAGCGTACGCAGCGCGTTGGCCGGACTCTGCCGTGCGCGTCGCCCGATAAGCGTCTCGGCGATCATCACCGGAATCCCGATCAGGGCGATGCACGCCAGAAACACCAGCACAAACGCGCCGCCGCCGTAGACGCCGACCATGTAGGGGAATTTCCAGATGCTGCCCAACCCTACGGCAGAGCCGGTGGCCGCCAGGATAAACACCCAGCGACTGGCCCAACTCCCGTGAACCGAAACCTTGTCCGTCGACATCGTTGACACGTCCAACACGCAAAAAAGATCGCGCATTGTCCGGGATTCACTCCACCTGCTCAAGCACACAGCTTCAGCGCGCGAGCCCATAGCCGAGACGCCCGTTGATCCCTATAATGCGTCGCCTATGGCTAAGCTCAAGAAACATCCCACAGGGACCATCGCGCAAAATAAAAAGGCGCGTCACGATTACTTCATCGAACACAAGTTCGAGGCCGGTCTGGTCCTGGCTGGCTGGGAAGTAAAAAGCCTGCGTGCCAACAAGGTGCAGCTGGTTGACAGTTACGTGTTGCTCAAAGACGGTGAGGCCTGGCTGATGGGTAGCCATATCTCGCCACTGACGACAGCCAGTACCCACGTCATCGCTGACCCGACACGCACCCGTAAACTGTTGCTCAACAAGCGCGAGCTGGAAAAGCTGACGTCGTCTGTTCAGCAAAAAGGCTATGCCTGCGTGGCCCTTGCCCTTTACTGGAAGCAGCACTTGATCAAGTGCGAGATTGCTCTGGGCAAAGGCAAGAAGGAATACGACAAGCGCGATACCGAGCGCGAACGCGATTCCAATCGCGAGCTGCAACGCGCAGTGCGAAACAAGGGCAAGGAAGACTGATTCAGTCTTTCCGGCAGCTTCCAAAAGTCGTCTGTTGATGGCGCACGGTCCGCGATGGGTCGGGCGCCGTGCAGCATCTTTAAATCCGGTTGCGCCGTTCAGCCCGCGCAGTGCGCTGCACTTGCTGGCGCACTTCCTCCAGCACCTCCTGCACGTACAGCAAATGACGGCTCGACACTTCTCGAGCATCGTCTGCCCGCCCTTCGATAATCGCCAGGTACAACTCACGATGCTGATCAATCAGCATGTCGCGGGTTTCTGCGCGCTGTTTGTACATGCCGCCGATGTTGGTGACCACGCTGCGCCGCAGCAGATCGAACAGGCCGCGAATGGTGTGCAGCAACACAGCGTTATGGCTGGCTTCGGCGATGGCGAGGTGGAAACTGGCGTCTGCTGCGCCCTCCTCCGCACGACTCACTTCCTCCGCGCGGCTGTAGCAGTCCTGCAGAGCATCGAACGCCTCGCGCAGCCGCAGCCGATCAACATCCGTCGCGCGTATGGCTGCGTAGTAGGCGCAGGAGGCTTCCAGGGTATGGCGGAATTCAAGCAGGTCGCGCTGGGCGTCCGGGCTGCTTTCCAACAGATGAAGCAGTGGATCGCTGAACGTGGACCCAAGACTGTCGACCACGTAATTGCCGCCGCCTTGACGGCTGATCAACAGCCCTTTGGCCGTCAGCTTTTGAATCGCCTCACGCAGCGAAGGGCGCGACACGCCGAACTGCTCGGCCAGCGCTCGCTCAGCCGGCAGACGACCGCCAGAGCGCAACGTGCCCTCCAGAATCATCCTTTCCAACTGCTCGACAATATCGTCGGACAAGCGGCGCTGACGCACCTGATCAAAGCCCATAACCCTTCACTCCACAACCCGACTGCCCCGCCTGGCTTGGCCGCGGGGCGCATATTCTCGCTGATCGCGATCAGACATTCACCCGGCAGATGTAGGAGAAATCTCCCTCTCAGGCGAAGTGCGGATGAAATCCGGGCGAGCTGCTACGAAAGTTTACGCGTCATAAATTGACACACCGTCAGCAAGGCTCCTAACCTAGCGCCAAGACATTGTAAATTGGTATTACCAATTTACAATGCCGGCGAGGGACGGCTTATCGCTGTCCCACGTTGCAGGCACTTCCCGACGGCGGAACGCTTGAGCTGGTGAGCTGTGCGACTCGTTCGTCAGCGCCGGCAGGCCGACAGATACGCAGTTGTCACCTGCAGGAGCCGCGCACGTAAGACATGGACACCGGGCCTAACCAAAAACAATTAGGGGCCTCATACATGCAAACCTGGCAACAGCTCTACACACCTCTCGGCGGCTTGGGCCTTTCGGCGCTGGTGGCTGTCATTCCGATCGTTTTCTTCTTTCTGGCGCTGGCGATCTTCCGGCTCAAGGGGCACGTCGCGGGAGCCATCACGCTGCTGCTCGCCGTACTGATCGCTATCTTCGCGTTCCAGATGCCTGCCGACATGGCCGTCGCGTCCGCCGGCTACGGCTTCCTCTACGGCTTGTG
Source organism: Pseudomonas sp. GW821-FHT02H06 (assembly GCF_059421525.1). Lineage (NCBI taxonomy): Bacteria > Pseudomonadati > Pseudomonadota > Gammaproteobacteria > Pseudomonadales > Pseudomonadaceae > Pseudomonas > Pseudomonas sp. GW821-FHT02H06. The sequence goes on from NZ_JBWKVD010000009.1 coordinate 196,199, forward strand.
GCCCATCGCGTGGATCATCATTGCGGCCGTGTTTCTCTACAAACTGACGGTCAAAAGTGGCCAGTTCGAGATCATTCGCAGCTCGGTCATGTCGATCACCGATGACCAGCGCCTGCAGGTCTTGCTGATCGGATTCTGCTTCGGCGCGTTCCTGGAAGGCGCGGCAGGCTTCGGCGCACCGGTGGCGATCACCGCAGCGTTACTCGTAGGTCTGGGATTGAACCCGCTGTATGCCGCCGGCCTCTGCCTGATCGCCAACACTGCACCGGTGGCGTTTGGCGCATTGGGCATCCCGATCATCGTGGCCGGTCAGGTGTCCGGTCTCGACCCGTTCAAGATCGGCGCCATGGCCGGTCGTCAATTGCCACTGTTGTCGGTGTTCGTGCCGTTCTGGCTGATGTTCATGATGGACGGTGTGAAAGGCGTCAAGGAGACCTGGCCAGCGGCTCTGGTCGCGGGCGGCAGCTTCGCCATCGTGCAATTTCTGACCTCTAATTTCATTGGCCCGGAACTGCCTGACATTACCTCGGCGCTGGTCAGCCTCGTGTCCCTGACCTTCTTCCTGAAAGTCTGGCAGCCAGCCCGCGCGGCCGATGCAAAAATCGTCGGTGCGTCCGGCGGTGCTGCGGTCATGGGCGGCGGCGCCGGTAATGCGGGCGGTTTTGGTCAGCCGCGCACCATCAAAAAATCGCCGTACTCGGCAGGCACCATCATCAAGGCATGGTCGCCGTTCCTGATCCTGACTGTCGTCGTGACGATCTGGACGCTGAAGCCGTTCAAGGCGCTGTTCGCCGCGGGCGGCCCATTGCAGGCACTGACCATGAACTTCCCGGTGCCGCACCTGGATCAACTGGTCATGAAGATGGCGCCGATTGTCGCCAACCCGACGGCCATGCCTGCGGTGTACAAGTTTGACCTGCTCGCAGCCTCGGGCAGCGCGATTCTGATCTCGGCGATTCTGGCGATGATCGTGCTGCGCATTACACCTAAAACAGGTGTGGTCACGTTCAAAGAAACGCTGATCGAATTGCGCTGGGCCATCGTGTCCATCGGTATGGTGCTGGCCTTCGCCTTCGTCATGAACTACTCCGGCATGTCCTCGACGCTCGCATTGGTCCTCGCCGGGACTGGCAGCGCCTTCCCGTTCTTCTCGCCATTCCTCGGCTGGCTCGGGGTGTTCCTGACAGGCTCCGACACCTCGTCGAACGCCCTGTTTGGCTCGTTGCAGGCCACCACGGCACACCAGTTGGGCGTCAGTGACGTGCTGATGGTTGCAGCCAACTCAAGCGGCGGCGTAACCGGCAAGATGATTTCCCCGCAATCGATCGCGGTAGCCTGCGCGGCAACCGGGCTGGTTGGTAAAGAATCCGACCTGTTCCGCTTCACCCTCAAGCACAGCATTTTCTTCGCCACGATCGTTGGCTGCATCACCTACGCCCAGGCGTACTGGTTCACCGGCATGCTGGTTCATTAATCAGACGAGCGCCGGGCGTGCTGCTTGCGCGCCCGGCTGTGGCCCCGCTCACTCATCTGCGAGATCCCATGATCATTTCTGCCTCCACCGACTACCGCGCCGCCGCCCAGCGCAAGCTCCCGCCCTTCCTATTCCACTACGCGGACGGTGGCGCCTACGCCGAGCACACCCTGCGCCACAACGTTTCCGACCTGGCCAGCATTGCGCTGCGCCAGCGCATCCTGAAGAACATGTCCGAGCTGAGTCTGGAGACGACACTGTTCGGTGAAACCCTGAGCATGCCGATGGCACTGGCTCCGGTTGGCCTATGCGGCATGTACGCTCGCCGTGGGGAAGTGCAGGCCGCCCGCGCCGCAGATGCCAAGGGCATTCCGTTCACGCTGTCGACGGTGTCGTTGTGCCCGATTGAAGAAGTCGCCCCGGCGATCAAGCGACCCATGTGGTTTCAGCTGTATGTGCTGAAGGATCGCGGTTTCATGCGCAACGCGCTGGAGCGAGCCAAAGCCGCCGGTGTGAAAACACTGGTCTTCACCGTCGACATGCCCGTCCCAGGCGCCCGCTACCGTGACGCCCATTCCGGCATGAGCGGCAAAAGCGGGCCGATGCGCCGGGTCTTGCAAGCCATGACCCACCCGCAATGGGCGTGGGATGTGGGCATCAACGGCCGGCCCCACGACTTGGGCAACGTGTCGGCCTATCGCGGCAACCCTACCGGTCTCACCGATTACATCGCGTGGCTGGGCGACAATTTCGATCCGTCCATTTCGTGGAAGGACCTGGAGTGGATTCGCGATTCCTGGGACGGCCCGATGATCATCAAGGGCATCCTTGACCCTGACGACGCACGGGATGCGGTGAAATTCGGCGCCGACGGCATCGTTGTGTCCAACCATGGCGGCCGCCAGCTTGATGGCGTGTTGTCCAGTGCCCGTGCGCTGCCCGCCATTGCCGACGCGGTAAAAGGCGATCTGAAGATTCTCGCCGACTCCGGCATTCGCAGCGGTCTGGATGTGGTGCGCATGATTGCCCTCGGCGCAGACACCGTGCTGATCGGCCGTGCGTTCATCTACGCCTTGGCCACCCACGGCGAGGCCGGGGTGAAGAATCTGCTGGATCTGTTCGAGAAGGAGATGCGCGTGGCGATGGTCTTGACCGGCGCCAAGTCGATCAGCGAGATCACCCGCGATTCGCTGGTCCGCGAACTGGGCGCCTGACCCGCACTGATCCCGAGCCATGCGGCCTGACAGAGGCCGCAGCGCCGCCGAGATGCCCCCACGAGGAAATCGCATGACCTTGCCCGCCGCTTTTCTGGCCGGTGTGAACAGCCTCATTCCTGCCGGAAGACGCTTCGACGACCCGCTCTCGACCTTGGCCTTCGGCACCGACGCCAGCTTTTATCGGCTGATCCCCAAGCTGGTCATCCGCGTCGAATCAGAAGACGAAGTCGTGGCGCTGTTGAAACTGGCGCAGGCCGATAAAGTCCCGGTGACCTTTCGTGCGGCCGGCACCAGCCTTTCGGGCCAAGCCATCAGCGACTCAGTGTTGATCGTGCTCGGCGACAACTGGAACGGCCGCGAAATACGCGAGCAAGGCGCGCAGATCCGTTTGCAACCCGGCGTAATCGGCGCACAGGCCAACGTCTGGCTTGCGCCATTTGGACGCAAGATCGGTCCAGATCCGGCGTCCATGCACGCGGCAAAAATCGGCGGCATCGTCGCCAACAATTCCAGCGGCATGTGCTGCGGCACGGCCCAGAACACCTATCACACCCTTGCTGGCATTCGGCTGGTGCTCGCCGACGGTGCCCGCCTGGACACGGAAAATGCCGCCAGTGTCGCTGCATTTAAAGTCAGCCACGCCGAGCTGCTCGACCGCCTCGCGCAACTGGGCCGTGAGACGCGCGCAAACACCGAACTCGCCGCGAAGATTCGCCACAAGTACCGCCTGAAGAACACCTGCGGCCTGTCGCTGAATGCCTTGGTGGATTTCGACGAGCCGCTCGACATCCTCAGTCACCTGCTGGTGGGTTCGGAGGGCACGCTGGGTTTCATCAGCGCGGTGACGTACGACACGGTGCCCGATCACCCGAGCAAGGCGACGGCGCTGATTGTTTTTCCCGACATCGAAACCTGCTGCAACGCCGTGGCGGTGCTGAAAACCCAGCCGGTCGCTGCCGTCGAACTGCTTGATCGGCGCAGCATGCGCTCGGTGCAGGACAAGCCGGGCATGCCGGCCTTTGTTCGTGAACTGTCGGACGGCGCCTGTGCACTGTTGATCGAAGCCCGCGCTGCGACGCAGCCGTTGTTGCACGAGCAACTGGCGCAGATCATGGCGTCCATCGCGCACTTTCCGGTCGAGAAGCAGGTTGATTTCACCGAAGACGCGGCCGAGAACGCACGGCTCTGGGCCATTCGCAAGGACACCTTTCCTGCCGTCGGCGCGGTGCGTGAGACGGGTACGACGGTGATCATCGAGGACGTGACCTTCCCCGTCGAGCAACTGGCCATCGGGGTTCGGCGATTGATCGAACTGTTCGAAAAGCACCGCTACGACGAGGCGATCCTGTTCGGCCATGCGCTGGAGGGCAACCTGCACTTCGTCTTCACCCAAGGCTTCAACGATCCGCAGGAGATTGCGCGTTATTCCGCGTTCATGGATGACGTCACGCAACTGGTGGCCGTGGAGTTCAACGGTTCCCTGAAAGCCGAACACGGTACCGGCCGCAACATGGCGCCGTTCGTGGAGCTTGAGTGGGGCAGCGAGGCGTACGCGCTGATGTGGCAACTCAAACGGCTGCTCGATCCTGCTGGCATTCTCAATCCGGACGTCGTGCTCAGTGACGATCCGCGGGTGCACCTCAAGCACCTGAAACCCATGCCGGCTGCCGATGGGATCATCGACAAATGCATCGAGTGTGGTTTCTGCGAACCGGTGTGTCCATCGAAGGGCCTGACCCTGAGCCCACGGCAACGCATCGTCATGTGGCGTGACATTCAGGCCAAAAAACGCGCAGGCACCGACACCACTCAGCTGGAGCGCGACTATCAGTACCACGGCATCGACACCTGTGCGGCCACCGGTTTGTGCGCGCAACGTTGCCCGGTCGGCATCAACACGGGCGAGCTGGTGAAGAAGCTTCGCGGGGAGCAAGCGCATCACGACAAGGCCGCTAGCTGGATCAGTCAGCACTTTGCGACGGCGTTGAAGGGCGCGCGATTTACGCTGCATGCCGCCAATGGCGCCCGCATGCTGTTGGGCGCACCGAGGCTGGCGAAGATTTCCGGCGCGCTGAGCAAAGCGTCTTCAGGCCGCGTGCCTCAGTGGACGCCAGCCATGCCCCAGCCCGAGAACGCCATTCGTTTCACCCTGCCGGTTGAAGATCAGCGCCCTCGCGTGGTCTATCTGGCGGCCTGCGTGTCCCGCGTCATGGGGCCTGCGCCGGGCGATCGCGAACAGATGTCGCTGATGGACAAGACCCGAGGGCTGCTGGAGAAAGCCGGTTATCAGGTGATATTTCCGGAAGACCAGGACAGTCTGTGCTGCGGCCAGCCTTTCTCCTCCAAGGGCTACGCCGAGCAGGCGGAAGGCAAGCGCCAGCAGATGCTTGCTGCGCTGACCAAGGCCAGTCGCGGCGGGCTCGATCCGATCTATTGCGACACCAGCCCCTGTACGTTGCGCCTGATTCAGGACCTCAAGGAGACCCGGCTCGAACTGTATGACCCGGTTCGTTTCATCCGCACCCATCTGCTGGACAAACTGGTGTTCACCCCGCAACAGGCGCCCATCGCGGTTCACGTCACTTGCAGCACGCAACACTTGGGCGAGAGCGAGGCGCTGATCGACCTTGCACGAATGTGCAGCCTGAATGTGGTCGTGCCAGAAGGGATTCATTGCTGCGGCTTTGCGGGGGACAAAGGCTTTACGACACCCGAACTGAACGCCCACGCGCTACGCTCGCTGAAAGAGGCGGTCCAGTACTGTGATGAGGGGATTTCTACCAGCCGGACCTGCGAGATCGGGCTCACGCAACACGGTGGTATCGACTACCACGGTCTGGTCTATCTCGTGGATCGGGTGACTCAACCAAGAACCGCTTGATGCACACAAATGGGGCGGAGATCGCCCCATGATCCCGAAACATCTCGCAACGTGGCTTTTTCACAGCATTGTGAAAAAAATATAGAACCCCTGCGATGAGCGGCAGTCCATCTCTTTAAGCGCCACAACTCATTCGGCGCTTTTTTCCTCTACCTCGGGCACCGGCAAAATCGGCCGGCGATACCGAGTCAACAGGCTCAAGGAGATACACATGAAGCGCACTGCACTGACTGGACTGTTTCTTACCGCTGCACTGTTGGGTTCCCCGGTTTTCGCTGCTGATGATCTGTGCGGCGCGAACATCGCAGCGCTGAAAAATGCTGAGGCGTCGACCGTTACCAACCTGGCCGGCGACAGCAAAACTGACCTTGAAAAAACCGTCGCTGATGCTACCGCTGCGCAAAAAGCTGGCAATGAGAAAGAGTGCATCTCGATCACTCAGAAGAAAATCACCGAGCTGAAAACCGGCGGTGACGGCAGCGACGGCGGCGCCGCGAAGTAATTCGCCGAATCGCGACTGGCCTAGGCCCGTCGCGAGCGGAATGTCAGGCGGACGGTCGACGTATCTCATTGATTCGGGTAGACTCCGCCGCCTGACTGCTAGAGCAGCAGAATTGGGGCCGATTAGGATTCGACGCCGGTGATGAAACTCTAGGGGCATGCCGACTTGGTAACAGAAGTCGTAAATCCACTGTTGCAACTTTCTATAGTTGCCAATGACGAAACCTACGGGGAACAAGCTCTCGCCGCGTAAGCGGTGCTAGCCTTCCTTCTGGTAGCTTCGGCTCCAGCAATCACCAGGGGATGCCTGTAAACCCAAAGTGATTGTCATATAGAACAGGATCGCCGTGCAGTACGCTGTGGACGAATCGGCTAAAACTTACACAGCTCGCCCAAAGCACCCTGCCCGTCGGGTCGCTGAGGGTTAACTTAATAGACACGGCTAAGCATGTAGGCCCGAAAGCGGAGTACTGGCGGACGGGGGTTCAAATCCCCCCGGCTCCACCAAACACGCAATACAAATCAAGCACTTAGCGTTTATCGCAAGTGCTTTTTTTGTGCCTGAATGGGCGGTTTGGTCTGCTCCCGGTGTGACATCGGGCAGTAATGAGCGTGCAAGACCACGCTCATCGACTCATTAGTGAGGAACTGCGCCCTCCCTGTGAGACTTTGCTGTCTGACGCACCGTGTGTTGAAACACTGGCTGATTGCCGGTATTTATCAGATCTATAGCAGCACAGGGAGTAGAGGCGTGGATTATGGATCGGGCATTTTTGCGGTAGTAAGCATCTCGCTGACCTTGCTGATCAGACTCCTGTTCAGTCTGCGCAGCACCAAGCAATGGGAGTCTGACGTCAGTGCAGACTTCGAGGCGGCGCTTAGCGGTATGGGCATCAGTAGCCATACCTTTCTCGTGGATCGAACAGTCGTCCCAAGCTATGACGCATCGGGAGGTGTCTACCGGATTCTGCTCGATCAGGAAGGTCGGTACTTTCTGTACATGTCGGCGGATGGCACTACAGGATTGATCACACCGCTCTCCAAAGAGCGCGCACTGATAGCCGCCAAGATGAACGGATATAAAAGCGAGAGCTGACCGAGGCAGGTGATCGCGGCGACCTCCATTGCTAATGTGCTCCCCGAAGATCAGGTACCTGGAATGGACAACTATGACGTTGATTATGAACTGCTGGACAAAATAATAGAGTGCATCGAAGAAGCATCGGAGTTCGGCGCCAATGCGTTTAAAGATTTAAGTTTTTCGACGGACCTCAATCGGGACCTTGGCATTGAAGGGGATGACGCGAATGTGCTGATGCCTGAGTTTTTCCAGCGGTTTTCAGTGGAACTCAGAGACTATGACCCATACAGATATTTCGTGCCTGAGGGTTACGACCTGCTTTCATTCAGGCGGGGCAAAGAAAGGCGAGGGAAGATACCGATCAAGCTAGGCATGCTGTACTTGGCCGCCAAGACAAAGACTTGGGATCCGGCACTGCTGGAGCTAGTCAACTACAGCAATACCCCTCTTTACAAGAGAAAGCCGACATACCGCTAAACGAGTATGAGATGTCACAGCAACCCAAAACAAGGACTGCCCATGAAGCAATGGATTGCAGCATTAATGATCACGACGCTATCCGGCTGCGGCACGATCATCACGCTCTACAACGCGCCCAAGGCATCGGACAATCTGGCCGGTTGGCATTCGTATTGTTCGCAGATCCCCCGCGTTTACAGCGGCTTTGCTTACGGGTATTGCACTCTGGACGCGCCGGAGAGGTATGGCGTGCACGAGTCGGCTCCGATCGCTGCGGCTGACATGCTGCTTTCAGGAATTGCAGATACCCTCGTCCTGCCTTTCACGATCTATCAGCAGAATGAGCTCGGGGTCATCCCGGTCAAACGCAAACAACGTTGATCAGCACACCGTTAGCACTCGCAGGCCTGCCGCGAAGCCTTGGCGATCCCGGAAGCGCGACACCGCGATGGCGCGCCGAATGTCAGCCATAAAAAAACCCCGCTTAAGTCAGCAGGGCTTTTGAGTTCAGCGCGAGTCGATCAAACCCCGCCCTTCCCCGGCAGCGGCTCGTCATTACCGCGGCGAGTGGTTGGCTCTTCGGTCACCGGATCGTTCTCGGTCCGCGCGGGTTCGGTCGGGTCTACCTGCGGATCGGAAACATCGGGCGACTCTTCATTGAAGCCAAGCTCTTTGTCCGGATCCGTGTGCGTGGAGGTCCCTGTAAGCGAAGTGTCGTTAGCCATGATTCAATCTCCTCGTTTACGTGCGAGTTATCCGCACCATGATCATCAGAATCCCCTGAGCCCGCCAAGTGCCCCGGATTAGACGGGCGGTTTCGTTCGCGGCGCCTCAGGTTGAAAGCGGATCTCATCACGCCCCACTTCTGTCGCCGCTGCTCAACGCAAGCGCTGCACCACGACTGCGACAAATGAACGCCCCTCTCAACCCGGGCCTGCGTTGTGACAACGTTTACAACGGCGTAGAATCCGTAACATCTCGTCGCATCTCCCCATACTTATAATATTCAGCTGACCGCATGCACCGCCCAGGCAAACGCCTCGAGCGGTCTTCCTGCTTGTCGGCGTTTTTGTTGGGGACGCGGCCAACCGAATTCTTCAGGAGGGCATTCGTTTTAATGAATACCACTAACGCACACACCGGAAGTTGGCTAAGCGTAATCGCGCTGGCCCTGGCGGCCTTCATCTTCAACACCACCGAATTCGTGCCGGTGGGTTTGTTGAGTGCCATCGGCCACAGCTTCGACATGACCACTGCCCAAGTCGGCCTGATGCTGACGGTATATGCGTGGATCGTGTCCCTGACCTCGCTGCCGATGATGCTGCTGACCCGCAACATTGAGCGGCGCAAGTTGCTGTTGTTTGTGTTTCTGACGTTCATCGCCGCCCATGTGATGTCGAGCCTGTCGTCGAGCTTCGGCATGCTGCTGGTCAGTCGCGTCGGTATCGCAGTGGCCCACGCCGTGTTCTGGTCGGTCACCGCATCGCTGGCCGTGCGAGTGGCGCCGGAGGGTAAACAGGTTCAAGCCCTCGGGCTCTTGGCAACCGGCACTGCGCTGGCGATGGTGCTCGGCATTCCACTGGGGCGCATGCTGGGCGAAGCGCTGGGGTGGCGCGCGACTTTCCTGGCGATTGCCATTGCCTCGGGCCTTACGGTTCTGGTGCTGATGAAATCGCTTCCGCTGCTGCCGAGCCAGAACTCGGGTTCGTTGCGCAGCCTGCCAATGCTGTTCAAGCGCCCGGCCTTGATGTCGCTTTATCTGTTGACCGCTCTGGTGGTCACGGCGCAGTTCACGGCCTACAGCTACATCGAACCGTTCGCACAGATCGTGGCGAAGATGAATGGCGACATGACCACCGTGATCCTGTTGCTATTCGGCGGTGCCGGGATCGTGGGGTCGGTGATCTTCAGCCGTTACAACAACCGTTACCCGCGCGGCCTGCTGATCACCGCGATCGGCGCGCTGGCGGCGTGTCTGATTCTGCTGCTGCCGCTGTCCGGCAATGCCTCGTCGATGGGTACGTTGAGTGTGGTCTGGGGCATGGCGATCATGTGCTTTGGTCTGGTGATGCAGTCCAAGGTGCTGGCGATGGCGCCGGATGCCACGGACGTGGCAATGGCACTGCATTCGGGCATCTACAACATTGGCATCGGCGGCGGCGCACTGCTGGGCAGCGTGGTGATCAGCCAGCTCGGCGTGGCCAACATCGGCTTGGTGGGCGGGATGGTCGCGATCAGTGGCTTGCTGCTGGCGTGCCTGGCGACGCATCGGTATGGCGAAACCATTCGGGCGTAGTGACAAACCGCAGGATTAAAGCAGCAGACACACTTGAGTGCGTTTGCTGCGCCCACCGCGCTCCCCTCCATCATTCCCATCGATAACCAACATTCCCGCGAATGCCTTCCGCTCAAAACTCATGGGCGTACCATCGCCCTCACACCCAAACACGAACCGAGGGCAGGAAAAATGATCGTTCATCTCCTTACTTGCTTGACGCTCGCAGCTCTCACCAGCTACGTCGTCGCCCTCAAACTCTTCGATCTGGGATCGGTCGTGATGACCGCGGACGAAGAGGATCATCGTGTTGTGGCACCGGCCAACTAAGGCCAAGTAGCTGACACTTATCAGCACCTTTCACGCTTTCAACTTTCTGTTAGATGCGGAGCAATCGACATGACCCGAGACGTCACTTTGCACGTTAGTTTTCCCAAGTTCGGGAAGAACCATTACTCACAACATGTCATCGCCCTCAAGAACAGCCACGGTCTCGTTGAGGACAATCGCTTCGGCGGCTTCATGATGCCTTCGGCCGAGAACCACTTCAGCAATGAGGTGGTGGGCTTCAACGATCAGTTCCGGTTTTTGACTGACGTACTGGCCATGCACTTGCTGGAAGTTGAACAGGCCCGACCTGCACGCCAAGCTCGACAGTCAGCTCAGTCGCGCAGCTTGTAAATAGAGTTTTTTGCACATTGCCACCCCTGCAGCCAGGTAACCCCGACCTTGGCGACACGGGTGGCTTTTCTTTTTGGGCATCTGCCTGATCCCTGCCGCGGACGCCAATCGGAGCTTATGTCGGCAATCGATAGTCGCGTTTGCTTTGGCACCCACTGGCGGAAATCCGGAATCTGAGGTCTGATGCGGAAAGCTCGTACAGATAACGAGCCACACACTTACCTCTGCGGAAGCCAACATGAAACACGCCCTGCTCGCCGGCTTGCTCCTGACTGCCTGTGCCCTGCCCTTCGCGGCAACTGCCAACGACGACAACAATCAGTGCCAGATGAACCTGAGCAAGGTTCGTGACGCGAAAGTCGCCAACCCCAATCTCAGCGACGCCGTGAAAAACGATATCGACACCACCGTGCACCGCGCCGAAGCGGCCTTGGCGCGGCACAACGACGATGGCGGGCGTGAGTGTGTGGCGCTGACACAGCAAGCGCTGCAAAAGGCGCAGAGCAACTGAGCCGGAGGTGCGCCAGCCGGCCCACCTCCTTCAGCGCTGAAGCTATTTCAACACCAGCATTCGATAAACCCCCGCTTCGCTTTCAATCCCGTGGGTGTCATGGGTGAAGCCGGGGAACGACCGATCGAAGCTTTCCAGCGCCCGAAGATAGGCCAGCAACGGCCCGTCCGCAGGCCCTGCGTTTTCCCCAGGCATCAGCAGCGGGATGCCTGGCGGATAAGGCACGATGCCCGTCGCGGCAATACGCCCGGCGGCCTCCTCCAAAGTGACCTGCTCCACCTCGTTCTTGACCAACTTCTCGTACGCTTCCACCGGGCTGAATTCCGCCTTGGGTAACGTGCCGAACGCCTTCGACATGGCCGCCGTGGTCTTGGTCTCTTTCATCGCGGCAAAGATGTCTTCCGCCAGATCTTTCAGCCCCATGCCGGCATAGCGCTGCTGATTCGCGGCCAGCAATTCGGGCAGGCAAAGCTCCAGTTCCAGGTTGTTGTCGTAGTCGCGTTTGAAGTCGAGCAACGCGTTCACCAGCGTGCCCCACTTGCCCTTGGTGATGCCGATGGAGAACAGGAAAAGGATGGTGAAGTCCGTGGTCTTCTCGACGACGATGCCCTGATGACCCAGATAAGCGCTGAGCACACAGGCCGGAATGCCGAAGTCCATCAGGTTGCCGTCGTCGCCCATGCCCGGGCTGAGGATGGACACCTTGATCGGGTCGAGCATGCAGTAGCCGTCCTCGATGTCGCCGAAGCCGTGCCACACCTCGTTGGGGTGCAAGACCCAGCAATTCGGATCGGTCTTGAGCCGCACCGGATCGACTTCGTGAAACGCAATCGCCGTGGCCTCGACCTGCACTGTAGGCGGCTGCCAGCAGGAAAAAAACCAGTCGTCCTGGCTCAGCATGTCGGTCTGCATGCGCGAAATGACCTGACGGAACGCGACGGCTTCTTCGATGGATTCGTTGGTCAGAATCTGGCCACTTGGCGCTTCCATCATTGCCGAGCTGACATCGCACGACGCCATGATCGCGTAATTGGGCGAAGTCGACGCGTGCATCATGTAGGACTCGTTGAACCGCCCGTGGGGAATCGGGTTGCGGCCGTTACGGACATGAATCATTGAGGCCTGGGACAGCGCCGCGAGCAGCTTGTGGGTCGACTGCGTGGCGAACACGGTGGGCTTGGACGGATCGTGATCCTCCGGGCGGCCGTGCATGGCGAAGCGGTCCTTGTACAGCGGGTTGAACCGCGCATAGCCGTACCAGGCTTCGTCGAAATGCAGCCGGTCAACGCTCTGCCCCAGCAGCTCTTCGACGCGGGTGACGTTATAGGTCAGGCCGTCGTACGTGGAGTTGGTGACGATGGCATGCACCGGCGTCGGGTCGATGTGGCTTTTGACCAGCGGGTTGCTGGCGATGGCGGCTTTGACGCTCTCGGCGCTCAAGGTCCGCGGCAGGATCGGGCCGATGATGCCGAAGCGGTTGCGCGTCGGAACCAGGTAGGTCGGGATCGCACCGGACAGCGTCATCGCGTGCTCGGCGGACTTGTGACAGTTGCGGTCGCACAAGGCGATCTGGTCGCGGGTCACGCTGGCCATCAGGATCACGCGATTGGACATTGAGGAGCCGTTGGTCACGTAGTACGTGCGGTGGGCGCCGAACACCTTTGCCGCATAACGCTCGCCTTGGCCGATCGGGCCGCTGTGGTCGAGCAACGAGCCCAGTTCGCCGACGGAAATCGACAGGTCCGAGCGCAGCAGGTTCTCGCCGAAAAACTCGTAAAACGCGCGGCCTGCGGTGCTCTTCAGAAACGCCGTGCCGCCAGCGTGGCCCGGGGTGTGCCAGGAATATTCGTAGCTGCGGGCGAACTTCAGCAGCGCGCCGAACATCGGTGGCAACACCGCCTGACGATAGCGTTCGATGGCCGCCATGATGCGTCCGCTGAGGAAGCGGCTGGTGTCTTCGGGCAGCCAGATGAAGTCATCGGCGTGCTGCATGACGATCAACGGCACACTCGACGCCGTGCTGCGATCGCTGATCAGAAACACCGGCACACGGGTGTTGCGCTCACGCAAGGTGGTGAGCAGATCGATGCATTCCTTGTGGTCGTCGCTGCTGTCCATTTCCCAACTGAGCAACACACACTGGATCGCCGGATCGGAGCTGAGGATCGACTTCGCATCGCTCAGGCTTTCGGAGGTCAGCACGCTGATGGCGCGGTCTTCCACGTCGCTGATCAACTGGATCAGGGCCCGGCCGAACACGCTGCGTTTGTCGGGCTGGCTGCTGACCAGCAGCGCCAGCATGCCCAGCAAGTGTCTGTTGTCGCTCATGGTCGAGTCTCCAGGTTGGCCATCTTCAGGTTATTGACGGGGATCGGCTCGCCGACGATGTGCTGCGCCGCGACGGTCTGGGTGGGTACGCTGTTGTTCAGCGCTTCGAGCCGGATCAGGCGGGTGTTGACGTAACCGAACAGGGTGTAGCCGACGATGGTCGCCACCCCGCCAAGCATCAACGCTTCGGCGCCGGAGCTGTACAGCGCCAGATAGCTGTACGCGGTCGCGATGCCGGCCACGATGTTTGTGATGAGGGCTTTTTGCGGCGGCACGTTGGAGACCTTTTGCAGGGTCATCAGCGTCGCCATCGACAGGATGTACGGCACCAGATTGGTGACCACTGCAAGATTGACCAGGGTGTCGAATTGCTTGGCCAGGTCGGGGCTGATGGTCAACAGCGCCAGAGCGGTCTGGATCGCCAGCAGGATCAACATGCTGATGATCGGCACTCCGTACTTGTTGGCTTTGGCGAAGATCGGCAGGAAGTATCCGGTGTCCGCCGAGCTTTTGAACACCTGTGCCACCGTGAACTGCCAGCCCAAGAGCGAGCCGATGCACGCGAGGACCATGAGCCCCATGATGATGTCGCCGACCATGGGGTTAAACATCTTGGCGAACACCAGCCCGAACGGCGCGGTTGAAGAAACCAGTTCCGCGTTGTCGACGATGCCGGCGATGACGTTGGTCGACACGATGTAGATCACCGCTGCGCCGAGGGTCCCACCGAGCACTGCGATGGGCACGTTCTTCTCGGGGTTTTCCACTGCATCACCGTTGGCGCACGCCGACTCCAGACCGAGGAACGCCCACAAGGTAATCGCCACCGAAGCGCCCGCGGCCTCGTACCAGGTCTTGTCGTGGGGGTTCCATCCTGCCGCATAGGTGCTGCTCTCAAACCAGAACCAGCCAATGGTCGAAACCAGCACGACGGGCGCAATAACGCCCCATACGGTTACTGCGCCAATCTTGCCGGTAATACTCGCGCCGCCGAAGTTGGCGAACGTGGTGATCCATAACAGCGCGATGGTGGCGAGACCGACTTCAAGCGAACCCAACTTGATATCGAACAGCGTCTGAATATATCCAACTGCGGTGGTACTGATGGCCACGTTGGCAATCAACAAAGACAAACCGTAGGTGTAGTTGGTGATGTAGTTACCCGACTTGCCGAACGTATATTCCGCGTAACCGCCCATGCCGCCGGTCTTGCGACTGAGCATGCCGCACCGCGCGAAAGCGTAGGCCAGAGCCAGCGACCCGGTGGCCGTGATTAGCCACGAAAGAATGGAAATGCCGCCGACCTCGGCGAGTTTGGTGGGCAACAACACAATGCCGGATCCCAGCATGTTGACCGCAGTCAACATCGTGAGCTGACCCACGCTCATTTTCTTAGCGACTGACATTCCGTTGCCCTATTTGGAAGAAGTGAGAGGGTTTAGCTATAGCAAAGGATTCTTGTTAATCAAGAAACAGCCGGCCGCTAGTTGCTGGCGACAAGCCATCTTTGCTTGGGCTAGTTATGGTTTTGGAAGGTTGAATAACGTTGGAAAGAACTGATAGTTCAGAGGGATGGCGGCATCTAACCGGAGGCAAAAGAGGATAGCGTCAGAAATAAGAGGGGCATTGATCTATATCAACCGGATGACGAATAGCATCTAGGCCATGAAGATCATTTTTCATGATCAGGGATTGAATGGCCTCACTTTGCAGACGCTAATTTGGAGGCCAATCGAACCATGGGAGCCAGCTTGCTAAATCCCACCTAAGCGGCGTTGGCTGCGCGACTGCGCAGCTGCCGGGTAAACGGAGAATCTGGCACGGCTTTAAACAAACAGCGTGATCAGCGCAAAGCCGACGTACCAGACGATGGCCGAGCGAATGAGCAACTCCCACAATACATCCAGGCTATTGACGCCCTCGACGCCCACCACTGGCGCGGGGACCTCGCCGGCGACGCAGCCGACTTTGCTGATGAGGCGCGAGGCGCTGATGTTCCAGTTGAGCAATTCGCTCAGCATCACGCGGCTGACCGCGACGAAGTTGCCCACCAGTGCAAAGCTGGCCGCCAGCAAGCGCACAGGCACCCAGTCAAATGCATGCCTTGCCTGGGTCGCGCGTTCGACCAGCGCCGGGGTCTTGCCGTGTTCCGAGGCAAGCGCCAGCAAGCGGTACGCCAACGCAGCGACCGGACCGAGCACGAAATACCAGAAAATCACCGTGAAGAAGCCCTGATAAATCTGCCACAGCAGGTACGTTTGAGCTCCGCCCAATAGCTGCTCTTCATTCTCGGCCCGGACACCCAGGTCACGTTCGGCAACCAGAACCGCTGCTTCCTGATCGCCCCGACGGCAGGCGTCCCGAAATGAGCCGAGTGTGGCTTTGACGTCGCCACGGCCCAGGCTGTAAATCAGCACCAGCAAATGGATCGGCAACGCGAGCCAGCCATAGGCCACCGAGCCGACAATCACCAATACCAGGGCGAGGACCACCAAAGGCAGCACAACCGTCACCATCAAAATCCACCACGGCCGTTTGGCCGAGCGTGGGTTGGATTCCAGCCGGCTCAATTGAGTGAGCCATGGCCCGTCGCGCTGAATACGCTGGCGCAGGGCCGAGAACTTCTCGACCCAGACCGCCAGTAGCAAAACCAGAAAACTCATTAGCTGTTCCTCACTTCAAACGTCCAAGGCGGCACGAAACCGCGCCCAGTCAAAACACGGACCCGGATCGGTCTTGCGCCCCGGCGCGATGTCGCTGTGACCGCATATGCGTTGCGTCGTAATCGCCGGCCAAGCCGTCTGCAACTGGCGGGTCAGCTCGATCAACGCCTCATATTGCACGTCGGTGAAGGGTTGATCATCAGTGCCTTCAAGCTCGATGCCAACGGAAAAATCATTGCACGTCTCGCGCCCCTCGAACACCGACACACCCGCATGCCAGGCACGGTCGAGGCACGATACGAATTGTGTCACCTCGCCGTCGCGCTCAATCAGGAAATGCGCAGAGACCCGCAGCTCGGCGATGCCTTCAAAGTAAGGGTGTTCTGTGACGTCCAGCCGGTTCTGGAAGAACGCCTGGACCTTGCCGGTCTTGAACTGCGCGGGCGGCAGACTGATGTTGTGGATGACCAGCAACGAGATTTCGTTTTCCGGCCGGGCATTGAAATTGGGTGAAGGGCAGTGTTGCGCGCCGTGGCACCAGCCGGTGGCAGGGTCCAGATGCATGGGAAGTCCTTAGGGCGTGAAACGACAGCGCGCAGTATGCCCGCGACTGGAAAGGATGTGGATGGCGAATCAGCCTGGAGGTCACGCAGATTCGCAGGCAGAAGTCGTAGGACCTATCTGGCGCTTAGCCCTTGAGCTTGCGCAGATTACCTAGCACCGACTCCAGCGCGCGGTCGAACAGCAGGGCATCGTCGAGAACACGAATCGTGCCGCGACGGAATTCCACCGCAAGGCCCATACGGGTTTTCTCAAGGACCTTCATGCCGGTGCGATTGACGAACACGTAGCGCCCGCTCGGCTCGACGATCGCCGCCAGCTTGCAACGCAGCTTGTGGGATTCGTCTTCCTGGATCTCTACCCAACTTCCCAGACGAAGCTTTTCGACCTGCAACAAACCTTCGTCGTCAGCAGGCAGCTGCGTCGACGGTTCGTTCTGAATTTGCTCGCCCGGCCCAACCAGCACGATCTCCTCCACCACCGCCATCATCGTGGGGCCGTTAGCGGACTGCGGCTGATCGCCTTCCGCATCACCTTTTGGCGTCCGCGCTACATGGCTGAACGCCTGTACGTGCAACACTTCGAGCTGACTGAAGAATTCGCTGGTGGCAAACGGATCAAAAGCGGCGCTGCTCAAGCCGTCGCGCAGGGACTTCAGCAGCCCCGGCACCAGCTCGAGCAAACGCTGTCGCGCTTCCGGCTCATCATGGGGCTCGACGCTCCAGATCAGATCGTCCATGGCCTGGAGGCCTGAAGCCCACTCGCTCGACTGATCACCGTGCTTCAGGCACGTCAGCAACAGGACCTTGCTCCAGGCCTCCTGCAACAGGCGAACAACCACCTGCGGCAGGGTCTTGCCGAGCAGGCGATCGTTCAACGCCTGCTGCACGCGCTGCCGGGCCAACTCGGCCAATGCGCGGCCTTGTTCGGCGTCACGGGTGCGCTGCTCAAGGAGTTCGCTGCGACGACGCTCGTCACTGGTAAAGGCCAGGAAATCCACCAGCAGTTCAGTGAAGATCGCCGGGTCATCGACAAAATCGTGGAGCAGGCGCTGGACGATCTGATCGATGCGGGCGTAGAGCGAGTCGCGCTGGGTGTCATCGCGACCACCCCAGCCAAGCGCTGCAGAGGCGATTTCGTTCAGCAGCCGGCGCGCAGGGTGGCTGCCACGGCTGAAGAAACTCTTGTCGATGACCGCAACCTTGAGCATCGGAATCTGCAAACGACCGATCAACGCACGCAGCGAACTCGGCAGGTTGCGGTCGTCGAGGATGAACTCAAACAGCATCGAGATGAGGTTGATAACGTCCTCATCCATTGTGCCGACGACGCGAAACTTACCGCTTCTCGCGCTGACCCGGCTGATCAACTGCTCAAGCTGAGCGCGCAGATCGAAATCGTCGCTCTCCTCAACTTTCGGGACGTACTGTTGCAAGTGGGACAGTAGACGCAGCAAGTCCTGGCTGGAAATTGGGCGCGCATCGGTCACCGAATCAGGGCGCGGCGTCAGATGACCACGCACGTGCACCAGTAACCCCTGCAGCGCGGAAAACACGTCCTGCACGCTTTTATCGAGGCTTTCGGTCGCCTGCAGGATGGCGGCGTTGTCGGCACGCACGGCTTCGCTCGAAAGCGGCACGCTGGCAATACGATCAGTCGAGCGGCGGGACGGCAATGCCTTCAATTCCGGCAATACACCTGCGGAAATTAACAACTGGTTGGCTTCCTCATAAAGCTGATCGGCGTTGCTCAAGGCGTACTTCTCAAACAGCTTGAGAATGATCAGCTTCACCTTGATTTCAACGCCCAGACTGCGCCCGGCTTGCAGGAAATAGTCGCACAGCAGCGTCGGGCCCAACGGATTGGTCTCGTCGGTCAACGGCTGGGGGATGAGTACGTTCAAACGTGTGGTCAGCTGACCGAGGGCGATACCGTCGCGACTCATGACCTTGACCACCATCGCGTCAACCGCAACTGTGCGTTCGAGATCATCGTTATGGACCAGTGCAAGCTTGTCGTAGGAAACGGGCTCGGGCATCGGGGGCTCGGCCACTTCGTACTGGCCCAGGCGCAGGAATGCTTCAAAGAACTTGTCGAGGAAATTGCGCTCGATGCTTTTGCGCTTCAAACGCAAGTCGCGCATGGCTTCAAAAAAGATGTTCTGCTCAGCGTTGTTGTGAGCACGGTCGGCCATTTCGAAAAGCGTGTCGTCGGCATTGTCGAACAGCGTCTGCAGGCTTTCCTTCAGTTGCTGGGCGGCCCGGTCACGAACTTGAAGCAGAACGACGGGCAGCCGAGCGACAGGCGAAGAACCGGGATGATCCGCACCTGCCTTCAAGGGCACCACTTTGTTACCGTCGTTCTGCATCAAGGACTCCTTCACACCGTCGACACAACTGCTTTAACAACAGCTACACCCCGCAGCGAAGGAAGACTCGACTCCATTCGGACGGATCTCAAAATTTTATCCCTTGGGATGTTGCAGGCTAACGTCAACGCTATGACGTCAAATACAAGGCGAAAGTATCAGGTAAATCTGGGCCGCTCGCCAGCGGACTCTTCGCCTTAATTGGAATAATAGAAGGCGGCGAAGGGACATGTGCAGCGATAGACCATCAAAATCACAATCTGTCGCATAAGCGAGGAAAAAACCGACAAAGTGCAGGTTATGCATTCGAGTGGACACCTGGCGTACGTAGGTTGGTACACGCGTCTGCCATATACTCGGCGCACTTAGTCCGTGGAGCCTGATATGCCAAACCTACGTCTTGACGCCCTCACTGCCGAAATCGAAGCCAACGTGCGCCGTGCGTTGCTGGAGGATGTGGGCAGTGGCGACATCACCGCGCAGCTGATTCCGGCGGAGCGACTGGCCAAAGCCACCGTCATTTCCCGGGACGCTGCCGTGATTGCCGGCACGGCGTGGGTCGATGCTGTTTTCCGTCAGCTTGATCCGCGCGTCGCCGTGCATTGGCAGATCGTCGACGGCGATCGCGTGCAGCCCAATCAAGCGCTGTTTCACCTGGAAGGTCCCGCCCGCTCCTTGCTGACGGGCGAACGCAGCGCGCTCAACTTTCTGCAGCTGCTGTCAGGCGTTGCCACCCGCGCGCAGCACTACGCTGACATGGTCGCCGACACTCAGGTCAAACTGCTCGACACCCGCAAGACCCTACCGGGCCTGAGAATGGCGCAGAAATATGCCGTCACCTGCGGCGGCTGTCATAACCACCGCATCGGCTTGTTCGACGCCTTCCTGATCAAGGAAAACCACATCGCCGCGTGTGGCGGCATTGCGGAAGCCATCACGGCCGCGCACAAAATCGCGCCGGGCAAGCCCGTGGAAATCGAAGTGGAGAGCCTCGACGAACTCAAACAGGCCCTCGACGGTGGCGCTGACATCATCATGCTTGATGAACTGAGCCTGGACGACATGCGCGAGGCTGTGCGCCTCACGGCGGGTCGCGCCAAGCTGGAGGCCAGCGGGGGTGTGACTGACGCGACGTTGCGCACCGTAGCCGAGACTGGGGTTGATTACATTTCCATTGGGACGCTGACTAAAGATGTGAAGGCGGTGGATTTGTCGATGCGACTGAGCCTCTGATGTTGTGGCAGCGTCTTAAAGGTTGAACTGCGACGGGTGCTCGGGCTCTGCTTGTTAGGAGCTCGAGGTTCTTGAGATCGGATTGTTGATTAGACGAATGAGGAAATGACGATGGCTGACGAGAAGCAACCTGTCGAACCTGAAGAAGACGTTCCGGCTCACTCGACTGAGGAGGAGAAGGAGCGGTTGAAGGATTTCAATAAGGACGGGATTCCGCCGGGGATTTGTTGACTGGCGGGATGGTATGGATGTTGGTACAAAAACGCCCGGTCTTCAAGACCGGGTTGTGCCGTCGTTCAATCAAGCCGGCATCTCAACACAGAGCAATATCGTCTCGAACGGAGTTTCGCCCACTGCGACATCTCACTTCACTGTCACGAAGCCAATTCAGATAACCAGATTGATTGAAAATTCGAATCAGTTGCCTCAACCCCGCGAAATTAACTATTCGGCTAGCTGACTTCTAATTGAGCGGCATTCCCCCGCCAATAGCGCGACGTAGGCCTCACAGTGATATCTGCGAGACGACTGCAATGTGATTTCGCAGACTGAGGGGCACGCTCACTTTCTTACAAGGGCTTTGAACTGGGTGCGGTCACATGACTGGCAATGGTGCGGATCATAAGTTAGCATTCCCCCTCCAACAGTCAAGAGCAGGAAGCTAATATGTCATTCGACGCATTCATGCAGGTAAACGGTATTGAAGGAGAGTCGCTTGATGCTGATCACAAGGGTTGGGTCGAGCTACTCTCGTATCACTACGACGCTATCCAGTCAATCAGTCAGTCTGCCAGCTCGAATGGCGGCGCATCCGCAGGAGGCGTCAGCTTAGGAGACTTTCGCGTTACCAAGTACATTGACCGGGCCACACCCAAATTATTCGAACTGTGTTGCAGAGGGTCGCACATCGAACATGTAACTATTCGCATACACCGGGCAGGTGCTGAAAAATTCAAGTATCTGGACATTGTTTTAGAAGAAGTCTTGATATCTACCGTAAGTGGTCAAGGCGCCGAACTTGCAGGCCTGCCTGTAGAAGCCATAACCCTAAATTACGGACGTATCAAATTCGAATATACACAACAACGACGGGTTGATGGAGGAAGTGCAGGCATCGTATCCGGTGGCTGGGACCGAACAGCGAATAAAGCCTTCGCATAAACATATCAGCGATAGCCTCTGAGAAAATCGGCGCAAAGGTCCGCCAATGGCGTTGGCGGACCTTCACATTACCAGAAGGCTATGACTGTCAAAACTAGCAATGCTGTTGTCAGCGCTGCTTCCAGCTTAGAGCATCTAGAAACTATAACTAACTGCACTCCTATTACCAGCGCCAGAATCACACCCCGGAAAACTGAACGATTGCTAGAATCATCTTCCACCAAGCCGCCTGCGGGGCTTTGCGCAGGGTCTAGCGAGTCCATCCAGTCATACTTGGACCCATGAAATAACGCGAACATGAACAAGAGAACGAAAAAGAGAAAATATAAAATCACGCGCAATACATTTCTATTTATATTCATAATGTTCACATCATAAGCTGACTAAAACGAAGCCAGTTTTTTACGATGAAGTCTCCGTATCTAGTGTTGTCTTTTATTTTATCTAACGACAGAGCCATGCCTCTATTGTAGCGAGCACCAATTACTCTGACCTCATCTAACCCAATGGAAGTAAAACCATCGTGATCGGCAAGCATTCGGAGATGCTTGGCAGCCAAGTCAATGTTATACACATCGCGTTCAAGACAATAAGACAAACTCCGTAATTGGCTTACATCCATCCGCTCTGGATCCAAGCCTATTGTCAACGCAGCGGTTTTAAGTTGAATGCTTACCCATCCAAAGCTAGTTTTTGACGGCTGATTCGTAATCACAGTTGAAAAATTACCAATGTGATCGAACGCACGCACCTCAAAAGCCACTCTATCAATAAAGTTGGGATCACCACCGGTTTCAATCCAGCAAACCCCAGCCACAAGTTCGACGGGAAGTGCGTATTTAAGCGCAACCGCCTTGATGATTAGCTTATTGTGGACTACCCAGGCATCTTTAAACCGCTGTATATAGTCCCGACCGCCACCTAAAGCCTCTGGAACAACCTTCCACCTCAAAACATCAAGAAGCCCCCATGTCGGGCTACTATTGGACCTCGTATCGCAAAACTCATCCATTGGCTCGTCCTTGATTCAGCTAACAGAGCGCACTATACACCGGTTACGCCCCCGCTGCCTCCTTTAAACTAAGCGGCGATACGTCCATATGAATCTGTATGCGATTCACCCTCTTTCTGTCCCACCGCATTTAAGGTCGGATGTGGTCCACGCGTCGCGCATACCTTAGGAGGACTTCACCAACTGGGAATAACTAGTTGAACAACGTACGTCGCAGCCGACAGCAAAGAGCTATGCAAAGGCAGATCTCTGTTAAGAGAGTTGCAAGGGCCGCGCCATCAACGCCCATGACTGGAATCAATATGAAGTTCAGCGCGACATTCACCGTGACGGCGATAATCAAGCTTTTGGCAAACCAGCGCTCCTGCTGGGTGGCGATGGCATGCTGTTCCATTACATAGTTCGGCAGCGCAAAAATCAGTCCGGTGAACAGCAGACGAATGATGGTGTGGGCCCCATCCGAGTAATCGCTTCCGAACAAGAGGCCTACTACCCAAGGGCCAAGTACCCATCCGCCCACCGCCAAAAGCAAACCGACGAACGCCGCTCCAACCACTGAGTTGCGGCTGAATCGACTTCCCTCTTCGCCATCCACTGCCAGTATTCTCATCCTCCGAAACAGCATCAGAGCCACCGGCGTAGCCAGCGCCATCAGGCCGTCTTGAATCCGTGTTGCTACCGCATACTGACCAGTCGCAGGCACCTCTCCCAACAGGTGCCGGAGAATAACGATGTCGATGTGGTGATAGAGAGTGGAAGCAAGACCAACCGCGAAGAAACTGACCGAGCTGCGATAGGCCCAAACCGGAACCTTCCACTCAATTCGCCGCAATGGAGGAAAGTGCTTGAAATGGCATCCGAGCGTCAGCCCAAGACCAAGCCCCCACGCGAAAAAAATCGACATCGGAGCAGCGCCAGCGATGAGCACCGACCCAAGTACAAGCAAGGCGCTTACGGTCCTGCCATAAAACAGAAACTGGGCATCTCGTTCAAAATTCCCGGCCCCCTTGAACCAGGAGGACTGCCATTGCGTGAGAGTGATCATGGCGAAGCAAAAGATGCCGGCCATGAGAGCAGGCCCGTCTACCCAGAGATGCAGTGCGCCAGCCAGCAACATGAAAACTGAAGTGGTTACCAGCAGGTGCATCAGCGCCGTGCTTGGCAGCTCTAAATAACGTGTGCTTAGAGCAGCGGATGGCGACGCACGCTCTCGCATCAGAAGGACGTTGAACCCCGCGTCCTGCATCAGCACAAGAACAGTCACTAGCACATAGATGTAGGTGTAATGCCCAAACGAGCTCGATCCCATACTGCGCGCGAACAAGACCGAAAGGCCCAAGGAGACTGCTGCGGAGTAAACGGTAACGCCCCACTGCATCGCCAGAGGCGCAACCTGCTTGATGAATGCGGCTCTCGGCGCTAGCTCCATTGCACGTACACCTTCTGGAAGGAACCGTGATACCGGCGAGTCGGGCAAATGAGAGAGATGAAGCAAAGTGATGGAGGTAACACGAACCGACCTTTCTTTATAACTGCGCAGGAAGGTCGCGAGACCGTAGTGATGCTCAGGTTGATGCCTATGCTTGTTGAGGTTTGGGCTTCCGTGTGACCGCTGATGAGAGATGGTGCCGAAAATAGGAATCGAACCTACGACCTTCGCGTTACGAGTGCGCTGCTCTACCGACTGAGCTATTTCGGCTTTGAGGAAAACTTATCAGGACTCTCATCGTGCAGCAACTGCTGTGCCGACGTATCGGCAATCACGCCCTGCATCCAAAAACGAGGCTGAAAATGCCCGCCGAACTCGGATTGGTAAAGCTGACGATTAGTCTTGAGCAGGGGCACATCGGATGCCACTACGAAACCCAGAAAGACCACTGCCCCGCCCATCGCAGCAAGCGAGCATCTAAGGTAAGTCGTGTTTACCGGTGAAGCCAGAGGTTGCCACCGGTGGAGTCCGACTAACCACCCAATGACTGTGCACAGCCACAACTGTGAGTACGGCATAACGATAATGCCGTCGACCATGGATTGAGCAAGAGCGCCTACAAGACTTGCAAATAGACAAATGCGTAGCTGATTCACGGGCTCGGTGGAATGTACCGTGCTCTGGATGAGACTGACTGTAGCGTTGAGCCCCTTGAGAACAAGCCATCCCAAAAGAAGCGCCGATGGAATACCCCATTCACTGGCCCATTGAAGAACGCTTTGATGAGGATGAGCTGCAATTGGATTAGCGATGTCGGCGAATTGCATTGGCCCAAAGCCAAGCAGCGGCCTTGTTTCTATCATACTCACCGCCTGCTGCCAGATTATCTCCCGCGCCGAAAGGTTCGTGGTGAGCCTTTCACCAGCGGGATTTAGGGTCTGAATACCCAGATAAGACGACAGTTCGCTGAAAATCAACCAGTAGAACAAGCATCCCACAAGAGCTGTCGCAGCTTGCCAGCCAACCCACCTGCGCCCCGATGGGCCGCAGAAACACAAAGCAAGCCCAGCTGCGCCCATGCCCAGCCAGGTGCCACGGGTACCGCCAGCTATGGCGATCACCCACCAGCAGATCAGCAACGCGATCAAACAACTTCTTTGACGGTTGCTAATGGATTTGCTAAGTAACGGGAATGCCAAGAGCGGGAGGGTAAACGTCTGAAGATGGCCGTACGTACGGCGATTTGAGAAGCCTTCGAAAAGTAGCGTCGTATCCAGTATGCCTACGCCATTAGTAAACGCAGCAGTTGCTCCAGCGATGAACTGCATACTCTTAACTGCACACAACAACACGACAAGTGAAATCAGAATCTCGTCGAATTTCACGCCTAGGTCACGTCTTTCAAATGCGATAGCGATGCCGATGCAGCAGCACGTTATTAGGAGAGCGACTTCCACAAACGCCCAGCCTGCATGGTGAGAAAGCAACGCTGAAAAGATCCCTAGAACCAGAATCCCTCCGCCCACACAGCGCGCCCGGGCGCTGAAAGGCAACAGAAAAAGCTGAGCTCCAGAGCGGCTTGCAAGCTTTAAAAAACATATTGTTGAGGTCGTAAAAAGGGCAACCCGTTGCCAGTCATGACCCGAAATCGGAAAGATAATGGCGGGGATCAACAACAGGAGCCCAAAGCACGTTAGAAACCATCGAGGTTTAAGCCAGTCAGAAAAAAAGTAATTACCCATCGATAACCAAAACGGCAATGTGAGCGAAAAAAAAGGCGCCGGAGCGCCTTCGTTACGACAGATCCTACGTACCGCTGCTGGCAGTACACAAAGCAGGTGTCGACGTAGTACAGCCACCGCTAACCGCCCATGTCATCGATCCAGTGGCGGCATTCAACGTCGGTGTAAGAACGTAAGTTGCCGCTGCAGTAAGACCACCAGCAGCCTTGGGAGTAACGGTGATCGCACCGACGTTGGATACAGCAACACTAGCGACGTAGGTGGTGGCTGTGGTATCGGGAATGCCGTTCGAATTCAATGCGCAGCCCGTGAGAGTACCAAGAGACTGGGCACAGACAGAGACGGCGGTTTTGTAGCCTTCAGCGATTGAGATGACCTCAGAGTATCTAGCCTTGGTGGTGTAGTTTTGATAGGCCGGCAGCGCAATTGCAGCCAGAATGCCAATGATTGCTACCACAATCATCAGTTCGATAAGGGTAAAACCTTTCTGCGAATTCATAACGTACTTCTCCGATCGTCAATTAGGTGCCGCTCACTGGTTACACAGCACAACCCGTGCCACATCGCGCGACCGGCTTAATCCGCAAGCGGGTGGTATCAGCCTCCGTGCAGATGTCGACGGGGCGCAGAAGATGACAATTTACGTCACTCTGCATCCAGGCATTTGGAACTCAAGCCTGACTGCGCTATAAATCATCCACTGACTGGGTGTGGTGGTTGTAATGACAGATGTCGTGCTTACAGGTTTGGCTAAACAGCTTGTCCTCGCTGAACTCCTGAATGAAAAAGCTGCGCAGCAAGCGTATCAGCAGGCTCGCCGGGATAAAGTGTCACTGGTGAGCTATTTGGTACAGAACAAACTGGTCAAAAGCTTAACGCTGGCCGAGCTTGCGTCAGAAGAGTTCGGAGTTCCCTTTTTTGACCTCAGCAATCTCGACAAGGAAAGCCAACCCAGGGGCCTAATAAGCGAGAAACTCATCCGTCAACACTGCGCTCTGCCGATTTGGCGCAGAGGTAACAAGCTGTTTGTCGGCATATCGGACCCGACCAATCATCAGGCAATAACCGACATTCAGTTCAGCACCGGCTTAACGACCGAGGCAATCTTGGTTGAAGACGACAAGCTCACAGCTGCAATCGAAAGGTTTTTTGACTCCCACAATGGCATGGGAGACTTGGCCGACGTGGACTTGGGCCTCGAAATTGAAGCCGTTGATGAAAGCAAAGAAACGGCTATTGGCGGCCAGGATGCAGACGACGCACCCGTCGTCCGTTTCGTGAACAAAATGTTGATGGATGCCATCCGTCTTGGCTCATCCGACCTGCATTTCGAACCCTACGAAAAAATCTTCCGTGTAAGGCTTCGCACGGATGGCATTCTTCACGAAGTGGCAAAGCCGCCGATCCACCTGGCTGCCCGAATTGCCGCCCGCCTCAAAGTCATGGCGAGCCTGGATATTTCCGAGCGTCGCAGACCTCAGGATGGCCGGATCAAACTTAGAATTTCCAAGAACCGCGCTATCGACTTTCGAGTTAATACCTTGCCCACACTGTGGGGCGAGAAGATTGTGATGCGGATCCTGGACCCTACAAGCGCCCAGATGGGGATCGATGCGCTCGGATATGAACCTGAGCAGAAAGCGCTTTATCTGGAGGCATTGAGCAAACCGCAGGGGATGATCTTGGTCACGGGTCCAACGGGCTCCGGAAAAACTGTCTCGCTTTACACAGGCCTTAACATTCTCAACACGGCCGACATAAATATATCCACCGCTGAGGATCCTGTCGAAATCAACTTGGAGGGTATCAACCAGGTCAACGTTAACCCGCGTCATGGCATGGATTTTTCTCAAGCGCTACGTGCATTTCTACGGCAAGATCCCGACGTCATCA
The DNA here is from genome assembly GCF_059421525.1 of Pseudomonas sp. GW821-FHT02H06. Classification (NCBI taxonomy): domain Bacteria; kingdom Pseudomonadati; phylum Pseudomonadota; class Gammaproteobacteria; order Pseudomonadales; family Pseudomonadaceae; genus Pseudomonas; species Pseudomonas sp. GW821-FHT02H06. Next base: position 223,669 of record NZ_JBWKVD010000009.1, read on the forward strand.
TGGTTGGGGAGATTCGTGACCTAGAAACCGCTGAAATCGCGATCAAAGCATCGCAAACTGGCCACATGGTTTTGTCGACATTACACACCAACAGCGCTGCGGAAACACTTACGCGTCTTCACCATATGGGTGTCGCAGCTTTCAACATTGCGACTGCTATTAATCTGATCATCGCACAGCGGCTCGCGAGGAAGCTCTGTCCTCTATGCAAAAAGGAAATTGACATCCCGCGCGAAACTTTGATTTCGGAAGGTTTCCCGGAGTCGAAAATCGGCTCGTTTAAGCTTTACTCACCGGTAGGCTGCGAACAGTGCAACGGCGGCTACAAAGGCCGGGTCGGCATCTATGAGGTTGTTAAAAGCACTCCGGCCCTTGAGCGAATCATTATGGGGGAGGGAAATTCCATCGAGATCTCCGAGCAAATGCGTAAGGATGGCTTTAACGATTTGCGTACATCAGGCCTGATGAAGGCGATGCAAGGTATGACCAGCCTTGAGGAAGTCAACCGGGTGACCAAGGATTGAGCATGGCAACCAAAGTAGTAAAAGTCAGCGTTTACACTTGGGAAGGTATCGATAAAAAAGGCACCAAGCAGAAAGGCGAAATCAACGGGCACAACCCAGCGTTGGTTAAGGCGCAGCTCCGAAAACAAGGCATCAACCCAACAAGGGTGAAGAAAAAAGCTGTCTCGATTTTTGGTTCGGGTAAAAAGATCAAGCCATTGCACATCGCATTTTTCAGCCGTCAGATGGCGACGATGATGAAGGCAGGCGTGCCGCTGTTGCAGTCCTTTGACATCATCAGCGAGGGATCTGACAACCCAAATATGCGCAAGCTCATAGACGACGTAAAACAGGAGGTCGCGGCTGGCCACAGCTTCGCAGCAGCGTTGCGGCAGAAGCCTTTATATTTTGACGACCTGTTTTGCAATCTGGTGGACGCGGGAGAGCAAGCAGGTGCGCTTGAGTCACTTTTAGATCGCGTCGCTACCTATAAAGAGAAAACAGAATACCTAAAGGCCAAGATCAAAAAAGCGATGACGTATCCGATTGCGGTAGTTATCGTCGCGCTTATAGTAAGTGCGATCCTGTTAATCAAGGTAGTTCCACAGTTCCAGTCAGTGTTCGCAGGCTTCGGTGCAAAACTTCCGGCATTTACGTTAATGGTGATCGGCCTTTCCGAGGCGCTTCAAAGCTATTGGTACATATTCCTGATCGGCCTGGTAGCAGTGGTATTGGCGTTCAAAAATGCTCACAAAAAGTCTGAAAGATTCCGGAATTGGATCGATCGGTTGTTACTGAAAATGCCCATTATTGGACCGCTTTTGTACAAGTCAGCGGTCGCACGATTCGCCCGTACACTTTCAACCACATTTGCAGCGGGCGTCCCGCTGGTTGAAGCGTTGGACTCAGTCGCAGGCGCCACTGGCAACGTTGTTTTCAAGAACGCAGTGAACAAAGTCAAACAAGACGTCTCCACCGGCATGCAGCTCAACTTCTCAATGCGCAGCACCGGGGTCTTCCCCATGCTGGCAGTGCAGATGACGGCCATTGGAGAGGAGTCGGGCGCCCTCGACTCGATGCTCGACAAGGTCGCGACGTATTACGAGGATGAGGTCGATAACATGGTCGACAGCCTTACCTCGCTGATGGAGCCTATGATCATGGCAGTGCTTGGCGTGATCGTTGGCGGCTTGGTAATCGCCATGTATCTCCCCATTTTCCAGCTCGGACAAGTCGTCTAACCATGCCCCTCCTCGACCTCCTGGCCAGCTCTCCGCTGGCCTTCGTTTTATGCACGCTCATCCTCGGCCTGCTAGTCGGCAGCTTCCTCAACGTAGTCGTCTACCGTCTCCCAAAAATGATGATCCGCGACTGGAAAACCCAATCCCGGGAAATGCTCGACCTCCCCCCCGAGCCGCAACCAGAAACCTTCAACCTCATCCTCCCCCACTCCCGCTGCCCGCACTGCTCACACAAAATCCGCGCATGGGAAAACATTCCGGTCGTGAGCTACCTGTTCCTGGGCGGCAAGTGTTCCCAGTGCAAAGCCCCCATCAGCAAGCGTTACCCGCTGGTTGAACTGGCGTGCGGCTTACTCTCAGCCTTTATCGCCTGGCATTTCGGTTTCGGCTGGCAGGCAGGTGCGATGCTGGTGCTGACGTGGGGCCTGCTATCGATGAGTCTGATCGACGCCGATCACCAGCTTCTGCCGGACGCCATCGTGTTGCCGCTGTTGTGGCTGGGCCTGATCGTGAATGCGTTTGGGCTGTTCACGTCGCTGACCGATGCGCTGTGGGGCGCGGTCGCGGGGTATCTGGTGTTGTGGTGTGTGTTCTGGCTGTTCAAGCTGATCACCGGCAAGGAAGGCATGGGCTACGGCGATTTCAAGTTGCTGGCCATGCTTGGCGCGTGGAGCGGGTGGCAGATTTTGCCGCTGACGATTCTGTTGTCGTCGATTGTCGGGGCGGTGTTGGGCCTGATTCTGCTGCGTTTGCGCAATGTCGAAACCAGCACGCCGATCCCCTTCGGTCCTTATCTGGCGCTCGCGGGGTGGATCGCTTTGCTCTGGGGTGATCAAATAACCACTTCGTATTTGCAGATCGCCGGTTTCAGATGACTTCTCCTGCGTCAAAACCCTGGATTCTGGGCCTCACCGGTGGCATCGGCAGCGGCAAGAGTGCGGCCGCTCAATGCTTCGTCGATCTCGGCGTGCATTTGGTGGACGCCGATAACGCTGCACGCTGGGTCGTCGAACCCGGGCGCCCTGCCCTGACGCAGATTGCCGAGCACTTCGGCGCCAGCGTGTTGCAGGCCGATGGCACGCTGAATCGCTCAGCGTTGCGCGAGCTGATTTTCAAGGATCCGCAGCAGCGGGTCTGGCTCGAAAGCCTGCTGCATCCGCTAATCCGCGAGGAGATCCGTCAGTACCTGGCGCGCGCTGAATCGGCTTATGCAATTCTGGTGTCGCCGTTGTTGCTGGAGACTTCTCAGCACCAGATGGTGCAGCGGGTGTTGGTCATTGATGTGCCGGAATCGGTGCAGATCGAGCGCACGGTGTTGCGCGACAAGACCAACGAGGAGCAGGTGCGGGCGATTCTCAAGGCGCAAGCCAGTCGCGATGAGCGCTTGGGCAGGGCCGATGATGTGATCGTCAATGACCGTGACCCGGCCTGGCTGAAAAGCGAAGTCGAGCGTCTGCATCACTTTTATTTAACTTTGCGTGGAGGCCAATGATGAGCCAACCAATGACCGTCGATTGCCCAACCTGCGGAGCGCCCGTGGAGTGGACGCCGGAGAGTAAATTCCGGCCATTCTGTTCGGACCGTTGCAAGCTGATCGACCTGGGCGCCTGGGCGTCGGAAGAACATGCGATTCCGGTGGCGCCGGACGCTGAAGACGAACTGTTTTCAGGTGACCTCGACCCTCGTCAGCATTGATTTAACTCAGTGGCCGGATGGCCCGCGACCCGCATTAAATCGCAAAAACGAAAAAAGCTTCGCGACCTTAATCGCGAAGCTTTTTTTGTGGCCGAGGGTTTTAGCCCAACTTACGCTGCGGCGCGCCGTGAACCATGGTGTAGGCGTAGTCGACGCCCATGCCGTAGGCCCCGCTGTGTTCCAGGACCAGTTCCATGACCGCTTCGTAGGTTTCCTTGTGAGCCCAGTCGCGCTGGAATTCGAGCAGCACCTGCTGCCAGGTCACCGGCACTGCGCCTGCCTGAATCATTCGCTGCACCGACATGTCGTGGGCTTCTTTGGTTGTGCCGCCGGAAGCGTCAGTGACGATGTACACCTCGTAGCCTTCCGCCAATGCGTCCAGCGTCGGGAAGTTCAGGCAGACCTCGGTCCACAGCGCTGCGATGATCAGCTTCTTGCGGCCGGTCGCCTTGACCGCTTCCACCAGTTTCTTGTCTTCCCACGAGTTCATCGAGGTGCGCTCGATCGGCTGCTGATCCGGGAACACCGCCAGCAATTCAGGCCAGATGAAGCCGCTGAAGCTTTTGGTTTCGACTGAGGTGTAGATGGTCGGCACGTTGAAGATCTTGGCGGCTTTGGCCAAGCCGACGGTGTTGTTCTTCAGCGTCTGGCGGTCGATCGACTGAACGCCGAAAGCCATTTGCGGCTGGTGGTCGATCAGGATCAGCGCAGCGTTGGTTGGGTTCAGCAGTTCGCGAATGGACATGGGTAGATTCCTTAGTAGTCAGCAGTGAGTTCGATATGGATTAGCCGCTGCGCTGGTTGCTTGGCGGCTGGCTTGGGAGTGAATTTACGGATTGGCTGCTTAAGGAACAATCCCATAGAATCGGGACTCATTGTTTCCAATTCAGGGACGGTCATGGATCGTATCGAATGCATGCGCGCGTTTGTCGCGACGGTGGGCGCCAACGGCTTTGCCGCAGCAGCTCGCGCGCTGGATGTGCCGCGCTCGAAAATCAGTAAGCAGATTCAGGCGCTGGAAGAGGCCATCGGCGTGCAGTTGCTGCAGCGCACCACGCGCAGCCTGCATCTGACGGAAGCGGGCGCCGAGTACTACGACGCGTGTCGGGATGTCATCGCTTCGCTGGACGAAGCCGAGCAACGGGCGCGGACCGGCATGGGTGAGATACGCGGCGTGTTGCGGGTCAACGCGCCGATGTCGTTCGGGCTGAGTCGTCTGGGGCCGCTAATTCCGCGCTTCAACGAATTGCATCCGAACGTCGAGCTGCAAGTGGTGTTGAGCGATCAGCAGGTGGATCCGGTCAAGGGCGGTTTCGACGTGACCATTCGTATTGCCAGCCTGCCGGACTCATCAATGATCGCGCGCTCACTCGCGCCGGCGCCGAGGATCATGGTGGCCTCGCCCGATTACCTGGCGCGCGAAGGCACGCCGCAAACGCCGAAGGATCTGGCACACCATAAGTGCCTGAGCTACGGCTATCTGCAGAGCGGCGTGAGTTTGCAGTTGTGCAACGGCAAGGAAACCCAGCGGGTGACGGTGAGCGGGCCATTACACGCGAACAACGGTGACATCCTGGCGCAGGCGGCCGTGGCGGGAATGGGCATCGCGCTGCTGCCCAACTTTATCGTCGAGCGCGCGGTGGCGGATGGGCGCTTGGTGCCGGTGCTGTGCGATTGGGAAGCGCCGGCGATTACGGTCAACGCGGTGTATCCCTCGTCCCGGCGGGTGCCTATGAAGACCCGGGCGTTTATTGATTTTCTGGTGGCTGAGCTGTCGGTTGAGTCGGGGGCGTTTTGACACTACCCTTTCGGGAGCTCGCTGGCGAAGAAGCGGGTACAACCGCTGATTTTTCAGCGGCTGAAATGCCATCTTCGTGAGCAAGCTCACTCCCACAAGTCCGTGATCTACCCAGAATTCTCGGGTATGGCGCCGATCCTGTGGGAGCGAGCTTGCTCGCGAAGAGAGAGGACCATCCGCTGAATATCCAGCGGCTGGAAAGCCATCTTCGTGAGCAAGCTCACTCCCGCAAGGCCGTGATCTAACCCAGGATTCTTGGGTATGACGCACATCATGTGGGAGCGAGCTTGCTCGCGAAGAGGCAGGAACATCTGCTGCATCTATGGCAGCTGGAATACCGGCTTCGCGAGGAACGCGCTTCAGCTTAGTCAATCATGCCCTTCAAACCACACTCCCCACCGGCACTTTCCCCGCCAGGCCATCCGCCAGACTTGCCAGCACCATCTCACCCATCCGCGTGCGGGTCTGAACGGTGGCGCTGGCGCGGTGGGGTTGCAGGACCACGGTTTTCAGGGCGAACAGGGCATCCGGCACGTGGGGCTCGTCTGCGAACACATCCAGCCCCGCGCCAGCAATTGATCCCGCTTCCAGCGCTGCAACAAGGTCCGGCTCATTGACCAGGCTGCCCCGCGCCACGTTGATCAAAAACCCCTGCGCGCCCAGCGCTTCCAGCACCTTCGCGTTGATAATGCCTTTGGCTTTGTCCGCGGCTGCAGCAACGATCAGCGCGTCACTTTGCGCCGCTAATTCGACCAGATCGCCGACGAAGGTGTAAGGCACGTCGCCCATGGCGCTGACGTCGGTGTAGCTGATGGGGCAGCCGAACGCAGCAGCGCGTGTAGCGACGGCCCGCCCTACCCGGCCCATGCCGACGATGCCGATGCGCATGCCGCTGAATTGACGCGCCAGTGGCAGCGGCACCAGCGGCGTCGCGGTCTTGGCCCAGGCGCCGGCGCGCACATAACGGTCGCCGGTGCACAGCCCGCGGCAGGCTGAAATCAGCAAGCCGATGGCGAGGTCGGCGACGTCTTCGGTCAGCGCGCCGATAGTGGCCGAGACACGAATGCCACGGTCCCGCGCGTAGGCCAGATCAATCGCGTCGGTGCCGACGCCGTTGACCGCGATGACTTCCACGTTCGGCAACTGCTCCATCACTTCCCGGGTGATGCCGGTGTGGCCGCCAGTCACCACGCCGCGAATGTTGGCGCCATGCTCGCGCAGATAAGCCGCCTTGTCGGCCTGCTGGAAGTACGGGCGAACAGTGTAAAGCTCGTTCAGGCGCGCGTTGATGTCAGGGATCAGGATCGGGCTCAGTTGGAGGATTTCAGGTTTCATCAATATCTCGCTCATTTCGAATTCGGACGGATCAACCACGGCCCACGAAGGGCATGTTGGTGGCCATGACGGTCATGTTCAGCACGTTGGCCGACAGCGGCAGCGCGGCGATGTAACGCACGGCATCGGCGATGTGTTTGACGTCGATCATCGGCTCGACGGCGGTCGAACCATTGGCCTGACGCACGCCTTTGGTCATGCGTACCGACAGCTCGGTCAGCGCGTTGCCGATGTCGATCTGGCTGCAAGCGATGTTGAATTCGCGACCGTCCAGGGCCAGGCTTTTGGTCAGCCCCAGCACGGCGTGCTTGCTGGCGGTGTACGGCCCGGTGAACGGGCGTGGCACATGGGCGGAGATCGAACCGTTGTTAATGATCCGGCCACCCTGGGGCGACTGTTTGCGCATCAGGCCAAACGCGCCGCGGCTGCACAGGAAAACGCCCGTCACGTTGGTGTCGATCACGCTCAGCCACTTCTCGATGGGCAGCTCGTCCATCGGCACGGCGGGGGCGTTGACGCCGGCGTTGTTGAACACCAGATCGAGGCGGCCATACACATCCTCGATCGTCGCGAACAGATGATCGACACTGGCCGGATCACGCACATCGCACGACACCGCCAACGCTTCACCGCCCTGCTCGCGCGCTTGCGCCACCAACTCTTCGAGGGGTTCCAGCCGACGCCCGGTCACCACCACCTTAAAGCCATCTTCAAGCAGGCCCAACGCGACGGAGCGGCCGATACCACTGCCCGCGCCGGTGACCAGGGCAATTTTCGAAACGGATTGCTCAGTCATTATTGTTCTCCTTGTTGCTCATCAAAATGCTGCGGTTCTGGGTAAGTCGCTCAGCGGCGCTCGCCCACTCTCACTTCAAATTCGCCGATGCCGTCGATGCCGCCGTTGATCACGTCGCCCGGTTGGAGCGATGCAACGCCGGGCGGCGTGCCGGTCATGATCAGATCGCCAGCGCGCAACGTGACGGAATGGGAAAGCTGGCTGATGACTTCGCTCACCGACCAGATCTGGCTATCGAGATCGGTACGCTGACGCTCAACGCCGTTGACCCTCAGCCAGATGGCGCCTTTTCGCCCGTGACCGTCGCGGCCTGCCGGGCGAATGGGCGTGATCGGCGCGGAACCGTCGAACGCCTTTGCCGGCTCCCACGGATTGCCCACCGCCTTGGCCGCCATTTGCAGATCGCGGCGGGTCAAATCAAGGCCTGCGGCGTATCCCCAGACGTGGTCCAGCGCGTGTTCGGCGTCGATCTCGTAGCCGTCCTTGCCGATGGCGACGACCAGCTCGATCTCGTGGCAAAACTGTTCGGTCTGGGTCGGAAACGCGATCTCGCCCACTGCGTCCACAACCGATGTTGCCGGCTTCATAAAAAATGCCGGGACCTCACGCTCGGCACTGACTACATCGCCCCACTGGTAATTACGGCCCAGGCAAAACACCCGGCCAATGGGGAATCGCGCGTCACTGCCATGCACCGGCAGACTGCTGACTCGGGGCGGCTCGAATACAAAGTTGCTCATGAAATTCCTTATCACCGAAAGACGCTCGACCCCGTCAGGTGCATTTGAGACTACGGGATCAAACGGCGGGAAAGTTGGACAAAACCGTGTTTGCGCTGGACTAAAAAACTCAATATCGCCGGCATTAAAAAAGGCGTATTTGCATACGCCTCTGCCCAGTACGGCATAAGTTCACACACACATTCTTGAGCGGTTACCTGGCCTTGAGCTCGATGCGATAAATGCGGCCGAGCAACAGTGAGTAAGACAGCGTGCCGACACACGCGACCCCGCCGATGAACCAGAACGCCCAGGCGAAGTTGCCGGTGACGTGCAGGATCTGCCCGATGACAATCGGCGTGACGATGCCGCCGATATTGGCCGCCAGGCTGGTGATGCCCCCGGTCAGACCGATCAGCTCTCTGGGTGCGATCTCCGACACGGCCGCCCAGGAGGATGACGCGATGCCCTGTGCGAAAAAGGCGATTGTGAGGAGTGCGATGCAGACTTCATTGGAGTCGGTGAAGTTGACCAGCATGATCGACATGCCCAGCGCCGAACCCACCACCAGTGGCAGCTTGCGAGAGAAGGACAGCGAGTACCCGCGACGGATCATCCAGTCGGCGATGAAACCGGCCAGCAGTACGCCGACGGTGGCGCCAATGAACGGCAGCACTGCGAAGATGCCGACTTTGACCATGGTCAAATGCCGCTCTTCAATCAGATAGGTCGGGAACCACGTCAGGAAAAAGTACAGCGCCGAGGTGCTGGCGAACTTGCCCAGGCAGATGGCCCAGACTTGGCGATATTTCAGCAGCTCGGCGATTTGCGCCCACTTGAATTTGTTTCTTTCCTGACTGCTTTTGACCAGGCCGCCGCCGTCTTCGATGTAGGCCAGTTCTTCCTTGCTGACCTTCTTGCAGTTCATCGGATCGCGGTACAAGTACAGCCAGGCAATCCCGAAAACGATGCCAATAATGCCAGTGCTGTAAAAGACGTGACGCCAGTCATAGGTCGTCGCGAGCCACAGCAGTAAACCGGTGAACAGCGCCGTGCCCAGATACTGCCCGCACACATAGATGCTGCTGGCCATGCCCCGCTCCCGCGCCGGGAACCAGACCGTGACCGCGCGGCTGTTGGCCGGGAACGCCGGGGCTTCCATCGCGCCGATGGCCAGACGCAAACCGAAAAGTGAAGCGAAACCGCCGACCATGCCTTGGCACACCGTGACCGCCGACCATGAGATCAGTGAGGCACCGTAGGTGAAGCGCGAGCCGAATCGGTCGGCGATGAAGCCGGCGGGCACCAGAGCGAAGGCGTAGGTCCAGGCGAAAGCGGAGAAGATCAGGCCCATCTCGACCTTGTCCAGACCGAGGTCTTTGGCCATGAAAGGTGCAGCGATGGAGATGTTGACGCGGTCGACGTAGTTGATGATCGTGGCGATCAGCAACAGCGACAGCATGAACCAGCGACGGTGGGTCATAGGTCGGGCGGGAGCGGCAGTGACTGGTGCGGCCACGGCAGCATCCATCGCCTGAATATCAGGGTTGCTCGACATGAGAATTCCTCATTGTTTTTATTGGTATCGAGTGATGACGTGCGCCCCCAAGTTATCGTACGACCGGTTTTAAACAAGACGATGCTTAGAACGTTTTTGGATTTCAACAGGCGTCCGTAATGAATTGTCCAAAAAACAGCGCGCGTGCTAAAACAGCAATCAGCAACTAAAAGGGGGCGAAAATGCCTGCGCTAGAGCGGTCTGTATAAGGAGACCAGTCAGACCATTCTTGGACAAATCGACTCGCCACCACGCTGATGAAATTTTTGGATTTTGTCATACGACGACCGACAATAAGAAATACACGACGAGGAGCACTCGATGGATTCCGTCAATCGCGTACCCACCTACGGCATGCAGCAGCGCAGTGAGCGGCCGGACTTTTACATCCGCGGCAAAACCGAGGGCAAACCGGAGACCGCGCCCCATCGGCACGAATATTTTCAGATTCAAATCAACCTCGGCGGCGACACCGTGCAGCACATTGGCGGCGTGGTCCGGCCCTTCCCGCGCAACACGCTGGCGTTCATCCTCCCGCACAAATTGCATCTGATCCCGCATCCGCCGGAGGGCAATTTTCTGCTGATCAACTTTGCCCAGACCTTCCTGCTGCCCCAGTTGCAATGCGACCCGCTGGACCTCGAAGACGTGGCCATCGCCCTCGCCCCGGAGCTTTCGCCGTTTCGATTTCAGGAGCATCTGGATTTCACGCTGGACGCGGCCGACTTCGCCGAGATCGAGCATTTGCTGGGCCGGATGCGCGAGCTGGATGCGAACAGGCAGTTCGGCACGCGGGAGGTGCTCAAAGGGTGCCTGCTGCAACTGATCGGCACGGTCTGCCAGCTGTACGCCGAGCCGATCAAGCTGCTGGCCGATGACAACGCCGCCGAGCGCAGCCGCCGCGATGCATTGGCGCGGATGTCGGAGTACGTGCGCAAGAACCTGGACGACCCGGACCTGAGCCTGAAAAAGGCCGCTTCAGCCGCGTTTCTGTCCCCCAACTACCTGACCCACTGGCTGCGCAAGGAAGTCGGCAAGACCTTCAGCGAGCTGGTGCTGGAGCGGCGCATGCACCTGGCGCGCACGCTGCTGCTCAACGGCAGCAAACCGGTGGGGGAAGTGGCGCGGTTGTGTGGGTTTGCCGACGAGGCCTACTTCTCGCGGCGCTTCCGCCACGCCCACGGCATGCCGCCGGGGCAGTTCAGGAAACAGCGGGATTTGTAGCCTGCCAGACCCCGCTCATGGGCCGGGCAGCTCCTTAAATGGATCAGCGCCTCCCCGGCCAACTTTATCTCGGCCCCAGTGTTTCTTCTCCCCTCCAGAGCGTTAAGCTTGGCGCCATGGATGACTCCGATTATCTGCGTCTTTTGACGAGCCAGGCCGAGCAAGCCAATGCGTTTCTGTCCAATGCGCGCAAGTGGGAGCGCGAACGTTGGGTGTGCGAACGGTTGCTGCAGGGCCTGAACATTCCCCATCGCACCGACGACTTCCTGCCTGCCGGGCAAGAGCCGCCGGACGTACTGTTTCGCGATGCGTGTTTTGAAGTGTTCTTCGTTCTGGACGAAGGTCGTCGGTTGAACGATGAATGGCGCGAAGAACTGCAACGCCGACGCAGCGCGTTTTCCCTCAGCCAACTGGTGCGCCGGGAAGCCAAACCCAAACGCATCCCCGCTGCCGAATTGCTGCGGCGCCTGGCGCCAACCCTGCGCAAAAAAGCTCACAACTACAAAGAACGCGGGCTGGATCTGGGCGAACTCGACATCATTGCCTTCGCCAGCCTCAAACGCGAAGTGCTGGACCTGAACAGCCATTTTCCGCCGCCTACCGAATATCTGCGTCAGGGCTGGCGATCACTCTCGCTGGTCGGGCCGACCTTCGCCCGGGTATTGTTCGCCCATCCGGACGCCCCGGATTTCCTGCGGACCAATTTGGGCCGCAGCGTGGTTTTTGATGTGGGAATCAGTTTATGAGTCCGTTGCAGGAATTGATCGCCGATGTACCCCAGCGCGGACGCGTGCGCTGGATCGGCGTGCGCCCGGAATCCCGTGGCGAGATGGTTGAACTGGACGCCGTGGAAGCGCGCCGCGAAGCAGGCCTGACCGGCGATCACGCCCGCCCGGGGCCGCGCAATGCCCGACAGGTGACGCTCATCCAGTGGGAGCATTTCGCCGTGGTCAGCTCGCTGATGGGCCGGGCCGAGGACAACCCGGTGTTGCCCCAGGATCTGCGACGCAACATCGTGATCAGCGGCATCAACCTGTTCAGCCTGAAAAACCGACGTTTCCGCATCGGTCAGGCGATCTTCGAAACCACTGGCTGGTGCCAACCCTGCGCGCGCCTTGAGCAACGTCTCGGCCACGGCATCTTCCAGGCCGTTCGCGGCCATGGCGGAATCACCGCGCGGGTGATACAAAGCGGCATCGTGCGTCTGGATGATGTTTTGTGTATCGAGCCAATCGAACCGAGCGTCCAGGACTTTAACGCAGCCAACAGCGCCGTTTCCTGATCCGGGTCAATAGTGATAAAAAGCCTCAAATGATCAGCCGCCTGAAACCTGCCGACACCGCGCGTGTCGAAGCGTACATTCAAGCCCCCCGCCCAAGTCGAGCGCCGGCCTTTTTGGCGTTGGCGGCTCCTTGTGGTGGTGCTTGGTCCGGGCCCTTTTTGAGCCATTTACAGAGCAATCTGACGCTATGAGCTGCCTTGCGCTCGCGCGGATTGCGCTGACACAGAATTCCTTAAGCCTTATGAGATATCCCCATGACCCATCGTATTGTGATCGTCGGCGGAGGCGCTGGCGGTCTGGAGCTGGCTACCCGTCTGGGTAAAACCCTGGGAAAGAAAGGCACCGCCAGCGTCACGCTGGTCGACGCCAACTTGACCCACATCTGGAAACCGCTGCTGCACGAGGTGGCCGCCGGTTCGCTCAACTCCTACGAGGACGAGCTGAACTACGTGGCGCAAGCCAAGTGGAACCACTTTCAGTTCCAGATGGGTCGCATGACCGGTCTGGATCGGGAAAACAAGCAGATCCACCTGGCCGAAACCCTCGACGAAAACGGCAATGAGCTTGTCCCGGCGCGCAGCCTGGATTACGACTCACTGGTGATTTCGGTGGGCAGCACGACCAATGATTTCGGCACCAAAGGCGCAGCGGAACACTGCCTGTTCCTTGACACGCGCAAGCAGGCCGAGCGCTTCCATCAGCAATTGCTCAATCGCTATCTCCGCGCCCACGCGAGCCAGACGGATGTGGCCGAGGAGATCAACGTCGCCATCGTCGGTGCCGGGGCCACGGGTGTCGAGCTGGCTGCAGAGCTGCACAACGCGGCCCACGAACTGGCAGCCTACGGGCTGGGCCAGATCAAGCCGGAAAATCTGCGCATCACGGTGATCGAGGCCGGCCCGCGCGTCTTGCCGGCATTGCCGGAACGCATTGGCGGCCCGGTACACAAGACGCTGGAGAAACTCGGCGTGACGGTGTTGACCAACTCGGCGGTCAGCGAGGTGACGGCTGACAGCCTGGTGACTGCGACCGGTCAGGTGATTCCTGCGACGCTGAAGGTCTGGGCGGCGGGCATCCGCGCGCCGGCATTTCTGGAGGGCATCGCCGGCCTTGAGACCAATCGCATCAACCAGCTGCAAGTGCGTCCGACGCTGCAGACCACCCGCGACGACAATATCTTCGCCTTCGGTGATTGCGCGGCCTGCCCGCAAAAAGGCACCGACCGCAACGTCCCGCCCCGTGCGCAAGCGGCGCATCAACAAGCGTCGTTGCTGGTGAAGTCGCTGAAGCTGCGCATCGAGGGCGGCACGCTGCCCGAGTATCGCTACAAGGACTATGGCTCGCTGATTTCGCTGTCGAAGTTCTCGGCGGTCGGCAATCTGATGGGCAACCTGACCGGTAGCGTCATGCTTGAAGGCTGGCTGGCGCGCATGTTCTACGTTTCGCTGTACCGCATGCATCAGATGGCGCTGTACGGCATGTTCCGCACGCTGATGCTCATGCTGGGCAGCCGAATCGGTCGCGGCACCGAGCCACGGATGAAGCTGCACTAAGGCTCAGCCCTGCAGGTCCGTCGCGTAAATGCGGCGGGCCTCATTCCCCCCATTCCACACGCCCGTCTTACCGGGCGGGCGCGAGAGTGCGCGCCCGTTACGGCATCACCCGCCCTTTGCCCAGATGCTTGGCCTTGTACATCCAGCGGTCGGCTTCGCGCATGAGCTCATCCGGTGCCTTACCGGAGCCGGGTTCGTACATGGAAAAGCCGATGCTGGCGTTGCTGCGAATGACATCGCCTTTGATGGTGAGGGGCTGTGCAACCGCGACGAGGAGTTTCTGAGCCACTTCGCGCGCTTCTTCCACCCCCGGCGTGATGCCCTCCAGAATCACGATAAATTCATCACCGGCCAGCCGCACCAGGCTGTCGGTCCTGCGGATGCAGCTCTGCAAACGTGTGGCGATAGCGCGCAGCAGATCATCACCGGCATCGTGCCCGTAACTGTCGTTGATGACTTTGAATCCATCCAGGTCAATGAACATCAGCGCCATTTGCAATCTGGAGCGATCCGCCCGCGCCTGAGCGATCGGCAACAGCGAGTCCAGCGCGCGGCGATTGTGCAGACCGGTCAGGGAGTCATGTCGGGCCTCCTGCTCTAGCTCCTTGCGCGCCTGAATGTTCTGGATGATCGAAATGAAATATTCCAGCTCTCCTGCTTCGGACAGCTTCTTCGTGACGCTCAGATTGACCCAAACCGCTCTGCCGTCTTTACGCAGGTAACGCTTCTCCATCTGGTAGCTGTTGATTTCACCGACGCTCAGCTGATGCAGCATCTCAAGATCACTGTCCAGATCGTCGGGGTGAGTGATGTCCTGAAACGTCAGGTGCTTGAGCTCATCGGGCGCGTAGCCAAGGACATCGCACAGCGCGGCGTTGACGCTGATCCAGCCACCGTCCGGCGCGACCAGCGCAATACCTACCGACGCCAGCTCGAACATCGAGCGATAGCCCGCCTCACTGGCCTGAAACAAGGCCTCGGAGCGATTCTTCTGAATCCGAGTCAGCATCAGGTTTTCCCGCAGCTGCATTTCCCGGCTGACGATCTCGGCCAGGTCGTGGAGGATGGACAGCTCGTCTGGGGTGAGGATTCTGGGCTGCGCGTCAATGGCGCAAAGCGTGCCCACGGCAAAGCCCTGGCTGGTGCGTATGGGTACGCCAGCATAAAAACGGATATGGGGATCGCCTGTGACCAGTTGGTTGTCGCAGAAACGCGCGTCTTCGACGGCATCGGGCACCACAAGCTCGGTGGCCTCAAGGATGGCGTGCGTACAGAACGCGAGCTCCCGCGGCAACTCTGTCGCTTCAAGCCCTACTCGGGACTTGAACCACTGACGGTCCTGATCTACCAGCGATATCAGAGCGATCGGCACGTTCAGCACTTGCGCCACCAGACGAGTGATCCGGTCTAGGGCGACCTCGGGGGGAGTGTCGAGAACTTCGAGAAGATGCAGCGCTTCAAGTCGCTGTTGCTCGAGTGGAGGAGTTGGCGACTTCATATGACGGCCGATCCTGAAAAGACTGCCTGAAGTCTATACCGGGCCTCATGAATCCGCACCCGGAGCGACGTGTAAATAACGGGCTTGGCCGCCGCGATTGATCAACCTGCCGATGAAGAAAATCTGTCACGCCTTGTCATAAAAACGTGCTGTTTGCTGTGATCCCATCAACGCATCTCACCCCGATGTCGCTTGATTACAGGAAGTCATCCATGTTGCAGCTCTCACGACTGATGCTGGCCGCAGGCCTCGGCATCGCGCTCAATCTATCCATGGCCGCCACGGCAGGCGCAGCGTCCGAGGTCACCGGCGCCGGCTCCACGTTCATTTATCCGGTGCTGTACAAATGGGCGACCGACTACAACCAGAAGACTCAGGTCAAGGTCAATTACCAGTACATCGGCTCTGGCGCGGGCATTGCCCTGATAAAGGAAGGGGCCGTGGATTTCGGTGCGACTGACCGACCGATGAGCTCGGCCGACCTCCAAACTTTCGGCCTGCAGCAGTTCCCTTCTGTGATCGGCGGCATTGTTCCTGTCATCAACGTCGCCTCGGTCAAACCGGGGACCCTGAAATTCACAGGCCCGGTGCTTGCCGACATCTACCTGGGCAAAATCAGCAAATGGAATGACCCTGCCCTCGCCGCCCTGAACCCGGGCGTGAAATTGCCTGACGCGAAAATCAGCGTGGTGTATCGCTCGGATGATTCCGGCACCACGTTCAACTGGGTCAGTTACCTGGCGAAGGTCAGCCCGCAATGGAAGAACCAGCTTGGCGCAGGCGCGTCGGTGAAGTGGCCGGTGGGCATGGGCAGCAAAGGCAGCGAAGGCGTGGCGACGTACGTGAAGCAGGTGCCAAACTCGATCGGCTACGTCGAGTACGCCTACGTCAAACAGCAGAAGTTGAATTATGGGCTGCTGCAGAATGCTGCCGGCACGTTCGTGACGCCGAGCACCGAAAGCTTTCAGGCGGCAGCGGCCACAGCAGACTGGAAAAACGCGAAGGATTTCGACCTGTCGATGCTCGACGCGCCGGGGGAAAACGCTTATCCGATTACCGCCGCGACGTTCATCGTGATGTACAAGCAGCCCAAGGACGTTGATCGTCAGAAGACCGTTCAGGATTTTTTTCGCTGGACGCTGGAGAGCGGGCAGGAACACGCACGCTCGCTCGACTTCGCACCGATCCCCGATGACCTGAAAAATCAGATCGAAGCTTATTGGGCTAACCCGCCCAAGGCTCAGTAAATGCCAGAAACGAAAAAAGCGTCCCGAAGGACGCTTTTTTGTGGCTTCAGCGCGAGTGGCGCTTCAGCGGTATTTTCTGCCCGGATACAGCTGGGGCGAAAATGGTCGGGGTAAGGGGATTCGAACTCCTGACATCCTGCTCCCAAAGCAGGCGCGCTACCGGACTGCGCTATACCC
>NZ_JBWKVD010000010.1:0-211039 GCF_059421525.1 Pseudomonas sp. GW821-FHT02H06
GCCCGCCGCCATCCGCCATCCATGGCGGGGGGCGGCTCTCGCGGCATCCATGCCGCTCGGCCCACTCCGCGAGACCTCCGTTCAGCCTGCACCAAAGTCGCGATTGGCGGTGTTTGGGCTATTTGTGTTTGAAGATCAAAAGCAGATCAAAAGCGGATCAAAAGCTTCCCGGCTGAAGCCGGTCCTACGGAGGCGCCGCCGGTTTCACTGACTGCACGCGGTGGGGTTAGTGGGACCGGCTTTAGCCGGGAAGAGGCCCGTTTAGGCGCTGATGATCGTTCCCCACGCTCCGCGTGGGAATGCATCCCGTGACGCTCCGCGTCACCTCCCAAGGCCTGAATGCGCGTCGTCTGCGGGACGCGGAGCGTCCGGGGTGGCGTTACCACGCGGAGCGTGGGAACGATCAGTAATCTGCGGTCGGACACCCATCCTGTGGGAGTCGAGCTTGCTCGCGAATGCTGCATTGCAAACACCAACTATTCGGCGGATGTACCAATGCCTTCGCAAGCAAGCTCGCTCCCACCAGGAGGTAGTTGTGTCTGCAAAACTGCCAGAGCCCATACCGGCCTCTTCCCGGCTAAAGCCGGTCCCATCAACAGCAAGCACCGCGTACCCCTGTAGGACCGGCTTCAGCCGGGAAGCTTTTGCTCTGGCCTTTGCCTTTGATCTTCTACGCAGGAAGTTCAAGCGACACCAATCGCGACTTGGGTGCAGGCTGAACGCAGGTCTCGCGCAGTGGGTCGAGCCGCATGGATGCGGCGAGAGCGCCGTCAGGACATGGATGTCCGTTCGGCGCGGGCCCACGGAGCGAGACCGGAGTGAAGGAACCCCGACGCAGGAGGGGCCCAACCAGGAGCACAAGCCCTTGGTTACTTGGGGCTTTATCAAGTAACTCGCCGAAGGCGAAACAGTCTGCCCTTAGGCAGACGCCCTTGATCTTGCTTTAGATCGTGATCTTGCCAGACGCAGGTCAAACATCTTCAATCCGAATGACTTCGTCCGTCACTTCCTCAAGCTGCCGCACGATCTGATAAATATTCGCCACCGCCAACAGCGTCGTCCTCGGGATGTACTTGCCGGCCTTGACCTTATACAGCGTCCGCGCCAGCCAGATACTCTGCACCACCGGAATCCCCGCCTTTTTTGCCCGCGCGATCAACGCCAGCGCCTCATCATCCTCACCCTTGCAGTGAATCTGCGGCAGCGGCGTCGTGCCGGGCCGGTAATAGAGCGCCACCGCATAGTGGGTCGGATTCACCACCAGCATGTCCGCATCTTCCACCGGCTTGGCCGGCGCGGTCGGCGCCTGGTTCAACAACTCATGGGCCAGCTGCCGCCGATGCCCCTTCACATGGGGGTCGCCCTCTGACTGCTTGTACTCCTTCTTGATGTCCTCATGGCTCATCCGCAGCTTCTTGGCGTGGAAGTACTTCTGCAGCGCAAAGTCCACCGCGCCGATCACCAAAAGCAGCCCCAGCGTCGCCCGCAAGATGTGCCGGAACACCTGCAACAGCGCATGCCAGTAGGTCGTCAGGTCGGTGCTCGACAGCAAAATCAGCGTGCCCAGCGACGGCTTCACCACCACATACAGCGTAGCCGCGATGGCCGTGGCTTTCAGGATGCTGAGCAGCAAGGTGGTCAGGCTTTGCGCCGAAAACATCTGCTTGGCGTGGGCGAACGGGTTGAGTTTGTTGAGGTCCAGCTTCAGCGCCTTGGGCGCGAACAGAAACCCGATCTGTATCCAGCTGCCCACCAGCCGCATCAACATCGCGATGCCGACGCTGCTCAGAATGAAGCCGACCAACACGCTCGCGCCTTCGCTGGCGACCTGTTCCAGTGTGTGCATGAAGGGCTGGCCAACGCCTTGGAACGACAGCGTCATCAAGTGCAGCAAGCGCGCGACGCTTTCGTCCGCCAGGCCGAAGGTCACTTCGCTGACGACCAGCAACACCAGCAGTTTGCTCAGGTCCTGGCTCTGCCCGACCTGGCCTTTTTCGCGGGCGTCGCGCAGTTGTTTGGGCGTGGCCTTTTCGGTTTTTTCGCTCACGGCACATGCACCAGTTGGCCGAGCAGGTGCTTCAGATCGGCGAGTTGCGTGATCTGGCCGTTGCCCAGTTCCAGCAGCGTCGGCAGGTAGATGAGCAGGAAGGCGATGCCCGCCATGCTCTTGGCCGGCATGGCCAGGATCGACACGTTCAGTTGCTGCGCGTACAGGCCGATGATCGCCAGCGCGGCCTCGATCAACAGCAGCAAGCCAATGAACGGCGCGGCGTAGAGCATCATGTGCTGGAGGGTCTGGTTGAGTTGTTCGAGAAACAGGTCCAGCCCGTCGACGGTCATGCCGGGCAGCCAGGCGGTGGGCGGCCAGACCTGATAACTGTCCCAGATCACCTGGGTGATCAGCGACAACCCGCCGGACAGGATCACCAGCATGATCAACGTCTCTTGAAACAGCTCGCCCAGCGGCGTCGCGTCAGGCCCCAGCGCCGGGTTCAGTTGACCGCCGCTCAAGGCGCCGCGCTGGCTGTCGAGCAATGCGCCCACCGAGGCGAACATCCAGAACGGCGCGTACAGCAACAGGCCGAGGAGGGTGCCGAGCACGGCCTCTTTGAGCAGCAGCGCGCCGATGGAAAACCAGTCGTCGTTCATGCCCGACAGGGCGCGGCTGATGCTCGGCGCCGGGATCATCGACACCACCAGCACCACCGCGTAACGCAGCGGGCCCTTGAGGTATTTGAAGCAGAACGCCGGCACCAGAATCATGCACGGCAGGATGCGCGCGGCCGCCAGGCCCATGCCCAGCATCAGTTCGAACAGGCCTTGGGCGTCGAAGGGCATCTAGTGTGCGCCGCCGGAGCGGGCGATCAGGTCGAAGGCCATGTTGATGAACTGAATCAGTTCGACACCGATCCAGCGCCCGGTCATGGCCAGAGTCAGGCCGACGGCGGCGAGCTTGATGCCGAAGGGCAGGGTCTGGTCCTGGATCTGCATCAGCGCCTGCAGCAGCGAGGTGATGACGCCGACCAGCACGGCGACTCCCAACGGCGGAGCCGTGAGAATCACCACCAGAAACATGCCCTGTTTGAACAATGCCAGCGCTTCCATCACCGCCTCACATGTACGAGTAGAAGAGGCTGTCGAGCAGGCGCGTCCAGCCTTGCACCAGCACGAACAGCAGCAGTTTGAGGGGCAGCGAAATGGTCATCGGCGAAACCATCTGCATGCCCAGCGCCAGCAGCAGGTTGGAGACGATCAGGTCGATGACAATGAACGGGATGTAGATCAGAAAGCCGATCTGAAAACCGGCCTGCAACTCGGACAAAACGAAGGCGGGCACGGCCAGCAGCAGGTCGCTTTTGCTGGCCTGATCGGCCATGTCCTTGGGCCACATGCGCTGGGTGTTGTCGAGCAGGTGGGCAACGACTTCCGGGTCAGTGTTACGGCTCATGAACCGTTGCAACGGCTCGATGACGGTGTTGGCGCTGGCCTGCAATTTCTCGGTGCTGCCCATCTCCAACGGGTGGTCGTGAACCCGCTGCTGGATTTCGTGGGCGACCGGCGCCATGACGAACATGGTCGCGGCCAGGGCGATGCCGTACAGCGCCATGTTCGGTGGCACTTGCTGCACGCCGATGGCGTTGCGGGTGATCAGCAGGGTCATGGAAATTTTGAGGAAGGCCGTGCAGACGATCAGCAGAAACGGAATCAACGACAGGGCGCCGAGGAACAGCGCCAGCATCACCGGGTTCATCCCGTCCATGATCATGCTTGAGACGCCATGCGGGTGATCTGCAGACCGAGGCGGCCCTCGACGCTGACCAGCTCGCCCTCCGCGACGACGCGCTCGCCGTGGCACAGGGTGGCGAAGCCGGGCGTGACGCCGTTGACGGGCAATACGGTGCCGGCGGCGATGCGGCGCAGGTCGCCGAGGGTCAGTTCGAGGCTGCCGCAGCGCAGGGTCAGGGCCAGCGGCAGTTGGTCAAGGGAATCGAGGGATGTCTGGGTTTCTGTTGATTGAGGCTCGTAAGGTTCGTCCGCGTAGCCATCGGAGGCGGTTTCATCCTGCCACTCGTTTTCGGTGGCGTGATGCTTGGCGTCGTCAAAAGCTTCCCGGCTAAAGCCGGTCCCACGGTCGACAGTTTCAGGGCTGTAGCCGGCGCCATTGCTCAGTGCGTGCTCGGTCGACTCATCGTCGGCAAGGTCCTCGATCTCGTCTTCGTATAATTCTTCATTGACCATGTCCCAAGTCTTCCTCGTGGCTGAACCGTACATACAGCTGCTTGGCGCGGCTGTCCGTCTGCACTGCCCATTGCCGACCCGCCAGTTGCAGGCGGCCGCCGCCTTCTTCGTCGAAATGACACAACGACGGCAGCAGCACGTCCCCCGGTTGCAGCGACGCCAACTGATCGAGGCTCAACGACAGCTCGCCCAGCACCAGAGGCTGACGGATGGGCCAGTCTGACGCGACGTTCTGCCGGTGCGGCTGCCAGTGATGGCTGCCGAGCAGTTGCAGCAAAACCCGCGCCTCGGCCCAGAGCTGTGCGTGCAACACCTGCGAACCCAATCGCAGTTGCAATCGGCAGGTCATCGGCGCGGTATTCGGACTTTCGCCTTCGGCGGACAGCGCAGTGATATCGCTGAGTGGCCGCAGAGGGCAAAGCAGTTCCGCCAGTTCGGGACTCATGCGTTGATTCACCAGTTGCCAGTACCACAGCTGATGTTCGCCGCCGAGGGTGACCGGCAGTTCGCCGAGCAGGCTCAGCACCGCTTCGGCGTCGCTCAGGGCGAAGGGGCCGAGGGCGCTGGCGAACCACGTCAGCGACGACGCGCTCCCGGCTGAAGCCGGCCCTACGAGGAGCGAGCCATCCCGGTTTGCATCGTTGGGCATCGATCGCAGAGTTAGCTCGCCGCGCTGACCCTGGGCGGTGTAGCCGCAGCTCACGCCGGCGCCCAGCAAACGCGAGGCCTCGGCAAGATCGCCGCTGACTTCCCGCATCTTCAGCGGACTGAATGGCGGGTTCCCGGCTATAGCCGGTCCTACGGTGTTCAGGTCGCTCGTGCCCACGTTCATGCCCGAGTTCCTCTCCGAATTCATGGTCGAGTTCATGTCCGGCGTCATCCCTGCGCCTACTCAAAGGACAGATCAACGTCACAACCCAGCGCCTGCTCCAGCGCGCTTTCGCAGTTGCGTTGATGGGGCTGCAAGCGTTTCAGCACGCCACGTCGGGTGAAGCCCAGTTCGATGCTCCACTGGTTGTCGCGCTTGTTGGCGTTGACCTGCACCTTGCCGAGATTGGGCATCAGCAAGGTCAGGCTCAACGGGCCGTCCGGTTGCTGGGGCAGGCGTTGGGCGAGCTCGTCGATGAGCTGCGTTGGCACGCCTTCGGTGGGAAACAACGTGCTGAAGCTGCTGCCGGCGAAACCCGATTCGCTCTGCTGCTCCGTCACCGGCGGCACCAACAGTTGGGAGAAAAACATCCCGTCAGCACTCAACGAGGCAGGCGAGGCGGATTCATCGCACAGCCGGCGCAGGCGTTCGGCATCGGCGCGACGCACAGGCGACGACGGCTGGCGCGTGTCGCCCGGCGCGGCAGGGGATGGCGAGGGCGCGCGCGACGTTTCGGCACGGGGCTGCGGCTGCGGGCGAGGCGGGTGTTGCACCGGGCTGTTCATGACGATTCACCTTCTTCGTTGAGGGCCTCGGCCAGGCAGGCAAGTTTTTCCACGGCCCGTTGGGACGCTTTCGCTGCGTTTTTGGCCTCGGCCAGCCGCTGCTGTTGCTCCTCGATACCCAACTGCTGCCGCGCCATGTCCTGGCGGATATAGGCCAGCCGGTCGAGCATGCGGTTTTCTTTCTCATGCCAGCGTTCGAGGTCGTCCAGCGACATCGACTTGTTGACGTGGGCGCTGCTCAGCACCTGCCGGCGTTCGCGCTGGTTATGGCGTTCCTGCGCGTAGGAATCGCGAGTCTGCTGCAGGTGTTCGTGCAAGTGCTCCAGGGTTTTTTGCGCCTGCCGTTGCGCCCGTTCGGCGCTGGCCTGGCGATGCTGACGCAGCGGCGTAAGCACGCTGATGACCTGCTCCATGGCGAGGGTTTGCGGATCGACTTCAAGCTCTTCTTCCACGCCATCACTCCGGCAGTTGCGAGGTGAGTTGCATCAGTGCGGCGAGGGTTTCCTCAAGCGGCACCGGCTCGCGCAGGTCCTGGCGCAGAAACGCATTGATTGGCTCGTTCAGCCGTACCGCGCAGTCGGTCACCGGGTCGCTGCCGGGCTGGTATTCGCCCAGGCGCAGGAGCATTTCCACCTGCTTGTAGGCCGCCATCAAGCGGCGCAACCGGTTGTTCGCCTGCTGATGCTCGCGGCCGGTGACGTTGCTGATGATCCGGCTGATGCTGGCCTGCACGTCGATGGCCGGGTAATGCCCGCGCTCGGCCAGTTTGCGCGACAACACGATGTGGCCGTCGAGCAGCGAACGCACCTCGTCGGCGACCGGGTCGTTCATCGAATCCTGTTCGATCAGCACGGTGTACAGCGCGGTGATCGAGCCGTTTTCGCTCATGCCGGCCCGTTCAACCAGGCGCGGCAGCAGGGTGTAGACCGAAGGCGGCAGGCCGCCGCGCCCGAGGGGTTCGCCGGCGGCAATGCCGATCTCGCGCTGGGCCCGGGCGAAACGGGTCAGGGAATCGAGCAGCAACAACACTTTCAGGCCGCGCTCACGAAAGGCTTCGGCGATGGCCGTGGCGGTGAACGCCGCGCGGGCCCGTTCCATGCTCGATCGGTCCGATGTGGCGCAGACCAGCACCGAACGTGCGCGCAAGGTGGCGTCCAGTTCGTGGTCGAGAAACTCGCGCAGCTCACGCCCCCGCTCGCCGATAAGGCCGAAGACGATCACGTCGCAGTCCATGTTGCGCGCCAGCTCGGCCATCAAGGTGGTCTTGCCGCAACCGGCCCCGGCGAACAAGCCGACGCGCTGGCCTTCGCCGAGCAGAATCGCGCTGTCGATGGCGCGCACGCCGGTGGGCAACGCTCTGCTGATCCGTGGTCGCTGGGTCGGCGGCAGGGCGTCGGCGATTACCGGCAGGGTGACGCGCCGATCACCGGGGCCGGCGAATGCGCCTTCTGAATCCCCCAGCAGCGGCCGGCCGAAACCGTCGAGCACGCTGCCCAGTAAACGGTCGTCGACGCCGATGCGGTGGGCCATGCCCAGCGGCCGAATGTGCGCGCCGACCTGAATGCCGTCCGGGGTGCCGAGGGCACTGAGCAGCGTGCAATCCCGGGTAAAACCGACGATTTCCGCGAGCATGGTGCTGCCGTCGGATTTGCTCACTTCACACAGGTCGCCGACCTTGGCTGCGGGGATCTGGCACTCCAGCAAAATGCCGCTGACGGCGCTGACACGGCCGCTGACCTTCACCGCAGAAAAGCCCTTCAGGCGCTGACGGTGGGCGGATTTCCATTGATCCAGCGCCGCGTTCACCAGCTCACCTCGTAGTGGCGATCGCCGTCGAACTGGATGCGGTTGTCATCGATGCGCGTCAGGCGCAGCCCGGCCAACTCGTCGCCGACGTACAGCCGCCGACCGTCCGCCGTGACCAGATGGGCGTGGGGCCCGGACATGATCTGCACGATGGTGAACGGCAGGCCACTGGTGCCGGCGGCGACGTTGTCGATCAGCGTGACCGGCGTGTCGTAGCGGTCCTTGAAGCGCTGAAGCATGCGCTGATACACCAATTGCGATTCAGGCTTGAGGTTGCCGCTCAACACCAGGCCTTCCGGGGTCTGCTCCACGCTGACATCGCTGAGCAGACGCTCGCTGAGCATGGTGTTGAGCTGGCGTTTGACGTCGTCGACGCTGGTCAGCCGTATGCGCTTGCTCGCCGGCTGATCGGTTGTTTTGCCCTTCGTGGTCGAGGGCCTGACGGGCTCTTGTTTAGCGAGCTGCTGCGCCGGTGAACTGATTGCCATCGCGTCTGACGAAGGCGTGCCGCTGCGGCTCAGGCTCCAGGCACTGCCGGCGATGCCCAGCAACACGCCGATGACCACGCCGGTGGTGCGGTTGAAAAAGCGCGAGCGCGACTCGACCTTTTCCAGCGGCGCGCTGGCCGGCGCTTCGGCCTGCGCCGTCTGCTCGGACCGCGCTTGAGGGATCACGGCAGGCAGCGAAGGCCACGGATCTTGCGCCGGAGACACGCACAGCCAGACCGAACCCAGCACAAAGGCGGTGTTGGGGGTGAGCAGGGTGCTGGCATGAAGGTGTCCCTCTTCATCGGCGATAGAACCGTCGGCAGCGTTGAGCCGCCAGCCTTCACCCTGGCGTTGCAGGCGACAGTGCAGCTGTTCGACGCCGGGATCGTGCAGCGCCAGATCCTGATCGGCGTCAGCGCCAATGCCCCATTGCTCACCCACCAGCGGCAGCGCGGCGCCCTGGTGCAGGCCGGTCAATACGCGTAATTCAAACATGTGACGCTCTCCAGGCACTCAAGCGGCGTACTCGTTATCCAGCGCGTGCGGGTCGTCTTCGTGATCGCTCTCGAAGTCGTCTTCCAGGTCGAAGCGCCCTAGCACTTTCACCTGCGCCGCATTGCTGATTTCGGCAAACGACAGCACCGGCACGTGATAGAACTCCTCCTGCAGCAAGGTCCGCAGCGGGCTGCGCAAATCCTGGGCGACCAGCAACACCGCGCGCTGGGCGGTGCGCAGCGGGAAGGCGATGTGCAGCTGCTGCACCAGCAACTGGCTGGTTTCGTTGTCCAGCGCGAAGAAGGTTTCGGTCTGGGTCTGACGCAGGCCGTCCCGCAGAATGCCTTCGCTTTCCGGCGTCAGTACCCAGACCAGCAAGCCTTCGGGGCCGCAATACTGGTGGTAGATCTGCGATTTCAGGGCGATGCGCACGTAGTCGGCGAGCACCGTGACTTCGCGCTCGTGCTGGCCGTGTTCGATGAGGGTTTCGGCGATGACACGGATCGCCCGCAGCGGCACGCACTCCGAGGCCAGGCGTTGCAGCACCGCCGAGAAGCGCGCCAGCGGCAGCACGCGCTGCATTTCCTGGGCAAGCTCCGGCTGCTCCGATTCCAGCCAGCCGAGAATCGCTTTGGTTTCCTGCAGGCCGATGAACTGCGGGCCGCACGACTGTAGCGCGCGCTCCATGCGCTCGATGATCAGCGTCGTCGCGTCGATGCGTTCGATGTGGGCTTCCTGCAGTTGCGGCGCGTCGGTCGGCAGCCACAACCATTGGCCTTCCTCGCGCTCGAGGCTGCCGTACACCGCTGACTCCAGCGAGGCCGACTCCGGCAGGCCTTCCACTGAACGCGCATCGACCGCCACGTGGGTCTGGCTGAGCGTGGCCCGGAGCAGGGGGACTTCGTAGACCGAAAAGCGAAACTCATCCGGCGGCAACAGCTCGCTGGTTTCGATGATGAACGAGGGCAGGGTCAGGCCGTATTGCACGACCAGCCGATTGCGTCGCTGACGGATTTCGCTGACCAGTGCTTCGATCTGAGCAGGGTTCTGGCTGGGGTGAAACTGCATCACGAACTGACGGCTCGGGGAGAAGGTACGCAAGTCCTCACGGCCGTTCATTTCCGGCGCGACGGCCACCGCCTGGGCCTGCTCGGCCTTGGGCTTGGCGCGGTGCAGCTGGAGCAGGCCGCCGACGCCGCAGATGATCGAGATGACCACGAACACCGCCGTCGGCATGCCCGGCAACGCCGCGAAGCCGAGCATTGCCACCGCCGCGATGATCCACGCCTTGGGCTGGCTGGTGATCTGCTCGGCGATTTCCCGGCCGATGTTGGCTTCAACGCCGTTCTCGCCACTCGGCACGCGGGTGATGATCATGCCGCAGGTGACCGAAATCAGCAGGGCCGGAATCTGCGCGATCAGGCCGTCGCCGATGGTCAGCACGGTATAGACCTGCAAGGCGTCGCCGGCGGTCATGTTGTGCTGTACCACGCCGATGGCGATGCCGCCGATCATGTTGATGGCGACGATGATCAGGCTGGCGATGGCGTCGCCGTTGACGAACTTCATGGCCCCGTCCATGGCGCCGAACAGCTGGCTTTCCTTGCCCAGTTCGGCGCGCCGCTTGCGCGCTTCGTGGACGCTGATCAGGTTGGCGCGCAGGTCGCTGTCGATGGACATCTGCTTGCCCGGCATCGCGTCGAGGGTGAACCGCGCGCCGACTTCCGCCACCCGCTCCGAGCCCTTGGTGATCACCAGAAAGTTGACCACGGTGAGGATCAGGAAGATCACCAGGCCTACCGCCAGGTTGCCGCCGACCACGAACTGCCCGAACGCTTCGACGATGTGCCCGGCGTCCTGATTGAGCAGGATCAGGCGGGTGGTGGAAATTGACAGCGCCAGACGAAACATCGTCGTCAGCAATAGCACCGCCGGAAAGGTCGAGAACGCCAAGGGGCGCGGCAGGTGCATCGCCAGCATGATCAACAGGCAGGAAATGCAGATGTTGATGGCGATCAGCACGTCCACCAAGCCGGTGGGCAGCGGGGTGATCATCATGAACACGATGGCGATGACCACGAACGCACCGACGATTTCCGAGCGGCGCATGGCGGCAAGCGCGATCGCATTGAGCAGGTTAATGACACGATCCATCAGGCGAGGCCCCCCTGGAGCTGGTTCTGTTCCTGCCGAGTCAGTTCGGCCATGAGAATGAGCAGGTTGCCCAAGGCGTTCTGGCGGCTTTTCAGGTCGCGCCAGAGCAGAATCGGCAGCTGTTGCAGCATGGGCCGCAGCCCGTTGAGAAACGCCAGTTGATGCTTGAGCTGCTTGCCTCCGATGTGTTGCGTCAGCTGCAGGGTTTCGCCCAGGCTCATGCCCTTGCCCGACAGCGCCAGCAGGTGTTTGAGAAAGGCCGCCGCATCCACTTGCAGCCCGGGATTCTTGTTGCGCATGCGGCCCAGCAGATGCTCGCAACTGCGCAGCAGGGTGGTGACGTGCCGCGCGGTGTTCAGGCCATGCATCAAGGTGCGCAGTTGCGCCGGCGAGGTGGACGGCGTGAGGGATGAAAGATCGTCGGCAAGGGCGCTGCGCATGTCCCGCAGGTTCAGCTCGAATTCGCCGGGTTCTTCCTGTTCGTTGATCAGCGCGTCGATCAGCCCGGTGATGTTCTGCTGCCCGGCCACCGCCACGCTGTACAGATTGCGCAGGGCGCCGCGGCGTTTTTCCGAGGTCGGCCGGGAAAACGCCTTGGCGCTATTGATGCCGGCCCGGGTGCGCTTGCCGTATTGGCGACGCAGTTGCTTGAGCTGCTGGCTCAGCACCACGTGCTCGCCCATTTCGCCGTCGGCCTGGGCCTGCTTTCTCGCCGCCTGCAGCATCACATGGGCCTTGGCCGGGTCGCCGTCGGTGTAGCTCAGAATCTGCGCCAGGCTCGACGCATTCTGGTTTTGCAGATGCTTGCGCAAGTTGCGCGCGGCGTCGTCGAGGCCTTTGTCCTGGCTGCCCATCAACAGCTGATACAGCTCGCCCAGTTTCACCGCCCGGGATTGCAGCGCGTTGCCGCTGGCCAGCAGCTCCCGCTGGCTGAGGCTGCGGCTCTGCTGAACCAGTGCCGAGGCGAACCGCGCGACCTGTTGCGGCGAGGTGCCGTTGACGTTCGGCGGATTGACATGCAGCGGCGCGGGCGCAGGCGCCTGCATTTTTGCCGGCGCGATCGCGGGTGTTTGCAATGCCTGTGGGGCAATGGGGGCGGCGATCTTCATAAGTCGGCTCTGGATAGCTCGGTTCGGGGCCTGGTCATGGGTCCTGAGTGGAGCGCGGCCGCAATGCGGTTCCATCTATTTGTGCGCGGACGTGGGGCAGACCGATCTGTGCCAAATCTCGTCGGAGAAACAGTGTGTTCGCGCAAAGATTTGCACAGCGTTGTTCTTGTTATTTTTATTTATATATAAAAATCAATGACTTAAATGAT
Organism: Pseudomonas sp. GW821-FHT02H06; assembly: GCF_059421525.1. Classification (NCBI taxonomy): domain Bacteria; kingdom Pseudomonadati; phylum Pseudomonadota; class Gammaproteobacteria; order Pseudomonadales; family Pseudomonadaceae; genus Pseudomonas; species Pseudomonas sp. GW821-FHT02H06. Next base: position 11,935 of record NZ_JBWKVD010000010.1, read on the forward strand.
TACCATGGATGGCACGCATATCGCTATAGGGCTATTACACTCAAAACAAGGAAGAGCCCTGATGTTTTCCAACCTTGCGATTCTCGATATTGACTCCCCAGTGCGCCGTCCCGCCCAGGGGATACGTCACCTGACCAGTGATCAGATCAAGATGATTCGCGGCTTCATTCAGAAGCGGGTCATGAACCCGGAAGATGTCGACGACATTCTGCAAAGCACCTTTCTGGAAGCGCTGCGCAGCGAGCACAAGTTTCAACACGCAAGCAAACCCCAGACCTGGCTGTGCGGCATTGCGCTGAACCTGATCCGCAATCACTTTCGCAAGATGTACCGCCAGCCGTATCAGGAAAGCTGGGAAGACCACACCCACTCCGAACCCGACAGCCATGGCGACATCGGCCATCAAGTCGACGGCCATCGTCAGTTGATGCAGGTGGTCAGGGCCATCGGCACGCTGCCGTCGAACATGCAGCGGGTGATCGAAGTGTCGCTGGAGATGGACGGCAATTATCAGGAAACCGCGTCGTCCCTCGGCGTGCCGATCGGCACCGTGCGCTCACGCCTGTCCCGGGCCCGGGAGCAACTCAAGCGGCAGATGGACCCGTTTGCCTGAGTATCCAGTGGGACTGGCTGAACGCGAACTGTGTAGGACCGGCTTCAGCCGGGAAGACGTCGGGCGTCACGCCGCAGGATGGATGGTGTTCACGCGGGCCTCTTCCCGGCTGAAGCCGGTCCCACTAAAAAGCATCGCGTGCATCCAGTGGGACTGGCTGGACGCGAACTGTGTAGGACCGGCTTTAGCCGGGAAGGCGTCATGCGTCACGCCGCAGGATGGATGGTGTTCACACAGGCCTCTTCCCGGCTGAAGCCGTTCCCACTAAAAAGCATGGCGTGCATCCAGTGGGACTGGCTGAACGCGCACTTTGTGGGACCGGCTTTAGCCGGGAAGGCGTCAGGCGTCACGCCGCAGAATTGATGTGTTCACGCAGGCCTCTTCCCGGCTGAAGCCGGTCCCACTAAAAAGCATGGCGTGCATCCAGTGGGACTGGCTGAACGCGGACTGTGTGGGACCGGCTTTAGCCGGGAAGGTGTCGGGCGTCACGCTGCAAAATTGATGGTGTTCGAGCAGGTCTCTTCCCGGCTGAAGCCGGTCCCACTAAAAAGCATGGCGTGCATCCAGTGGGACTGGCTGAACGCGGACTTTGTGGGACCGGCTTTAGCCGGGAAGGTGTCGGGCGTCACGCTGCAAAATTGAGGGTGTTCAAGCAGGCCTCTTCCCGGCTGAAGCCGGTCCCACTAAAAAGCATCGTGTGCATCCAGTGGGACTGGCTGAACGCGGACTGTGTGGGACCGGCTTTAGCCGGGAAGACGTCAGGCGTCACGCTGCAAAATTGAGGGTGTTCACGCAGGCCTCTTCCCGGCTGAAGCCGGTCCCACTAAAAAGCGTGGCGTGCATCCAGTGGGGCTGGCTGGACGCGAACTGTGTAGGACCGGCTTCAGCCGGGAAGGCGTCAGGCGTCACGCCGCAGCATGGATGGTGTTCACACAGGCCTCTTCCCGGCTGAAGCCGGTCCCACTAAAAAGCAGCAGCCTGCTCCGTGTCCGAGTAACAAGCTGAAACATTTATCGGAACCGACGCGGCGCAGCAGCCACACAGTTGCCATCCTTCACGCCCGGATGACGACTCATGCGTATCTTAAGCACTCCTCCCAACGCCGCTGCTTCCCAATCTGCTGGCGCCGATGCCGCCCAGGGATTGCCGCTGACTGACGCCAAGCCAGCGCTGTTACTGAAGGGGGGCGTCGATCCCACTATTCGCTTCGGCGCGTCGACCCAGCCATCGCCGGCGAACGGTGCATTTGCCGGCAATAGCCTTGGCAGCACAAGCGCTGCGGGCAAGGCTCAGAGCATCGAACAGCAACTGCTTTCATTGCTGACCCAGCTCACGCAGCTGTTCAAGGGGCAGGCGCCATCGTCGCCCGAATCCGCCACGTCATCCCCTAACGCCGCCGCGCAAAACGCTCCTGCTTCCGGTGCCGTTCCCGCAGCCAGTCCGCAACCTGTCGCTCCAGTCACGGCCGCTGCCCCCGCAGCGCCGGTCGAGGCTGCAAAACCCGCTGAAGCTACTCAATCCGAAGCACCCAAAGCCAGCGAAGCAGCGTTTCTCGATGACTCGAAATACTCGTCGCCCAAGGAGCTTGAGCGTTGGGCGCCGATGGTTGCCAACCTCCCGCCGGACCAGCGCGAGCAGGCGGCCAAAGAGCTGAATCGACCCATCGCCGCCGCGCGCATGGCCGCTGAAAAAGGCCCGGATGCGGCCAAGGCCATGGACTTCATCAACGCGAACCCGTCGCTGAAAACGGCAGTCGACACCGGCAAACACGGCGGCAAAGCGGACGGCAAGATCACCGACGGCGACCTCAAGGCCTTCGCCAAGAACATGCAAAAAGCTGCCGACAGCGCGGACAAGGACATTGCCAACTACCAGAAAGACCATCCGGACGCCGACCCTCAATCCCTGGAAATGGTCCGCAGCGCCGCGTTGATGCGCGCCAACGAACCCCTGACCAAAGCCGCCGATCCCAAGCATGCCTTGGGCGCCGACGGCAAAACCAAGGTCGATGGCCTGACCAGCGCCGACGGCCTCAAGGCGATTCAGAACGACAACCCGGGCCTGGCCGGGCCTTTGAAGCAGGCGGCGAAGACCTGGTCGCAGCCGGGCTTTCTCACGCAGATCGATCAGGGCGGCCTGAGCGGTCGTTCGCTGGCGGCCCACAGCCCGGACAAGCTGTTCAACGCCAAGAACATCAGCGACTGGATCAGCAAGCAGGCCCCCACTAACGGCGGCGAATTTGCCAGTGTGCTCAGCGATGCCGCCACCCTCAACTCAGTGGCCAAGGTCGATATTTCCAAGTTGGGCAAGGACGTGTTCGACAACCCGTCCGCCTACAGCGGCGAACAGAAAGCCGCCGTCATGATCAAGCTGCAACAGACCCAGCAGAGCGTCGTCGCCGGCCAGGACCTGCGCAAGACCGGCAAGACCGAAGAGGCGTTGAACGAGAAGATCGGCCAGCTCCAGGCCGATCCTGAGGTGCAAGCCTTCCTCGCCAAACAGATACCGCAGCAGTCGCGGGCGCTGGTTGCCAGCACGCCGTCGTTGCAGAAGGCCGTCAACGAGCAGATGCAGAAGGTCAACAGCGGCGAGGCCCTGCAAGCGGACCTGAACACGGCTGACAAGGCCACCAAGAAGGACAAGCCGAACGCCGATTACAGCAGCGCTTTGGGCGGATTGTCGGCGCAGTTGCAGATGCAGAAAGACCTGCTCGGTGACACCGCGAAGGTGCCGACCGCGCAGCAGGTACTCGGTCAGCGGCCTGATCTGCAGGGTAAGGTTCAGGATTCGTACGTGCGCAACTTCAGCGAAGGCGGCGCCGTCCGGCAGTTGCTCGATCAGAAGAAAGCTGATGGTGAAGAGGCATTGCAAACCGCCGACGCGCAGAAGGCCGCCTACGACAGCGTGCTGCCCGACACCTTCGTGCAGAGCCAGCAATCGCGCTATGTGGATTCGACCTTCCACCATCTGGAAGACACCAAGAGCGGTCGCAAGGTGCTGGAAAACGCCAAGGGCGATAAAGACCACGCGCCGTCGATGGCCGCACAGATCGCCTCGAATATGGGTCCTTCGGCGCTGCGCTCGGTGGCAGGCTTTGCCTCGGTGTCAGACATGCTCGCCCGCGGCGACAAGACCGATGCCGCCAAGACCATTTACGACAGCACCAAATCCGGCCTCTCTGCGGCTAAGCACGGTTATGACGCCGTGGCGAAATCCGCCGGGCGGGCGGGGCTGGGCGAGGTGGCAGCGAAAGTTGGCGGTCGCGTTGCCGGCATGGTCGTGGGAGAGGCAGCAGGTTTGGCCGCTGGCGCTGCCATTGGTGCGTCCATTCCGGTGATCGGCTGGATCGCCGACGCCGCGATGAGCCTGGGTTTCGGCATCTCCGCCATCATCGAAGCCGTCAAGAAACACAAGGCCCAGAAGGCCTTTGATCACAACGTCGACCCGGTCCTCGATCAGTTCGGCATCCCCAAAGCCCATTGATGTTTCCTGACCCGAAAGAGGTAAGTGATCATGAGTATCGGTATTTCCCAGGTTCGGCCGTTGAGCGATCCCGCCGCCCACCCGGATTTCTCCTCCCTGAGCGGCAAGCCCGGCCAGAGCAATTCCCTGGGCGGTGGCGGCGGCGCCGGTCAGGCCCTCGACGCCAGTTCGATCCTGTTTGCCCATGCCGGGCAGTCCCAGGTCAACTTCGGTTCCCCTCAAAATCAGGACCCGACGACCAACGCCGCTAATCCCCTCACAAGTGGCGCAGATCAGAACGGCATCGCCCAGCAACTCATGGCGTTGATCATCCAGTTGATGCAAATGTTGATGCAGAACAACCCCAATCAGACCGGCAATCCCGCTGCGCAGAATAATGCAGTGACCGGCGGCGGGGGAGGTGGTGGCGGCGCGACCGAGGGTGCAGGCGGTGGCGATGGTGCTGGCGTGGCGGAAGGTGCCGGCGGTGGTGCCGAAGGTGCTGGCGCTGCTCAGGCGGCTGCAGCGCCTGCGGCCAATGCTGGTGCGGTGTCGAACGATACTTCTCTCAGCGGCTCGGGCGATTTGCACCTGCCACAACAGCTCGAGCCCTATCGCAACGACATCATGGATGCGTCCAAGGCCACCGGCGTACCGCCGAGCATTCTGGCCGGACAGATCTGGGCAGAGTCCCGTGGCCAGTTGGGCCAAGACACCACCAACGTCAACGGCAAGACCGATGCGGGCGTGATGCAGGTCAACGCCGACACGTTTGCGGCCCTCAAGCGGGACAACCCCAAAGAGCTCGGCAACGCCGACGTGAACAATGCACACGACAACATCATGGCCGGCGCGCTGTACATGCGTGATCAGAAAGCGACCTTCGGTGACTGGGATTCGGCGCTGCGCGCCTACAACTCGGGCCCGGACAAGGTCAACAAGGGCAACCTCGCGGATGCCGGCGGCGTGGGCGATTCGAAGTACGTCGAGAACGTCATGAACTTCGCAAAAATCATCGAAAGCGGTCAGGGGCAATTGCCGGCCTGATTTTTGGTGTGAATCCACAGGGGGCGGGGCGCGCAGATGTCGCGCTCCTTCCACAGCGTGAAGTGCCACCGACCCACATGGGCGTTAAGAGATTAGAGCCTTTTCCATGAACACGCTGTTGGGATCGTCCTGGTAATCACCGAATGGCCCTCGACGCTGATACCCGTTGCGCTCGTAAAACGAGATGGCTTCGTGTTGCAGATACCCGGTCTCAAGCATGACTCGCCCGCAGCCTCGTCTCCGAGCCTCATCTTCCAGAACACCCAGAATCCTGCCGGCAAGGCCCTGCCCGCGGAAGGCAGGTTGGGTGAACATCCGCTTCAGCTCGCCGTGAGTCGCGTGCACCACCAGCGCCCCGCACGCTACGGCCTCTCCATCGCTGGAGCGGGCAACGGCGAAGCCTGTATTTTTCGAAGAAAGCGCTTTTATATCGATGCCATGATGACTCTCAGCCGGGTAGAGAGGCACCTGATAGGCATCAAGCGCTTCAATGAGGGCGATGACTTCCGGCTGGTCGGGTGATTCAAGGGAAACGGTGGGTGGATTCAAAAGCCTGCGCTCCGTTGGCCAGATGCAAGATTAATGGGGATGCAACGGACATTCGCCCGATCACGTCCCATGAATCAATCCACGCCAGTGGAGCACTAACCGCCTTTGTGCATTCCAGGCAGGATTGCCCTGCCTGGAATTTATGCTTCATCGATTACGAGTGACCCTCCACACGGTATTCGCCAGGTCGTCGGCGATGATGAGTGCGCCGCGCGGGTCCACCGTCACGCCGACCGGCCGCCCGCGGGTTTTTCCATCGGCGCCCCGAAAGCCGGTCGCAAAGTCAATCGGCGCGCCGTTCGGACGGCCATTGCTGAACGGTACGAAAACGACTTTGTACCCCACCGGATTTTCCCGGTTCCAACTGCCGTGTTCTCCAATGAACACCCCTTCGGCGTACTTCTCGCCCATCGCCGGGATGGAAAAATCCACACCAAGGGCAGCGGCGTGGGAACCGAGGCTGTAGTCGGGTTTGATGGCGGCAGCGACCATTTTCGGGTTCTGCGGTTGGGCTCGGGTGTCGACGTTTTGACCCCAATAGCTGTAAGGCCACCCGTAAAATCCACCCTCGCGAACCGAGGTCAGGTAGTCCGGAACCAGATCCGGACCGAGTTCATCGCGCTCATTGACCACCGCCCATAACTTCCCGGTTTGCGGCTGGATGGTTAAGGCCGTCGGGTTGCGAATGCCGGTGGCGTAAGCTCTGTGAGCACCGGTCTCGGCATCTACCTGCCAGACCCTGGCCCGGTCGAGTTCGACCTCCATACCGCGCTCGGTCACGTTGCTGTTCGAACCGATGCCGACATACAAGGTGCGCCCGTCGTCACTAACAGCCAGTGACTTGGTCCAGTGGTGGTTGATTTCAGCGGGCAAGTCAGTGACTTTGATCGGTGGGCCGCTGGCCTTGGTCTGGCCCTCTTGATAATCGAAACGGACCAATTCGTCCTGGTTGGCCACGTACAATTTGCCGTTGGCAAACGCCAGCCCGTAGGGCGCGTTGAGGTTTTCCGCGAACACCGTCTTCGTCTCGAAGACGCCGTCACCGTCTGCATCCCGCAGCAAGGTCAGGCGATTGCCGCCTTTGACCTTGGTGTTGCCTTGGGCCTTGATGTACCCCGCGATCACGTCCTTGGGTTTGAGTTTCGCGGCGTTTCCGCCACGGCCTTCAGCCACGAGGATATCGCCGTTGGGCAGCACAAGCGTCTGGCGGGGAATCTGCAAGTCGGCGGCGATGGCCGTCACGCTATAGCCCTCAGGTACGGTGGGCTTCTGGTCGCCCCACAACGCCGGTTCGGCAATCTTCATGCTGGGTAAAAGACCGCGCTGGGCAGCCGGCAATTTTGGATCGGGCCCCAATGCCTGGGTGGCATCCCCGGCGTCACCGCAGCCACTTAACAACAACGCGACGCTGATCGCGGTCAGTTTGATCGAGTGGCTCATTGTCCTTCTCCCGAACGGATGCTGGTGAGTCCCAGCCACGCCGTCACGGCAATCAGCAGCGTGGTCAGTGCGGAGAGAATGAGGCCCGACGGCATGGTGGCGAAGGCATCCTTGGCGTGTTCAAAGGCGTTGACGAGCCCCAGTGCCCACGTCACCACCAACAAGACGAGGTAGACCACGGGGCGCCCGGCTTTGCGATCGGCCCGGATCAGATTGACCAGCGCGAACAGTACGGCGAGTCCGCAGAACACCAGCCCCCCGGCGATAAGCCAGGAGGCGAAGTTGCTCCATTGGATCTGATAGGTCTGGTAGTAGGTGATGTCGCTCAGCAATGCGCCGAGGAACAGCGGGACGGTGCCGGCCAGCAATATCGCGTGTAGCGGGCCTGGCGGGTTTCGGCAGACAAGATGGGCGGTAGTGTTCACGACGGCTCCCTATTTTACTGAGGCTTATGCTGCGCAGATGAACTGACCCATCAGGGCCGCGCAGGGTGCGCATCGTTTGGGATCAATTGGTCAGGCACATAGTTCACGTTATTTGGGCGTTCCGAATATGCAGTTACAACTGCGCATTCGGTGGCCACGGAGGTGAACCGGACGTTACCCATATGGCCACTGATGTTTAGCGTGACGGCCGACCCGCGCCAAATGCCTCATCGACCCGCGCCAACTGCTCACCGGTCAGGGTGCCTGCGTAGTAATGCAGCTTGATCCAGGCCATCAAGTACTCATATCGAGTCTTGGCCAGGTCCTGACGGGTGCTGTAAAGCTGTTGTTGCGCATTCAGTTCGTCCAGGTTGACCCGCTCGCCACCCTTGATGCTGTATTGCGTGGACACCACCAATGCCTCCGCTGAAGCCAACGCCTTGTCGTAAGCGCGGATTTTCCGTACGCCCGTGGCGCAAGCGTTGAACTGTCGGCGCAACTGGATCAACGTCTCACGGGTTTTGCCCTCAAGGTCATACTCCGCTTGCTCCAGGCTACGACTGGCCTGGCGGCTGGAGGCGCTGACCCCACCACCTGCGTACAGCGGCAGGCTGATTTCCAGGCCAATGGTATTGGTGTCGTAACGCTGGTTGTAGGTATTGCCGCTGTCGGATTCCATGCTGCGCACCGTGGCGTAAGCGTTGAGCTTGGGCAGATGCCCGGCGACGTTGCGTTTCACCTCCTGATGCGCGACTTCCAGCAGCTGGCGCTGGGAGGCGAGGTCGGCGTTCTCACTCAAGGCGATGGCATTCCACGCTTCGTACGTGGTGGGCGTCAGCGCAAGGAAGTTGAACGGCGTACGCAGAGGCGCCAGTTCGTCGATGCGCACCTCAGGCACGCCGATCAAGGCCCCGAGCTCGCGCAACGCTGCGTCTTGCTCATTCTGCGCTTCGATTTCCTCGGCACCGGCTAATTCGTAACGGGATTCGGCTTCCAGGATGTCGGTGCGGGTGCCTTCGCCCTGATCGAACATCTGTCGGTTTTGCTCGAACTGCCGCTCGAACGCCTTCTTCTTTGCCTCGGCAATCTCGATCTGATCGCGACTGAACAGCGCCTGGCTGTAAGCGGACAACACCCGCACCAGCAACTCCTGACTTTTGCCTCGAAAGGCCTGGTCGGCAAACAAGGCCTGTGCCACACCCTTGCGGTAGTTGGCGTAGGCCTCGTAGTCGATGATCGGCTGCTGCACGCTCAGCGTCGAACCGAAACTGTTGTAGTGACGGTCCTCGCGGGAGTTGGGGCGATCGTCGCTTTTGTAGGTGGCCCTCGAGTCGTTGCGTCCCTTGTTGTAGTTCCAGGCCACGTGGGGCAAGAGCCCGGCACGGCCGATATTACGATTCTCCAGCCCCGCGTCACGCTCCTTCATGGCGCCGAGGAACACCGGGTCGTTACGCAAGGCCTGCTCATAAACGTCAAACAAACCCATTGCCTGGGCCTGCATGTTGGCGCTGATCCACAGCAGTGCTGCCAGCCAGATTTTCATGTACCGAAACATCCTATTCCTCGGTCAGTGCCATTCCTGCGCGATCCATCAAAGGCTTGAACAGGTAATTGAGAAGAGAGCGCTCGCCTGTGCGCACGAACATCTGCGCCGGCATGCCGGGTTTGATCACAAGGCCCTTGAGTGTGGCCAGCGCCTGGTCGGTGACAGTGCTGCGCACGATGTAGTACGGCTGACCACTGCGCTCGTCGAGCAACTGATCGGCGGAAATCAGGCTGACCGTGGCATTCACGCGCGGCGTACGGCTCTGATTGAACGCGGTGAAGAGCACATCCACTGGCAGCTGTTCGGCCACCTTGTCGACCATGTTCACCGGCAGGTGGCCTTCGATCTCGAGGCCCTCGCCCTGGGGCACGATTTCCAGCAGCGATTCACCGCCATGCACCACCGCGCCTTCGGTGTGCACCGAGAGGTTCACGGCAATGCCATCGGCCGGAGCGTTGATTTCACTGTGGGTCAGACTGAATTGTGCCGAGGCCAGTTGCTGGCTCAGCGTGATGCTTTTCAGCTCGGCATCGGCCAGTTGCCCGCGCACTTCCTTTTGATACTCCTCGACACCTTGCTGCAGGCTCAGCCGTGATTGCTCGATTTGCTGAGCGACCCGGCCTGTGTCACCGGTGTTCTGTGCCAGATCACGTTGCACCTGAGACAGTTGCCGGTCGTAGTCCATCAAGCGGTTGCGGGCGATGTAGCCTCGTTCGGCCAGCGGCCGGAGGTTTTCCAGTTGCTGGCGCAAGGACTCGGCCTGGGCTTGAAGGTCATTGCGCGCCTGGCGCATGCCGGCGAGTTGGGCAATGCCACCTTCGATGCTTGCATGGATGCCTGCCTGGGATCGCTGAAACGCCTGATGACGGCTGCTGAACAACTGCCGCTGGCCTTCCAGCACGCCGAGCAGCTGTGGAGACGCTTGCTGTAACAGGGCCTCGGGAAAGCGTACCTGCACACTGCCGTCTCGTTCGGCCTGGAGCCTGGCGATGCTGGCCTGGGCCAGTTCGTACTGGGCACGCAACGATTGCACGTCGGCCTGCACCTGGGTGTGGTCAAGCTGGAACAGCGGTTGGCCCTGATGCACTAATTGGCCCTCGCGCACCATGATGCGACTGACCACGCCGCTGTCCACCGACTGCACCGCTTTGCGCTTGCCGGAGACCACCACTGTGCCAGGCACGGCGATGCCTTGGTCGAGCGGGGCAAGTGCAGCCCAGAGGAAAAAGCTGCCGGCACCGAGCAGGGCCAGCCACCAGCCTGCGCTGACGAAAAACTGTGCACTGCGTTCGGGTTTGATGATGTGTTCATTCATGGCGCTGGCCTCCTTGCTGCGCGCCAAGCTGGCGACTGGTACTTACCCCTTGCACCCCTTGCGACCGTTCAGGCGCAGGCTGGCTACCGGAGAGCGCTTTCAAAACATCACGCGCCGGGCCGAACAATTGCAGCCGTCCGTCGTTGAGCACCAGCAGACGGTCAGCCTGATTCAGTACGGCAGAGCCATGGGTAATCAGAATCACCGTGCAACCGCGAGCCTTGAGCTGCGCGATGGCAGCGGCCAATGCGGCTTCGCCGTTGCTGTCGAGGTTGGAGTTGGGTTCGTCGAGCACCACCAGCTTCGGCTCACCGTACAGCGCACGGGCCAGCGCCACGCGCTGCTTCTGACCACCGGACAGCCCGGAGCCGCCATCGCCTAACTGCGTGTCATAGCCTTGGGGCAGACGCAGGATCATTTCGTGCACGCCTGCCAGTCGGGCTGCGGTCACCACCTGGTGCGGATCGGCGCTGGTAAAGCGTGCGATGTTGTCGGCAATGCTGCCACTGAACAGTTCGATATCCTGGGGCAGATAACCGACATGGGCTCCCAGCGCGGTCCGGTCCCAGCGGTGCAACTCAGCACCGTCCAGACGAACCACCCCGGCCAGGGGTTGCCAGACCCCGATCAACACCCGGGCCAAGGTTGACTTGCCAGAGCCGGACGCCCCCAGCACACCGAGGGTTTCTCCGGCATTCACGGTGAAACTCAGTTGCTGCAGCGTCACGGTGGTCCGCCCCGGTGGTGCGGCACTGAGTTGCTCGACACTGATATGCCCGGTGGGAGCGGGCAGGGGCATGGGCGTCGGACGTTCGGGGTGGGCGATCAGCAGGGCGTCGAGGCGCTGCCATGCCAGGCGCGCGGAACTCCACTGTTTCCAGACCGCGATGAGTTGATCGATCGGGGCCAGCGCACGACCCATCAGGATGGAGCCGGCGATCATCATGCCGCCGCTCATCTGGCCTTCGATGACCAGCAGGGCACCCAGCCCCAGCACCAGTGATTGCAGGCACAAACGCAGGCATTTGCTGAACGAACCGATCAGCGCGCCGATGTCGCTCGCCCGGTTTTGCCGCTCCAGAAAACGGCTGTGCACGGCGAACCAGCGCTGGCGCAACGGTACCAGCATGCCCATGGCCTGGATCGCTTCAGCATTATTCAGGTGGCTGCCGGACAACTGGCTCGATGCAACAGAAAAGTGCCCGGCCTGGGCCAGTGGCTTGCGGGTCAGGGTTTCATTCAGCCACGCGAGGGCGATCAAGATCACCGCACCCACAGTGGCAAACACGCCCAGCCAGGGGTTGAAGAGAAAGATTACCGCCAGGTAGATGGGGAACCACGGCGCATCGAAGAAGGCGAACAACGCCGGGCCGGTGGCGAACTGCCGGACCAGGGTCAAATCGCCCAGGGCCTGTGCGGCATTGCCTTCGCCCAGGCTGAGGTTGCGTTCGAAAGCCGCCTGGTACACCTGCAGGTTCAGGCGTCGCTCCATATCGCTGCCGATACGGATCACCACAAAGCTGCGTATGGCTTCCATCAGCCCGATGAACATGAAAAAGGCGACGACCATCACGGTCAGCATCGCCAGCGTGGTTTCGTTTTGCGATGACAGCACCCGGTCGTAAACCTGCAACATGTAGACCGAGGGCACCAGCATTAACACGTTGATCAGCGCGGTGAAGGCGCCGATGCTGAGCAGGATGCCTTTGTAGGCCTTGAGCGTGGCCCACATGGGCGCGCGCGGCAGGGGGCTTGGCCGGCCTTGGGTCATGGGGGTTCATCCTTGAAAAAGAGTCAGGAGCGTGGGGTGGTGCTTGCGGCGTCGCGTTGCAGAAAAAGGGTGCGGCCGTCGGGCAGTCGGGCCATGTAGAACCCTTCTCGCTGGCGACCCATGTGCACCAGGAGTTCATCGTGGTTGTCGACCAGCGCGATGCCATCAGGCGTCGGGTACCAGGTGGCCGGTGTGCCGCCCAGCCAGTGTCCGGCGCAGGCCAGATCCCCGGCAAGCTGTCCGTCCTGTTCTTGCAGAATCAATGTGCAGGGTTTCTGCGCATCGTCCTTGGGGTAAAACTGCCAGGGACCGGCCAGTTCGGCGGGGCTCGCGAGACGTAGGCTGCTGGCCATGAGGGGGGCTCCGCTTAAGGTGAAAAGCGTCGTGAACAGACACGCCGCGGTCTTCCAGTTCATTGATCTGCTCCGGATCAGGCAGGGACGGCGTTTGCACGCCGCCCCCTCAGGCTTAAACCACGATGTCTGTCGTGGCGGCCTGGCCTACGGTGTTAACCAGGAAATCGGCCGCACGGTCACCCGTGAAGTCAATCGACAAGGTGCTGCCGGTGCTGATCTGGGACAACACGGCCTGACCTGCCGTGCCGCTGAACGCACTGACGAACGTCAGCGGAATGTGGCTTGTCGCAAACTCCGGCATGGCCGACAGATCGATTTTGTCCTGACCGCTGACAAAGTCCATGATCTGGTCCGGGGCCGACGGCCGTGAGTCGCTGCTGGCCGCGAATACAAACGTATCCGCCCCCGTACCGCCCCACAGTTTATCGGCACCGCCGCCACCGAAGATGATGTCGTTGCCGGCACCGCCACGGAGTTCGTTGGCTGCGCCATTGCCAATGATCAGGTCATTGCCCGAGCCGCCAATGGCGTTCTCGATGACCACACCTTTGGCAATGGACACGTTGCCCACCAGGCCGCCGACATCCGAAAACGAAGCCTCGTTGAGGTTGATTTTCTGGTTGTTGGTGTAGCCGGAGAAGTCCAGGGTGTCCTTGCCACCGCCATCCCACACCGCGAACACCAACTTGGACGACGAAGACGTCGCCGAGTAGTAGTCACGATCTGCCGTGGAGTTGAACCCGTAGGTGGTGTCTGCGGCGCGTGTCGCGAGATTGGCACCGTACAGCTTTTGTACGGCGGTAATATCGTCGAGCAGGGGTGCCGAAGCGTAGGCCCCTTTGGCGTTCTGGCCGGTGTTGGTTTCGCTCCAGTAGCTCATCACGCTGTAGCCGCGAGTGTCCTGGGCGTAGGTGGCATCGGCATAGGTCGGGTTGCCGTTGCCGGCGTTGTAATCGCCGGGGTGCGACAGGCCCAGGGTATGGCCGATTTCGTGGGTGAGGGTCTGGCGCCCGTAATTGTTGGTGCCAGGGTTGGCGTTGACCTGGTAGCTGCTGTTGATCATGTACCAGGACTGACCTGCATACGAACCGCTATCCGGGAGATAGGCAAACGCCGCGCCGCCGTTGTCACCGCTGTAGTTGCCGAACGTCATGTGCCCGTCACCGCCGGAGTTGGCTTGGGTGAAGGTGACTTTCGCTACATCGGCCCACGACTGCATCGAAAGCTTGGCCTGGGATTGTTGCAGTGCCGAAAAGGCGCTGAACGTGCCCAGGGTGCGATCGAAATCGGCGGGTCGGCTGGTCAGGAAGGTGTAGGTCAACTCGATGGTGCCGCTCCTGTTTGAGTCTGCCCATGCGGCATGGTCGCGCAAGATGTAGTCGGCTGCCTGGTCCACCGTGTACGACGGTTTTCCATTGATCGGGCTACCGCCTCGGTCGTACTGGTGGCTGAACGTGTTGATCTGGTTGTATGCAGCGCTTGGGCCCTGTGGCGTGACGCTGAGGGCATTGAGTTTAAGTTTCGACATTCAGACATATCCTTGTCTGCGTGAAAAAAAACGACCGAATGACCTCAGGTGCGAGGTCATCCAATCACTCGCTTGGTGCATGAAGCGAGGAAAAACTGGCACAGGGTTGGGACGATGGTCCAGCGATTTCATCGAAAATGTATCAAGATTTCTCAAATCTGTAACAAATTCGACAAAAATTTGTACTCAGGTGACACGCTGGCGTTACACCTTTTAAGAATTGGGGTGGTCAGCAGCCCTGTGCGACAGGGTTGTCAGCGACGGGGAAATTGAGGGTGATTAACCGGTCTTTCCCAGACCGCTTTGATGGGGCAAACGAGTAATGGATGGCCATGCTTCTGTTGGTCTGAACTTTGCTACAGCCCTGTTACAGGCGGCCTCGATCACAGAAAATTGGCGCGAAGGCACTCCTGAAATTACCTTTAGTTTTGAATCGGCATGCCCTACGACGCGCATGCCCGGAGCCGGCCATGAGTACTCTCTCGGAAATTGCAGCAAACCTTTTGAAACGCGAAGACAGTCCCGAGAAAGCCGCTGCGCAGGCTGGCCCCCGTGGACCGATGGGTTGGGAACAACTGATGATGCTCTCGAAAGAGAAAGACATCGTGAAGTGGCAGGCCGCGTTGTCCCGGCTCATTGCAGACAATCCCGGTCAGCGTCGAGTGACCGTGATGCGCGTGATTCAGGGCGGTCTGGCCTGACATTACCCGGGGTGTGGTTGGTCCGCTTGTCGACGCAATGTCTCGCAAGCGGCTCCCGCTGCTTCTAGTGGGACCGGCTTTAGCCGGGAATGGGTCATCGGTAGGTCCAGACCGTCTGGAGTGTCCGTTAGCCGCTATTGATCGACATATTGGCGTTAGTCGGCAGGTACATTGCGCGCTAAAGTGACGGGCATGTTCCTGGCACCTTCGGATGACGCAGATGACCCGCCCCCGTTTTCTCCCTGACAATTTCACCCTCATGCTGATCACCGTGGTGATCATCGCCAGCTTCCTGCCGGCCACCGGGCAGGTGGCCGTCGGCTTCGGCTGGCTGACCAACATCGCCATCGCGCTGTTGTTCTTTCTTCACGGCGCCAAACTGTCCCGCGAATCAATCATCGCCGGCGCGGGGCACTGGCGCCTGCACTTGCTGGTGTTCGGGCTGACATTCGTCCTGTTCCCCTTGCTCGGCCTGGCACTCAAACCCGTGCTGTCGCCCCTGATCGGCAAAGACTTGTACATGGGCATTCTGTACCTGTGCGCGCTGCCGGCGACGGTGCAGTCGGCGATCGCTTTCACCTCACTGGCGCGCGGCAATATTCCGGCGGCGATCTGCAGCGCGGCGGCCTCCAGCCTGTTCGGGATATTCCTGACCCCGCTGCTGGTCACGCTGTTGCTGAACGTCCACGGCGAAGGCGGCTCGACCCTCGATGCGATCGTCAAGATCAGCGTGCAGTTGCTGCTGCCGTTCATTGCCGGCCAGATCATGCGGCGCTGGATCGGCGCTTGGGTCGGACGCAACAAGAACTGGCTGAAATTCGTCGATCAGGGCTCGATCCTTCTGGTGGTCTACGGGGCGTTTAGCGAAGCCGTGAACGAAGGCATCTGGCAGAAGACGCCGGTCTGGGATCTGGCGGGGCTGGTGTTGGTGTGCTGCCTGCTGCTGACGCTGGTGCTCGTGGCTGCGACCTTGCTGTCCAAGTTGTTCGGCTTCAATCAGGAAGACCGCATCACCATCCTGTTCTGCGGCTCCAAGAAAAGTCTGGCGACCGGCGTGCCGATGGCGCAAGTGCTGTTTGCGGGGAGCACGATTGGGCTGTTGATCTTGCCGCTGATGTTGTTTCACCAGATTCAACTGATGGTGTGTGCGGTGGTGGCGCAGCGGTATGCGAAGCGAGCAGAGCCAGTAGCGGAGTTGATGGCGCAGGTTGATCCTTGATTCTGGTGATCAACTAATTGGCGTGATGGAAAAGCCCCGATGATTCGGGGCTTTTTGCGTTTGGAGGGGGGCAATGGTCAGTTAGTGTGGAATGGTTGATTGCATCAGTCTAAAAGGACTGTCCCCGTCAGACTGATTTCCTGGTTTCGTATTGCCTCCTTGCAGCGTCAGCCACGTCTTCATTCTCATCACTTAACAGGTTTACAAGGACTTCCAAAGGAGTCTTTTTGTTCAGAGCTATTCCACTTCTCACCATAGGATCAGGATCTTGCGAAAGGAACGCGAACAACTCCAGCGACAGTTTTCGCTTACTTGCTATGAAATACCTGCTTTCAGGATGGGACTCGCATAACTCTTCCAGGATCACAAGTGGAATTGTTTTGTTGTGTATTACCCATTGCACGTAGTCGGGATATCTCTTGATCACTTCACGCCATACAGCAAGAGGCGCGTCCTCCATGGCAGACCTGTCGTATTCAGCCTTGAGACGGCTAGCGCGTAGGGTTACAAATTCTTCGGCCGATGTGATCTTGTTTGCCTTGCATATAAAATTTTTGGATGTCGATGGGCTAAGCCGTTTAACCTCAGGTTAAAAGCATTAAAGGGGGCCGTCCCTTTTAGTCCTCATATGCGCAATAAGTTGCACACCTCTGCGCAACTTGTTGCGCACGTCGGCAAGCACGCCTCACCAGAGGGACCAATCTGGTTAAAGGGCCATCCCCACATATTTGAGCGCTAACGCTCGAAATGCGAACCATCGACTGTTATTTTGCTACCAATGAATTAATTTCCGTGGGCTATCGACAAAATCAATCTCCGCATAGCCTTCAACCGCGGCATCAAACTCTTTAAAGAAGAAGTCAAGGTTGCGTGAGAATACGATAAATGCGCCATTGCCGTGCTCTCCGGTTCCGTCTGGTACCGTCACATAGTGACAAGTGTCTTGCAGGGCGTCATATAGCTCCTTGCCCCGGATCCGGAGGTGAGTGCTCTGCAAAATACTTGAGAGTATAGTGGGGTTGGGACTTTCGGCATGTCTGTGCCTGATGAGGACCTGATGTTTTCTAAGATTCCTGTCGTACTTTTCATGGTCCTCAAGCAGTTTCTTAAAACCGTCATTCTTAGCTCTGAACATTAGGCAAGGCATGTGTCCTGAACGCTTATGAACAGGTGGCTTGATGGTCATCTTGTGGTGCTCAACCCAAAAGCATTTTGAGACGAGGGCGTCGATCGCTGCGTCACCGTAAGGCGTTCTGTTAAATCCAATCCCACCATCCAAACTGACGGCCATAATTAAGGCAAATTGATCTTGCTCATTTGCAGACAGCTCCGCTATGGGGTCATTAGCATGATGTTTGAATTCACTGAATTCTGACGTGTAGCATAGAATTCTATAGGTTTTCATGTTGCTTTCTGATATTCCTCTCAGACAAGCCAGACACGGAATAACTGTTGTTAACGCTAATCAAATTCCGGTGTATAACCATAATATTTACATGCGATCTATTGAGTGGCTGCTGGTTAAATAGTTTATCTGTTTGACTGTTTTATATTTAGGCGGTTTGAAGTTGATGTTTTTTATCTATGTTGCTTTGTGTTTGATTATTCGATCTCCGTAGACATCGGCGTAGGTTTGATGATTCGCTATCAAGGATAAAAATCTTTCATGCACTATCGCCCATGATCAGCTACATCCGCATACTAAATTCCTCTGGGAGTCAAAGGGGGAGTTCCCTTTAACTCTCCAGATCAGTTCCATTCCATCACTGCGACGTCTATATGCAAGTTTGGTTATTGAGATCTAATCCATTTACACATTTCTTTTTTGATTTCATCCAGTAAAGCCACTTTTCCTACTAGAACGAGTTCACGGTTCATTTCTTTGTCATGATACGACACCAACGTATCGATATCCTCATCAAGCACTATTCTTAGAATTTGACCATTGCTTTCATTTTTTGTAGAGAATATTGGGTTGCCGTCTTGACACGGCGTCCCATCCGAAAATTTCGTATTGCAGTACGGCACTTTAAATTTGCCAGCGTCCAGTCCGTGCTCCTGCGCCTCCGAATAAAATAACTCATATAAATGCCGTTCCAGGCCAATGTAGGATTGCGCGTTATCTAGGTAGCTGTTGAACATATGTTTACTCCACGAAAGCCTTACCGGTTATAACCTCAATGTCGACCCGCTCATGTTTGGTGTCCTTCACCATAAACGTACGGTTGATATAGGAATTTGCTCCACCACCTTTGGCCGCATTATCAATGTACTTAGTTGCCTTTTTGAAAGCGTCCTCACGAGCGGCGAGATCTCTCTTATTAAGTTTACCCTTAAGCTCACATAGCTTTTGCTTGGCCTCATTCACGGTCAGGGGCTTGTCCTGGTTCCAGGCGACCGACTCCTCGAGTTTCGCACCTTGAGCCTGGATCCGACCACGATGGGCAGCCAACCCCAACGGATCTGTCCAGCCTGAGGAGTTCGGCGCGTATTGATAAACATTAATGCCACCCTCATAACCAATCGGATCCTTGCTGATGAAGCGGCCAACTCCTGGATCATAGTACCGATGCCGGTTGTAGTGCAGGCCGGTTTCGTGGTCGTGGTATTGGCCTTGGAAGCGGATGGGATTGGTCAGGCCGACTTGCTGGGCTAAGTCCGAGCGCTGTTCTTGTGCTTCACCCCACGCTTTGTATTGGGCGCTCCAGGCGGTGTTGCCGTTTTGGTCGGTTATTTCCTGGGGCGTGCCGAGGTGGTCGCACTGGTACCACGCCAACGCATCAATCGGTAGCGCGACCGGTTTGTAGGTCCAGAGCGGGTCTTCCTTGAAGTTGTAGCGGCCTTCGTAGGTCGGTTGGCTGACGAGACGAATCGTTTCGTGGCGGATGGCTTGGGCCACCGGGACGAATGTGCCGGGCTCGTGGATGTAGTGGACGGTCCGGCCGAGTGCGCCGGCGTAGGGTGGCGGGCTGCTTTCCCAGGCGATGTTGTCGCCGTCCCAGCCGTACAGGGTGAAGCCGCAGCCGAGTTCGCGCTCTTTGCTGGCGTGTTCGTTTTCGTTCCAGCCTGTGCCGGCTTCGGGACGTGGCCTGTATTGCGCTTTCGAGAATTTGTAGAGGCGGCGTCCGAGGGGGTCGTAGCCGAAGTCCACAGTCAGACGCGGATCTCGAAAATGCACAAGGCGATCAAAGAGGTCCCAGTGCAGTTCGCTGCGCAGGCCGTTGGTCCAGCGCTCGGTCTGGTTGCCGCGTTCGTCGTATTCGTAGTGGTTGCCGGCGTAGTCGCGCAGCAGGTTGTCGACGAGTTTGTTTTGAGCCGGCTCGGGGTCTAGTGGGCGGCGCGCGGGTGCGGCGCTGTCATCGAGCAGGTTGCTGGCCGGGTCGAAGGCGAAGGTTTCTGTGCCTAGGCGGCTCGTGGCACTGAGCAGGCGGCTGACTGGGTCGTAGCGGTATGAGAGCGGGCCTCGACGGCTGTCGTTGATGTCGGTGAGTTGGCCAGCAGCGTCGTAGGTGTAGGTGCGTTTGATGAGCGTGGATTTGTCGTCTGCTCGGCCCAGTAGCTGTTCTTGAAGGCGTCCTGCCGGATCCCAGCTTTGGGTTTGCAGCAGTTGGTTGCCCTGATGGCGGGCAACTTCGCGATGCAGATCATCGCGTTCGTAACTGAGCAGTTCGTGCTCGTCCAGCTTCAAGCCGAGCAGATGCCCGCTGCCGTAGGTCAGCCAACTGACGCGATGTCCGTCCGGGCGGATGGTCGCGACGCGATTATTAAGGGCGTCGTACTCATGCTGCCAGACGGCAACCAGTGGTTTATCCAGGTTCGAGTAATGCTGGTGCTCTCGCAGCAAGTTTCCAGCGGGATCGTGGAACCATTGCAGTTTGCTGATGGCGTTGGTCGCCATGACCAGATGGCCGTTGCCGTCATAAGCAAACGTCTCGCTTTGGGATTGCTTTCCTAGCGTGGCCCGGCGTTCGGTGAGGCGGCCCATCGGGTCGAATGTCAACGCAATGGAGCGCTGGCCGTTGATAGTCTCGGCAAGGCGCCCGGTTTCCGGGTCGTACTGATAGCGAGTCGAGCGACCGTCGAAGCCGCGCTCTTCCAAAAGTCGCCCGACTGGATCGTAGTGAAAGTCGGCGCGGCGTTCATTTTCGTTTTCCAGCGCAACGAGGCGGCCAAGCTTGTCCCAGCGGTAGCGCAGGGTTTGCTCCGCTGCGTCGACGCGTTCGGCGATGAAGCCGGCGGCGGTGTAGCGCCACGTCGTGCAGCGTTCAAGCCCATCAGAATGAGCCAGCAAACGGCCTTCAGCGTCGCGGCTAAAGCGTTCTTCGGTTTTGTCCGGATGCTTTATCAGAACCAACTGACCGGCTTTGTATTCGTACGCGGTGCTGTGGCCAGCAGGGTCGGTGAAGCGAACCATCTGGCCGCGATCGTCGTATTCCCAGCTACTCACCTTCCCCGAGCAGTCGGTGTACTTAACGAGTTGTCCGGCGTCGTTGTAGCCCAACGCCTTCTTGTTGCCGTTGGCGTCCTTGATCGCCGTAGGAAGACCGAACGTGTTGTAAGCGTACTCGGTAACGTTCTCTAGCGGATCAATCGCCTCAACGAGATTGCCGCAAAGGTCGTATTCCCGTTTCCACAGCCCACCTTCGCCATCATTGATCTTGATCAGATGACTTTTATCGTCGTAGGCGTAATTGATCACGCTGTGATCAGCGCGAGTGTGCTCGGTCAGGTTACTGAGCTTGTCGTAGCGATACCGATCCGTGCTGCCGTCGGTGTGGACGTGGCGGATGATGTTCTTCGCGGCGTCGCGGAAGAACCACTCGGAACGCCCGTCCGCGTGGCCAATGCGATAGGTGCAACCGAGGCTGTCGTAGTAGTGCCGGGTTTCATGACCGAGCGCATCGGTCACGTAGGTCAGGCGGATATTTTCGTCCCACGCCAGCCGCGTATCAAAACTGCCGTCGTCCGCCCATTCGCGGATGGCTTTCGCGTCGGGGCCCGTGCCTTGCCATTGCAGGTTCAAACCACGATTGGTGCGGTCGGTATAGCGGGTGATCAGGTGGTTTTGATACTGATAGCGCCACGCAGCGCCGTTCACATCCTGAGCCAGAACAAGGTCACCGAAATCGTCGTACTGATACGCGCACAGTTGGCGTTTAACGTCGCCATCACGTATTTCCCAGAGCCCCGTCAACCGCCCCTGATCGTCAATCAAAGTGCCAAGGCGCAAGTGGACTTTACGGGCGTCCTTCTCCCGATAAGTGACCAGCTCGGAGAGCACCAACCCCCCACCGTGCCGATGCTCGTAATGCAGCATCACCCCGGCACCATTCGGCAAAACCTTGTTGATCAGAACAAAATGGTCACCCCGGCGAACATAGGTTTCCCTGTGCTCAAGCCCACGCATTAGCACCAACCGATCCTTGCTAAGTCGAATGACGGTCAGATTTTCAATGGCGTTGAAGTGGAACAGTTTGACCTTGGGAAGGGGGAATTCGTGGCTGCGGCCATCGGCGTCGTGGAAGACCAAACCGTCGTCAACGAGATCGAAACGTGTAGTAAACGGCGTGATCCAGCGCGCACCGATAACATCATCATCAAACGCATCCAGACTCGAACAATAGGTGCGCGTCCACTCAATCGGAAACGGCCCCGGCAGACTGAAATCGGTATGGCTAACCGACTCCGAGCCCATCGCAAAGCTGATGCTCCTCGCCGTCGACCCACAGGCACATTCACAAGGGCACGGACACGTACAGTTCTTCCGCTTGTTAGGCCGGGCTTTCGCAGGCTTCTCGAAACCAACCGCCTCCAGCTTCCCTTCGCCGCCCTGGCGCCTGGCCTGATTAACAACCCCCGGCTTGATGTTGAACGACTGCCCGTGCCCGTTGCGGGAGCGCCAACTGACAACCGCGCCGGCCAGTGTCTGCAGCAACGCTCCAATCGAGTTCTGAACCCCTGGATCCGCCAGACCAGTAATCCTAGTGCGAAGCTCCGGCCCCATGGCGCGCAACAAGTCGGCCTGTCTGACCACCTCCGCCTTAACCGCGTCAGGCACCAGATGCTCGACGGCCCCGTTAACCGCCCCCTTACCCGCAGCAACACAAACATCTGCAGCCGCCGCAAAAATATTGCCAATCGCAGCCTTTGGGTCATAGGCCCACTGATCCCCAGCGGCCTGAACCAACTGCTCGGCCTCAAGCAAATCAGCCTTGGCGTTCAGCTTCGGGTCAACCAGCTGTTCAAGACCGGCAGCGATCTCAAGGAGCACGCCTTCCCCAAGTTTCCCGGCATCCTCAAGAATCCCCGGAAGCTTCCCCTGCGCCTGGGTCACAAAGTCATCAAGCGTCCCAACGATGTCCGCATTGAGGTGCCCGATCAGCACCTCGATCAGTGAATCGCCAAGCACCAATTTCCCCGCCTGACGCATCTCCTGACGCACCAGAAACAGCATCGGCCGCAGGGTCATTCGCGCCGCCGCCATGCCCGGCGGGATGGGAATCATCCCGATCAGATTGATGCCCAAACTCACCCAGTCCAGCGGGTCGCGCTTGTCACTGGTCGCCAGCCGAACGATGTCATTCAGCGCATCGACCAGCGCCATGACGTTGCCCACCACGGGCAAAAATCCCGCAGCGTTCTTGATCCGCTCAAGCGAAACGACCCCGCCGCTGATGTCCTGCAGCCAGGCATCGACGTTCGCCGCACCGGCGCCAACGTCCTCAAGCTGAATCAGATCAAGCGGAACGATCGCCACCTGAGGCTCGTTTTTTGCGTCACTGCCGGACGTAACTGCGGGGTTTGCCAACGATGCTCTCCGTGCTCAAGAAACCATCCGAAAAGGCCTGAATGCCAATCCGGGGGCCACGGAGATATCAAGGGCTGTGCCAGCTATGATTTAGTCGATAAAAATCAATGATTTAAGTAGGAATGCGGAAGGTTTGAGCGAACGCCAAACCAGAGAACCCATACAGCTTGCGCAAGAAATTGCGCAGTGCTGTGCAACTTCTTGCGCAGTCGCCTGGAGGCCAAAAACGACGTGGCTTCTAGAGCTGTAGGGCCTCTAAAGCACGCAATCAAGTGCGCAACTTCTTGCGCACTCCACCAGACCCGCACCCAACCGCTCTTCACCCGAAAGACGGCATCGCCAACAAAATGCGGCAGCGAAAAACGACCAAAAAAAAGCCCCGAAAATTCGGGGCTTTTAGCATTCAGAGCGGCTTAAGCTTTGGCCAATTGCTCCTCGTATTCCTTGTGATACTCACGGGCCAGCGATTGCTTCTGCTTGTCGTCCAGCAGTTTGCCCGCTGACTGGAAGAACTTCTGCTCTTCTTCCTTCAGGTGGTGATGGACCTTCTCCGACAGCTTCTTGGCCGTGGCCATCCAGGACGGGCTGGACATCTCGGTTTCGTCGAGCTCTTCCATCATCTCATCCATTTCATGGTGCTCGGAAATGGCATGGCGGCTGAGGTCGACGCCGTTGTCGAACTGCATCAACGGAATATAGAAGAAGCGCTCTTCGGCGGTTTCATGGGCCTGCAGTTCAGCTTTCAGCTGTTTGTAGACCTCGACACGCTCCTCGCTGTCGCCATGGGTTTGGATCAAGGCATCGGCATAGCCGCGTTGCCGGTCATGACTCTCTCTCAGGGCTTCAAAAATGTTCACGGGTGCTCCTTGGTTCGGCGACGGACTGATGTGCTTATCCCTAGACCGCAGCGGGTATTCAGCCGTTCCGTCGCGCTTCGGGCATATGCATAGATCTATAAGTTTCTTTCATAACCAACGTCGTTTTTTATAATGAAAGTGAAGCTGTTTCGATGTGCTCATTCGTTTTTGCGCTGAGCGCTCCTCCTGTGCCCGTTCAAGGATCCTCATGTCCCTGCGAAAGATCATCGTGGCCGCCGCATTAATGCTGGCGACCCTCACCGCTCACGCCGAGCAGGTCATCAACATCGGCTATCAGCGCTCGTCCACGCTGTGGATTCTGCTCAAGAACGACGGCCAGTTGGAGGAACGGCTCAAGCCGCTGGGCTTCACCGTCAACTGGCATGAATTCAGCAGCGGGCTCTTGAGTGCAATGAACGCCGGCAGTGTGGACCTGCATGCCGATGTCGCCGATGCGTTTGCCTTGTTCACGCAAGCGGCGAATGCGCCGCTGACCTACTACGCCCGTGAGAATCCTTCCCCGACAGCGCAGGCCATCATCGTCCCGGACAGCTCACCGATTCGCAGCGTTGCCGACCTCAAGGGCAAAACCGTCGCGGTGTCGAAGGGCTCGGGCAGTCATTTTCTGTTGATTTCGGCCCTGAAGAGCGCCGGGCTGACCCTCAAGGACATCAAGCCGATTTACCTGGAGGCGCCCGACGGTGTCGCCGCGTTTGCCAGCGGCAACGTCGACGCCTGGGCGATCTGGGACCCGTTCCTGGCGACCCAGCAGCGTGAGCATCATGTTCGCGTGCTGACCGACGGCTCCGGCGGCATTGCCAACTACAACCGTTTTTACGTGGCCAACACGAGCTTCGCCAAGGCCCATCCCGAGGTGCTGCAAGTGGTGTTCGAAACCTTGCATCAGGCCGGGCAGTGGGTGAAAGGTCATCCCCAGGAAGCCGCGGCGAATCTGGCGCCGCTGTGGGGCAACATCCCGCCTGAGACCGTCGAGCTGGCCAACAGCCGACGCAGCTACGACATCGTTCCGGTCAAGGTGGATGAGCTGGCCGAGCAGCAGCGCATCGCCGACTTCTATTTTGAAGCCGGGATGATCCCCAAAGCGCTGAAGGTGTCCGACATCGCTGTCTGGACCCCGCACGCCCAATAAGTCAGGAGCGCGATCATGAGTCGTCACATTCACCTGTCGGCGTTCCTGCTGACCGGGCCGGTTATTCACAGTCATGCGGTCTGGCGCCATCCCGAAACGGTCGGCCATTACCTGGATCCCGAGTATTACGCCCGCACGGCGCGGGTGGTGGAGGAGGGCCTGTTCGATTTTCTGTTCTTCGCCGACCGGCTGGCGGTGGGTGACCAGATGGGCGGCTCGCGGGACGTGGCCCTGCGGTATGGCGCGCAGGATGCGACGCGTCTGGACCCGCTGCCGATTCTGTCCTACCTGGTCGGGCAAACGAGCAAGCTCGGCCTGGGCGCTACCCGCTCGACGACGTACTACGAGCCGGCGCACATCGCTCGGGAGTTCGCCACGCTGGATCATCTGTCCAAAGGCCGCGCTGCCTGGAACATCGTCACGTCGATGAATGACAGCGAAGGGCGCCTGTTCGGCAAGGACAAGCACCTTGAGCACGACCTGCGCTATGACCGCGCTGACGAGTTCGTCGAAGTGGCGCTGAAGTTGTGGCGCAGCTGGGCGCCGGATGCGCTGAAGCTGGACCGGGAAAGCGGCGTGCTGGCCGACCCGTCGAAGATCACGTCGGTGCAGCATCACGGCGAGTGGTTCAAGGTTGAAGGGCCGCTGAACATTCCGCGCACGCCCCAGGGTCGTCCAGTGCTGATTCAGGCCGGTTCGTCGGGGCGTGGACGGCGGTTCGGCGCGCGCTGGGCCGAAGCGATTTTCACCATTCACCCGCACCTCAAGGCCATGCACGCGTTTCGCCAGGACGTGCGCGAACAGGTCGTCGAGCAAGGCCGCCACGCCGACAGCTGCAAGGTGCTGACGGCGGTGATGCCGTTTATTGGTGGCAGCGAAGCCGAGGCGCGGGCCAAGCGCGACAAGCACAACGCATTGGCGCGTCCGGAACTGGGTCTGGTCACCCTGGCGTCGCAACTGAACGTCGATCTCTCTCCGTTTCCACTGTCGGCGACACTGGCAGAGATCGCACGCTCGCCGTCTATACCGCCTGCTGCGGCGGAGAAGCTGCTGATGCAGGGGCCGGACACGACGCTGGAGGAACTGGGCCGGATTTTCGCCAGCAGCGTACGGGTGCCGCAACTGGTCGGCACGGGGGCACAGATTGCCGATCAACTGGCGGAGATGTTCACCCTGGGCGGCTGCGACGGGTTCGTCATTTCCCCGGCATATCTGCCGGGCTCGTTCAGCGAGTTTGTCGAAAGCGTCATTCCACACCTGCAACGCAAAGGGCTGTTTCGCACAGCGTATGAAGGCTCGACCCTGCGTGAGCATCTGGGGTTGGAGGCGCTGGACTCCTGAACCCTGCGCCTGAGAAATTCATACTCCGTACAGCCACCTGACAGCTTTGCGCGATCATTGACGGGCTGACATTCGCGACATGCTGCGTATGATGAGCCCGACGTTTTTCGCAAAAGGCTCACGCTCATGATGAAGTTTTTCGCCGCGCTGCTGTGTGTGTTTACCGGCATGGCCCACGCAGAACCCGCGCTGCTCACGGATCTCGCGCTGCCGTATCTGGCGGCGGCGCCCGCTGAATCCAGAGACAAACCCCTGATCATTTTCCTGCACGGCTATGGCAGCGACGAGCGCGACCTGCTCGACATCAAAAACGATCTCTCCCCGGGTTACACCTACCTCTCCGTGCGCGCGCCGCAGGAAGTCGACGGCGGCGGGTACAAGTGGTTCACCCAGGACACCGACCAAGCCGAATACGAAGGCGTGACCAGCGATGTCGACAAAAGCACCGACTTGCTGCGGACCTTCATCCAGCAGGCCACCGAGAAATACCAGACCCAGCCCGACAAAGTGATCCTGGTCGGCTTCAGCCAGGGCGCGATGATGAGCTACCAGATCGGCCTGCAATACCCGGAACTGGTACAAGGCATCGCACCGCTGAGCGGCAAGATTCTCGCGTCCCTCCATTCACGCCTGAAGCCCGATGAGCGCCTGAAATCGCTGAAAGTGTTCATCGGCCACGGCTCGGCCGACACCCGCGTGCCTTACTCGGGCGCAACCGATGCCAAGGCGGTGCTGGAGAATCTGCTGATCGTTCCGGAGTTTCATTCCTACGCCGGGGCGGGGCATACGATTACAACGGCTGAAGTGGCGGACTTGAAGCACTGGCTGGAAGGTCAGCTGCAAAACTAAGTCGACGTTGAAGAGGCCAGGGCTGTTGCAAGCCCTGACGTCTACGAATCACTGCATACGCCCGTGAGAGCAAGGAGGTGCTTATGAAAACAAGGAAACGCAGAGAAAAACTTCAGGCTATTGCTGAATTCCGTGCCGAAGCGCGCAAGCGCGCGGCTGAAATAATCCCCTTGCAAATGCACTTTCTGCGCGGAGCGCTCGAAGTTGATAGAGACCTTGAACCAGTCGGCCCCATGGCTGGGATCAGATGCTGACGCTTCAATAGAAAACCGCCGATATCGGCGGTTTTTTCTTGGGTTCATTCAGGGGGGATGCATGTGTCCAGCCAATGGTCTGCGGGGCCAAGCGGGGGCGGCATGAGCTTTTTGGCTCTCTGGTTCGTTGGACATGAAGTTGGTCGCTATAACTATGTACCGCAGATGGACCGGATACCTCCGTCATCATTCGCTGCTTTGTTATGTGGTGAATCTGGCAATGAGGAGACAGGGAAAGGGGACTGATCTGCGCAATCAGGTCCTCAAGTCGAAAGCGCGCGAACTGGTTAACCAAACCCTCAAGAGGTCAGTGCAAGTACGATCGCTTGGCATAGACAGTGGCGCTGTGAGATTTATGCCTATTGACCCCGCGGCGCTGGAAATCAGCGATGAATGGGAACGCTGCCCCTATCCTTGGCGGGCGGTGCCGGAATGGAAGCTAAAAGATCCTAAAGGTCTTGACCTCGCCCTGTGGCATGCTCAGGAGCTTTGCGGTTTATGTTACGCAACACCGCGCCGGAGCCGTTTGCGGATCAAGATTATCTTGCTGGAAGATCAACCGACCGGGACTCATCCCCTGAAAGGGTCGGTTGCCCCATTGATGTTGATGGCGGTGAAGGTTTACGCGCAGTTGCTGAGATGCAAAGTCATCCAGATCGAACGCCCCGAGCCAGGCGTGGTGAACTACTATCAGGCACTGGGGTTCGAGTTCGATACGGCTGGATGCCTTGTTATTTCAGCCGATCGTTTCTAGGATGTCCCCCAAGACCACAGCAGGGAGGTGCTTATGAACATCAAAAAACGCAAGGCCAAGATTCGGGAAATGACGGAATTCAGTGCCGAAGCGCACAAGCGTGCTGCGGAGTATGCTCAAGCTCAGCTGCATTTTCTGCGCGTAGCAATCGAAATTGGAAGAGACCTTGAACCAGCTGGCCCGATGGCTGGGTTCAGGAACTGAATCCTCAAAAGAAAACCGCCGACATCGGCGGTTTTTTCTTGAGCGGCAATCAGCGCCTCACCCCTATGGCCTCAGCATTCGTGAGGTGCTGTGTTCCATTCTTCATGGCCGTGAGTTCTTCAAAAACCCTAATAACGCCAACACCGGAAATACACTCCCCACGATCACAATCCACACCCAGCCACCATGGTCATACAGCGCACTGGCGACCACCGATCCAATCGCGCCGCCGATAAAGATGCTGGTCATGTACAGCGCGTTGAGCCGGCTGCGGCTTTTGGCGTCGAGGGCGTAGACCGCGCGCTGGCCGAGGACCATGTTCATCTGCACGCAGAAATCGAGGATGACCCCGGTGACTGCCATGCCGATCACGGCGTATGCCGGTTCGATCAGGCTGGGCAGAAAGCTCAGTGCGGCGAACAGCATGGCGCACAGGCTGGCGACGCGGGTGTGACCGGCATCGGCCAGGCGGCCGGCGATGGGCGCGGCGATGGCGCCGATGGCCCCGACCAGGGCGAAGAGGGCGATCTGGCTTTGCGACAAGCCGTGATTGCGCGCCAGTTCCAGCGGCACGGCGGTCCAGAACAGGCTGAAGGTGGCGAACATGCACGCCTGATAAAAGGCGCGCTGGCGCAGGACCGGCTGTTTGCGCAGCAGTGTCCATAACGATTTGAGCAACTGGCCATAGGTGGCGCTGTGGGCAGGCTGATGTTTCGGAATGGTGGTCGCCAGCACCACGCTGATCAGCAGCATCACCACGGCGGCCGTGCCGAACACCGCGCGCCAGCCGAAATGGTCGGCGATCAGGCTGGCAGCGGGTCTGGCCAGCAGAATCCCCAGCAGCAGGCCGCCCATGATGCTGCCGACCACGCGCCCGCGTGTTTCTTCCGGCGCGAGGTTGGCGGCCAGCGGCACCAGAATCTGTACCGCCACCGAACTGAAGCCCACCAGCAACGAAGCGATCAGGAACAGGTTGGGCGTCTGCGCGAACGCGGCGCTGAGCAGACTGAGCATGGCGACGCCGGTGGTGACGATCATCAGGCGACGGTTTTCCAGCAAGTCGCCCAGCGGCACGAGGAAGAACAGGCCGAGGGCGTAGCCGATCTGGGTCAGCGACACGATGAAGCTGGCGAGTGTGCCGGACAGGCCGATGTCCGGTGCGATCAAGCCAATGATGGGCTGGGCGTAATACAGGTTGGCAACGATCGCGCCGCAGCAGAACGCGAACAGCATCGCCAGGCCCTTGGTCATGGTGGCGCCGTGGGTCGCGGGAGAAATGGACGTCATGGGAATACCTGGAGAGGTTGCAGGCTCGGCAGAACGATTCTGGTACGGCGTGCAGAAAAGAGTGGCGCGAGGTTAACGCTTTTTCGTTGCGTTAAGAAGGGGTGGCGGTGGAATGGCGCAGCGTTGGTCGGTGCACGTTATGGAGTGACGCCTTACCCGCACCAAAGCCGTGCAGCCCACGACGATAGCGACGCTCCGGTCGCTCGGCCGAAACTTTTCCACGTGCGCTTCGGTCACTGCTTACACATACCCCCCTCACACCCCATCGGAAATAAAAAAATATGCCTCGGGCAATCTGGAAAGGCGCGATCAGTTTTGGGCTGGTGCATATTCCTGTGGCGCTGGTGTCGGCGACGTCCCGCCAGGGTGTCGACTTCGACTGGCTGGACAAGCGCAGCATGGACCCGGTCGGTTATAAGCGCATCAACAAGGTCTCCGGCAAGGAGATCAATAAGGAAAACATCGTCAAGGGCGTGCAGTACGAGAAAGGGCGTTACGTCGTCATCAGCGAGGACGAAATTCGCTCGGCGCACCCCAAATCAACCCAGACCATCGACATCTTCGGTTTCGTCGACAGCGACCAGATACCGCTGCAGCACATCGACACCCCGTACTTTCTCGCCCCCGACAAGCGCGGCGAAAAGGTCTACGCGTTGTTGCGCCAGGCGCTGGTCGATACCGGCAAGGTGGCGCTGGCCCATGTGGTGATCCGCACCAGTCAGCACCTGGCGGCGGTGATGCCGCTGGAGTCGGCGATCGTGCTCGTGCTGCTGCGCTGGCCCTCGGAAGTGCGCGGGCTCGACAGCCTCGAGCTGCCCAAGGAAGCCACCGACGTCAAGCTCAGCAAGAGCGAACTGGACATGGCCAAGCGGCTGATCAAGGACATGAGCACCGAGTGGACGCCGGACGCCGAAGAATACCGCGACACCTTTCAGGACCAGATCATGTCGCTGGTGGAAACCAAGGCCCGCGAAGGCAAGATCGAGAACGTCGAGACCGATGCTGGCGACACTGAGCGTAAGTCGGCTGATGTCATCGATCTGACCGAACTGCTCAAGCGCAGCCTGGGCGGTCGCGGCACTGCAGCGAAGGCGGCGCCTGCCAAAGCCAAAGCGGCGAGCAAAAGCAAAGCCGAGTCCAAGGACGATGCGCCGGCGAAGCGCCGTGCTCCGCCCCGTAAGAAGACCACCAAGGCCTCTTGAACGCGTGTCCTGTAGTAGCGTTAAAAGATGCACCGTTCCAATGCGCAGAGGTTCATCGTCATGACAAAACCTGTGAGTGAATACACCCGCAAGCGCAACTTCGATGTCACGTCCGAGCCGGCCGAAAGCGAGGGCAAGACGCGAAGCAAGAAAGGCAAGGCGCTGAGTTTCGTCATTCACAAGCACGACGCGCGCAACCTGCATTACGATTTTCGCCTTGAACTGGATGGCACACTTAAAAGCTGGGCGGTGCCGAAAGGGCCGAGCCTGGACCCGAAGAACAAACGCCTGGCGGTGCACGTCGAAGACCACCCGCTGGGCTACGGCACGTTTGAGGGCAGCATTCCCGAGGGCGAATACGGCGCAGGCGACGTGATCGTCTGGGACCGCGGCATTTGGCAGCCCCACGGCGACCCTCAGGAAACCTACAAGGCCGGCAAGCTCAAATTCACCCTGATCGGCGAAAAGCTCACCGGCGACTGGGCGCTGGTGCGGACCCGCTTGCCGGGCAACAGCGACAAGGAGCAGTGGCTGTTGATCAAGGAAAAGGACGATGCCGTGCGCTCGGGCGAGGAATACGACATCGTCGTCGACAAGCCGGAAAGCGTGGTCAGTGGCGCAACGGTGGGCAAAGGACGCAAGCCGGCCAAGAATGCCAAACGTAAATCGGCGGCATCTGAACCCGCTGCCGACACCTCTGCCGCGAAGACGCCCGCAAAAAAGCCAATGCAAAAAAAAGCCAAAACGCCTTCGCCCAAAAAGAGCGGCGTGCCGGCCAAGCTCTCGCCGCAGTTGGCGACGCTCATGGACACCCCGCCCGAAGGCACATGGCTCTACGAAATCAAGTACGACGGTTACCGGATGCTGACCCGCATCATCGATGGTGAGGTGAAGTTCTTTACCCGCAACGGCAATGACTGGACCGATCGATTGCCGCTGCAGGCCAAAGCCGTTGGCGATTTGAAACTGGACAACACCTGGCTGGACGGCGAGGTGGTGGTGCTCAACGACGCCGGGTTGCCGGACTTTCAGGCGCTGCAGAACGCATTCGACATCGACCGCAGCATGGACATCATTTATTACCTGTTTGACGTGCCGTTCCTGAACGGTGAAGACCTGCGGGAGACGCCGGTCGAAGACCGTCGCGCGGCGCTGAAGAAAGTGCTGGGGCGACAGAAAAAGGGCCTGCTGCGGTTCTCCGAAGCCTTCTCTGCCGGCCATCGCGACATCATTGAAAGCGCGAGCCTGATGTCCCTCGAAGGCGTCATCGGCAAGCGCGCCGGCAGCGTGTACCAGTCCAAACGCAATGCCGACTGGATCAAGCTCAAATGCAAGCTGCGCCAGGAGTTCGTCGTCGTCGGCTTCACCAAACCTCAGGGCGCGCGCAATGGTTTTGGCGCGCTGCTGCTGGCGGTGAACGAGGAGGGCGCGGGTCTGGTGTATGCCGGTCGGGTCGGCACGGGGTTCAATCAGCAGATGCTCGGCGACGTGCTTGAGCAGATGAAGCCGCTGGAACAGGACGCCTCGCCGCTGGCGAAGAAGGTTACCAGCGCCCAGGGCCGGGGTGTGCACTGGATAAAGCCGACCTTGGTGGCGGAGGTCGAGTTCGGCGAATGGACCCGTGACGGCATCATTCGTCACTCGGCGTTTGTCTCGTTGCGCTGCGACAAGCCGGCCAGTGAAGTGGTCCACGAATACCCCAGGACCCCGAAAGACATCAAGGCACCGTTCAAACCCAGCGCCGCCAAAGCCAAAGCGCCGAGCAAGAAATCCGCGACCCGCGCCGATCCTTCAGCCGAGAAGCCAAAGCCGGCCAGCAAGCGTGCAGGCAAGGACCGCATCGACGTGGCCGGCGTGATGGTCAGCCATCCCGAACGGGTGATCGACGCGGAGAGCGGCCTGCACAAGATCGAGCTGGCGCAGTATTACGAATCAGTGGCGGACTGGATTTTGCCGCACCTCGACCATCGCCCCGTGGCGCTGTTGCGCTGCCCCGAAGGCGTGGCGGGCGAGCAGTTTTTCCAGAAACATTCCGAGCGCATGGCGATCCCCAACATCAAGCAACTGGAGCCCAAGCTCGACCCCGGACACGCGCGTTTGATGGAGATCGACAGCGTCAAGGCGCTGGTCGGTGCGGCGCAGATGGGCACCATCGAACTGCACACCTGGGGCGCGACCTACGACCAGATCGAGCTGCCGGACCACTTCGTTCTCGATCTCGACCCGGACGACCAGTTGCCCTGGCGCACCATGATCGAAGCCACGCAACTGACGTTGTCGACCCTCGACGAGCTTGGCCTGGATGCGTACGTCAAGACCAGTGGAGGCAAGGGCATGCACATCGTCGTGCCGCTGGCGCGCCGGGCGGATTGGGAGTCGGTCAAAGCCTTCGCCAAGGCGCTGGCGCAATTCATGTCGCGGGAGCTGCCGGACCGATTCACCGCCACGTCCGGGCCGAAGAACCGCGTCGGAAAGATTTTCATCGATTACCTGCGTAACAGCCGGGGTGCCAGTACGGTCGTGGCCTATTCGGCGAGGGCGCGGCCGGGGTTGCCGGTGTCGGTGCCGATCAGCCGTGACGAGCTGACCGAGGTGAAGTCCTCGGCGCAGTGGACCATCGCCAACCTGCAGCAGCGTTTGCGCAAGCTGAAAGCGGATCCGTGGGCCGGTTACAAGAACACCCAGCGGCTGACAAAACCGATGTGGAAGCGTCTGGGCGCCACGCCGCCAGCGTGAAGCGTTGAGTCACTCGCGCTGTGACGGCTGTCTGGCCAGCCATGCCCAGGCCGCCATCGCCGCGGGCGCGACCCGTGAAGAAGTCGCCGCCGCCCTGGCTACCGCGATCTCGTTGAATGCCGGCGCCGCGTATATCTACTCGATGCACGCGCTGGAAGCGTATGACGCGCTGAAGCCATAAATCGCGGTAACTCGCGGCGATACGCAAAGGCTGGCCGGGTGCTTGCCGGCCTTACGCGTCGCTTCCGCACTCGGTTAAATCACTTGACCCCGTCAGTCCGCTCGCCCACCTCCGCTGGATAAAACTCCCCTTCAAGCCCCGCGGTCAGCAGGCGTTCACGCACTTGTGTTTCGACTTCAAGCACCTGCTCAGAGTCGTCGATGTCGTCAACCACCAGCCAGACCGGCATGACGTTCTGACCATGGGTGCCTTCGCTGAGCATGTCGTGGGAGAACACTTGGTTGGCGCGCCACAGGCACAGTTCGTCATCGGTGTGATGGGGTTCGCGAACGGCGGTCGGTGAGGTCAGCCAGATCTCGGTGTAGGGGCGCAGGTCGGCGTTGGCGAGTTCGTTCAGGGTGATAACGGTTTTCATTTTGTGTCCTCCAGTGTTCAAGATGGAGTTGTGACGCATGGGGCTGCCCAGCGTTCCCGCGATCTGCGCAGATGGTCGCAGTATCTGCCGAGATTAAGAGCGTCTGCCCGGAGGCAGACTGTGAAGATCAAAAGCGCTGCGCAGATCAAGAGCTTCCCGGCTAAAGCCGGGCCTACAGTGCGCCGCCGATGCCATGGGATGCACGCGCTGCTGTTTAGTGGGACCGGCTTCAGCCGGGAAGAGGCCATTCCAGGCGCTGATGTCCGATCGTTCCCACGCTCTGCGTGGGAATGCATCCCGAGGCGCTCTGCGTCATTCCGGGCCGATAGGAGGAATGACTGAGTTCCAGCGCCAACCCGCGATCTGCGCTGATGGTCGTGCGGACTTGAACCGAGGCCGCCTGCGTAGGGTCGACCATTCACTGTGCGCTCACGTCAGCCCGACCCGGAGACATGCCCGTGACCGACCCACACCTGCTCACCCGCAGACGATTGCTTACCCTGGCGGCAGGTGCGTCGGCGGCGCTGGTGTTTGACTCAGCGGTCGGTGATGCAAGTGCAGGCGTCCACGCCACAGCATCCGAACCGCCACACCCCGGCCCTTCGCCCGTTCAATCAGGAGAGCGGAACATGCTCACGCGAGACATTCCATCCAGCGGCGAAGCGTTGCCGATGATCGGCCTCGGCACGTATCGCGGGTTCGATGTCGAGCCCGGCAGCGATGCGTACAAACTGCTGCCCGCCGTGGTGGATCAGCTGTTCCACGCCGGCGGCACGGTGATCGACAGCTCACCCATGTACGGCCGCGCCGAGGAAACCACCGGCGAGTTGCTGGCGATCCATCAGCCGTCATCGCCAGCGTTTCTGGCGACCAAGGTCTGGACCCGGGGACGCGACGAAGGCATTGCCCAGATGGAAGCGTCGTTCCGGCTGTTGCGGACCCAGCGCATCGACCTCATGCAGATCCACAACCTGCTGGACTGGAAAACCCATCTGCCGACGCTGCGTCAGTGGAAAGAAGAAGGGCGCATTCGCTACGTCGGTCTGACGCACTACACCCCGTCGGCCTACGCTGAGGTGGAAGCTGCGCTGAAGGCCGAGGCGTTCGATTTTCTGCAGATCAACTACGCGCTGGACGATCGCGCGGTCGAGGCGCGGCTGCTGCCGCTGTGTCGTGAGCGAGGGGTGGCGGTGCTCTGCAATCGGCCGTTCGGTGGCGGCGGTCTGCTTGGCCGCTTGCGCAACACGCCGCTGCCGGGGTGGGCGGGGGAAGTTCAGGCCAGGAGCTGGGCGCAACTGGCGCTGAAGTTTCTGATCTCGCACCCGGCAGTAACGTGCGCGATTCCCGGTACGGGAAATCCGAAATACATGAAGGAAAACGCCGAAGCCGCCAGAGGGCCTTTGCTTACCGATGCCCAGCGCCAGCAGCTGATTGCCCTGATCGGCTAATTTTGCCTACCTCCGGTTGGGCCGTTTCATATGAACGGCGCGAACTGAGGCGATCAGCGTTTGACCGGCGCAGGCAGAGTGACCAGATCCACGTACGCATCCCAGAACTTCTTCTGATCCACGGCGTACACCACTTTCGCCTTCTGTGTGCCGACGGGCGCGCCCTTCTTGTAGCCCATGGAGCGGCCGTAATCCGGTCCGAAGTGGGCGTCGACATCGACCCACAGGTCTTTGGACTCGGTGACCAGTTCCGGATGCACCAGGTACAGCGCAGGCAGGCTGTCCCAGGTGAAGCTGTGATGGTTCGGGTCCTTGTCGAACTCAGGCCCCAGCACCGTTTTGTACAGGTTGGGAATCACGCCTTTGCTGGCGACGATGCGCTGGTAGACCGAGCTGTCGAAGATGACCTTTTCGCAGACATCGTTGGGAAAAATCACGTGTTCGATGGGCGAGCGCAGGACGATTTTTGCGGCCTCGGGGTCGAACCACCAGTTGAATTCCGCCGCTGGCGTCGTGTTGCCGGGGATCTCGATGGCGCCGCCCATGTACACGATGCGTTTGATCAGCGGCACGATTTCCGGGGCGCTGCGAATCGCCAGAGCGATGTTGGTCAATGGGCCAACGGCGAGAATGGTCACCTCGTGGGGGTTTTTCTTCACGCTGTCGACGATGAACTGCGCGGCGGATTCGCTGCGCAATGCAGTGTGCGTCGCAAGCCCGTCCGGCGGCGAAACCAGTTGCGAGGCCGAGGTCGGACGCGGGGTCTTGAACGCCCCCGGCCAGCCTGCGCCGAACAGGGCTTTTTCCTGGTCATACGTGGCGAAGTCGTGCAGCAGCGGGTAGGCCGCGCCGGAGTACACGCCGATGTCCTTTTCCACGCCCATGCGCTCGACAGCCTTCAGCGCATCGACCTGTTCCTGATCAACCCACGCGTTGCCACTGACGAGGGTCATGCCCAGCAGGTCGATGCGCTTTTGCGCGTGCAGTTGCGCCAGCATGATGAAAGCCTGGCCGTCGTCGTTGAGCACGTTGAAATCGGTGTCGAAGATGACCTTTTCCGCGGCCTGCAAGGAGGTCGCGGACAGCCCCAGCGTCAGGGCCAGGGCACAGCTTTTCACAAACGCCTGCATGGTCGGATTCCACAGTTGTGAGGGGATGAATGGGATTCGCAATGCAGGAGCGCGGCGTGTCCCGCGAACGCGGTGGGTCAGTCAGTAAAACGTTGACTGACCCACCGCATTCGCCAGCAAGCTGGCTCCCCCGGGATAGGCGTCCAGCGCGACGAGTTACCGATTCACCAGCTTTGCCGGCAGCGCAACCACCAGCAGGCTGCTCAAAATCAGGCACCCGGCAAAGAACCACAACGCCCCGGCGCTGCTGCCGGTGACGTCGATGGCGATGCCCATCATCGAGTTGCTCACCAGCCCGGCGATGTTCGCCAGCGAGCAGGCCAACGCGAAACCCGTCGCCGCCGCCCGGCCCTTGAGGAACGTTGCCGGCAGGCTGAAGAACACCGGCACCGCGCCAATGATCGCGGCCGAAGCGACGGCAAACAGCGCGACGGTCGCGACCACGTTATGGGTGAAGAACGGGCTGGCGGCCATGGCCACGGCGCCGATCCAGAACGGCACGATGATGTGCCAGCGCCGTTCGCGACGACGGTCGGAGCTGGCGCCGATCATCAGCATGCCGATCAGCGCCGCGACGCTGGGCAACGCGGTCAACACGCCGATGTGGAAGGTGTCGGTGACCCCGGCGTTCTTGATGAACGTCGGCATCCAGAAGCCCATGGCGTAGGCGCTGAGCAAGATCGAGAAATCGATGCCCCCGAGCATCCACACTTTCAGATTGAAAAAACCGTCGCGAAAGCTGTGCTTGCTGTCCTTGCCCTCAACGTCGTCCAGGCGCAGTTCGCTTTCCAGCAAGGTTTGTTCGGCGCTGTTCAGCCATTTGGCTTCTTTCGGATTGTTCGGCAGCGCCCAGAACGTCATCACCCCGAGCAGCACGCTGGGAATGCCCTCGATCAGGAACAGCCACTGCCAGCCACGCAGCCCGGCAGTCTGGTCGAAATGGCCCATGATCCAGCCCGACAGCGGGCCGCCAATGACGCTGGAAAGCGGCAGGCCGATCATGAACAGCGCGATGATGCGGCCACGGCGGTAGGTCGGGAACCAGGTGGTCAGGTAAAACAGCACGCCGGGCAGGAAGCCCGCTTCAGCGGCGCCGAGGAGAAACCGCAGCACGTAAAACTGCGTCGGCGTGCTGACGAACAACGTGCAGGATGACAGCAAGCCCCAGGTGATCATGATCCGCGCGATCCAGATCTTCGCGCCGACCTTCTCCAGCACCAGGTTGCTCGGCACTTCGAAGAGGATATAGCCGACGAAAAACAGCCCGGCGCCCAACCCGAACGCGGTCTCGCTGAAGTGCAACTGGTCGAGCATCTGCAGCTTGGCGAAACCGATGTTGATGCGGTCCAGGTAAGCGGCCAGGTAGCAGAAACACAGGAAGGGGATGAGCTTCCAGGTGATCTTGGTGTACAGCGCTTTGATCGGGTCCGCGGCTAAGTTCGCGGAGGTTTCTACATTCGCAGAGGGCATGGGTGTCTCCTGGCGTTTCTTCGACCGGTGAGCGCGGCGGCTGATTTTGCCTGCGTTTGCGGTGTTGTCATATGGGGACGAAGCGGCAAGCGCCAAGCTTCAAGCTGCAAGAGGGGACCGCATGCTCTTGACTTGCGGCTTATCGCTTGAAGCTTGCAGCTCGCAACTGTGTCATCGCCTCCTGCTTGCTCACCACATCTCCGTACTTGCTGTCGATGTCGAACAGGTTCGCTTCATGGGGATCGGGATGCCGGTCGCCCACGCATTCGCGCACGACGATGGTCCGGAAGCCATACTGCACGGCATCCACCGCGGTCGCCCGGATACAGCCGCTGGTGGAGCAACCGGCCAGCACGACGGTGTCGATCCCTTGGGCGTGCAGCATTGATGCCAGTGACGTGCCGAAGAACGAACTGGCGTACTGCTTGCTGATCACGACCTCTTCGGGCAATGGCTGCACGGCCTCGCAGAACGCGGCCAGCGGGTTGCCTTCGACCATGTCCTTCATCACCGGCGCTTTTTTCACCCACATGCCGCCGTCCGCGAAATGCGTGGGGTGGTAGCGGATGTTGGTGTGCACCACCGCGATGCCGTGTTCCCGCGCGCAGGCCAGCAGCTCGACGCTTTCGGCCACCGCACTGACCACGCCGGGCGCATATAAAGGCGCGCCGGGTTGGGTGTAGCCCTGCATGAAATCGATCATCAGCAAGGCCGGTTTCGCACCAAAACCGATGCGATTGCCCCAGACGCCCTGATAGTTGGCGTCCGCGCTTTGTGGGTCGGTCATTGCGTTCTCCTGTTCATCGTTTTAAGCAAGGACCGTCAGGTCAGCGGCGTACCGAGAAAGTCACCGAACGCGGCGAAGAAGCCCGGCAGGTTGTCCCACGGAATCATGTGTCCGGCGTTTTCCACTCGCGCGATCAGGATGTTCGGTTGCAGCTGTCGGATTTCGGCTTCGTCTTCCGGCTGAATCACGCCGCCGCGGCCAGCGACGATGAGCAGGGCAGGGACCGGAAGGTTCGGCAGGTCCTGGTGGAAATCCACGTCGTGGAAGTCATTGAAGGCGCGGACGATGGCGGGCTCGTAGCAGGTGTGCAGCCACTCGGCGCGTAGTTGCAGTTGTTCCTCGGTCCAGGTCGGGCAGAACGCGCGCATGTGTTCGGCGCTCATGCCCTGTTGCGACTGGCGGATGGAGTCGACGTACCACGGCAACTTCGCCGGGTATTCACGACGGCCCGGCCCGGACACCGGCGGATCAATCAGCACCAGGCTTTTCAGGCCCTGGGGGCAACGAATCGAAGCCCGAACGGCAAAACGCGCTCCCATGGAGTGACCGGCCAAGTTATAGCTGTCGATGCCCATGGCGGCGGCGAACGCACCGATGTCGTCGGCGCAGGTGTCGACGCTGTAATCCAGATCCGGCCCCGTGGAAGAAAGCCCGCGACCGCGCGCATCCAGTACGTAGGTGTCGAACGACTGACCCAAACGTTCGGCGACGAAACCCCAGGTGATCGCCGGGCTGGTGATGCCCGGGATCAGGATCAGCGCCGGTTTGCCGGAGTGAATGTCGCCGCCGTAGCGCAGGTAATGCTGACGGATGCCGTTGGCCTGGACGTTGCCGCCATGGATGAATGTGCTCACGCCGCCACCCCCGATTTCAGCTCCTGGCCATACAGGTCGTAACCGTAGACCCAGGCCGGATCTTCCTGGGTGCGCAGCCAGGTGTTGGCGTTGGAAACCGCTTGCACCCGAGAGGCGCGTTCCTTGCGATTGGCTTCGTAGAGCTGGAACGCCGTGCGGTAGTCAGTGAGGCCGGTTTCCTGCAGGCAGCGGGTGAGCATCGCGGCGTCTTCAATGGCCATGCCGGCGCCCTGGGCCATGTGCGGCTTCATCGGGTGGCAGGCATCGCCCAGCAAAACAAGGCGACCGCGACTCCACAAAGGCAACGGGTTGCGGTTGAGCAGCGGCCACTTGGTCACGCTGTCGGTGGACTCGATCAAGGCCTGCACAGTGGGGTGATAACCGGCGAAGGCTTCGTACATTTCGTCCCGGCTGCTGTCGACCCAATTGCCCTCGAAGTCCCACGCTGCATGGGGCACGCCGGTGACGTAGTAATACTCATCGCGCTTGCCGGTGGTGTGATAAACCATCATGTGACGGTCCTCGCTCCACCATTTCACGCAGTTCTCGAACTCCAGGTTGTATTTGGTCAGCACCTCGCTGGGGATCAGCGCGCGGTGGGCGACCCAGCCGCTGTACAGCGGTTTTTCATGGCCCAGCAGCTCTTCGCGAATCTTGGAGTTGATGCCGTCGGCGCCGATCACGATGTCGGCGTCGGCGTGGGTGCCGTCGGCAAAATTCAGGCGCACGCCGTTGTCGCGTTCTTCCAGCGTGGTCAGGCATTTGCTGAAGTGCACGCTGCCCGGCGCCAGCGTCGACATTTGCAGCGCGTGCAGATCACCGCGGTGCACGGTGATGTAGGCCGCGCCGTACTCCTTGAGGGAGAACTCGCCCAGGGCGATGCGCGACAGGTAATCGCCGGTCGCACCGTCGCGGCTGAACCAGAAATCCGGGTGCGAACCCATGTCGCTGAGCTGTTGCTCGATGCCCATGCGCCGGAAGATTTTCATGATGTTCGGGCCCATGTGGATACCAGCACCGATACGAGAAAACGCGGGGGCTTGTTCGTAGATATCGACGTGGAAGCCGGCTTTCTGCAACAGCGTCGCAGCCGCAGCGCCCCCCAGACCGGATCCGACGATGGCGATTTTTTGCGTGGTTGGCATGGCGCGCATTCCTTTGTGTTTCATGAGCTCTGAATGACCGGAGCTCTGGATGACGGCGAGGCGAAAAGAATGTATCGCGTCGCTGGGTTTTTAAAGTGTATACGCTGATATTTTTAAAAGTGAACCGATATTTCCAGAAACGGCAGGCGGTGTCGCAAACAGGCATGTCACCTGCTGTAACCTTTATTCATTGGGATCTGTGTGGTTGGGTAACAGAGTGGCGTGCCTATTGCAGCGGCGTGCGGATTGATGTCTTATCGCTTTTAATAAGTGTGTACGCTTTAAAAAATGCACTGGTCTGATGCGCGACGCCTTGCAATGGTGCATCCGGCTCGTCATCCGCCCCAGAGGAGAAAAGAGATGCCGGTTAGCGATTGCGAATTGACCCAGATGTTCGAGCACGTCCTAAAACTGTCGAAAGTGGATGCGACCCAGAGCGTGGCGGTGCTCAAGAGCCATTACTCAGATGCGCGTACGGTGCGTGCCGCGATGGACGCCGCTCAACGTTTGGGCGCCAAGGTCTATGCGGTGGAGCTGCCGTCGTTCAATCACCCCAAAGCCATGGGCAACGACATGACCGCCTACTGCGGCGACACCGCGCTGACCGGCAACATCGCGGCGCAACGTGCCCTTGAGGCGGCGGACCTGATCGTCGACACGATGATGCTGCTGCACTCGCCGGAGCAGGAGCAGATCCTCAAGACCGGAACGCGGATTCTGCTGGCAGTGGAGCCCCCGGAAGTGCTGGCGCGGATGCTGCCGACGGTGGCGGACAAGGAGCGGGTGTTGGCCGCCGAACAGGTGCTTAAGGGGGCGCGGTCGATTCAGGTGAAGTCACGGGCCGGCAGCGATTTCCGTGCGCAACTTGGGCAATATCCTTCCGTCACCGAGTACGGTTTCGCCGACGAGCCGGGGCGTTGGGACCACTGGCCCAGCGGGTTTCTGTTTTCCTGGCCGAACGAAGAGACCGCCGAAGGCACGCTGGTCATCGATGTCGGTGACATCGTGCTGCCGTTCAAGACCTATTCCCGCGAGCAGATCACCCTGGAAATCGACAAGGGGTTTATCACCGGGATTCACGGTGGTTTCGAGGCCGAGTACCTGCGTGATTACCTGAAATACTTCAATGACCCTGAGGTCTACGGCATTTCCCACATTGGCTGGGGCCTGCAACCCCGCGCCCAGTGGACGGCCATGGGCCTGCACGACAAGAACGACGGCATGTGCATGGACGCCCGGGCGTTCTACGGCAACTTCCTGTTTTCCACGGGGCCGAATACTGAAGTCGGCGGCACCCGCAAAACCCCGTGCCATCTGGATATCCCGCTGCGTCGTTGCGACATTTATCTGGACGACCAGGCCGTGGTGCTGGCGGGGGAAGTGGTGGCGCCCGAGGCGTCGAAAGCCTGACGCAGGCCTGCATTTGGCTTGCGCTACGCGGGACTCAGGTTGTACGCAAAACTTGTGGGAGTGACCGGGGTGGCGCTCCACCTTGCTCACGAAGGCGGCATTCCTGTAGATGAAGATTTAGGGTCCTTACCTACTTCTTCGCGAGCAAGCTCGCTCCCACAGGTTTTGCATACGTCCCGGGATCTTCCGCGCACAGCAACCTTGTGGGAGTGAGCTTGCTCACGAAGACGGCATGCCAGCTGCCGAAATTCTGGAGGATGTACCGTCCTTTTCGCGAGCAAGTTGAAGCGCCACCCCGGTCGCTCCCACTATTCATCTGTCGGCGGATACACCAGCGACACAACTCACTCATTCCGAAGATTCCCCTCAACCCCCCGCAGACGTTACTGTAGCCACCACTTTCCAGATCCTGCCGAACGAGCCACCCGTGTCCACTGACAACCCTTCCAATAACAATCCGTCCTACACCTTTTCCGAGCAAGTGGGCCATCTGCTGCGCAACGCCTACCAGCGGCATCTGGCGATCTTCCAGCAGAACGTCGGCGATTCGCAGCTCACGGCGGTGCAGTTCGTGACCCTGTGCGCTCTGCGCGATCACGGCCCCAGTTCGCAAACCGAGCTGGTCAAGGCCACGGCCGTGGATCAGGCGACCATTCGCGGCATCGTCGATCGCCTGAAAGCACGGGACCTGATCAGCCTCGACCCGGACCCGCAGGATCGCCGCAAAGTCATCTGCAGCCTGACCGACAGCGGTCTGCAACTGGTGCAGGAAACCGTGCCCCGCGCTGCGCAGATCAGCGAGCTGACCCTGAGCAAACTCAACCCCGCCGAACGCGTGGCGGTACTGTTTCTGCTGCGCAAACTGATCGACGAGGGCGATGAATAACGCCGCCTGACCCCCTCGTCAGGCGTCATCTCCCTCCTGAAAACCCCAACGTCCTACAGCCTTTTCTCAGCTGGCATGCTTCCTGCTCTCGTTTCATGAAGTAATCACTTCATCAAATGCAAGCTACAGCGGGTAACACATGAAGGCTGACACAAGCGAGCTGCAGCGGGCGGCGGAGAAGACCGTGACCCTGAACGTCAACGGTCAGGCCACACGTGTCACGGCAATGCCTGACACGCCGCTGTTACTGATCCTGCGCAACGATCTGCACCTCAACGGCCCCAAATACGGCTGCGGCCTGGGCGAGTGCGGCGCCTGCACGGTGATCATCGACGGCGTCGCCGCACGCTCCTGCGTGTTTCCACTGGCCGGCGCCCAAGGGCGCGAGGTCACCACGCTGGAAGGCATCGGTTCGCGAGACCGCCCGCATCCGGTGCAGCAAGCCTTCATCGACGAACAGGCTGCGCAATGCGGCTACTGCATGAACGGCATGATCATGACCGCCAAGGCCTTGCTCGACCGCAACCCGCACCCCACCGAAGCGCAGATTCGCAACGAACTGTCAGCCAACCTGTGCCGCTGCGGCACGCACCTTGAAATCCTCAGTGCGGTCATGCGTGCCGCGCGTCATCAGCCCAGCCCGGATCCCGCCCAATGACCCAGACTCTGCCCACGCGCGATGAATTGCTCGCCCAAAACGGCGTGCTGTTGATCGTCGACGACATCCTGCCGCCGTCCGGCCCGGTCGCCAAAGGCGGCACCCCTACGGTCAGGCCCATGGAATTGGGGCTGTTCATTGCCATCGATCAGGACAGCCGCGTCTATGCCTTCAACGGCCATGTGGATCTGGGCACCGGCATTCGCACCTCGCTGACGCAGATCGTCGCCGAAGAGCTGGACCTGCAGATGGATCAGGTGAC
This sequence comes from Pseudomonas sp. GW821-FHT02H06, assembly GCF_059421525.1. Classification (NCBI taxonomy): domain Bacteria; kingdom Pseudomonadati; phylum Pseudomonadota; class Gammaproteobacteria; order Pseudomonadales; family Pseudomonadaceae; genus Pseudomonas; species Pseudomonas sp. GW821-FHT02H06. Next base: position 55,995 of record NZ_JBWKVD010000010.1, read on the forward strand.
GATGATTCTGGGCGACACCGAGCGTGCGCCGAATCAGGGCGCGACCATCGCAAGCGCCACTTTGCAGATTTCCGCCATCCCGTTGCGCAATGCGGCGGCCGAGGCGCGGCGCTACCTGCTGCAACAGGCCGCGCTGCAGTGGTCGGTCGATGTGGATTCACTGGTCATCGACAGCGGCGTGATCAAGGCGCAGGACGGTCGCGAACTGACCTTTGGCCAACTGCTGGTGGATCAGCGCGTGGAGCTGCGCATTTCCGGCAACGCACCACTCAAGCGGCTGGAGGACTACAAACTGGTGGGGCAGGGCGCCGCCCGTGTGGACATTCCGGGCAAGGCCACCGGCGAATTGACCTACGTCCACGACATGCGTTTGCCGGACATGCTCCACGGCCGTGTCGTACGTCCGCCCTACGCCGGTTACGACACCGGCGACTTCGTCGGCACCAGCCTCTTGGACGTGGATGAATCCTCCATCGCCCACATTCCCGGCATCGTCCGCGTGGTGGTGATTCGCGATTTCGTCGGCATCGTCGCGATGCGCGAAGAGCAGGCGGCCAAGGCGGCGCGGGAACTCAAGGTCACCTGGAAGCCCTGGCAGCACAATTTGCCGGACATGAGCAACATCGAGCAGGCGATTCGCGACAACCCCAGCATTCAGCGGGTGGTGCTCGATCAGGGCAATGTCGATGAGGCATTGGCCCAGGCCAGCGAGCGGATGACGCGAACCTATCTGTGGCCCTACCAGATTCACGGCTCCATCGGACCTTCGTGCGGGTTGGCGGACTACAGCGAAGAAGGCATTCGGGTCTGGTCCGGCACGCAGAATCCCCACATGCTGCGCGCCGATCTGGCCTGGCTGCTGGAATACCCCGAAGAACGGATCGACATCATCCGCATGGAAGCGGCCGGCTGTTACGGGCGCAATTGCGCTGATGACGTCTGCGCCGATGCCGTGTTGCTGTCCCGCGCCGTGGGCCGGCCGGTGCGGGTGCAACTGACCCGCGAGCAGGAACATGCCTGGGAGCCGAAAGGCACCGCCCAGTTGATGGAAGTCGACGGCGGGATTAACGCCGATGGCGGCATCGCCGGTTATGACTTCAGCACCCGCTACCCGTCGAACAACTCACCGACCCTGGCCTTGCTGTTGACCGGGCGCGTGGAGCCGGTGGCGACCATGTTTGAAATGGGCGATCGCACCTCGATCCCGCCCTACGACATCGAACACATGCGCGTCACCATTCACGACATGGCGCCGATTGTGCGGGCGTCGTGGATGCGCGGTGTGTCGGCGCTTCCCAATACCTTCGCTCACGAGTCCTACATCGACGAGTTGGCGTTCGCGGCTGGCGTTGACCCGATCGAATACCGGCTTCGTTATCTGCACGACGAGCGCGCCGCCGAACTGGTTCGCGCCACCGCCGCCCGGGCTGACTGGGCGCCGCGCACCCAACCGATGCAGATCCCCGAAGAAGACGGCGTCCTGCGCGGGCGCGGTTTTGCCTACGCGCGCTACATCCACAGCAAGTTTCCCGGCTTCGGCGCGGCGTGGGCGGCATGGGTCGCGGACGTGGCGATCGACAAGCACACCGGCGATGTGTCGGTGACTCGCGTGGTAATCGGCCACGACGCCGGCATGATGGTCAACCCCGCCGGCGTGCAGCATCAGATCCACGGCAACGTCATCCAGTCCACCAGCCGCGTGCTCAAGGAGCGGGTGACGTTCGAGGAATCCACCGTGGCGAGCAAGGAGTGGGGCGGCTACCCGATTCTGACGTTCCCCGAAGTGCCGAAAGTCGACGTCATGATGATGCCGCGCCAGGCCGAGCCGCCCATGGGCGCCGGGGAATCGGCGTCGGTCCCGAGTGCGGCGGCCATTGCCAATGCCGTGTATGACGCGACCGGGATTCGCTTTCGCGAGCTGCCGATCACGGCGGAACGCATTCTCGCCGCGCTGAACAGCGCTGGCGTGGAATCCAACAGCCAGCCGCCGCAGTCGCCGAAAGCCAAACGCTCAAAGTGGCTGTTCGGTTCCTTGTTTGCTGCGTTCGGCGCGTTGCTGGGCATGGCCGCGACCGCGTTGCCCTGGCGCGCGGAAATCGCGCCGATCACGCCGCCCGCAGCGGGCACCTGGTCATCGGCGACCCTGGAACGCGGGCGATTGCTGGCAGCGGTCGGCGACTGCGCGGTCTGCCACACCGCCCCGAATGGCGCCAGCAATGCCGGCGGGCTGGCGATGCAAACGCCATTCGGCACTTTATATAGCAGCAACATCACCCCGGACCCGGAGACCGGCATCGGCAACTGGTCGTATCCGGCGTTCGAGCGGGCGATGCGTGACGGCATCAGTCGCGATGGCAAACACCTTTACCCGGCGTTTCCCTACACGGCCTTCAGAAACATCGAGGACGCCGACATGCAGGCGCTGTACGCGTACCTCATGTCGCAGACGCCGGTGAAACAGGTCCAGCCCGCCAACGACATGCGTTTCCCGTTCAATGTGCGGCCGCTGATGGCTGGCTGGAACGCGCTGTACCTGCGCAAAGGCGAGGTGCAGACGCAGCCGCAGCAAAGCGCTCAGTGGAATCGCGGTCAGTATCTGGTCAATGGATTGGGGCATTGCGCCGCCTGCCATTCACCCCGGGACTTGCTGGGGGCGGAGAAGGGCGGCACGTCGTTTCTTGCGGGCGGCACGGTGGACGGCTGGGAAGCGCCGGCGCTCAACAGCCTGTCGAAGGCGCCGACGCCCTGGACCGAGGATCAGCTGTTTAATTATTTAAGCAGCGGGTATTCCGATGCCCATGGTGTGGCGGCTGGGCCGATGGGGCCGGTGGTGTCGGAGCTGGCGAAACTGCCGAAGAGTGATGTGCGGGCGATTGCGGTGTATCTGGCGGCGTTGAATGAGCCTGCGTCTGGTAGTGCTGACATCCGTCCTGCGACAGTGAGCGGTCTGGCAGAGAAACCGAGCGTTTCGCCTCAGTCATTGAGCAATGGCCAGCGGGTGTTCGAAGGCTCGTGTCAGGGTTGTCATGCCGACGGTCTGGGACCGAAGCTGTTTGGCGTGAGCCCGTCGCTGGCGACCAATACCAATGTCCACAGCGCGCTGCCGGACAACCTGATCAAAGTGATTCAGCAAGGGATCGACAAGCCGGCGACGGCAGATCTGGGTTACATGCCGGGCTTCAAGGACAGCCTGTCCGACACCCAGATCAGCGACCTGGCCGCGTACCTGCGCAGCCGCTTCGCGCCGAATGAGCCGCAGTGGGAAGGGTTGAAAGACAAGGTGGCGCATTTGAAAGCCAATCCCGGAACGCACTGACTCGGCGAGCCTCTTTGGGTGACATCCCGCTTCAGGCAACACGCTGACGCCCGGCAAAATACGGTCCCGTGGGAGTGAGCTTGCTCACGAAGACTGCATTTCAACCGCTAAATATCTAGCGGGTGTACTGGCCCCTGTGGGAGTGAGCTTGCTCACGAAAGCGGTATCTCAGCCACAGAATATTTAGCGGATGTACCGGCGCCTTCGCGAGCAAGCTCGCTCCCACACGTGCTGCACCAGTCGGCCTACTCCGGCAACACCCTCACACCCCGCATCACCAGGTCCTGAATAAACGCCAGCCAATCCGTCCGCTCTCCCTCCGCGGCCATGTCCTGACCCAGGAAAGAGCTGAGGGTGTGCAGGTTGGAGTTATAGAAGTAGCAAAGCGACGCGATCATCAAATACACGTGCTTGATGTCCAGGTCCTGCCGAAACAGACCCTGTGCCTGACCAGCGTCGATGATCGGTCTGAGCACGCCGACGGCTTCGCCTGACAGGCGTCGCAGCTCACCGGACTGGCGCGCGTGCCTGCCCTTGTGCAGGTTTTCGATGCTGAGGATGGCGACGAATTCCGGGTGGCTGACGTAATAGTCCCAGACAAACGCCACCAACTGGCGCAGCGTCTGCACCGGCGTCGACGGGTCCAGTGACAGCAGGCTTTCGGCGCGGTTGAACTGCTCGTAGGTGTGCTCAAGCACTTTGACGAACAGTTTCTCCTTGCTGCCGAAATAGTAATAAATCATCCGGTCGTTGGACTCGGCTTCGGCGGAGATCTTTTCGATGCGCCCGCCGGAATACCCGTCGCGGGTGAACACCGTGATCGCCGCCTGAAGAATGCGCGCGCGGGTTTGATCGGCCTGTTGCGCGCGAACGCCAGTACTTTTGCCCATGGTGGTCAGAGAATCCGGTAGAGCAGGCGCTCGACGCGGACCCGGCTGACCCGCCGCAGAAAGGTGCGCACGCCAACCGGGTATTCGCTCAGAGTATCGAGCTCGTCAAACTTGCCGACCCGATGGGTATTGCGCATCAGCAGCGCGATTTCCTCGGCGCGCGGCTTCAGCCATTCGCCCTTGGGGTCATCGATCAGCACGGCGTTTTCCAGGTCCAGCTGAAAGGCCCGCGGATTCAGGTTGTTGCCGGTCAGCAGGGTATAGCGGTCGTCCGACCACAGGCCCTTGAGGTGATAGGTGTTGTCGCCGTCTTTCCACAAATGGATGTTCAACTGGTGCTTGGCGATCGCCGTCTGATGCTTCTGCATGAAGCGACGCAGGCTGATCTCGTACAGATACGGCAGCGCGGAGATCACCTTGAATGGCTCCTCCGGCGAAATGAAGAAGTCGTTGGCGGTCTTGTCGCCGATGATGATGTCGACCTTAACGCCCCGCTTCAGCGCGCGATTGATCTCGCGCTTCACCACCAGCGGCATGTTGAAATACGGCGTGCACAGCGTCAGTTGCTCATCGGTCGCGGCGATCAGATCACAGAGGGTTTTGCTCAGCGGGTTCTTGTTGCCGATGCCCAGCAGCGGGATGACGCGCATCTCGCCGTTGTCTCGCACGCCATCATTGACGTCGTAACTGGCGCGCTTGAGGTGCTGGCGGAACTGACGAATCTCCCCGCGCAGGCTGCGAGAGCTGGGCGGCGAGGGCAGGTCGAGGCGATGCACCGCGTCGGACGGCAGAATGTCCTGCTGGACCAGACGCTGGAACGAGTCGGCCAGGCCTTTGCTGTCAATCAGGTGATAGCGATCGAGCCGGTATTTGCCGAGCTTGTGCAGATAGACGTTATTGATGCTGGCGCCGCTGTAGATGACGCAGTCATCGATGACACTGCCCTTGAGGTGCAAGACGCCGAACAGCTCGCGGGTTTGCACGGGCACGCCGTACACCGGCACTTCCTGATCGTGTTCCAGGTTTTGTGCCTGGTACCACGCCGAGTTCCCGGCCTGCTTGCCGGCGCCGATCAGGCCGCGTTGGGCGCGGAACCAGTCGACCAGCACCACGACGTCCAGCTCCGGTCGCGCAGCCTTGGCGGCATACAACGCATCGAGAATTTCCTGACCGGCTTCGTCCTGCTGCAAGTACAGGGCGACGATGTAGATCCGTCGGGTGGCGGCGGCAATCTTCGCCAGCAGTGTTTGCCGGTAATCGGCCGCACTCGGCAGAATCGTGATCGCCGTGCCGGAGGATTCAAAACCACGCAGCGCTGCAAGGGTAGAACGTCGGAAGGGAGCCCGCATAAGCCTCTCGATGGGTCGGATCAACAGCGCACGAGCTTACACCAGAGTGCGCCCTCTGGTGGTTTTGGCAGTGTTATCCGTGAGTTGTTCAGCGGATTATCAGCGAGGGCTCACACTTGGAGGTCCTCATACCTTCAGAACCAGCTTGCCGCTGTTCTCGCCCTTGAACAGCATCTGCAGGGTTTCGGGGAAGGTCTCAAGGCCCTCAACGATGTGTTCTTTGCTTTTCAGCTTGCCCTGGGCCAGCCAGCCGGCCATTTCCATTCCGGCCTTGGCGAAGTGTTCCGCATGGTCCATCACCACGAAACCTTCCATGCGCGCGCGATTGACCAGCAGCGACAGGTAGTTGGCCGGGCCTTTGACGGCTTCCTTGTTGTTGTACTGGCTGATGGCGCCGCAGATCACCACCCGCGCCCTCAACGCCAGGCGGGTCAGGACCGCATCGAGGATGTCGCCGCCGACGTTATCGAAATACACGTCCACGCCTTTGGGGCATTCGCGTTTCAGCGCCGCATGAATGTCTTCGTTCTTGTAGTCGATGGCGCCGTCGAAGCCGAACTCATCAATCAGGGTCTGGCACTTTTCCTTGCCGCCGGCGATACCGATGACCCGGCAGCCTTTGATTTTGGCGATCTGACCGGCAATGCTGCCGACCGCACCGGCCGCGCCGGAAATCACCACGGTATCACCGGCTTTGGGCTGGCCGACTTCGAGCAAAGCGAAGTAGGCCGACATGCCGGTCATGCCCAACGCCGCCAGGTACACCGGCAGTGGCACCAGTTTGGGGTCGACCTTGTTGAAGCCCTTGGGCTCACCGACGAAATAATCCTGCACCCCGAGCACGCCCTGAACGTAATCGCCCACGGCGAATTTCGGGTGTTGCGACTCAATGACCTTGCCCGCGCCCAACGCGCGCATCACCGCACCCAGCTCGACCGGCGCGATGTACGACTTGCCTTCGTTCATCCACCCGCGCATGGCCGGGTCCAGGGACAGGTATTCGCTCTTCACCAGGATCTGGCCGGGAGCGAGGTCGGCAACGGGCACGGTCTGGAAGGTGAAATCTTCACGGCTGGCGGCACCCACCGGGCGGCGCGCGAGGAGGAATTGGCGGTTGTTCAAGGCGGTCATGGCAGGGCTCTCGATTATCGGCGAAGCGGCAGTGATAGACCGGAACGGCTTGGACAGCAAGGATTGCCACTGCACCGAATGCCCGCCGATCCATGCTGATGATGGCGCGCTTCACGGATCATCATCGCCACCAATGGCCCGGCAACCGGCCTCTTGATAGTGCTGACGCTGACTGTGTCGCGACCGCTAAGCTGCGGCCTATCAGGCGTTTGCCGAGCTCTTCAATTAATAAGTACAAAAAGGACGATCCCATGAGCATGACGTTTTCCGGCCAGGTCGCGTTGGTCACCGGCGCCGCGGCGGGTATTGGCCGAGCGACCGCGCTGGCGTTTGCCGAACACGGTCTGAAAGTGCTGGTGGTGGATCTGGACAGCGAGGGCGGCGAGGGCACGGCCGAGTTGATTCGTCACGCGGGCGGCGAAGCGCTGTTTCTGCCGTGCGACGTGACCAAGGACGTTCAGGTGCAGCAGATGATGGCCCAGGCCGTGGACGCCTACGGCCGCGTCGATTACGCCTTCAACAACGCCGGCATCGAAATCGAGAAGGGCCGCCTCGCCGAAGGCAGCGAAGCCGAGTTCGACGCGATCATGGGCGTCAACGTCAAAGGCGTCTGGCTGTGCATGAAATACCAGTTGCCGCTGATGCTGGCCCAGGGCGGCGGGGCGATCGTCAACACCGCGTCAGTCGCAGGGCTGGGCGCGGCGCCGAAGATGAGCATCTACAGCGCGTCCAAGCACGCGGTGATCGGCCTGACCAAATCGGCCGCCATCGAATACGCCAAGAAACACATCCGCGTGAACGCCGTGTGCCCGGCGGTGATCGACACCGACATGTTTCGCCGCGCCCACGAAGCCGACCCGCGCAAGGCCGAATTCGCCGCGACCATGCACCCGGTCGGCCGCATCGGCAAAGTCGAAGAAATCGCCGCCGCCGTGCTCTACCTGTGCAGCGACGGCGCCGCGTTCACTACCGGGCATTCACTGGCAGTGGATGGGGGCGTCACGGCGTTCTGATCGGTCAGACCGTTCAGCGAAAAAGCAGACCGGCGCTCCTGCGAGGTATTCAGCTAAGCTCCACGGGCTGTCCACCCCCCAGGGAATGTCGATGAATCATTTGTGGTTCGCCTATCCGCTGATCAGCGCTGCCGTGCTGCTGGTCATCGACCTCACGCTCTGGCAATGGCTGCACCCGCGCTGGCTGCGGCGCAAGCTGGCGTGCCGGCTGGTGCTGTTCGTGCTGTTCAGCATGGCGCTGCTCGATGGCGGACTCAGCCCGCTGTATCCGGTGCCCGCCGACTGGTCCGTTCCCCGGCATGTGCTGGGCACCATCCTGACCATCGCCTGGTGGCTGTTCGGCGCGCGGACACTCACCGTGCTCGCCGTCGTGGTCATGGAGCCGCGCATCGGCGGCAAGGGTCATCTGCTGCAAGACGTCATGGGCGCGATCATCTTCCTCGTCGCATCAGTGGCGGCGGCCGGCTACGTGCTGGACCTGCCGGTCAAAGGGCTGCTGGCCACCTCCGGCGCAGTCGCGATCATCTTCGGCCTTGCCGTGCAAAGCACGCTGGGCGACGTGTTCTCCGGCATCGTCCTCAACGCGACCAAGCCGTTCCGGGTGGACGACTGGATTCGCGTCGACGACATCGAAGGTAAAGTCATCGAAATCGACTGGCGCTCCACCCATCTGCTGACCTCCGAAGGCAGCATGGCCGTGATCCCCAACGCCATGGCCGCCAAGACCCGCATCGTCAACTTCAGCCGACCGGACCATTTCCATTCGGTCACACTGTCCATCGAACTGTTGACCCGCCTGCGGCCCAGCCTGGTGCTGGACTCCCTGGAGAAAGCGCTGCTCGGCTGTCGCGAACTGCTGGCCCAGCCCGCGCCGTCGGCGGTGGTGGTCAAGTCCGGCCTGCGTATCGTCGAATACGAAGTCACCGGCTACGTAAAATCCCGGGACCGGCGCTCAGCGGTGCGTAACCAACTGTTCGACCTGATTCACCGGCAGCTCGCCTCGACCGAAACCCGCCAGGACCAGCAACGCCCTTCGACGCGACAGTCTGCGGTGCTCAACACCGTCAATGCGCTGCGCATGCTCAGCGACGCCGACCGCGCGCAACTGGAACAGCACATGCGCCTGGGCGCGTATCCGGCGAAAGACATCGTGCTCGCCGAGGGCGTGGTGCCTGATGCGCTGTTCATTATTGAGTCCGGGGTGGTGTCGGCGTCGCTGCAACGGCCGGACGGCTGGCTGGAAGTGGGGCGCATGGGGCCGGGTGAGCTGCTGGGTGAAAGCGGGTTTGTTGACGGCACGCCGACGCTGGCGCGGTTCTGCGCATACACCGATTGCATGATTTACCGGATCGACAAGGCCGATCTGGAGCCGTGGCTGGCGGAGCATCCGGAATTGATTGGGGCGCTGGCGGGGTTGGCTAAGTTTCGGGCGAAGGCGAGGGCGGCGATGTTGGAGGCCAAGCCGGTGGTGGCCGATTCGGGTGGGTTTGTTAGTTGGTTGCGCAAGAATGTCAGGCGATTTGAGGTGACGCGCGGGCAGGGGCCGGATGACAAAAAGCGCTAACCAAGACAGCGGGTTGTCGAGAAGTAAAACTCTCGCAGGCAACTGACACCCGCCCGAGGCGTACCTTGGATGCTGCTGAACGCCTGATCTGAGCTATGCCTTGGGCGCTTGGGCCAACCTGCTGGCTGACCCTGAATTCGACTCATCGAAAGCCGTTTGATCCGAGGGAATCATGATGCCTATCCCTTGGGAGCGTTGACTCAGAAGTCTATGGTGCCCGAGAGTTTGACCAGACGCGGGTCGCCCTGGCTGAGATAGCCACCGTTGGCTGAAGCCCAGTAGTTCTTGTCGGTGATGTTCTCCACATTGACGCGCAACGTCAGGTCCCTTTGATCGACTTTAAGTTTGTAGCGCGCCCCGGCATCGAACCGATTCCAGGTGGGAAGGCTCAGGTTATTGGCCTGATCCGCATACTGGCCTCCAGTACGCAGCATACGGGCGCTGAGGGCAGCTCCCTCCAGGCCAGGAACGTCCCAGTCGACGCTCGCATTTAGCTGGAAGGTGGGCACCCCGATCGCATGATTGCCATCAGTGAGCCCGCCCGCGGTGTTCTTCAGCTCCGAGGTCATGCGCGTGCCGCCTGCCATCAGGCGAAGGCCTTCGATGGGCTCACCAAACACGCTCAGCTCAACACCTTTGTTCACCTGCTCGCCGTCGCGAATATAGAGGCGCTGGGTCGCATCGACGTAGCCATCGCTGGGCTTCTCGATCCGGAACACGCCAAGATTTGCGCCGAACGATTGCATGTCCAGCTTGATACCCGCTTCCAGTTGCTTGGTGCGGCCAGGCGGGAAGGCCTCCCCAAGGTTGGTGACGTTGGTACCGGACGCGACCGGCCCTTTGGCCAGGCCTTCAATGCGGTTTGCATACAGGGAAACGGTGTCATTCGGTTTATAGACGATGCCGTACACCGGAGTGGTGATGGATTCGTCGTAAAGCGAAGTACGGCTGCCGTCATTGGCCGGATTAGCCACGCCGTTGGAGGTGGTGCCGTCGTACGAGTAGTTCTCTACGCGCAGCTGCTGACGGCGCACGCCATATGTCAGCAGCAAACTATCGTCGAACAAGCCAACTGTGTCGGAAACGGCCAGGCTTCGGTTGCGGGTTTTGCCGGTGACACCCGGATCGCCCATATCGCCGCCGGTGAGGGAAACCGCCGTTGGCTTGGGCAGGTCAGGTGTGGTGTAGATATTGGTATTCCCGGTGACCGAGCGGTAGAAGGTGTAGGCGTTCTCTTGCTGGGTCCAGATGGTGGAGGCGCCAATCGCGATCTGATGACTCACCGGCCCGGTTTGAACATGACCGTTAAGCCCCGCTGCAAAGCTGGTGTTTTCCTCATTGTGCGGGATCTCGGAGCCGCCGACAGTTGCAACTCCGTTATTACCTACGAGGGTTGGCGTGCCGTATACGCCAGTTTCACGCGTATGCTTGGCGCCCCCTGCAAGGTAGGCAGTCCAGTTTTCATTCAGGTCCCAGTCGCCACGCATCATGCCGAACGTGTCTTCGGTTTCGGTATTAGTCCAGTCCTGGCCGTAGTTATGGCTGGCGTCCGGGGCGGTCGGGATTTTGGTCGCATTACCCAATTGCACGGTGTTGCGTAAACCGTTGATGCGCTGTTTTTGGTAGCCAAAGTCGGTAGAGACGCGAAAGGTGTCACCCCGATAATCGAGTCCCGCGACGAACAACTTGGTGCGCTGGTTTTCGTCATCAATCGCAGTGTCGCCTTCGCGTTGGCTAAGGTTGACTCGCGCTCCGAATCGATTGCCCTCGCCGAAGCGTTGGCCAAGGTCCAGGTGCTCACCAATTCGGCCATCGGAACTGATGTCTTGGGTGTAACGGCGAGTCGGCACGTCTTCAGCACGCTTGGGCTGCAGATTCACGCTGCCACCCAAGCCCGTACCGGTGGGGCTCACGCCGTTGATAAAAGCGTTGGGACCTTTGAATACTTCCACCCGCTCAATCGCGTCCGTGGAGAGAATTTGCCGGGGAAGGACGCCGTACAGACCGCCGTAGGAGATATCGTCACCTGCCAGCGGCAAACCGCGGATCACGAATATCTGCGACTGATTACCGAAGCCGTAAGACTGGCGCACCGACGGGTCGTTAAGGAGTACATCTCCCACATCTTCAGCCTGCTGATCCTCGATAAGCTGGGAGGTATAGCTGGTCATGGTGAAGGGGACGTTCATGGTGTCCTGATTACCCAGAACACCCATCTGCCCGCCACGAGCGACCTGACCACCCGCATAGACCTCAGGCAGCGTGTTGGAATTGGCCTTGACGGCATCCGCGTTGATGTCAGTAGCACCGAGCTCCACCGCAGAGTCGGCAGCATTGGCGATGAAGCTCGCAGAGCAGCAAAGCGCAAGCACGGTGGGGCGAAACGGATGCGAAAGGAACATTACGGGCTACCAGGAAGGTGATCAGAAAGGTTAGAAGCCTCCTTGGCAATGCGAAGTATTCGCAGGTGAGAATGATATCAGAGGGCTTTCAAGTTTGTTGCCATTGACGACACATTTTTCACATCGCGTGAAACGCCCTGACGATGTTGAATGCAAAGCGCTGCCATCAGCAGAACCGCCTGTTCTTCCTGTTTTCACAGTCCCGTGGAAAACTACGCGCGCTTTGCACTCATTTTTTGTCTGTTTTGATGGAGCCACGGATGGAAATCATGAACAACCAGCAAGAAAACGCCCTCGAACAAGCACTCAGGCTGGCGGCGGATGAGCCGGCCCATCGACCCGACTTCTTCAAGACGCTGTTGGACTCCACCGTCTACGTGCTTGGCACTGCCGGGACTGGGGGAGGTCATGTCACGCTCGAAGCGGGTAGCAACATCAGCATCGCGAATTGGCACAAGGCTGACGGCTCACCTGTCATCCCGTTTTTTTCTTCGTTGAGAATATTGCAAGGGTCCATAGACAGCCAAGAATCCTACGTCGAGATTCCGGCCAGATCGCTCTTTGAAATCACACGGGGCGCCCCTCTTTTTCTCAATCCTAAGTCTCCGTACGGGAAGGAGTTTTTGCCGGAGGAAGTGCGCCATCTGCTCTCCGACGGGATCGGCCAGAAGCCAGCGCAGCGCACGGTCGAAAAAGACACGACCGTGCTGCTCGGACAGCCGTCGCAATACCCGTCCAGGATGATCCACTCACTCACGCAGTTACTCGCCAAACATCGCAACGTAAAACGTGCATTTCTGGCGTTGATGCATGACCCATCGGTTGATCAAAAGCCCCATCTGATCATTGGTATTGAAGCGGACGGAGATTTTGAACGGGTCATGCGCGAGGCCGGTAACGTTGCCGGAGATACCGCCCCGGAAGGCGAACCCGTCGACCTCTATCGCGTGACCGAAGGAGGGGAAGGCCTTAGCGACTACTTCCTCAAGGAAACCACGCCTTTCTATGAACGGAAGTCGGCAGGGTGGCTGCGATCATTGCTTGGTATTGGCAAAGCGTGACGGCGATCAAGCCCGGGCTAAGCGCAGAGCAGGCTTGCGAAATCTTGGTTGGGCTGTGCAGTTTTTTAATGGAGGAACAAGAATGGCTGAAATAAGCAAAGTGTCCGGCGAGTTGGTAGAGCAGATCAAAGTGCTGAGCCGCGAGGGACTCGCCTTACTCGGCCTTACCGGGGATGATGCGCCGGCCGATGTGGTTGCGGCGATTACGGAGCGGGTGCGCAATTGCAAAGCGACTGGCACAACGCTGTCCGAGGAGGAAATGTACGCGCTTGGAGCGTTGCTAGGTAACCAGTACGTAGAAGGCCAGGGCTGGCACTGGGGCGATGTCGTTTGGGATTATGATGAGACGACTGCTGCTGTAGGAGTGCTCAACCACGACAACTCTTTGTTCATCAATCCTATTGGCTGGGTGGCTCAGGTGATGGAGTCCGAGGGTGGGGTCGGCTTCATGCTCAACTACAACATGGTCAGCGTGCACCAGGTTCCGGTACGCGAACCTGATAGTGCCACAGGCCTGTACTGACGCCTCACTCTGAAGAAGCGTGCCGACCTCAAATTGAACGCGGGTCTTCTGAGTCGAACAGCCGCTATCTGCATTACCAATAGCAACGCACTTCAAGAGCCTCTACATAAGCCAGATAGCTCTCCACCCAATCAAGGAAGATCCATGGGCCAAATTGACATTCAACTGACCACCCATCTGCCCCCGCAGATTCGGGTGCTGGAAAAAGAGGCTGTTGAAGAAGGTTTCAAGTTTCTGACCCGGCTGATTACCGAGTGGGACTCCGGGATCAATCGCTTCAATGCCCCTGGAGAATGTCTAATGGCCGCATACCGAAACCAGCAGCTAACAGGCATCGGAGGCCTCTCAGTTGATCCCTACGCCGAAAAGGACATGGCGAGGTTGCGACGGGTCTACGTCAGCGCTTCATCAAGGCGGCATCACGTGGGACAGACGTTGGTCAAGGCGCTTGTTGCACATGCCGCGCAGCGCTTTCAGAGCGTGTGCCTTTTCACCGATACCGCTGTTGGCGACGCGTTTTATTTGAAGTGTGGCTTCATGCGAACCGATGATGAGCATGCCACGCACGTGATGTGTTTGAGCAACATCTGACTCAAGCAATTGTAGGTTAAGACTGATGATTGCAGCGCGGGTGCCTGGACCGTTAGGGTGCATGTACACCCATATTAGGCGATGAATTAGCGGGATAGTGCTGACTGGCTGCATTTTTACTTTGGCACTGTGAGACCAAGGATACCCCCTCATGCAGTATGTGTTTTCCGACGTCCTTAATGACCTCATCGACTACTTCCTGCTCGGTGACCTTCAACTGTTGAGGCGCTTCAAGCAAGAGCATCAACTTGCAGACGATCTGGCTGGTGAGTTTGTGTCCAGTGAAAGCGGCGACAAGGCCGTTCTTGATGGCGTCCTCATCCCGCTCGCCGGTGTGGAAAACCATCCTTACACCGTTGTTTTCACGTTGGCCGGCGTTGAGCCTCAAATGCCCCGGCACGAAGGTCGGGTGCAGCATCGTCGCGGCGGTTATTCGCTGCGTGTCGAGCACGGTCGCATACATTTGTTCACGTGGCGCATTCTGCAGGCGTTCACGGATGAGAATCTCGATGAGTTGCTCGAGCGTTATGAGCAATCAAACAGGCCGACTATTGAAGTCGAGAATGGTTGGTATGAGGTTGAAGTGCTGGCGGGTGAAATCCTGCGTGATGAATACTTCGAGCCGGCATTCGAGTTTGTACTGACCAAAACCGCTCTGCCGGTAGATGCCAGCAAGGTGGATATCAACTATCGCTTTGAGGTGGAGTTGCGTTAGGACCCCGCTGGGTAATCGCCTTAAGGAGCCCGAGCATCGGCATGTGGCTTTGCAAAGCAAATCGCGGTTTCAGGCTCAAGCCAGGACGACTTCAAAGTCGTTGCGACGAAACGTGAGATCTGCGGCAGGCCGCCAAATCGAATAGGAATTCCCGTCGTTTTCGACCACAAAATTTACACGCGCGTTCTTGCTACCAAGCGCTCAACTTGAGGTTTCACCTTGGGACTTTTCTCCAAAATATTCGGAAAGCCAACCGGACCTGTTCTCTACACACTCTTTTCGGTTCGACCCTCGAGCGACTTGGGAGCGTGGGCCGCCAGCTTCCCGAACCATACAGAGGTTGTTGGTTACTCAAGCCTCGGCCATTTCTTTCTTCGCAATCCACACGACTCGGAGTACCTCGTGCTGCACCCTTTCAAGTGCGCGGCGAAGTCGTACGGAAGCCACCCGTCAGTCGAAGACTTTGAAGCGGAGGTACTGAAAGAGCCGGGGTTCGAACTGTATGTCCTAGACTCGGATCACGTCGCCGAGTTGTTCCGGCACCTGGGCCCCCTTGCTGAAAACCAGGTCTATATCCCGCAGCCGTACCCGTTTCTTGGCGGCAGCGAAGCCCTCGAGACGTACGAAAAAGGTGATGCCTGGGTCTTTATGCACGTTGTCGCCCACATGCATCGTCTCGACGGCGGCGCCTAAAAAGCCGCCCAATGACGCCGAAAGACGTTGGGATCATATGCGGCCGGGCATCCTATCCTGTGTGACCAGTCCGCAAGACCCCTTGTCAGCAAGATAGGTCTGCTCCCATCAAGGACGATGCATGGGCCAAGTCGACATTCAAGTGATCACCCATCTCCCCCGCAAACTCAGGCTAGCGAAAGAGGCGATTGGACAAGGCTTCAGGTTCCTTTCCCGTCTAATTGACGAGTGGAACCCAGGGTCAAAGAGGCAGCACGTGGGACAGAAGATGGTAAATGCGCTTGTTGCACATGCCGCTCTGCGGTTCCAGAACCTATGCCTATTCACCGATACCGCCGCCGGCGACGCGTTTTATCTGAAGTGCGGCTTCATGCGAACAGACTATGACCATGCAACCCACGTAATGTGCTTAAGCAACAGCTAACTCAGACGAGCAAAAAGGGACGGATTGATTTTTCAACCAAAATAAATCAGTCCCCTTATCTCGTCCTGCAATTCTGTACAGCTGGGACCCGCAGACGGTATTCATTCTTTCTCAGGCACGAACATTTCTGCTTTAGAAAAAACTTGGGTATCTCGGCATAGCTCTGCAAGCGCTTTCAGCGAATCCCCGGAAACTTGAAAGTAAATATTCTCCACCTCATTCATGTCATCAAGAAATATAGACATACCAATATCGTCGCCTACGTATCTTTTGATCCCTGAGTACATCTCAACAAAGTTGAGCCTGAATGCCGCAATCAGGTGTTCTGAAACCTCCTTGGATAGCCGCTCAGGGCTGTCAAACTCCCAACCATCCTCGCCTAAAGTTCTACATGCGCCGACAGGAATCAAAAAGGCTGCCGTATATTTTTTTATCATCATATCGACTTAAAATTCGCTTCCTAGTCACTTAAGGGGTCTTCTTGTTCCAAACTGCGCAGCCTCCAGCCTCCAGCCTCCAGCCTCCAGCCTCTGAATCGCTTTTGCCTTTTCTATCTAAATGATCCAAGGCTAGCGATCCACGCGGCACGGGTGCGCGCTGTCTGGCACACAGAGCGAATCACGATTTCTGCGATTAACGTCGGTCGAAGCCTTTATCTGACTCTGACTCAGTCTTGAAACCAAAAATCAAACCGACCTCCAGAAGTTTTATTGCCGCCTTTCCAGATAACTTAAAAGGAAACACTTCAAGCATAGAAACGACGTTTTCATACGCCAGACCATACTCTCCCGCGTCATTCACCCACTCATATAATTGACCAATTTGCTCCTGATAAGATAAGGATTCAGGGGGAAAGAACGAACCTACCTCCGGCTGAGATCCGAGCTCTGCAAGGACGAAGCTGAGGTTGTTTTCAATGAATCGGTAATCTGTCTTCATAGCATATGTTCTTTAAGTGTCGGCCGGGTGTCCGGTCACTACCCGGTCTATCGCCGTTGCATAAACCACTCTTATACCTACACCCTCGTGCCTCGAAGAGCTGTCATGTAGCCGCTCATATTTACGACGCATAGCGCTCCTGAAGGTAATCGTCAATGTACTCTGTTATAGGCTTAACCGTACCCAATTCGAACAACTCACCGGTATTCCGGTCAATCAGAAATGGGCTATTTCCCGCTAACTGATCAGACGAATCACCAGTTCGTAAATACTCAGCTGACTGATAGCAAAAGAACCATCCCTCCGCGAACTCACCTTCATACGTAATCTGCAAGGGTATCTCTGAATCCTCAAGATACTCTTTCGCCTTAGTCAGAGCATATTCATAGTCGAACATCAATTAGTCCTCAACAACTGCAATGCCCGCCTGCCATTCCGCTTGATGAAACGCAGAGCTGACGCTCTCGACGCGGCGGATATTCAGGCTGAGGGACGGGGCAGGCTCGCCCCAATGGTTTCTAAACTGGGCACCACCTTGGTAGCCCATTTCTTGCCTTATCCGATCTTCGATCTGATGCCAAGAGGGCAGGATGTGCCAAAAGAACATTCAACGTCTCCCTGACAATTCCCAGCTTGGGACGCCGCTCGCTTTTTATCATGGTTAAGCGAGTGCAAGAAATTTGGAAAGCGAGTATTTCATGACCCAAGCGGGCACCCTAGGTCCCAACCTCCCGGGAGGACGTAGGAAGCTTCTGAACTTAAGCAATAGAATGTGCCACATCTGGATTTCCTGGATCGCTAAACCTTCGCGTCTGCCGCTGCACACGGGGGCTCGGGTCTGGCTGCAGGAACATCAGACCTGCCAGCAGCCCTCTGACGACGGCGGCCGGCGGTTTCACTCTTTAGTTGTATGACTCGCTCAAGCCGGCGATTGCGGCGGAGTGTGGTAGACCGATCCGTTATCTGAAGAATCCGACGTCGCAGTGTGGAAGCTGGCGTCGTCATCCGAGGAATCATCCACCGGCACCGGGGTTTGAACCTGGAGCGGGGCAGGTGCCGCCGAAGATGCCGACCCAGGCCGCGCCGCCTCGCTGGAGGGTCCGGCGCTGATCGTGGGTTGCGCTTGTTCGCCCTTGAGGCTTGCCCGGGCACTGCCCACTGGAGACTTGGCAGAGGCGAGCGCCGAGTTCTCGGCATTCGTGATCCGGTTGCCGGTGAGGCTGGTTCGCGGAAGAGAGCCCGCATCTGACCCCGCGCGTTGGGACCGTTGACTGGACGGTCTGCTGACACGGCCTGGCTCCTCGCCGAGCGTTTCGACCGGATCTTCATGCACGGATTGAGCGGTCTCGGTAGCGTCAGTTGTGGGTTCCGCCGTTGTCTTGCGTCGCGACTTAAAGTCGTCAACCAGCTTGTCTGCGACCGCGACACTGGCAGCGTTGCCGCCGAACACCGCGGCGCCGCCCACTGTATTGACGGCATGTTTTGCGAATGAACTCAGGGCAGGGTGCTGTTTGCTCAAGGCGTTGACCGCAGCGCCCTTACCGGCTTCCAGTGCGGTGAAGCCAGCGGTCAGCGTGGTGACATTGGCGGCGCCGGAAGGTGTGAACGTGGCTTTGGCGGTTCTCGATACTGCTCCGAGCGGATCGGTTACCAGGGTGCGGCCGGCGTCGGCCAGACGTCCCACTCCATTGGCAAGCGGCGTACGAATGGTTGTCGCGTCCCGCAATGCCTTCAACGTGTCGATCCATTCGGTTTCCTGACTCAGATCCTCTTTGGCCTCGGCATCTCTTCGTCCCAACAGCAGCGCGGGTCCACTGGTGCCTTGCTCGGTGCGCCGACTGTTGGCGAGGTACCCGGTGCCGGTCCCGGCAGCGAGTCCACCCGCAATGGCAATGGCTGTGTCCACAATGGGCTCGGCCTTCGGATTGATCGCCGCCACCACCGGGCTGACAACCGTCCTTAATGCGTTTCGCATCGTGAACGTCTGCGCCTCCTTGGCGTTCTGGATGGCCAGGTTCGCGGTGGTATCGATAGTCGCCAGCGCGGCATTCAACGACTCATGCAGTTTGTCCGCGGGCGCATGCAGGTAGTACGCGTCTTCCCGAAGCTTTTTAATGGAAGCGCCGCCGACCTGATCCCCCACCGACGCCGCCGCGAGTGAAATCGTGCCCAGGGCTGCAGCTTTTGCCACCGGGTTTTGTATGTTTGCCCCGATGCCCGTGATCACAGGAATGGCTGCCTGGAGCGACGACGCCACCGCAAACGGCACGCCGCCCGTTGTACCCGACACCATTGAAGCGTTGCAGTCCATATTCTTGGCCTTTTCCATCAAGTCTCCAAGTTCCTTGAAGGAGATGTTCTCCTCCATCAGCTTGTTGACTCGGCTCTCTATGATTCGATCGATTTCTCCCCGGTGCCCCGATTCCGGATCCAGACGATCTTTGTAGGGCTGGAACTGACTGCTCACGTAGGTCGTGAGCAAATGCTTCATCTCACGGGCTTGGGTCAGCGCCGCTGCGCTGACCTCACCGGATTGAGGATGACCCTGCCCGACGGAAGCGTGGCCGGTGGCGGCGGTCGAGTTTGACCGTTGCTGAAGTTCAATGGAGGGCGAGGTAATGGGGGGTTGCTGGCCAGACACGCGCATGGTGAGGTCCTCTCTGGTTCTGGGGATGCAGGATGACAGCACTGCTATCAAGGATGGTTTTCCAGAGGGTGTGTGGCTGAATGCGGTGTTCCGGTTCCTGTTGGAACGGCGGTATTTGACGGTTGTGTTTCAAGATGATGACGATTTTCTGTCGACGGCTTGCGTACTAAAAAGCGAGCAGTTTCAGCGCTATATTATTTATTATCTATGGCGAGAACCCATTGAATGCCGCTAAGCTCCCTGAAGACACTCATGGAGACAATAGAAAATAGCAGTGGGAAGCTATCAATGCCTGCCTCGGCATAAACATTCAACTCGCGACTATATGCTATGCCAAAAACCGAATCCTGTAAGGCGATATTCCTTACTGTATTTGCAGTCTTAATTACGCTATCTGAATCCCTAATATTGCTGCTATCTTTTACGGCTTCAAGCTGGCGGAGCAAATTGAAATCCTCCATACGTTCTGGCTCGCTACAAGCAATAGAATATGCTCCTGCCTTGATGTAAGTGTTTCGATGATGGCCCGCCAGTTGAGTCGCGGGTCTGAAATTGGTATTCTCGATCAAGCATTTACGCTGCTTGGCATTTACAAGGTCGTTCACGCTATCGAGAGCAGGAGACGCGTAAAGAACAAGCGCCTTAGTTCCCAATTTCGAGGCTAGATGCGTTAGTAACTCTTGTTGCTCTTTATAAATGTCATATCTGAAATATTTTTGGTGCCATTGCACCCACTCAGATCCATGTTTTGAGGTGATCAGTTCTGGTCTTTTGTATTGAAAAAAAAGGTTGACTTTGATACTGGGTATGTTGTTGATTTCTCGATCAATATAGAATTCCATCTCGTCGGCAGCTTCGCGGAGATCTACACCTTCAAATGGCATTCGTAAAAGATAAGGATAGCCAAGACGCCGCCAAAGCCAACGACTCCGAGAGAAACCTGAAGCGTCTGCACCAATCCCTCCTTCTTGCACTTGTCCAAAAGGAAAATAGATTGAAGCTCTGCGATCAAGCTCGGTATTGAAATAGCTCTCGAATGTTTTTTCTTCGTATTTTGGTTTCATAACTGAACTCGAAAAATGCCATGACAGGTGGCGCTTGGTTAAGGAGCTGGCTTTAACCTGCACCGAGTGAGCGAATTGGACTACTTAAGTCAGTAGGTTCTAGTCAATTATCTAGGCCCAGGGCATTCCTTAGCTCACTCAAAATAGTAGAGGAGTTGATTACAATGTGGTCGCTGACAACCGGCTCGGCGCCATGGATTATCGAATTGCGAAGAGTGATTAAAGCTCTGATCTCACGATACAGCGACTCGCTAATTTTCTCATTTCGGAAGAGGATTTCGGCTAGTTTTGCATTGGAAATATAGCGACGAGGTCGACTGGTGTATTCCAGCGACGGCGTTTTTTGATATATCGAACCATATTTCGCAATGATTTCTTCAATTTGATTGTAGTGTTTCAAGAATTCTTCGAGGCTTCCTTTGTCTGCTTCCTTTCTTGCAGGATCTACTTGGCTTTGAAGCTTTCTGCTTTCTCTTTCAATCCGTTTAGGGAATATCACTTCAAAAATGAAATAGGTGACGGCCAGTAAGGTAGTTACAAATGCAGATTGTGCCAAATTTATAGTTATCGCGCTAAGCGATGTCCCCGTGCTGCCGTAAGATATAGCTAGGTTTGAGAGCAGCAGCGTAAAAATTGAAGATAAAGTCACAAATATTAGTAAGGTGAAATATCTTTTTTTAAGGCTTTCTACAGCCTCGACTAACGTCTCATCCTCAAGCTCTTCACGACTAAGCTCATTCCTGAAAAAAATGAAACCTGTGAGGGTCAAGCCGTATACCCCAGCAAGCACTTGTGCTGAAGTAGAAAATAGGTAAAGAATTTGGTTTTCATTCAGTATCAATAGTGGATTGTTTAGGCCTATATAGCTGGTGATTACCCCCAAAAAACTAAATGCGATACTGAAAAGGCCGATAATCTTTGATGGTGCCCAGTAACTTTGCATTTGAACCCTAGTGTTTAAGTGGACGACATGGACGAGATAATGTTTTACGTAATTTTTATAAGCTAAACGAGGACTTAGTGCCCTGATCGCGACCCGAGTCTGATAGACCCGCCTCTACTAACTCACACCAGCCCTTGGTTACTCAAATACGCGCTGACTTCGTTCATACCTCTTCTTGCTACTCCGTAAAACTGGTCTCTCGCATTACGATCAAAGGGTAGCGGTCCCGCTTTCGAGATCCATCTCGCGACATTTTCCGAAGGCAGTCGACGGGCTGCGAGAATCATCGCCATCAAATCATCCCTTCCATTGGCATCCCGAATGACTGCCGTGAGGTCTTTGCCTTTGGCATGATAATCGGTGAGATCAGACATGCCAGCAGCATGAAAGGACGCCCGCCTTATTATGCAAGGAACACATTTCCCGCACTGCTGATGAGACCTTTTCCACTTCCCGCACGACACAGTCTCCGATACTAGAAAGCTTAGGCTTGCTCGGTCTAAACATTCGACCAGCATCTCGCCCTTGGTTTTCAATGAATAAGGATTATTCACTAGTACAGGCAGTCCTACCACATCAAGAATTTGCTGAAACAGCCCTAGGAAATGGGGGTGAGTCGTTCGAGTGCTCAGTGCCCCTATCCGACGCGGAGTCATCGGCGGGTTTAGGGCGATAAGCCCATTTTCAGGAACGAATAGCTCGACAGGTTTTCCTGCGACCCGCAATTGAGCGAGTGTCGACCCAACCAACGCACCATAGGCAAGGAAGTTGAAACTTCGGGTCCGCATTTGCACATCCGTAGGTTTGCCAAGCAGCGACAATGGATGTGCGACTGGGGCAAACCTGGAAACTTTCACCGGGAGGTGGTCACGGATAAATATTTGTTTTTCCGCATCACCTCTGTAGGCGTGACTAATCAACAGTGGACGACGACCTTTGGCCAACAAGTCCAAAGCCCCTATCCCACTGTCCATACCCCCTGAAAACAGGCTCACACAGTCATGGCCTGCCATGACTGTGATATGACCACGATTCTGTGGCGTGAGCTGCCTAGGCCCATCTGGCAGCAGCGTAATTTTCCAAATATCACCGCTCAGAAAATGGAGGGCTTTCTCTAGCAACGGCACAGCAGGCTGCCAACGAGCCGGATCAGCAATTGGTATCGTCAGACTTAGATTGCGGGCCCAGCCATCGTCAGCTGCTGCCTTGTCGACAAAGGTATCAGCTGCCGTGACCGCCATCGCTATAGTGAGCAGATCGAAACCGGTCCGATGGACTGGAGCTCCTAAACGACGAACTGCTGCGCGCGCAGGACCACCAATGGAGCAAGTTCCCTGTGCCGGAGGACGAGTTCCGTACATCAATACCGGAATGGTTCCATCGGAGGGTATCGGGAGCAAATCTGCGTCATGATTGAAAATTAAATCAGTCACTCTTGGTACATCTCCCACTCACTCCACACTTCTCGTATGGCGGCTAGCTGAATGTTTTGAACCTGCACGTTGGAAAATGACTTTAGATTGCCTGATAGAAGAGGCCGCATATGTTTGTCCGTGACTGACTCAACGAGAGCATACAAATCCTTCTCAGCTTGCTCCACCTTGACCGGTGTATCTGCTTTCGCGAATGCATCGTTTGAGTCCAAAACCACTTGGCCAAACACGCACTTGGTGACGTACACCACCATCATCTGAACCAACATCTCGCCCGAAATGCTCTCGAAATCGAACTCATCGTAGCCATCGAGGCATTCTGCTAGTGCCTCATTCATCGCTACTCGAACTCGGTCCGAGTCGCCATCTTCAGGAGTAAGCGCTTCAACGATCATATCGATCGCTATGTCGGTGTCCTGACCATTCAGCGACGCTAAATCTAGTCCTGGCGGGGACTGTCCTTCCCTGAGTGCGGCCATTGCACCGAACAGCGCACCACCTGCTCCGGCCATTGAACCGAAACGTGCAGATCCAGCTGCACTACCACCAGTGGCTCTTCCCGCATAGCTACCTATGGCGGCGCGGAGGTAAGAGCTGTCTCCGCTGGAAACGAACCTTCCTAGGTTAGTCCGGAAATCCTTGAACCTTTGTGGTGGGGCTTCCGGTATTGGCGGTTGCCCGTCAGTATCAACCCAACCAGGGACATACGGGGAGTTGCCGCCAGGCCCTTTGCTCGACGTGGAGGTTCCCATCACTTACGCTCCAGTGGCCTGAACCAACGCTTGCCTTTGACCGTGGAACTCATCCAAGGCTTGAGCCTGCCAGGCATGATCGTATGGATGAAGTCGGATAAAAGCGTACCCGCCTCCTGCGACTTGTCTGCAAGAAGCTGGGCGCCATCGAAGCCAGCAGCTTTACTAGACCAATCCGAATGGGCACGCATTGACTCGATCAACTGAACCATGACTGCAATGTGTTCATCTGACGGTATCGATTGTAGGGCCGATTTTGCCGAAGGGGAGGATGTATTTGAGATCCGCTTAAGTACTGCGAGAGCTTCCGCAGCTTCTGACGACAAACCTGCACGAAGAATCCTTAAAGGAGTTGTCTCTCGGCTCAGGTAAACAATGGGCCTCAAATCTTCGGTCGACAGCAAAGGTTCGAGGCGAACCCAGTCTTTCAACAGATTGTCCTTTGTTTTCCATGCCTCTGGGCACTCAGTTTCAAACCCGTCAGCATCTTCGACAAGGCCTTCTAGATTTGCAAGAACTTGAGGTTTACCACCAGCGGCCCTATTAATCACTGAATAAAGATGAGCGACAGCTTTCTCATCCATACAGCGTTCAAAAAGCGCGATCTTGGCGATGAGGGCCTCGTTTATTGGCATTCCACGGAGCTTCGCGACACGAACCCTCATGCGCACTACGTTCAGCATCCGTTTCACAATTCTGGGGTTGCCAAGAACAGATCCTGAGTTGGCCAACATCGGTGCCATTCGGTCGGCGATAGGAAAAGCCTCTTTAACTTCAATCGGTAAATCAGCGCCCAGTAGGCCAAGCGCTATCTCTGTAGTTAACGGCTCATCTTTCCAAGCTTTGCGTAGATTTTCTTCAAGCCCGGCACGAAGTGCTTCTACTTGTTTGGGAGCGACCTTGTTGCCAGCAGAGGCGAAAAGCATGAAAAGGTAGGCCCTCACCTCCTGCACACCCAGCATTGGCACACGCACAGGTACTTGAATGAGCTTGTCGAGATAATCGGTTATATGCCGATCCCCTGGATCTATAAAATGCTCGCTTACAGAATGCCGGACCATTTCTTCGTCAGCGGCGACCACAAATGCCGTATCGTTCATGAACAGGAAAAGTCGCAAAGCTTCTAAGGTATGAATAGTCTGTTTGGGTAGGCAGCGGTCTAGGTTGTCAACGAAGACGACTAGCGTCTTATTCAGCCCGGTCAACACTTCAGAAAATTCAGAGCGGAAAGCAGCAATTTGCTTAGGGGGAGTCTGCTGCTTCTCCTCAGCCAGCAAACCCTTGAGATGGTCTTTGGCTTTCGCGCCTTCATCTCTCAGTGTACCGATTGACTCGCCATCAACATCACCAGAGAAAATCTTACCCAGTGCTTCTATCCCCTTGGCGCCAAACCCAAACGCAGGCATCCCCATCGCCAAAGCACTGCCCTCAACCAGAAGCCCCAACGCACGCATTTTGTTCACACGTGAAAAAAGCTTTTGGGCTTTGGGAAGAACGGTTTCTGACTCCCGGGCTGCTTCGATCAAGGTTGAAGCAATGACCTCCATCAGCGCTGCACGGGAATCGTCAAACCCTTGATAAAGCCAAGCATCGAAGCGAACCACGATAAAGTCCGAAGCGCTGCCGGGTGGACTTAACTCGCCCTCAATCAGGTTCAAAAGGGTAGATTTCCCAGTACCCCATGACCCGAAAACGCCTACCGTTACCGGCCGCATTGACGGGTCACGGATAACATTGACCACGAGGTCGGCGACCTCCGAATAGTTGAGAAAATCCTTGTTCGTATCGACATCAGCCCACATCTGATCCTCCTTGTTTGTAACTGCTTTCCTAGCACGCGCTGACTACCTGAAGCAGCACAGATTCAACCGAGATGTACAGTATCATTCTCTAAATCTCCAACGGATGCCATCATTTCGATACTGCTTGCACAATCCACGATAATTTCGGCCTAAACGCGATGCGAGATTCCGAATTCACAGGACCCCTAGCTATAGGGCCATCCCGTAAATGTCGTTCACCCCGCCGGTCCTCTCCGCGATCAAGCTGCGTGCCGCCGATCTCCGATTCACCCCGCAACAGCTTCGGTTCCTCGAAGTCCACTCCGGCGCGCACCCACCAATTGGCAACCGTGTCTCCGGCATGTCCTACTCGCTATGTCGGCACCCCCCACTAGATTCACTCCCCCCACTGCTCTACATTGCACCATCACCAAACACCCGCCGAGCCCCCAAAATGCCTGCCTCCCGCCCAACCCTCCACCCCCAACCCCTCCGCGCTGGCGACGCCGTAGCGCTGGTGTCACCAGCCGGCCCAGTCGCCGAAGCCCGGGTCGAGGCCGCAGTGCGGGAGCTCACGTCCTGGGGATTACGCCCCCGCGTCTACCCCCACGCACTGGACAACATCGGTTTCCTGGCAGGCACTGACGCCAATCGCATTTCCGACCTCAACGACGCCCTGGCCGACCCCGAGATCCGCGCCGTTTTCTGCAACCGCGGCGGCTACGGCGTTCAGCGCATCCTCGGCCAACTCGACTACGATGCCGTCCTCCGCGACCCAAAACTGGTCGTCGGCTTCTCTGACATCACCGCCTTGCACGCCGCACTCTGGACCCACACAGGTCTATCCACGGTTCACGGCCCGGTGGCGGCTCAGTTGGAAAAAGGCGGCATCTTTGCCAGCACGCTCAAGCAGGCATTGATGAGTACCGAGCCTTCCGTCATCCATGCCGACCCGGCAGAACCCACCTTCACCGTGCGTACGTCGGGGACGGTGGAGGGCGTGTTGCTGGGCGGCAATCTGAGCATGCTGAGCACCTGCATCGGCACGCCGTTCATGCCGGATCTCGAGGGCGCGATCTTGCTGCTCGAAGACGTCGGCGAGCTGGCGTATCGGGTGGACCGCAATATCACTCACCTGCTCAATTGCGGGATTCTGCAACGACTCGGCGGTATCGCGTTGGGTCAGTTCAGCGAGCCGGGTCATGGCAATAACCCGATCCGGCCGCCCGATGTCTTGATCGAGCGTCTGGGCAACCTGGGCATTCCGGTGCTTGGCGGTCTGTCCATCGGCCATGGCGACCGCAATCTGGCGGTGGCATTGGGCAGTCATGCGGTTCTGGATACCGATGCGGGCACGCTGACGGTGGCCCCGGCCACGCGCTAGTACGACGATCACCGTTCTGTAAGCGACCTCGCTCTAGCTATTTGCCATCATTCTGACGTCAAGAGCTTGTTTTGCCCCGTGTGCATTGCGAATCTTTACGAATATTGATTGGCCGTGCGCGGATGGCCTTGCCATGTGCGCCCTCAAGCTGTGGAGCGGAAACTGATGATGTCGGCCGTGAAGACGCGTTTCGCCAATCTGGGGATGGCCAAGAAGCTTGGCTTCGGGTTCGTGCTGGTGCTGCTGTTGACGGCGCTGGTCGCGGCCATCGGGGTCTGGTCGCTGCGCTCGATCAGTGCGCATTTCGACAGCCTTAAGGCGATGACCGCACTCAACAGTGATGTGAATCGCGTGCGGCTGCTGGAGCAGGATTACGCCTTGCACGGCGACCCGAAGGTGGTCGATCAGGTTCACGCCGGGCTCGATGGTTTGAATGCCCAGGCGGAGCAGCTCAAGGCCGGCGCGCCGATCAACGAGCAGGTGATGGGCCAGGTGCAGCAGGCGCTGGCGGCCTATCGTGCGTCGTTTGACGAGTTCGTTAGCATCAGTCAGAGCAAGGACCTGGCGCTGGAAATGGCCAGTTGGTCGGTGTCTAGCGTCGCCAATAATCTCGATGTGTTGCAGGCGGGGCTGGCCGATGATGGCGCCTACACGCTGAAGGATTCCCAGGGCCAGCAGGGCGCGGAGTTCATCGAGCAGGCCGGTCAGGTCAGCCAGGTGTCCAAACTGATGATGCAGGCCATGGACGAGGCCCGGGTGCGCCTCGACAAGAGCCGCAAGACGGGCTCGGGCGAGGAGGTCAAGACCGGCAAGATCGAGCAGGCGGTTCAGGCGCAGGAACTGGCCGAGCAGCTCAAGGGCGTGATCAAGGACGCCGGTTACCTCACGGTGCTGACCGAGGTCGGCGGGCACATCAGCAATTTCAGCGACAAGCTCAACGAATACACCGGGCTGCTGGAGTCGGAAGCGAAGGTCTCGCAACAACTGGCGAGCAACGCCAAAATCGTCGTTCAGCAGGTCAATCAGGCCTATGACGCCGAAGGCCAGTCGATGCAGAGTGAGTTGCAGGCCAACTCGATGATGATCATCGGTTCTTCCGTGCTGGCGCTGGTGGTCGGGCTGATCGCGGCGCTGGTGATTACGCGCCTGATCGTCGCGCCGCTGCGCAGCGTGATTGCCACGGCTCAGCGGATTGCGGCCGGCGACCTGAGCCGCACCGTGAATGTCACCCGCAAGGACGAAATCGGCCAGCTGATGCAGGCGATGCAGCAGATGGGCGCGGGCTTGAGCACTATCGTCAGCGGGTTGCAGGCGGGCATTGAACAGTTGGCGACGTCCGCCCATTCCCTGTCGGCCGTCACCGAGCAGACCAATCTGGAAGTCAGCAGCCAGAAGGAAGAAACCGAGCAGGTGGCGACGGCGATGAACCAGATGACCGCCACCGTCCACGACGTTGCACGCAACGCGGAAGAAGCCGCGCTCGCGGCGCAGACCGCCGACGACAAGGTCGATTCGGGCCAGGCCGTGGTGCGCCAGAGCAT
The DNA here is from genome assembly GCF_059421525.1 of Pseudomonas sp. GW821-FHT02H06. Lineage (NCBI taxonomy): Bacteria > Pseudomonadati > Pseudomonadota > Gammaproteobacteria > Pseudomonadales > Pseudomonadaceae > Pseudomonas > Pseudomonas sp. GW821-FHT02H06. Next base: position 84,151 of record NZ_JBWKVD010000010.1, read on the forward strand.
GCAGCGGATCGAACAGTTGGCCTCGTCGTCCCGTTCCGCCAGCGATTCCATCGAGAACCTCAGCGCGGAAATCCAGAACATCGGCACCGTGCTCGGCGTGATCAAAAGCGTCGCCGAGCAGACCAACCTGCTGGCACTGAACGCCGCCATCGAAGCCGCGCGGGCGGGGGAGCAGGGCAGGGGCTTTGCGGTGGTGGCCGATGAAGTCCGCGCGCTGGCCAAGCGCACGCAACAGTCCACGGAAGAAATCGAGCGGCTGGTCAGCCGTCTGCAAAGCGGTGCCCAGGCGTCGGTGGTGCAAATCCGCAGCAGCGGCGAGCTGGTCAAACTGGCGGTGAGTGATGCGCTGCAGACCGAGAGCGCGCTGGGCAGCATTGCCGCGGCCGTGTCGATGATTCAGCAGATGAACCAACAGATTGCCGCTGCGGCGGAAGAGCAGAGTTCGGTGGCGGAAGAGATCAACCGCAGCGTCACCAGCATTCGCGCCAGTGCCGATCAATCCGCGCTGGCGATGCAGGGCAACGCGGCGTCAAGCATCGAACTGGCCTCGCTGGGGTTGGAACTGAAAGGCATGGTCGGGCATTTCAAATTATGAGTCGGGCTTGCAAGCCATGCTCCGCTGCTCGGCCGGAGGATGATCCCGCGCCTTTGCAGTTCAGTCGTCGCTGAGGTCCACCCCCGAACCCGGTTTCCAACGTGCAACCTGTAGATGATCCCCATCGTCCAGACAGCCGCGCTGTGGCGCAGTAAACGCAATTCCTGTGGGAGCGAGCTTGCTCGCAAAGACGGCATTTCAGCCACTGAAGACTCAGCGGATATCCCGGCCTCTTCGCGAGCAAGCTCGCTCCCACAATCCGTAGGTCGCCAGATACATCGGCGGATTTGGTATGTTTGACGAGCGCGCGCTTGCCCGTGAATGCAATCTGCCTGCTGCCATTGATGTCGACTGACTCACCGCGAATCGCGGGTAAGCGCGCTCCTGCATAAGAGTGGCATGCCGCGCGCGCTCATTTGCGATAGTTCAAAATCACCAGCGTCAACACCCCCGCGACGATCCCCCAGAACGCCGAACCGATGGAAAACAGCGTCAGGCCTGACGCTGTGACCATGAAGGTGATCAGCGCGGCTTCGCGCTCCTTCGGCTCGTTCATGGCCACGGTCAGGCCGTTGATGATCGAGCCGAACAGCGCCAGGGCAGCGATCGACAGCACCAGTTCCCTGGGAAACGCCGCGAACAGTGCCGCCAGCGTCGCGCCGAACACCCCCGCGATGGCGTAGAAAATCCCGCACCAGATCGCCGCCGTGTAGCGCTTGTCGCGGTCTTCGTGGGCGTGGGGGCCGGTGCAGATGGCGGCGCTGATGGCCGCGAGGTTGATGCCGTGGGCGCCAAAGGGCGCGGTGATCAGCGAGATGATCCCGGTGGCGGTAATCAGCGGCGAGGCCGGGACCTGATAACCGTCTGCGCGCAACACCGCGACGCCCGGCATGTTCTGCGAGGTCATGGCGACGACGAACAGCGGAATGCCGATGCTGACGGTCGCAGCGATGGAGAACGACGGCGTGGTCCACACCGGCATCGCCACTTCCAGGGCGAAGCCGCTGAAGTTCAGCAGGCCGAGCATGCCCGACAGCGCGACGCCGACCAGCAAGGTGACCAGCACGGCGTAGCGCGGCGAATAGCGTTTGACGATCAGGTAGGTGAAAAACATGCCCAGCACCAGGCCGGTGCGGTGTTGCGCGGCGACGAAGATTTCGCTGCCGATCTTGAACAGAATCCCCGCCAGTAGGGCCGCTGCCAGTGATGTCGGCAGGCGCTTGACCAGCCGTTCAAAGCTGCCGGTCACGCCGCAAATGATCACCAATACCGCGCAGGTGATGAACGCGCCGATGGCTTCGGGGTAGGCGACGCCACCCAGGCTGGTGATCAGCAATGCCGCGCCCGGCGTCGACCATGCCACGGTGATGGGCGAGCGATAGCGCAACGACAGGCCGATGCTGCACACCGCCATGCCCATGAACAGCGCCCAGATCCACGAGGAAATCTGCGCCGAGGTCAGCCCGGCGGCCTGACCGGCCTGAAACATCAGCACCAGCGAACTGGTGACGCCGGTCATCATGGCGATGAAGCCGGCGACGATTGAGGAGGGCGAGGAGTCGGTCAGCGGTCGCAATGGCGCGAGGGGCACGTCAGTCATGCGGGTCTATCCTTGGCGCAGCGGTTGAACAGAGCTGCCAGCCTATACGCAGTGGTCATGCCCCGTTGCAATACAGCCATCGGCGCAATGGTCGGCACAGTTTCGGCCGCGGTCTGCAAACCGGCGGGTCAGCCGCGGGTCATCGTGTTGCCCAACGCCTGATTCACCGCCATCCAGCCATCCACCGCGTCTTGCCCGGCTTCGGCGAACACCCGTTGCAGCAGCTTGACCTGCTCGCGGCGCAACGACTCTTCAAATTTGCGTCCCTCGGCGGTCAGCTCCAGCAGGCGCTTACGTTTGTCGTCCTCGGGCGCAACGCTCAGCACCAGCTCCATCTCAATCAACTGCCGCAGCGGCGTGTTCAGCGCCTGCTTGCTCACCCCGAGCTTGCCGAGCAATTCCTTCACGCTCAGGCCAGGGTAGCGAGCGATGAAAAACACGATGCGCTGGTGCACCCGACTCAGGCCACGACGGTCGAGCATTTCATCGGCCTTGGCGGTGAACGCCTGGTAGCCGAAGAAAAACGCTTCCATGGCAATTTGCTGTGTGGATGAATTTTTAAGGTCAAGCATATTGACGTATCCGTGTGCGGCATCGTAATTTCGGTCAACCAGTTTGACGTATTCCCCTTTCTTTCCGCCAGCGGTGATCCCATGCCATTTTCCGAACGCGTTACCCGTTTGAAGAGTTCACTGATTCGCGAAATCCTCGCCGCCGCCCAGCGTCCGGAGATGATGTCCTTCGCGGGCGGATTGCCGGCCGAAGCCATGTTGCCGAAGAGTGAATGGTCTGACATGCCGAGCAGTATCGGCCAGTACGGCATGAGCGAAGGCGAGCCGCAGTTGCGTGAGGCGTTGGCCGCTCAGGCGCGGGTGCTGGGCATCGATTGCGAAGCGAGTCAGGTGATGATCGTCAGCGGTTCCCAGCAAACGCTGGACCTGGCCGCCAAGCTCTACATCGACAAGGGCACCGAGATCCTGCTCGAGGCGCCGACCTATCTGGCCGCACTGCAGATCTTCCAGCTGTTCGGCGCCGACTGCCTGACCGTGCCGCTGCTCGCCGAAGGCCCGGACCTTGCAGCGCTGCGCCAGCGACTGGAGCAGCACTCGCCCTCGTTCGCCTACCTGATTCCCACGTTCCAGAATCCGTCGGCGGTACGTTACAGCGAAACCGCGCGGGATGCGGTGGCGGCGTTGCTCGACGAGTTTGGCGTCACCCTGATCGAAGACGAGCCCTACCGCGAGCTGACGTTTGATGGCGGCAGCGCCCGGCCCATCGTCAGCCGCCTGAAAAAAGCCAGCTGGATCTACACCGGCACCGTGTCGAAAACCCTGATGCCGGGCTTGCGCGTCGGCTACCTGATCGCCACGCCCGACCTGTTCCCGCATTTGCTCAAGCTCAAGCAATCGGCGGATTTGCACACCAATCGAGTCGGCCAGTGGCAGGCGTTGCAGTGGATCGGCAGCGAGCACTACGAGCAACATCTGCTGGAGTTGCGCAGCTTCTACCGCACCCGTCGCGATGCGTTCGAAGCCGCGCTGCAGCGGCATTTCGCTGATCTGGCCGAGTGGAACAGCCCACAAGGCGGTCTGTTTTTCTGGCTGACCCTCAAGCACAAGCTCGACACCCGCACATTGCTCGACAGCGCGCTGGCGCAGAATGTGGCGTTCATGCCGGGCGAGCCGTTCTTTGCGGATCCGGACGCGAACCCGGGGTATCTGCGGCTCAATTTCAGTCACATCGACCCCGAGCGCCTGGACGAAGGCTTGAAACGACTGGCCGCCGTCATTCGGCACACACAGCTTTCACAGGCGGCCTGATACATTACGCACACGCACGACCGGCACGACTGACGGCATACGATTGAGGGGAGAGGGCTGATGTACAAGGTTTACGGCGATTACAACTCGGGCAACTGCTACAAGATCAAGTTGATGCTCAACCTGCTCGGCGCGGAATACGAGTGGGTGCCGGTGGACATCCTCAAGGGCGAGACCGAAACCGAAGCGTTTCTGGCGAAGAACCCGAACGGCAAGATTCCGGTCCTTGAGCTCGAAGACGGCACCTGCCTGTGGGAGTCCAACGCGATTCTCAACTTCCTCGCCGAAGGCACGCCTTACCTGCTGACCGAGCCCCGCCTGCGCACGCAAATGCTGCAATGGCAGTTCTTCGAGCAATACAGCCACGAGCCGACGCTGGCGGTGGCACGCTTCATTCAGTTTTATCTGGGGATGCCAGAGGAGCGGATGGAGGAATACCACTCGTTGCACCGGCGCGGTAACAAGGCGCTGAAAGTCATGGAGCAACAGCTGCTGCGCACGCCGTTTCTGGTGGGCGACAACTTCTCCATCGCCGACATCGCGCTGTACGCCTACACCCACGTCGCCGATCAGGGCGGCTTCGACCTGACGCAGTTCCCGGCGATTCAAGCCTGGCTCGCGCGGGTCAAACAGCAACCGGGTTACGTCGGCATGCTGGACTGACTTCAGCGTTGTTCAGTTATAAGGAGATGAGACATGCAGTACAGGATGATCGCGGTCGGAATGTTGATGGCGCTGGGCATCGGCTGCTCGGCCCAGGCTCAGGACTGCGACGCCAATCAGGCGTCGATGAACCAGTGCGCGAGCCAGGAATACAAGGCGCTGGACGCTGAATTGAACACCCAATACAACTCGCAGATGAGCTACCTGAAGACCCCGGCGCGCAAGAAAGCGCTGCAGGATGCGCAGAAGAAGTGGATCGCGTTTCGCGACGCCGATTGCCAGTATCAGGCCGGCAAGCGGGAGGAGGGCGGGAGCATGTGGCCGCTGGCTCAGGCGCAATGCCTGTCAGCGCAGACCAAAGTGCGGGTTGAGCAATTGAAGGCGTATACGGCGTGTCGCCAGGAAGGCTGCCCGAGGTAACTGCTCAATTTTTAGGCTGGCTTTGTGGCTTTGACACCACGTTGGCCCGCCGATGACGCAACTCCTGTAGGAGCGAGCTTGCTCGCGAATATGGCGGTACATTCACTAAATCTTCAGCGATTGAAACGCCGCCTTCGTGAGCAAGCTCACTCCCACAGGTTTTGGGAAATGGCTGAGAGGATGAGTTGACCCCGGATCCCACAGGTTTTGCGGGATGGCTGAGAGGGTGAGTTGACCCCGGATCCCACAGGTTTTGCGGAATGGCTGAGAGGGTGAGCCGACCCCCGATCCCGTGGGAGCGAGCTTGCTCGCGAATTGGCCAGTCAACGCACTGAATTTCCATCGGCAGGCACGCCGCCTTCGCGAGCAAGCTCACTCCCACAGGTTTTGCGGGATGGCTGAGAGGGTGAGCCGACCCCCGATCCCGTGGGAGTGGACTGCATCAAACCGCCGAGAATCGCTTCTCCAGGTAATCAACGATCACTTTCGATTCATACATCCACACCGTCTGGCCTTCTTCCTCGATCCGCAGGCACGGCACCTTGATCCGGCCGCCGCCGCTGAGCAGCGCCTGACGATCGGGCTCGTTGTTCTTCGCGTCACGAAGGGCCACAGGCACGTTCAAACGGCGCAGCGCCCGGCGGGTTTTCACGCAGAACGGGCAGGCGTGGAACTGATACAGCGTCAGCGCTTTCGCCGACGCATCGACGGCAGCCTGGGCTTCGGGAGAACGCTTCTTTTTGCTCGGCCGCGTCAGGAAATCGCCCGCGATTACGAGCTGGCCGAGACCGACTCTCACTGCTTTCATCAACACGCTAAAACCTCACTCGGCGGCACGAACCGCCAGACAGCCGCAGCCTGATGCTGCGGCCTTCAGGACGCCGGGATCACTTGATCAGGCTGAGAAACTCGGTGCGGGTCGCAGCGTTTTCGCGGAATTCACCCAGCATCACCGAAGTGATCATCGACGAATTCTGCTTCTCGACGCCGCGCATCATCATGCACATGTGCTTGGCTTCGATGACCACTGCCACACCCAGCGCGCCGGTGACCTGCTGGATGGCTTCGGCGATCTGGCGGCTGAGGTTTTCCTGGATCTGCAGGCGACGAGCGTACATGTCGACGATGCGCGCGACCTTCGACAGGCCCAGCACTTTGCCGCTCGGGATATAGGCGACGTGGGCCTTGCCGATGAAGGGCAGCAAATGGTGTTCGCAGAGCGAATACAACTCGATGTCCTTGACCACCACCATTTCGCTGTTGTCGGAGCTGAACAGCGCACCGTTGGTGACTTCTTCGAGGGTTTGCTCATAGCCGCGGCAAAGGTACTGCATGGCTTTGGCTGCGCGTTTCGGGGTGTCGCGCAAGCCTTCGCGGGAGACGTCTTCGCCGAGTTGACCGAGGATGGCGGTGTAGTTCTGTTCCAGAGTCACAGGGGTGTGTTCCGTGTGGGTTCAAAAAACGCAGGGTTGCGGGCCTGCAAAGGCGCACATAGTAGCGTAGCTGGACGCGCAGGGGTACGGCAGGCGGCCGAGACGCCTGCGGCATGGCGCCGCCGTGACTGTGTCAGCCGACCTTTACCCAACCTTTACCGAGGGGATATGTCGGAATGTGTCGGCTTGATGTCTGAAGTAACGGGTGACAGATGCCCGGATGAAGAGAGTGCTTATGATGTTTAGCCGAATCGCGAAAATCGCACTGGTGATTGCCCTGGCGTCGTCGGTTTCGGGGTGTTTTTTCGGACCGGGTTGGGGCCGCCACGGCGGTGGCTGGCATGAACACCGCTATTACGACGGTGGCCCATACGATGGCGGACGGGGCGGTTACGGCCCTGGACCTGGTTACTACCGCCGCTGATTTTTACTGATCATTTGACGCATGAAGCACAGGCCGCGAAGGGAAGACCCATCCCTCGCGGCCTTTTTGTTGGGTGCAAGTTTCGTATCAGGCTCGATACCTGATCGGTACCAAACCACGACGCGGATTCGCAGGCTTGTGCTGTCAGAAGCAACAGGTGATGAATACCTGTGATCAAGCCCGCTTTAAGAGAGAAATCGAAATGTTGAGTCGTATAGCGAAAGTCGCGATGGTCATCGCGGTGATGTCGGCCATGTCCGGATGCTGGCCATTCTGGGGCCCGGGCGGGGGAGGCCACGGCGGTCACGGAGGCGGTGGTGGCGGTCACTATGAAGGCGGTGGCCCGGGTGGCGGCGGTGGCGGTGGCGGCGGTCCTGGCCCGCGTTGATCGGATAAGCGCTTAATGAGCGGTGGGAGCGACCGGGGGTGTCGCTCCCACAAGGACTGGTCGGCAGACGCCTGCCTTACTCGTCACGTCCTTCCATCATGGTCCGCTTGAGGATCACGTACACCGCGCCTGCGCCGCCATGCTTGGCGATGCACGAAGCAAATCCCAATACCTGCTGGTGCTGACGCAACCACGTGTTGACGTGGCTCTTGATCATCGGCCGCTTGCCGTCCAGCCGCACCGCCTTGCCGTGGGTAATCCGCACGCAGCGCACTTCCAGCTTGGCCGCCTCGGCGAGAAATTCCCACATCGTCTCGCGCGCCATTTCGACGCTCATGCCATGCAGGTCCAGGCTGCCTTCAAAGCTGATCTGCCCCAGCTTGAGCTTGCGCATCTGGCCTTCCTGCACCCCGTCACGGGCCCAGTACAGCGTGTCTTCAGGGCCGACATCGATCACGAACTGGTCTGACAGACCATCAACGGTAATCGTCGCATCGGAGCGCACGGTGGCCGCCTGACGCAGCTTGGCCAGGTTCTTACGGTCGGTTTTGGGTTTTCCTACGTCCGCATGTTCAGTCTTGATGGGCTTTACGCCGCGAATCTCACTTCTGAACAGGGAAAAATCGTCGTCTTGCATGGTGGTCTCCGCGAAGGGGGCCAGTTTAACCGCGTCACGCCAGAATCGGCGCGACTATCGATGATCAGGGCTTTCGATGATTAAACGGCAGCGGATGACGCGAAGGTCAGTCGTGCTTCTTCATCAGGTGGGGAGACATGTTCAGTTCGCCGGCACGACGGCGGCGGCGGCGACTGCGGCGCCAGAACCAGATGCCGACATACAGCATCAACAAACCGACGATGACTGTGACCGCAGCGCCCGCTGGACTGGCGTTGAGTTCGCCCAGTGCGACGGGGTTGCCGATCAGGCTGGCGACACCGGCCATTGCCAGCAGCACGCCAGCGGTGGCCAGAACGGCCGACATCGCTGCAATAATGCGCATCCGCCAGCTGCCCTGGCCCTTGGGGCGCAGGCGACGGGCATCAAAACCATCGGATATTTTCATTCCGATTTCCTCTATGGGTATCGGCGCTCTGACCCGCACAGCGTGGGGGTGGTTCCCGCCTGGCCAGGTTTCAGGGGCATTACGAATCGATTACGGATAGGCGGTCAGGTGAACAGGGTTAACCCCGCCTGACGACTGCATTTGTACGCCTTTTCTTCAGGAACTGCCGGAAAATGATCCGCGCGAGGGGCATGCGCAGTCAGCTCGTTGCAACAGCTCCTGTCGAGGGAGGATTCAGATCAGGTCTTTGGTCAGCGCCAGTTTGGCGAAGTTGTCGTTCATGATTGCCATCTCCGCCTGCTGCACCAGCTCGGCCTTGATGACGCCGCTCGGGGTCGGCAGATCGCGGGTGGCGCAGGCGTCCTCCACCAGCGTGCAGCGAAACCCGTAGTCCTTGGCCGCGCGCACGGTAGTGCTGACGCTGGAGTGGCTCATGAAACCGCACACCACCAGGTCCAGCCGGCCACGGCTCTCCAGCAAGCTGTGCAGCGTGGTGCGGTCGTCGGTGGAGACGGTCCCGTTCAGCGCGTTCGGCAGGCGTTTTTCGATGATGATTTCGTCACCCTGCGGCTGCAGTTCAGGCACGAATTGCCCGCGCTCGCCCTGGGGATCGAACATTCCGCCCACGGTGCCCAGATGACGCACGTGAATGATCGGCGACTTCGCTGCACGCGCGGCGGCGACCAGTTTGACGATGTTGTTGATGGCGTCCTGAACGCCGGTCAGGGCGAGAGGGCCGCTGAGGTATTCCTTCTGCGCATCGATGATGATCAGGGTGGCATTACTTAATGTGGCCGCTGCGTATTCACGGCCACTGAGTTGAAACATGGTCTTGGGACCAGTGTTTGAAACAGACATCGGGGGGCTCCTTCGAGTGGGGCTTTTGCCACATTGTCCACTGGCAGAGCGATTCTGTGAATCGCCATGCTCACAGACCTCGCTTTTCTGCCGGGCTTCAAGCCGTCGAGCAGGTCGCGGTTGCTGTCATAGTGCCTGCAAAACGAGGTAAAGACTGTGGAAAGTTTTTGCGCGAGGCCGCTGCGCCCGGTGCGGGATCGTTTGTTGCGTGGATGGCTGATAGAATCGCCCGTCGTTTTTTCAAGGAGTCTGCCGTGATCACTTCCCGCCTGCGCACCCTGCGCGATCATATCCGTTGGGCTGTCAGCCGTTTCCACGGGGAAGACCTGTTTTTCGGCCATGGCACCGACAACGCGTGGGACGAAGCCCGCCAACTTGTGCTCGGCGCCCTGCACCTGCCGTGGGAAATTGCCGACAGTTACCTGGACTGCAACCTTGAAGACGAAGAGCTGGTGGCGGTGCAACACCTGATCAAGCGACGCATCGAAGAGCGTGTGCCCACGGCGTATCTGCTGGGTGAAGCGTGGTTCTGCGGGATGTCATTCATCGTCGACGAGCGCGTGCTGATTCCGCGCTCGCCCATCGGTGAACTGATCGAGCAGCGGTTTGCACCCTGGCTGGCCAGCGATCCGGCCCGCATTCTCGACCTGTGCACCGGCTCCGGCTGCATTGGCATCGCCTGCGCCGACGTGTTCCCCGACGCTGAGGTGGTGTTGTCCGACCTGTCGTTCGAGGCGCTGGAAGTGGCGAATCAGAACATCGAGCGCCATGGCGTGGACCAGCGCGTGTATACCGTGCAGGGCGATGGTTTCGACGGCCTGCCGGGCCAGCGTTTTGACCTGATCGTGTCCAACCCGCCGTACGTCGATGCCGAAGATTTCGCCGACATGCCTGACGAATACCAGCACGAACCCGAGCTGGCGCTGGCCTGCGGTGACGACGGCTTGAATCTGGTGCGGCGCATGCTGGCCCGGGCCGCAAACCATCTGAACGAGAAGGGCTTGTTGATCGTGGAAGTCGGCAACAGCCAGGTTCACGTCGAAGCGCTGTACCCGGAAGTGGACTTCGCCTGGCTGGAATTCGAACGCGGCGGCCACGGCGTGTTCATGCTGACGGCAGAGCAGTGCCGCAATCATCAAGACGTCTTTGCAGCGCGGATCTAATCAGATAATCGGCGGGCCTCTTCCCGGCTACAGCCGGTCCTGCTATGGATACGCGGTCAAACAGTGGGACCGGCTTCAGCCGGGAAGGCGTCGGACGTCACACCGCAAATCTGATGGCGAACACACCGGCCTCTTCCCGGCTAAAGCCGGTCCCACTATGGATACGCGGTCAAACAGTGGGACGGCTTCAGCCGGGAAGGCGTCGGTCGTTACACCCTAAATCTGATTTCGAACACACCGGCCTTTGCCCTGTTAACGCCGGGTCACCGATGGGTCGCAATCCAGATCAGCAGGCCGGCCTGAAACACGGCGAAGGTGACCAGGCAGGCGATGGTGAAGCGCAAGCCGGCGTCGTCCCGGCGGTATTTGCTGACCTTGTCTTCGGACTTCTTGATCGTGACGTCCTGTTCCTGAATCCTCTGTTCGGCCTGTTGCAACATCTGCGCGGCGTCGAGGATCTGCACGATCTGGATTTTGTCGGCGTTCCAGGTGTTATTGAGGTTGCCGACCTTGGCGTCCTTGATGGCGCCTTTCAGGTGCTGCGCATCGGCGTAGACGACTTCGAAACCCTGGGTCTTGAGGAAGTGATCGCGACGCAGGCGCGTGTCCTCGTTGAGCGCATCCTTATTCGCCAGTGCGACGCCTTCAATCTTGTACTCGGCGCATCGTTTCTGCGCCCAGGCGATGCCCTGGGCCAGCATGAAACGGCCCAGCCCCCGGTTCCACGGATCGATCTGCAAGCCGGACGCCGGGCCCACGCGAACGCTGCGATTGGCATGATCCACCCAGATATCCAGACAATTCTGTTCTTTGCGGGTCTTCTGCCCCGGCAACTGATAGGTCATGCGCAGCAGGCTGAATTCCTTGTTGTGGCGCTCGGCCTTGCCGAATTCAACGAAGCGCAGCGGGCGGGCGCCGGTCGCGCGGTCGGTCGGCAGGGGCGCCAGACGCAGCATCGAGAAGTGCTCCGCGTGTACTTCTTCCCACAAGACAGGCGCGGCGACTTCGCCTTCTTTGGCTTCGGTCGGCTCGACCGCGTCGGTTTGCATGGTTGCTTCTGTCATCACGGCGATCCTGTTATCGACATTGCCCGGCACATGGCACCGGCACACGATGCCAGCAGACAGCTATCGGCCGTTTCTGACGAAGCTAAAGGGATCGTGCGTCGACTTCCGCGTCAACGAGAAGAGCACCGGCCTCAGGCGGCCGGTACCGAGTCGAGAAATTTCAGGATGCGGTCGGTCACTTCGCTGGCCAACGGCAACTGCGGATCCTTGTAGGACGCCAACTGCCGCTTGATGTCCATCGGCACGATGCGCAGCACGTGGTTCATGCCGTCGATGATCGCCAGTTGCGAGTCGGGTTTGGCCTTGTGCAGCAGCTCGGCGTCGCCCACGCCCACTTGCATGTCGTTGCGGCCCTGAATGATCAGTGTCGGGATTTTCAGTTGCCCGAACGCTGCCGTCGGGTTCTGCCGGAACAACGAAATCAGATAAGGCTGCACGCTTGGGCGGAACACCACCTGAAGGGGTTCGGGCACGTCGTTGTCAGTCTTGCCGGCCTTGATCTCTTCGATCAGTTGCTCGCTGCGCGCCAGCAGCGGAGGAGGGAGGCGATCCTGCAGTTGCTCGCGGACCACTTGATCCACCGGGCGACCGGTGCCGGCTACCGAGATCAACGCGACGGCGCCCGCACGTTCTGCCGCCAGGGTGGCGACCAGTGCGCCTTCACTGTGGCCCATCAGAACCAGAGGGCCCAGGCGCGAGTCGGTCTTGAGTTTGGCGGCCCAGGCGACCGCGTCGTCGACGTACTTCTCGATGCTCAGATCGCGCTCGTCCGGGGTGGCAGGGCGACTGGCCGCGACGCCGCGCTTGTCGTAACGCACGCTGGCAATGTTGTGCTTGGCGAGGATCAGGGCGAGACGCTTCATGCTGTCGTTGCGTCCGCCGTCGGAGTTGTTGCCATCACGGTCGGTCGGCCCTGAGCCGGCGATGATCAACACCACGGGCACCGGTTTCGCCGATTTGGGCAGCAGCAGCGTGCCGAACAGCTCGCCGGTGCCGGTGTCCAGGCTGATGGGGCGCTGCAGCACGACGGGCGTTCCGGCGTGGGCGATGGATGACAGCAGGGTCAGGCTCAAGATGATCGCTCGCAGCGGCCAGAAGCCGCGAATCAGGGGTAAGGCGCTTAGCATTGCAGGACCGTCATCAATAAAGTGTCAATTGGACGCGGGCAAATGAATAAGGTTCGAGGATGAACTGCGCCATAAGCCTGCGTATACTGGCGCGCTTGAGTTTTTGAACGTCCTCGGAGCCTCCCGCATGTCCGGCAATACCTACGGCAAGCTGTTCACTGTCACCACTGCCGGCGAAAGCCACGGTCCGGCACTGGTTGCCATCGTTGACGGCTGCCCGCCGGGCATCGAGCTGTCGCTGGAAGACCTGCAGCGTGACCTCGACCGCCGCAAGCCGGGGACCAGCCGCCACACCACCCAGCGTCAGGAGCCCGACGAGGTCGAGATCCTGTCCGGCGTCTTCGAAGGCAAGACCACCGGCGCGTCCATCGGCCTGCTGATTCGCAACACCGATCAGAAGTCCAAGGACTACTCGGCGATCAAGGACCTGTTCCGCCCCGCCCACGCCGATTACACCTACCACCATAAATACGGCATCCGCGACTACCGTGGCGGCGGTCGCAGCTCTGCGCGGGAAACGGCCATGCGCGTCGCCGCCGGGGCCATCGCCAAGAAGTTTCTCGCCACCCAGGGCATTACCGTTCGCGGCTACATGAGCCAGCTCGGCCCGATCGAAATCCCGTTCAAGACCTGGGATTCGGTGGAAGACAACGCCTTCTTCAGCCCTGACCCGAGCAAGGTGCCGGAGCTGGAAGCCTACATGGACCAGCTGCGTCGCGATCAAGACTCGGTGGGCGCGAAGATCACGGTCGTGGCCGACGGCGTGATGCCGGGGCTGGGCGAGCCGATCTTCGACCGTCTCGATGCCGAACTGGCCCATGCGTTGATGAGCATCAACGCGGTCAAGGGCGTCGAGATCGGCGCCGGCTTTGCCTGCGTGGCCCAGCGCGGCACCGAGCATCGTGACGAAATGAGCCCCGAAGGTTTTCTGTCGAACAACGCCGGCGGCATCCTCGGCGGGATTTCGTCCGGCCAGCCGATCGTTGCGCATCTGGCCCTGAAAGCGACCTCCAGCATCACCACGCCGGGGCACTCGATCGACGTCGATGGCAACTCCGTCGAGGTCATCACCAAAGGCCGCCACGACCCTTGCGTCGGCATCCGCGCCACGCCCATTGCCGAAGCGATGATGGCCATAGTCCTGGTTGACCATCTGCTGCGCCACCGCGGGCAAAACGCTGACGTGCGCGTCACCACGCCGATTCTGGGTCAGCTGTAATGCCTGAGCCGCGCGTTGCCGCCGCGGTCATCTGAGCGTGGCGGCGCTCCCTTACTGGCGGCTCGCCAGCTTCTACCTCTTCTATTTCGCCCTGCTTGGGGCCACGGCGCCCTACATGGCGCTGTATTTCAGCCACCTGGGATTTTCCGCCGCGCGCATCGGCGAGTTGGTCGCGATCCCGATGCTGATGCGCTGTGTTGCGCCCAACGTCTGGGGCTGGCTCGGCGATTACACCGGCCGACGCCTGACCATCGTGCGCTTCGGCGCCATTTGCGGACTGGCCTGTTTCAGCCTGATTCTCGTCGACACGTCCTACGCCTGGCTGGCGATGGTCATGGCCCTCTATGCGTTTTTCTGGCACGCGGTGCTGCCGCAATTCGAAGTCATCACGCTGACGCATTTGCAGGGCCAGACTTCCCGCTACAGCCAGATCCGGCTGTGGGGATCCATCGGCTTCATTCTTTCGGTGGTCGTGTTGGGCCGGATGCTGGAGTGGTTCAGCCTGGATTACTACCCGCAACTGCTGCTATTGATCCTGCTCGGCATTATCGCCAGCAGTTGGTGGGTGCCAAACGCGCAGCCGGTGGTCTCGGGCGTGCGGGTCGCGGGCGAGGGCTTTCTCAGGCAGCTGATCAGGCCGGGTGTGCTGGCGTTTTATGTCAGCGTCGCATTGATACAACTGAGCCACGGGCCGTATAACACCTTTCTAACGCTGCACCTGGAACACCTCGGCTACAGCCGCGGGATGATTGGCCTGCTGTGGGCGCTGGGGGTGATCGCTGAAGTGTTGATGTTCATGGCGATGAGCCGTGTGCTGCAGCGCTTCAGTGTCCGTCAGGTGCTGATCACCAGCTTCGTGATCGCCGCATTGCGCTGGCTTTTGCTGGGTAATCTGGCCGATCATCTGGCGATTCTGATCGTCGCCCAACTGATGCACGCAGCCACCTTCGGCAGCTTTCATGCGTCGGCCGTGCATTACGTGCAACGCAGTTTTGGCCCACGCCAGCAAGGTCAGGGTCAAGCGTTGTACGCCGCCCTTTCCGGCACCGGCGGGGCGATGGGCGCTTTGTATTCCGGTTACAGCTGGAACGCGCTGGGCGCCAGCTGGACCTTTGCCATTGCGAGTCTGGCGGCCGTGGCCGCTGCCGTCCTGACCGCCACATGTATGAAAGAGGAGCGCGTATGAGTCGCGAAGCACTGGCTCGGGAAATCATCGAAGCGGGGCAGTTTCTGTACGCCCGGGGCTGGTCGCCCGCCACCAGCAGCAATTATTCCGTGCGCCTGTCGCCGACCGAAGCGCTGCTGACCGTCTCCGGCAAGCACAAGGGCCAGTTGGGCATCGACGACGTGCTGGCCACCGACCTGGCCGGCAACAGCCTGGAACCGGGCAAAAAGCCGTCGGCCGAAACACTGCTGCACACACAGCTTTATAGCTGCAAGCCGGCGGTGGGGGCTGTGCTGCACACTCACTCGGTCAACGCCACCGTGCTGTCCCGGCTCACTGCCGGCGACCACCTGGTGTTCGAGGACTACGAGCTGCAAAAAGCCTTCAGCGGCGTTTCCACCCATGAATCAAAAGTGTTGGTGCCGATTTTCGACAACGATCAGGACATCGCACGGCTGGCAGACAAGGTTCAGCCCTGGCTGGATCAGCACCCTGACTGCGCCGGTTACCTGATTCGCGGTCATGGTTTGTACACTTGGGGCGCGAAGATGAGCGATGCCTTGCGCCAGATCGAAGCGTTCGAATTCCTGTTCGAATGCGAGCTCAAGACCCTGTCCGTGCTCAACCGCTGATTGCTGCAGCGTTGATGGTTGCACGCAGCGTCCCCACTGCCTGAATCAAACGCATCTGATCGGCCCCAGAGCCGACAGACGCGGACCGAACCGAGGAAGCCCCGCAATGAGCAGTCTGTCCGTTTACCACGTGTCATCCCCCGAACTGCCCAACAAGGTCCTGACCCATCTGGAGGACATTGCCTCGACCCTGGCCGAGCACGGCGTGGCGTTTGACCGCTGGCAGGCGGCAACGCCGATTACCCCCGGCGCCAGCCAGGAGGAGGTCATCGCGGCCTACCGCACCCAGATCGACAGGCTGATGACCGAGCGGGGTTACGTGACCGTCGATGTGATCAGCCTCAACAGTGACCACCCGCAGAAGGCCGAACTGCGCGCCAAGTTCCTCGAGGAGCATCAGCATGGCGAAGATGAAGTGCGGTTCTTCGTCGCCGGCCGCGGGCTGTTTACCCTGCACATCGACGACTTCGTCTACGCCGTGCTGTGCGAGAAAAACGACCTGATCTCGGTTCCGGCCGGCACCCGTCACTGGTTCGACATGGGCGAGCATCCGCATTTCGTTGCCATTCGCCTGTTCAACAACCCGGAAGGCTGGGTGGCCAAGTTCACCGGCGAAAGCATCGCCAGCCAGTTCCCGCGTCTGGAAGACTGATCACCATGACCATCAAAGCGATCCTGACTGACATCGAAGGCACCACCAGCGCGGTGAGCTTCGTCTTCGACGTGCTCTTTCCGTACGCCAAGCAGCATCTGCCCGGGTTCGTTCGGCAGCATGCCGGCGAACCCGACGTGGCCGCGCAGTTGCAGGCCGTGCGCAACGACAGTGCTGAACCTGACGCGAGTGTCGACCGGGTCATCGAGATCCTGTTGCAATGGATCGCTGAAGACCGTAAAGCCACGCCGCTCAAGGCGTTGCAGGGCATGGTCTGGCAGCAGGGTTACCAGGCCGGGCAGCTCAAGGGACACGTTTACCCGGATGCCGTCGAGGCGCTGAAACGCTGGCATCAGGCGGGGTACGCGTTGTACGTCTACTCCTCGGGCTCGATCCAGGCGCAGAAGTTGATCTTCGGCTGCTCCGAGGCGGGCGATCTGTCCGGGCTGTTCAGCGGCTATTTCGACACCACTTCAGGGCCCAAGCGCGAGGAGGCGTCCTATCGATCGATTGCTTCGAGCATCGGGCATCCGGCGGAAGCGATCCTGTTTCTGTCCGACATCGTCGAAGAACTCGATGCCGCGCAACAGGCCGGCATGGCCACTTGCGCACTGGTGCGCGATGGCGGAGAACTGAACGTGCACATCAACGTGAGCAATTTTACGGCGATAGAGCCCAGCGCTTTCTGACGCATCAGGTGTGCTGAAAACCGACGGCCGATGTCTCTGACATTGGCCGTTTTTGTATCCAAATGCGGAAAAATGTAAGTTGGTTTTTGTTCGTTTGTGGGAAGTTGCTTGTTTCACGGTCAGGCATGCCTGTTTGTTTTCGACGCTGTGTTTAACCCTCCTCGACTGTGTAACCCTTCGCCTGTCGCACCCTGACAGCTTTTGAATGAGCCTCGTGCGGTCGTGTTGACGACAGCACCTGACGCCGTTTTCAGCTGCCATGCATAAAAAATCCAAGGGGCATCAGGGCTGCGAATTTGATGGTTTTAAACGGGAGGGGAACATGAAAAACGCACAGACAGGGACGCTGAGTCCGTTGATACAACAAATGGTCACCAGCATCACTGAACAGGACGGCGATGCGGCCATTGCCAACGCACTTGACTGGCTACGGGCTGAATGCCGCAGCGAACGGGCCATGCTTTATCAGTATCGCAACGGCGTGCTGCTCAGTTGCATCACGTCCAACGTCGACAGCTACTGGAAGGATCTTTATTGCCAGGGACGCCTGATGATCGAAGACCCGGTTATCCGTTGCTACCGCCACACCATGGGCTTTCTGAATTGGGAAGAGGCCTTCAAGACCTACCCGCCGTCTGCTGCCTACATGGCTGCCGTGGAGGATTGCGACCTGCTTCCGGCGTTTTCCTATGGCTACAGCAGCCAGACGCGCGCCAATCAGGGCGTCGTCACCATCTGCACGCTCAACGGCATGGAGCGACCGCTGAGCCACAACGATCGCTACCTGCTCACCAGTCTGGTGCCGATGCTTCACGTGGCGGGGAAGGGCCGACAATTGCAGACGCGGGCGCTGTCTCCGAAAGAACTGGAGATCCTCAAATGGGCGCGGGAGGGCAAAACGGCATGGGAGATCGGGCTGATAAAAGAAGTCTCGGAGGCAACCGTCAAGCATCACTTCAAGAGCATCTACGCCAAGCTCGGGGTCACCAACCGCGCTCAGGCCGTGGGCGAGGCATTGTGTCGGGGGATCATTCAGTAGGAGGAAGCTGGATGCGCGCCAGCATCTAATGTCGCCCTCAGCAAAAAAAGCCCAAAAAAAACCGCGATAGCATCGACTATCGCGGGAATCTACAAGGGATGCTTCGATGAGAGTGAAACGTGTTGCTGCCGGAACGCCAGGTTCCGGCTTCGTACTTATCGGGTGTGATAAGTAGGCAGATCAAAACGGTGCTGGCTTTGCAACATCGAGATAGCGGGCAGCTCGCTGGCTTGTGCGGCCAGGTCGCGACGAATCGCGCTGATCACCCATTCCAGTTGCACTGGAGTGTGCAGTTGAGCGTAGGACACGCAGCGGCGGATGTTGGTGCCTTCTTCGTTGCGCAGAGTCAACAGAACGCCACCGTCCGGACGCGGCTGGGTGGTGACTTCGAAATCGGAAAATACGGATGCGAATTTTTCTTGGATGAAAGTCATGTCTAGAGGCTCCATTGCTCATGGGATAACAAGCTTGGAATGACTAGTGCAGTGACTGTGCCAGCTTTTGATGCTAAATAAATGTCAATAAAATCAAGGACTTAAAGGTTTTACAAAAATTCTGCTTCGTGCAATTTGCATGAATGCCTCTCGTGCATCCTGCAATTTACCGGAGTTGGGGGGGGGGGGGGTGAAGGGGGGCCGCGGGGCGGGAGTCGCGCTTTGCGGACATAACTGAGACAGCGGTATCCGGGATTTATTTCGTTTTGGTGCGAAATTTTCTCGCCGGGCTGTCAGCTTGCGCTATCGGGCTCATTGAAACTGATCGTTTGGCGCCGGTTGATGAAGCTGGCATCGTTGGTGTCATCTGCGGCGGCGCTGTCGACGGTGCGCCATGAGTGATGGCGTCATCAGTGGAACTACAGGCTTTATCCACGGCTCATAGATTGCCTGGCCCGTGAATCGCCGCATCCTTTGATTTTGTCCCGCGCAATGCCTTGCGCTACTGGAGTTAAGAAATGTCAGAAGCCCCCACCACGCCCGGTTCTGCCACGCGCATGACAGACGAAGAGGCACTGGAATTTGCCGAGCAGGTGTTCGACCGGGCTCGTGCCGGTGACGCCCCGATGCTCGACCGGCTGCTGGAAAACGGCTTGACCCCCAATCTTCGCAACCATAAAGGCGACACGTTGTTGATGCTGGCCAGCTACCACGGTCATCAAGATGCCGTGCGGGTGCTGCTCAAGCACAAGGCTGACCCGGAACTGCGCAACGACAATGGCCAGAGCCCGATCGCCGGCGCTGCGTTCAAGGGCGATCTGGAAACCGTGAAGATCCTTGTGGAAGGCGGTGCAGACGTGGAAGGCGCATCAGCCGACGGCCGTACCGCATTGATGATGGCGGCGATGTTCAACCGTACCGCGATCGTCGACTACCTGATCTCCAAGGGGGCCAACCCTCACATCCAGGATGCCAAGGGCGTCACCCCGCTGATGGCCGCACAGACCATGGGCGCGACCGAGACCGCCGAACAGCTCACACGTCTGGGGGCGTAAGCGATAGAGGCGCGCAGCATTTCCAGCTATCCTGCGCGCCTGTTTTTCAGCCCCCGGACGATCTGCCATGAAAGCTTCACTCATCGAATTCATCAGCAAGATCAGCTCCGGCTGCATGAGCGATGAAGAAATCGAAAAAATCGCCGACGAAGCCGCCCAGGCTTACGCCGATCCCGACGCATTTCTGACCGCCAACCCCGACATCAATTTCGACGACACCTTCCCGATCCCGCTGGGCGAGTGGGTCGTCATCGGCAGCCTGCCTGATACCGTCTTGCTTCAGGCTGATACCTATCCTGATCTGCTCACCGAGATCATGGCGTCGTTCGGCCCCAACGTGCCGTTCAACATCAAGCCCAAACAGCTGACCAAAGCTGAACCCCTGGCCGCGCTTAACCGTATTCAGATTCAGCTTTCCAGCATGAACAAGGACATGGGCGGGTATGTGCTGATGGACATCAGCGAGCCGCTGGACCACGTGTTGCAAACGGTGCTGGTCTACGGCGCTGACGTTGAGCGGGTCATGGCACTCGGCGTCGAGCTCGGCATATTGATAGAGCCCGCGCTGGAGGCGCTCAAGGCGCAGGTTTGATCTCCGGCACCGCGTTTTGCTGCGCCGAGAAATATCCCTCCCGACCAACGGAACCCTGATTGCAACCCGCCACTCTCAAGTGAGCAAGCCTTCAATTAGGAGCAACACCATGGGTTCTACCTTCAACGGTCTGATTGGCCTGATCATTCTGGCGCTGGATATCTGGGCCATCATCAACGTGCTGAAAAGCGGCGCGGAAACCGGGAAGAAAATTCTCTGGATTTTGCTGATCGTCATCCTGCCGGTGCTGGGCCTGATCATCTGGGCAATCGCTGGCCCGCGTGGCAACGTGCGTATCTAGTAGCGTGCCTGTCTAGTAGCGCAGCAAGGCTTCAGAACATATGACGCCCGACTGGCCTGGCCAGTCGGGCGTTTTTGTTTTGCCAGATCACCCGCGCCACCACGACATTCGACCTGTCATGCTCCGCGACGTAGAATGCGCGCCTTCTTGTGGGCGGCCTGCCGTCCTGTCATCAGTAGTTATCGGGGACTCCATCCATGAGCGATTATCAAGAAACGTTGTATGAAGGCTATGGCCAGCGCTTTCGCATGGAAAAGATGCTGCATGAGGTGCGCACCGAGCATCAGCATCTGGTGATTTTTCAGAACCCGCGCATGGGCCGGGTCATGGCGCTGGACGGCGTGATTCAGACGACCGAAGCCGACGAGTTCATCTATCACGAGATGCTCACCCACGTGCCGATCCTGGCCCACGGCCGCGCCAAACGTGTGCTGATCATCGGCGGTGGCGATGGCGGCATGCTGCGCGAAGTCGCCAAGCACGCGACGGTCGAGCACATCACCATGGTCGAGATCGACGGCACTGTGGTCGAGATGTGCAAGGAGTACCTGCCGAACCACTCCAAAGGCGCTTTCGATGATGCGCGTCTGAACCTGGTCATCGACGACGGCATGCGCTTCGTTGCCACCACTCAGGAAAAATTTGACGTCATCATTTCCGATTCGACGGACCCGATCGGGCCGGGCGAAGTGCTGTTTTCGGAAAACTTCTATCAGGCCTGCCATCGCTGCCTTAACGAAGGCGGGATTCTGGTCACGCAGAACGGCACGCCGTTCATGCAGCTGAGCGAAGTGCAGACCACGGCAGGGCGCATGAATGGCCTGTTCGCGGACTGGCATTTCTATCAGGCAGCGGTGCCCACCTATATTGGTGGCGCGATGACGTTTGCCTGGGGCTCGACGGATTCCGAGCACCGCAAAGTTTCGCTGGATACCCTGCGTCAGCGATTCGCCGGCAGCGGTATCGTTACCCGTTATTACAACCCTGAGGTCCACATCGGCGCCTTTGCGTTGCCGCAGTATGTGCTTCAGGCGATCAGCAAGCCCAGCAACGCCTGACGGCGGGTATGTTACGTAAACCTGACATCCTCCAGGCGATGTCAGGTTTGCGTAACTTCTCCTTGCTCGCCAGTCATGTCACGTATACATTCCATTGATTGTTTAATGTTATGCAGGCGTGACAAATGGACGCGACGTTATTGCTCGAGCGCTTGGGCAGCCAGATCGAAGAGATGCGCAAATCCCGCGGCCTTACTCAAGTGCAGCTGGCCTACCAGTCGGGCATGACACGGCAAAAGCTTTCAGAAGTCGAAAAAGGCAGCCCGACCGTGGCGGTAAATTTCTACGCAAAGGTGCTGGCCGCGTTGAATGCCGAAATAAAAGTCGTTTCCGCCCGACGCCCGACGTTTGAAGAGCTGCGCGAGGTGTTCCAGTGAAACCGCTGGATCGTGTACGCATTTTTACCCCGGAGGGTGAGAGTGGTGAGCTGTCGGCGTCTGAGTCCGGCGACTACCTGTTTCGCTATGGCCTGGACGCCAGCCCGGCGTCGCAGATCAGCCTGACCATGGGCGTTCGCGATGCGGCTTACGTCTCGCGCAGCCTGCATCCCGTCTTCCAGATGAACCTGCCCGAAGGCTTCGTGCTGGAGCAGTTGCGCAATCGCCTCGCCAAAACCACGCCCGTCAACCCCATGCTGCTCATGGCATTGACCGGTAGCGGTTCGCCCGTCGGCCGCGTCGCCGTGGCGTCTCCGATGATCGACGACTTGCTGGGTGGGGCGGGCCCCGTTGCAGGCAAAAGCCTGGGGCAGATACTCAGTTGGGACGGGACGCAGGATCTGTTTGCCGAACTGGTCGATCAATACATTTTGCGCACGGGGATTTCAGGCGTTCAGCCCAAGGTCATCGTGCCCGATTCGGACTTCGTTACGGACCCTAAAGCCACACTGTTGATGCCCGAATTGATCGTCAAGTCGGGGAGGGCGGACTTCCCCGGGCTGGCCGTCAACGAATACGTGTGCATGGACGCGGCGCGCAGAGCCGGCATGCCGGTACCTGAATTTTATCTGTCGGATAACCGTCAGCTGTTCGTCATGCGTCGCTTTGATCGGGACGCTGACCAGCGTGCCATCGGCTTCGAGGACATGGCCGTGCTGATGGGCCTGGGCACGGAGCAGAAATACGACTCCAGCTACGAAAACATCGCCAAGGCCATTCGCTTGTTCTGCGCGCCTGAGCACGTGCGTGATTCGCTGGATCGGTTCTTCGACATCGTCGCGCTCAGTTGCATGGTCGGCAACGGCGATGCCCATTTGAAGAACTTCGGGGTGCTGTATCGCGACCCGCTGGGGGCGGACGCTCAATTGGCGCCCGCCTACGACATCGTCAACACCACCGCGTACATCAAGGACGACGCGCTCGCCCTGCGCCTGGATGGCTCGAAGAGCCTGTTCGGCTCGAGGCTCGGCATCCTGACCCTCGCGTCGACCTGCGACATCCGCAAACCGAACGTGCGCATCGAACGGCTGATCGCAGCGGTGCAGGCGTCGCTGCAGGAAAACGCCTCGCTCAACGCCCACGCACCCCCTGTTTTCGACGCGATCGAACACGCCGTCGAGCGGTATGCCCAGACATTCAAGGTGTGAGCGCTATTCAAGGCTTTGTAAGAAAATATGATTGGCGTCGTTAATGAACGGAATTTTCACCGTTTCTTCGGGAAGATTCGCGCCGTTCCAAGGCTGCCCACTGATTGAGATAAATGTTTGAGCCGATCCGTCATGAAGAATGCGCGGGATCGGTGGTAAACCGCGAGGGTTCACGTAATATTTGGCCCCCGCAGCCCGGACCGGCATTTCGATGTGGTCGGGCGCACCGCTTTTTGAACCTAAACCTGAATCCAACGGATCCCACAACACATGGCCAAAACGGACGCCCCGGCGCGCGCGCCGCAACCTACCGTCAAATCGCACCTGGCCTATACGCTCCTGAGCGGCCTGGTGCTGATGGTCCTGTACACCCTTTTGCGCGTTGCGCTGCTGGTCTATAACCGCGAAGGCATCGGCGCGACGCCGGCTTCGACGTTTGTCGAGGCGTTCGGCAATGGCCTGCGATTCGATCTGCGTCTGGTCGTGTACATCCTGATTCCCCTTCTGCTGTCCCTGTTCAGCGCGCGCCTGATGGCGGCCCGTGGGGTGTTTCGCTTCTGGCTGACGCTGGTTGCGAGCCTGACCGCGTTCTTCGGCCTGATGGAGATGGACTTCTACCGTGAATTCCACCAGCGCCTGAACGGCCTGGTTTTCCAGTACGTCAAAGAAGACCCGAAAACCGTTCTGAGCATGATCTGGTACGGCTACCCGGTGGTTCGTTATCTGTTGGCGTGGGCACTGGTGACCTGGCTGCTGAGCCTGGTCTTCAAAGGCGTCGATCGCGTGACCCGTCCCCGTGGCGGGTTCAACGTCGCCAGCGCCGACAACCGTGTGGTCGCGCCGTTGTACAAACGCGCCGTGGTCTTCCTGCTGTGTCTGGTGGTGGCCGTCATCGCCGCTCGCGGCACCTTGCGCCAGGGCCCGCCGCTGCGCTGGGGCGATGCCTACACCACGGACTCCAACTTCGCCAACACCCTTGGCCTGAACGGCACGCTGACGCTGATCGCGGCGGCGAAGAGCCGGATGTCCGAGGACCGCGACAACATCTGGAAAGCGACCCTGCCTGTGGCTGAAGCCCAGCAGACGGTCCGCGACATGCTGCTGACCGCCAACGACAAGCTGATCGATCCTGAGAAAGCCGCTGTCCGTCGTGATTTCACACCGCCGGCGGCCAACACGCTGCCGATCAAGAATGTCGTTGTGATCCTGATGGAAAGCTTCGCCGGCCATTCGGTGGGTGCGCTGGGTGACGAATCGAACATCACGCCTTACTTCGACAAACTGTCCCAGGAAGGTCTGCTGTTTGATCGCTTCTTCTCCAACGGTACGCACACCCATCAGGGCATGTTCGCCACTATGGCGTGCTTCCCGAACCTGCCGGGCTTTGAATACCTGATGCAGACACCGGAAGGCAGCCACAAGCTGTCGGGTCTGCCGCAGCTGCTCAGCGCGCGCAAGTACGACGACGTGTACGTCTACAACGGTGACTTCGCCTGGGACAACCAGTCAGGCTTCTTCAGCAACCAGGGCATGACCAACTTCATTGGCCGCAACGACTTCGTCAACCCGGTGTTCTCGGACCCGACCTGGGGCGTGTCCGATCAGGACATGTTCGACCGTGGCGCCGAGGAGCTGAAAGCCCGCGAGGCCAAAGGCAAGCCGTTCTATGCCTTGCTGCAAACCCTGTCCAACCACACGCCGTACGCACTGCCGGCCAATCTGCCGGTCGAGCGCGTCACCGGGCATGGCACGCTGGATGAACACCTCACCGCCATGCGTTATTCGGACTGGGCGCTGGGTCAGTTCTTCGAGAAGGCCAAGAAAGAGCCGTACTACAAGGACACGCTGTTTGTGGTCGTCGGTGACCACGGCTTCGGCAACAACGAGCAGATCACCGAGATGGACCTGGGCCGCTTCAACGTGCCGATGCTGATGATCGCCCCGGGCCTGCAGGACAAGTTCGGCAAGCGCAGCAGCATCGTCGGTACGCAGATTGACATCGTGCCGACCATCATGGGCCGCCTGGGTGGCGACACCGTGCACCAGTGCTGGGGCCGCGACCTGCTCAATTTGCCGGCGGGAGACGAGGGCTTTGGCGTAATCAAGCCATCGGGCAGCGAGCAGACCGTGGCGCTGGTCACCGGCAACCGGATCCTGATCGAACCCAAGGAAATGGAGCCGAAGGTCTACAGCTACGAGTTGGGCACCAAGCCCCATGCCGAGCTGATGCCGGATGCGCCGGACGTCGCCGAGTTGCGCAAGAAGCTCGACAGCTTCCTGCAGACCGCGACCAAGAGCCTGCTGGACAACACGGCAGGGGTCAAAGACGCCAAGCCACAATGACCGCAGCCTGATGAAAACGCCCCGAGACCGGGGCGTTTTTTTTGCCTGCGAATCCATGGCTTCAGGCTGCCAACGTCAGCTGTGCGCTGACGATTCGGGTTGAACGTCGTTGCGCTGCAAGGGTCAAGATCATCAGGCCGTTGTCAGGCCTTTACTGAGGAGACATTGATGAAAGTGTGGACTATTTCGTTTCTGGACAAAGACGGTGTGCAGCAAACCCTCGATCTTGAATCCGATCACCGTCCCAGTGAAGAAGAGGCTGCGCAGCAACTCCGTCCGATCCTGTTTCCGGTCGCCAGTGATCTTGATCTGAACGACCTCGACGGTCGCACTGCCGAGCCCACCGTGAAGACACTCAAAGAGCAGAACGCGGTACAGATCATCTCCATCATCGAGGCTTCGTAAGAAGCCTGTATTTCCCGCCATCCTGCCAATTGGCAACGCACTGGCAATGGGCGTACTCTGCGAGCGAGGTCGGTGATGCATCTACCCGAGTCCGCTCGCGTACGTATGCCCGTTTTGTAAAACGCACCGGCCTTGTCAGCGACATGCTTGAGTCCCGGGCGGCAGATGACCTGCCGCTACACGCCTCGCCATCGAGGGGTGTTTCGGGATAGTTGAAACTCTATCTATCGTTGCATAGGAGGACGTTTCATGAGCACAGCCTATCAAGAAGACATCAGCAGCCATGTTCTGCGCTGCATGAAAGAAGGCGGTTTCGACTTCGCACGCATTCACCCCATCGAGTTCTATGCCACCTTTCCGGATGAGGACCGGGCGCGTCAGGCTGCGGAAAAATTTCGTGGCGAGTCAGTGAATGTCCAGCTCAATGCACTGGAAGACGGTGCTTGGCACCTGGAACTGAGCAAGTTGATGTACGCAACCTACGACGGGATAGGCGACTTCGAGCAGGATTTCCAGACGGCGATTTTCGGTCTGGACGGAGAGGTTGAAGGCTGGGGCGTCAAACAGGAGCTCAAGCGCCTTCATTGAGCGGGTTTGATCAACAGCGATGCGCCGAAGCGAGGCGCCGATCGTTGAAAATTGTCTCCCGCCTTCACGACCAAGTGTGGAGCGGGAGATGCACCGAGCTGAATCACAGGCAAAAAAAAGCCGCTCTCTTGGGAGCGGCGGAAAGGGAATATCGGGTGGCGTTGCCAATAAGGTTTTGAGCCAATCGCCTTGTGTGATCCGGCGGGTTGGTCTGCGGTATGGGGCGATTATGCTCAGCCCCTGAATCGCACGGAAATGAACTGTCGCTATGCCAGCGATAGATTTTCAGAGTGAACGACGCTTCGCCATGAAGCGTTGGTGAACGGGTTAGGGCGCATCGTGCACAGGAACGGTGCGGACGCTCCGGCTGTTTAATTCAACCCATTGATATTAAAGCGTTTATGCCGATGGCACGGGCCTTGCGAAGGCTCTGGTGTCCATGGTGACAAGGAGTACGGCATGATCCGCACCTTTTATGACGAGATGTACGATGCGGGCGGCATAGTTCGTCCGCATTATCGGGAATTCGCCCGCTGGTTGGGTGAAGCGCCGCCTGAGTTGCTCGCTCAGCGTCGGCGTGAGGCCGATTTATTGTTTCATCGCGCCGGGATCACATTCACGCTGTACGGCGACGAGCAGGGCACCGAGCGGCTGATCCCCTTCGACACCATTCCGCGGAGCATTCCGGCCAGCGAATGGCGGGTGGTGGAGCGCGGCTGCATTCAGCGCGTCAAGGCGCTGAACATGTTTCTCGCTGACCTCTATCACGATCAGCGCATCATCAAGGCCGGGATCATTCCTGCCGAACAGGTCCTTGCCAACGAGCAATACCAGTTGGCGATGCAGGGCCTGAATCTGCATCGCGACCTGTATTCGCACATCTCCGGCGTCGACCTGGTGCGTGACGGCGACGGCACGTATTACGTGCTCGAAGACAACCTGCGCACGCCAAGCGGCGTGAGCTACATGCTCGAAGACCGCAAGATGATGATGCGGCTGTTCCCCGAACTGTTTGCCGCGCAACGCATTGCGCCGATCGATCACTACCCGAACCTGTTGCTGGACACCCTGAAGAGCTCTAGCCCGCTGGATAACCCCAGCGTCGTCGTGCTGACCCCCGGGCGCTTCAACAGCGCGTTTTTCGAGCACGCGTTTCTGGCCCGGGAAATGGGTGTCGAGCTGGTGGAAGGCGCTGACCTGTTCGTGCGCGATGACCGCGTGTTCATGCGCACCACCGACGGCCCGAAAGCGGTCGACGTGATTTACCGCCGGCTCGACGACGCGTTTCTCGATCCGCTGGCGTTCAATCCGGATTCGATGCTCGGCGTGCCGGGCCTGCTGGCGGCGTACCGGTCGGGCAATGTGGTGCTGGCCAATGCCATTGGCACCGGCGTGGCGGACGACAAGTCGGTCTACCCCTTCGTCACCGACATGATCCGTTTTTACCTCGACGAAGAACCGATCCTCAAAAACGTGCCGACCTGGCAGTGCCGCAAGCCCGAAGAGCTGTCCCACGTGCTCGCCAATCTGGGCGATCTGGTGGTCAAGGAAACCCAGGGCTCCGGCGGTTACGGCATGCTCGTGGGCCCCGCAGCCACCGCCGCCGAAATCGAGTCGTTCCGGGCGCGGCTCAAAGCCAAGCCCCACGCGTATATCGCGCAACCGACCTTGTGTCTGTCGACCTGTCCGACCTTCGTCGAGAACGGCATCGCCCCGCGCCACATCGACCTCCGCCCGTTCGTCCTGGCTGGCCGCGAAACCCGTGTAGTGCCCGGTGGTCTCACGCGTGTTGCCCTGCGCGAAGGCTCGCTGGTGGTGAACTCGTCGCAGGGTGGCGGAACCAAGGACACCTGGGTGGTCGAGGATTAAGGATGCCTGCCAATGCTAAGTAGAACTGCCTCGGATTTATATTGGATGTCGCGGTACCTGGAGCGCGCCGAGAACCTCGCGCGGATGCTCGACGTCAGTTACTCGCTGTCGCTGATGCCCCAGGACGGACGCGGGGATGGCCTCAATGAAATCGCCATGCCCCTGCTGATCACCGGAACCCTGGACGATTACCTGGAGCGCCACGGCGACCTGCATGCCGAGCGCTTGCTGCACTTTTTCGCGCTGGACGCCGAGAACCCTGCGAGCATCTTCAGTTGCCTGGGCGCGGCGCGGGCCAGTGCCCATGCGGTGCGTGGGCGCATTACTGCGGACATGTGGGAAAACATCAACGCCACGTATCTTGAAATTCGCGGCATCGCCGAGCAGGGTTTGAGCCGCTACGGCATGAGCCGTTTCTGTGAGTGGGTCAAGGAGCGTTCGCACCTGTTCCGCGGCGCGACTTACGGCACCATCATGCGCAACGACGCGTTCCGTTTTATTCGTCTGGGGACGTTCATCGAGCGCGCCGACAACACCCTGCGCATGCTCGATGCGCGCTATGAAATGCTCGAATTGCGCGGCCCGTCCGCCAACGCGGCGGCAGACAGTTCCGCCGCTGGCTACTATCAATGGAGTGCGCTGTTGCGCGCATTGTCGTCCTTCGAGGCGTACACAGAGGTTTATCGCGATGCACCGGGTGCCCGTCAGGTCGCCGAATTGCTGCTGTTGCGTGCGGACATTCCGCGCTCATTGCGCGCGTGCCTTGAGGAGCTGGACATCATTCTCGCCAGTCTGCCGGGGGCCAATGGCCGTCCCGCCCAGCGTCTGGCCGCCGAGCTGGACGCTCGCCTGCGCTACACCGGCATCGACGAGATCCTCGATGAAGGCCTGCATGAGTGGTTGAACGAATTCATTCCACTTCTGGCCCAACTGGGAAGCGTCATTCACACTTCTTACCTGGAGGCTGCATGAGACTCTCAATTAGCCACGAGACCACCTATCACTACGACGATCAGGTCCGCGCCAGCATCCAGTATTTGCGTCTGACCCCCCACGACAGCGAGCGCCAGCAGGTGTTGAGCTGGCAGTTGGCATTGCCGCGCCCGGTGCGTGCGCAGATCGATCCGTTCGGCAATATTCTCCACGTGCTGACCCTGGACGAACCCCACGAAGCCATCGTCATCGGTGCGCGCGGCCAGGTCGAGATCGACGAGAAGCGCGAGGCGGAACACGAGACTCAGTCGTCGCTGCCGTTTCTGCGCTTCACCCGCCTGACCGAGGCTGACGAAGCGATTCGCGCCTTTGCCATCGCGCAGACCCACAAGCGCACCGACCGCACCGCGCTGATCGATATGATGCACGCGCTCAACGAGCACATCACCTATACGCCAGGCTCGACCGCCGTCGATACCAGCGCCGCCCAAGCGTTCGCCAGCCGTGTTGGCGTCTGTCAGGATCACACCCACGCGTTTCTGGCCTGCGCCCGCAGTCTCGGGGTGCCGGCGCGCTATGTGTCGGGTTATCTCTACAGTGACAGCAGCGAACACCTGTCCAGCCATGCGTGGGCAGAAGCGTGGATTGACGACGCGTGGTACAGCTTTGACGTGACCAATCAGTTGGCGATCCCGGAACGGCATCTGAAGCTGGCGGTTGGCCTGGATTACCTGGACGCCTGCCCGGTGCGCGGCATGCGCCGTGGCGGTGGTTGCGAGCAGATGCACGCCAAGGTGGTCGTGTCGCCCTCATCGCCGATTGCTGTTCCGGCCGCTGCGAAGAAAAAGCCCGTCCCGGCGCCGATGATTCAGGTGCAACGCCAGGGTTGATCAGTCCCTAGCGGTCGGGCGTTCAGCTCGGCCGCCTTCCCACCCCTTGCGCGCTATTCAGTGCGCTAGGCAGCCACTCCCCCCGCCACAGAAAAAGCCGACACTCCGCAACACAACGACCTGATACCCATACGACCGCCGCTCACCTTGTATGAGACAGGGAATCAGGTGACGCCGTCTCAGGATGCTGCACGTGCCGAGCGCGGGCTGCTCAGCCAAACAACCGAGTCATGTTCGGCAAGATCAGCAGCAGCGTAGTGGCGAAAACGATAAGTCCGGCCTGACGTATTTTCGAGCGCTTGAACTTGAACTTGAACATGGTAAATGCCTTTTCTTGTTATTCCTGAGCGACAGAAACCCATGGGCTTTGGCCGAGACCAAGACGGGGGTTGGCAAAGGTGAGGCAAAAGAGCAGGTGCCCCGATCAGCAGATCGTGGACGGCGGGCGCTGGGTGAATCGATTTTGTTATGGCGCCACTGCTACTGACTTAACCTTAGAGCCCGCGTGCTGTGCGGTTTAGATCATTGAGGATTATCCAGTCCAATTCTTATAACTTCGTTAGGATTGGCGAATAGCCATCGCTCAGATATTCGCCTGCTAGACACCTGCGACCAAAACTGCCTGCTTTCAATAGCCCGCTACCGTTCGTCCGAGTCCGAAACTTCTCACAACCAGCTACCCTGTCAATCGATCCGGCGAAAGAGCGCGCTCTGTGATATCGCTTGTGATAGACAGTGCTCCCATGACAGTTCGACTATCGGCCGGACATATAAGAAGACAGATCATCGGTTTAGCGAGGACAGCATGACCGAAGCGTTTATTTACGATGCCTTGCGCACGCCGCGGGGCAGGGGCAAGCCGGATGGCGCGTTGTACAGCGTCAAACCGGTGGATCTGGTGGCAGGGCTGTTGAAAGAACTGCAAGTGCGCAATCACCTCGACACCCACCACGTCGATGACATTGTGCTGGGCTGCGTTACGCCCATCGGCGATCAGGGGGCCGACATCGCCAAAACCGCAGCGCTGGTCGCCGATTGGGCCGTCAGCGTGGCCGGGGTTCAGATCAACCGGTTCTGCGCATCGGGGCTTGAAGCGGTGAATCTGGGAGCGATGAAGCTCCGTTCCGGGTTCGAGGATCTGGTGGTGGTCGGCGGGGTCGAGTCGATGTCGCGCGTGCCGATGGGCAGTGACGGCGGCGCCTGGGTACTTGATCCGCACACCAACCTGCACACCCACTTCACGCCTCAGGGGATCGGCGCCGATCTGATCGCCACCCTCGAAGGCTTCAGCCGCGATGACGTGGACCTGTTCGCCGTGCAATCCCAGCACAAGGCGGCGCTGGCCCGGGAGCGGGGTGCGTTTCGCCGTTCGCTGGTGCCGGTCAGGGACCAGATCGGCCTGCTTTTGCTCGACCATGACGAGTTCATCCGCCCCGACACCACACTGGAGGCGCTGGGCAACCTGCGCCCGAGTTTCGAGGCCATCGGCAAAATGGGCTATGACGCCACGGCGCTGCGGGTCTACAGCCATGTCGAACGCATCGAGCATGTGCACACGCCGGGCAACAGCTCCGGCATCGTTGATGGCGCCGCGTTGATGCTGCTCGGCACCGCGCAAAAAGGTCAGGCGCTGGGCCTGCGGCCTCGGGCGCGCATCGTGGTCACGGCGGTGACCAGCACCGATCCGACCATCATGCTCACAGGACCCGCGCCCGCCACGCGCAAAGCCCTGGCGCGGGCGGGGCTGACCATTGATGACATCGACCTGTTCGAGGTCAACGAAGCCTTCGCCTCGGTGGTGCTCAAGTTCATCAAGGACATGGGTGTCGACCCCGACAAGGTCAACGTCAACGGCGGCTCGATTGCCCTCGGCCACCCGCTGGGCGCCACGGGTTGCATCATTCTCGGCACGCTGCTCGACGAGCTGGAAGCCCGGCAGTTGCGTTACGGCCTGGCGACGCTGTGCGTCGGCGGCGGGATGGGCATCGCGACGATCATCGAGCGGGTATGAACGTGGAGCACGATAACCGCTACGCCGACCGCCTTTACCCGATAACCGTTTCAGGAAGAACGACCGCATGAGCGATGCCATCCGCTACGAAACCGGCACGGATCAGATCGTTACGCTGACCCTCGACATGCCCGGCCAGCAAGCCAATACCATGAACGCGGCGTATCGCCAGGCCATGGCCGAGACGCTCGAGCGCCTGCAGGCGGACAAAGAGGCCATCGCCGGTGTGATCATCCGCTCGGCGAAGAAGACCTTCTTTGCCGGCGGCGACCTCAATGAGCTGAGTCAGGTCGACGCCACCCGCGCCGCCGCCTTCTACCAGATGACCATGGACCTCAAGGCCCAGCTTCGCGCGCTGGAAACATTCGGCAAACCGGTGGTGGCCGCCATCGAGGGTTCTGCATTGGGCGGCGGGCTGGAGCTGTGCCTGGCCTGTCACCATCGCATCGCAATCAACGGTGGCCACGTGAGACTGGGCCTGCCGGAGGTCACCCTCGGTTTGCTTCCGGGAGGGGGCGGCACCGTGCGGCTGGTGCGCATGTTGGGGCTGGAGAAAGCGCTGCCGTTGCTGATGGAAGGCCGGACCATGGGCGTCGAGCACGCCTTGAAAACAGGTTTGATTGATCAACTGGCCAGCGATGCCGATGACCTGATGGCCAAGGCGCGTGAATGGATTCTGGCCAATCCGGCGCCGATCAAAGCGTGGGATCAACCGGGGTTTGAATTGCCCGGCGGCACGCCTGCGCACCCGAAAGTGGCGCAGATGCTGGCCATCGCGCCGTCGATGTTGCGCAGCAAAACCTGGGGCTGCTATCCGGCGCCGGAGAAGATCCTGGCCGCAGCCGTGGAAGGCGCCCAGGTGGATTTCCACACGGCAGAAAAAATCGAGGCGCGTTACTTCACCGAGCTCGCCACGGGACTTGTCGCGAAGAACATGATCGGCAGCTGGTTTCAGCTCAACCGGGTCAAGGCGGCAGAGGCGCGGCCCAAGGCGCCGCCGGTGTTCAACATGCGCAAGGTCGGCATCCTCGGGGCCGGGCTGATGGGCAGCGGCATTGCCTATGTCACGGCGGTGGCGGGCGTCAGCGTGGTCCTCAAGGACATCAATCTGGCCGCGGCACAGAAGGGCAAGGATTACTCGGCGCGACTGCTGAACAAGCAGCTTGCCAGAGGCCGCATCACCGAGGCTCAGCGCGATGCCGTGCTGGGCCGTATCAAGCCGACAGGCCGCGACAGCGACCTTGAAGGCTGCGACCTGATCATCGAGGCGGTGTTCGAGAACCGCGAGTTGAAAGCTCAGGTCAGCGCCGCCGCCGAGCAAGTGGTCGTGCCCAATGCGGTAATTGCGTCCAATACCTCGACGCTGCCAATCACAGGCCTTGCCAGCGCCATCAGCCGGCAGGAGCGTTTCATTGGTCTGCATTTCTTCAGCCCGGTGGAGAAGATGCGCCTGGTGGAAATCATCAAGGGCGCACGCACCAACGACATGACCCTGGCGCGGGCCTTCGACTTCGTTCGCCAGATCGGCAAGACCGCGATTCTGGTCAATGACACGCGCGGCTTCTTCACCTCGCGGGTGTTCGCCACCTACGCCGACGAAGGCATTGCCATGCTCGGCGAGGGCGTCAGTGCGCCGATGATAGAGACCGAGGCGCGCAAGGCCGGGATGCCCGTGGGGCCGCTGGCAGTGTCCGATGAAGTGTCGTTGCGGCTGATGAGCCAGATTCGCCAGCAAACGCGCAAGGACCTGGCAGAACAGGGCGTCGAGCTTGCCGGGCATCCGGCCGACGCGCTGATCGAGCAGCTGTTGCATGAATTCGATCGCGCAGGGAAAACCTCCGGCGGCGGTTTTTACGACTACCCCGACGGCGGGCCCAAGCACTTGTGGCCGGAGTTGAAAACCCGGTTCGAGAAGCCCGACGCACAGATCAGCGGCCAGGATATTCGCGACCGCCTGCTGTTCATTCAGGCCCTTGAAACCGTGCGTTGCATGGAGGAGGGTGTGCTGCGATCGACGGCGGACGCCAACGTGGGTTCGATGCTTGGCATCGGCTTTCCGGCCTGGACTGGCGGGGCGTTGCAATTCGTCAATCAATACGGACTGAAGCCGTTTATCACCCGCGCCCGGGCCTTGGCCGAGCGCTATGGCGAACGTTTTCAGCCGCCTGCGTTGCTATTGGAGAAAGCGGAGGAGGGGACGCTGTTCTAGCGCCGGCTCCCGGTTGTGGCGGATGTAGTGCCGCGACAGCCGGGGTTCAGTTGAAGACCGCGCGCGGCCACAACTGGGCCTTGCCTTGCCCCGGCCTTCAAGGCAGGCTTGAGCCCACGCATTTTCGCTTTGTCGCTTCAGGAATTTTTATGTCGTTACGCATCTGCATTCTGGAAACCGACGTACTTCGCCCGGAGCTGGTCGATCAATACCAGGGTTACGGGCGGATGTTCGAAAAACTCTTTGCTCAACAGCCGGTGCCTGCGGAGTTCGTCGTCTACAACGTCATGCAGGGCGATTACCCGCCGGATGACGAGCAATTCGACGCCTATCTGATCACCGGCTCCAAGGCCGATTCCTTCGGCACCGATCCATGGATCGAAACCCTCAAGACGTATCTGCTCGAACGCTACAAGCGCGGCGACAAATTGCTGGGCGTGTGTTTCGGCCATCAATTGCTGGCGCTGCTGCTGGGCGGCAAGACCGAGCGCGCATCCCAAGGCTGGGGCGTCGGCATTCATCACTACAACCTCTCACCGACCCAGCCATGGATGACGCCGGCGCTGGACAAACTCACGCTGCTGATCAGCCATCAGGATCAGGTCACGGCGTTGCCCGAAGGCGCAACGGTCATTGCCACCAGTGAGTTCTGCCCATTCGCCGCGTATCACATCAACGATCAGGTGCTGTGCTTCCAGGGTCATCCGGAATTCATCCACGACTACTCGCGCACCTTGCTCGACATCCGTCAGGACGCGCTGGGTGAGCAGGTCTACGGGAAGGGCATCGCCAGCCTGGAAGAAGACCATCACGGCAAGGCGGTGGCGGAATGGATGATGCGGTTTGTGGCGAACAAGCGTCCGGTGAGCTAAAGCGCTGTTTTGCCGGGTTATGTGATCATTGTAGGACCGGCTTCAGCCGGGAAGGCGTCAGTCGCCACGCTGCAAAATGGATGGCGCTCACACCGGCCTCTTCCCGGCTAAAGCCGGTCCTACTGACAGCAAGTATTCCACCTGTGGGACCGGCTTCAGCCGGGAAGGCGTCAGTTGCCACGCTGCAAAATTGAGGGTGCTCACACCGGCCACTTCCCGGCTAAAGCCGGTCCTACAGTCGTAGGTGTATTCAAAGCCGGTGACACAGTCGTAAGCACATTCAAAAACCTCAAAGCCAACCCGACCGCTTGAAGCTCGCGAACAAAATCCCGCACCCGCCGACGATCACGCCCAACACCATGTAATACCCGTAATGCCAGGTCAGCTCCGGCATGTTCTGGAAATTCATGCCGTAGATCCCGGCGATGGCGGTGGGGAAGGCCAGAATCGCGGCCCAGGCGGCAAATTTGCGCTGGGTCAGGCTCTGCCGCGAGGACTCCAGCAGCAGGCTGATTTCGATGGTCTGGCTGGCGATGTCGCGCAGGTTGGAGAGGTCTTCCATCTGCCGTTTGACGTGGATCTCCACGTCGCGGAAGTACGGCCGCATGTTCTTGTCGATGAAGGGAAAGCTCAGCTTCTGCAACTCCTCGCCAATCTCCACCATCGGCGCCACGTAACGGCGCAGGCGCAGCAGGTCACGACGCAGGGCGTGGATGCGGTGGATGTCGGCTTCGTTGAGGTCCTTGCGCAGCACGTTGTGCTCAAGCTCTTCCAGCTCGCAGTGAATCGATTCGGTGACCGGCTGATAGTTCTCGGTGACGAAATCCAGCAGCGCATACAGGACGAAGTCTTCCCCGTGCTCCAGCAGCAATGGCCGAGCCTCGCAGCGCTGACGCACCACCCCGTAGGACTTCGAATCGCCGTTGCGCGAGGTGATGACGTAGCCCTTGCCCGCGAAGATGTGGGTTTCGATGAAGATCAGCTTGCCGTTCTCGCGGATCGGCGCGTAGGTCACGATGAACAGCGCGTCGCCGAAGGTCTCCAGTTTCGGCCGGCTGTGGACTTCCAGCGCGTCTTCGATGGCCAGTTCGTGCAGATTGAACTGCCGCTGCAGCGTGGTCAGTTGTTCGAGGTCTGGCTGCTCAAGGCCGATCCAGACGAAATGCCCGGGTTTCGCCGCCCAGGCCGCGCCTTCGTCGAGGGAGATGTTGGTGACTTTCTTTCCGGCACTGTAAACGGCAGCGGCAACCACTCGACCCATAATGTCTGCTTCTTCTTTTAGGAAAAACTGACGCGCAGCTTAGCGCGCTCCCTGATCAGAGTCGGCGGATTTAAACGAGTTCGCAGGTTTTTTCAGTGCTGTTCAGCGTCTGTTCGGATGGCAGCAGCGGACCCGCGGACCTGCGCGTCCATGCTGGCGATGCAGATCTGCATCTTGCCGTGACAGAGCCCGATGAGCTGCGGAATGTCTTCGCTGGTCAGGCCCGCTGTCGGGATCGCGGGCAGCGTGCGGATGATCACCTCGCCACTGTTCCATCGATTCAAATCCATGCTGCGCACGTAGGTGCTTACGCACACGGGCACGATGGGCACGCCGGCCTCGATCGCCATTTGAAATGCGCCGCGTTTGAACGGCAGTAATTCCGCGCCTTCGTTGCGTGTGCCTTCGGGGAACACCCAGATTGAAGTGTCTTTGTGCTGCAGGGTTTCGGTGGTCTGGAGAATGGCGCGGCGTGCCCGCTGCGGGTTGCCGCGATCGATCAGCACGTTGCCCGCCAGCCAGAACAGCTGGCCAAAGAACGGCACCCACTTGAGGCTCTTCTTGCCGATGCAGACCGTGCGCGGCGGCACGATGTTGCCGAGGACAAACAGATCGTAATTGGACTGGTGATTACAGATGATCACGCAAGGCCTGGCGTGCTCGAACTGCGGGCTGAGCTGCGCATTCAGGCGCAGCCCGAGAATCCCCATGGCGGGGAGGGCGTAGAGGCGAGCACACAGGCGGCTGTTGTCAGGGTTGAACGGGCGGCACAAGCCAAGCAAAAGCCCCAGCGCGCCAGCGACAAGAAAGTGCAGGCCCATCAACAACATACGCAATACGAACAGCATGCAAAAACCACCCGGTAGGCGAAAAGCCGCGCAGTGTACGGATGTGCACTGGAATCGGCAATCGGCCACGGGCCGGGCGGAGGGTCAGGAATTTAACGGGATGTTTCGAGGGGATGCGCTGCAGGGGAATGCAGCGCGTTGTCGGTGATGCCTCAGAGCGGGATCTGACGATCCAGCTCGATCGCCCGGTCGAGGGTCTCGAGGAATTCCTTGCGCACTTTCAACTTGGTCTGCTTGTGGGCGCGCATGTTGATCTTCTTCATCTGCAGCGCGACGGTACGCGCGGCTTCGGTGAGTTCTTCCGGAGCGACCACTTTGTCGAAGAAGCCGGCTTGCAGCGCGCCCTTGGGGTCGAACATCTCGCCGCAGATCACCGAGCGGCCGAAGGCACTTTTGCGCAGGCGGTCACGGGCCAGTTCGATGCCGGCGTGGTGCATGGTCATGCCGATTTGCACCTCGTTCAGACCAATGCTGAACGGACCTTCAACGCCGATGCGGTAATCCGCCGACAGCAGCAGGAAGGCACCTTTCGCGACAGCATGGCCGCCGCACGCGACCACGATGGGGAACGGGAACGACAGCATGCGCCGCGCCAGCGTGGAGCCTTCGGCGACCAGGGCCATGGCGGCTTCCGGCGACGAGGTCATGATTTTCAGATCGTACCCGCCCGAGAGAATCCCCGGCTGGCCGGTGATGATCACCACGGCGCGGTCCTGCTCGGCGCGGTCGAGTGCGGCATTGAACGCGGCGACCACCTCGTTGCTGATGGCGTTGACCTTGCCGTTGGCCAGGGTCAGCGTCGCAACGCCGTCATCCAGTTGATAGGCGACCAAATCACTCATGGAGCGAGTCCTTTTTTGTTTTGAAGTGGCGCAGACGTTACCCACCCGGCAGGGCAAGGTAAAGCGCAAAGGATGACTGGCAAGTCAGGGGGCGGGTCGCCAGGCCTGGCGACCCTGAGATCAAGCGGAGAGCGCGCGGTTAAACCTCGACTTCGTTCAGTTCGCAGTACTCTTCCCAGTCCATGTCGAGTGCCTCGGCCGCTTCCTTGTGTGCAGCAAGGCGCAACTCCTTCAACTGCTCGGGGGTTTCGGCAATGAAAGTCAGCGCCAGCTCCCAGGTCGGGATCCCCAGATTTTCGGCTTCGTCT
The DNA here is from genome assembly GCF_059421525.1 of Pseudomonas sp. GW821-FHT02H06. NCBI lineage: Bacteria > Pseudomonadati > Pseudomonadota > Gammaproteobacteria > Pseudomonadales > Pseudomonadaceae > Pseudomonas > Pseudomonas sp. GW821-FHT02H06. The sequence goes on from NZ_JBWKVD010000010.1 coordinate 122,573, forward strand.
TCGAAGGCCCAGAGGGTCTGCTGTTGCTGCTCTTTCGGGCTCAAATCCTGGATCTCAGCCTGCAACATCGGATTGGTCACGATGTACTTCGCCAAGGCAGCTTCGGTCCAGTCGTTTGCGTTCATGCGGGGGTGATCTCCTGTGGGTCGAGCTGACGTGTTGCTGTGGGTGGGATGCTGAGGTGAGGGGCGATTGTGCGTGATGTAAATCACTGGCGCCAGCGGCACACGCCCCGTCGGTCGGGGTAGCCCCGTGTGCAGGCCGCCGAACAAAAAGGGCCCGCTTTGCAGCGAGCCCTCGGTCAACGGCGTCGGAATATCAATCGATCGCCATCGGCTTCTTCACGTTCCGGTGTGCGTTATCGCCCAGCAGCGGGTGAGGGCCGTGGGGGCCATACACCCCAACCGGTTCCGGAAAGGTGCGCAGCAAGGTGATGTACAGCAGCGCAGCCAGGCCAAGGGTGATCGGCAGGCTGATGTCGATGCCGCCCGCCAGATTGCCCAGTGGACCGACAAACTGCCCTGGCAAGTTGACGAAGCACAGGCCCACCGCCGCGCTCGGAAGCCACGCGCCCAGGCCGCGCCAGTTCCAGCCGTGTTCGAACCAGTAATGGCCGCCGCTCTGGCCCCGCGTGAACACTTGCAGGTCCGCCGGGTGATAGAAGCCACGGCGAACGATCAGGCCGAGCACCATGATGACGATCCACGGCGAGGTGCAGGTGACGATCAGCACCGCGAAGGTCGAGACGCTTTGCACCAGATTGAACGCGAAACGGCCGATGAAGATGAAAGCGATGGCCGCGATGCCGATCAGAATCGTTGCCTGAGCACGATTGAGCAGGCGCGGAAACATGCTCGACATGTCCAGCCCGGTGCCATAGAGCGACGTCGTGCCGGTCGACATCCCGCCGATGATCGCGATCAGGCACACCGGCAGAAAGAACCAGCTGGGCGAGACTGCCAGCAGGCCGCCGACGTAGTTGTTGTCGGTGATGTACTGCGGCGCCAGGGTGGCCACGATGGTCGCCGTGCAGAGCCCGAACAGAAACGGAATCAGCGTGCAGATCTGTGCCAGAAACACTGACGCCATGATGCGTTTTTTCGATGTCTGGCGTGGGATGTAGCGCGACCAGTCACCGAGAAATGCGCCGAACGACACCGGATTGCTCATCGCCAGAAGCGCCGCTCCGATGAACGCCGCCCAGAAGCCCTCGCTGCCACGATTGACCGTGCCGGCGAAGCCCACATCGAAGCTGCCACCAAACGCAAAGAGGCCGAGCAGGAACAACAGGCTTGAAGCGAACACCGCGATCTTGTTGACCCACAGCATGAAGCGGAAACCGTAGATGCACACCACCAGCACCAGCACGGCGAAAACGCCGTAGGCCAACGCCAGGGTGAAGTCGTTTTCCGGCAGGCCGACCATGCGTTTGGCGCCGCCGATCAACGCATCGCCCGAGCTCCAGACCGACAGCGAGAAGAACGCCACCGCCGTGAGCAGTGACAGAAACGAGCCGACGATGCGCCCGTGAACGCCAAAGTGCGCGCCGGAAGAAACCGCATTGTTGGTGCCGTTGAGGGCGCCGAACAGACCCATTGGCGCCAGGATGATCGACCCGAGCACGACCCCCAGCAGGATTGACCAGACGCCGGCCTGGAACGACAGGCCGAACAGCACCGGAAAGCTGCCGAGCACGGCGGTGGCGAAGGTGTTGGCGCCGCCAAAGGTCAGACGAAACAAGTCGAGGGGCGCAGCGTCGCGCTGATGGTCAGGGATCTGTTCGACCCCGAAGGTTTCGATCGTGGTGGTGGGGTGAGCCATGGGATGTTCCTGCGCGCTGTCGTGTTGTTATAAGCCCGGCGCACAAGCGCTGGCCCGTTGTCTCGACCGGTGAACCCGATCGTGGCATTGGCAGTGGTCGGCATTGCGACCATGAATCAGGTCAAGCAGTGGTTGTGCGGGCGGCAGTCTCTCAGGGCCACTCGCCATTTGATGGCACGTCCGGGCTAGCCCGTTTTCACCGACAGGTGTTCGTGGCAGGCCAGCCAGCGCGCGCAATATTGCCGAAAGACAATGGTTTCGCGCTCGCTGAAATGGCTTTCTTCATCGCCGAAGCGGACGTGGGTGTCGACGTCGTGCATGAAAATCGCCACATCACCCTGGACGCTGATGTGCACGTTGCGCGATTGGCAACCAAGCACCGCAAAGCCGTCTGCCTGCCAGCCCGCCCACACATCGCGGTAAGCGGCGCGGGACAGCAGGGGGGCGGGGAGGGTGTGAAAGAGGAAGGTGGCGTCTTCGGCGAATGCGGCGAAGTAGGTCTCGGTGTCGTTGCGGGCGAACGCGTCGATCAGCGCTTGTGCGGCGTGTTGAACGGCGTCGTGGCGGGTGTCGGTGGAGGTCATGGCCGGCTCGTTTTTGTGATTCTGGCGATGGGGCCCGACTGTAAGCAGCTCTCACGGGGCGTCACATCGGCGCCGGTAAAAACTTAGTTCAGAAAATTGAGAAGTAATGGTGAGCGGCAAGCCTTAAGCGACAAGCGACAAGCGACAAGCGACAAGCGACAAGCGACAAGCGACAAGCGACAAGCTGCAAGTGGTGAGCAGCGGTGCGCAGTCAGTTTCCCGAGGATTTCATCAGTCCGCTTTTGACGGGCTGACGAACACGGCCGCCGGAAGGATCGAAGCAGGCGCTTTCATAGCGAGGGGCGACGTACGTCGAGGGCAGGCCAGGGGGAGGCGGGCGAATGCTTTGCAGGCGATCGGCGATTTCCCGCTCGTTGGTGATGATCAGCTTTCTGCGCCGGCTGACCTGCAAAATCTCGGTAGCGTTCTTGTTCAGGCGATAGGGGAAGTCGGTCTCCTCCCATTCGCTGGAAAGTCGAGACGGAGGCGGGCGCAGAGCTGTGGATTCGCCCACGTAGGTCGGGCAAGGGCTTTGGGCGAAACTGATCGCGCCGTTGGCGGCGACGCACTTGAATACGTCGGCGTGCGTCACGTCGCACAAGAGCAACGTGATGACCGCTGCGGACAATGCTGGAAATCTGATCATCGAAACCTCCCTGGATGGCGCAAGGCTACCATCCGGGAGGTGCGGTTGTCAGTGACCCTGATCGGGATCAGTGGGTTTCGTGGGCGGCTTTCTGGACTTTCGCCAACGCCAGGGCCGCGAACATGTCAGCGTCGCCCTGCAACACCTTCAGGTGATCTTCGACATGATCGGCGCTCGAGCGCGGCGCTTCGGAGTCAACCAGTCGGGTCACTTCGCACAACGCATTCGCCGTGATCCACAGGCTCTGGCGCAATTGGCTGATGATTTTCACCATGCTTTCCGAGCTGTCGAGATCGGCTTCACTCTCCGACTCCTCATGGGTCTGCATCGTCGAAAACGAGGGCAATTCAACGCGGGCCGAGGCCTCTACTCCCGTGACGACGCGGGTAATGTCCACGCCGGCGGCGGCGATCTTGAACAGATAATCCGCCCTGGGCAGTCGCTGCCCGCTTTCGTAATGCCCCTGAGCGTTGGCTTCCACGCCACCGATGGCGCCCAGTGCGCTTTGTGTCAATTTCAGACGTTTTCTTTCTTGGCGCAAACGTTTACCGATGCCATTCATCACCTTCTCCTGCGAATTCGCACCCTGCGTGTGTCTCTCGCGGGTGCGCAATGGGGGCCGGAATACGGACTGTTTTTTTTGGGTGTAGCGCTAGTCGTGTACGGGAATTGAATTCATTCACACAGTACGACGGGTAGACCTTAGCTGCTCAGACACCCAAATGGCGATTTTTCCGACGCTTTGCGTGGAAAAATCAACGCGGGACGATTCTAGTTAGTCCGGTGGGTGGGGTCACGTGGTCGTTTGCTGGGTGGGGTGGCGCGGGGCAAGAGCAGACACATCACTGGTCTACCAGTCGATGCAGGAACTGGGGGGGCGAGCTTGCTCGCGAAGAGAAGTTTTGGCCGGAGAAGATCTGGCGGTCGACATGCCGTCTTCGTGAGCAAGCTCACTCCCACATAGACGAAATGTGTCGAGAGACACAAACAAAAATCCCCGCACGCCATAAGCGCTGCGGGGATCTTTTTAATGTGGCGGTGAAGGAGAGATTCGAACTCTCGATACAATTTCTTGTATACACACTTTCCAGGCGTGCTCCTTAAGCCACTCGGACACTTCACCGTATCTCTTCAGACGTTCAGTCTGTCGAGGCGCGCTAATGTAGTCGAAAGCTTTGGCGAAGGCAAAACTTTTTTTCAGAATTTTCATGCGGTTAAGCAAAAAGCGCGAAGCCCCGACTCCTTGCCATGGCCCGGGGCTTTGCGTTGATGGCGAGAGCGCCGGGATCAGGCGCCGAAGCCGCCGTCGATGGTCAGGCTGGCGCCGGTGACGTAGCCCGCTTCGGGGCCGGCGAGGTAGGCGACCATAGCGGCGATTTCTTCGGATTTACCGTAGCGCGGGACGGCCATCAGGCCCATCAGTGTTTCAGCGAAGTCGCTGTCCGCCGGGTTCATGTCGGTGTCGACCGGGCCGGGCTGGACGTTGTTGATGGTGATGCCGCGCGGGCCGAGGTCGCGGGCCAGGCCTTTGGTCAGGCCGACCAGCGCCGACTTGCTCATGGCGTAGACGCCGCCACCGGCGAAGGGCATGCGGTCGGCGTTGGTGCTGCCGATGTTGATGATGCGACCGCCTTCTTTCATGTGTCGCGCCGCTTCCTGACTGGCGATGAACACGCTGCGTACGTTGATGGCCAGGGTTCGGTCGAAATCTTCGAGGGTGAACGCTTCGAGCGGCGCAATGGCCAGCACACCGGCGTTGTTGACGAGGATGTCGAGGCCGCCGAACGTTCCAACGGTCTTGGCGACGGCGCTGCGGATGTCTTCGGCGTTGGCGCTGTCGGCCTTGATGGCCAGGGCTTTGCCGCCGGCTGCGATGATGCTGTCCTGCAACTCCTGCGCCTTGGCTTCCGAGCTGACGAAGGTGAAGGCCACTGCTGCGCCTTGTTCGACCAGCCGTTTGACGATCGCAGCGCCGATGCCGCGTGAGCCGCCTTGGACCAGTGCTGTTTTGCCGATCAAATTGGTGGGATGCGTCATGTCGATCTCCGATGAATGTGAGGAGTGGGTGGATGGACACAAGTATCTGTCGACGATTACCCGCGCGGTAGCCGGTAATCAAGATAGTCTGTGTAAACCGGAAGTTGTGAGTGAGTGCGATGGAGAACTTCAACAGCATCGAATGCTTCGTGCGCAGTGCCGAGGTCGGCAGCTTTGCCGAGGCGGCGCGCCGCCTGAGCCTGACGCCTGCCGCCGTGGGCAAGAGTGTCGCCAAGCTTGAGGCGAAGCTGGGCGTGAGACTGTTCCAGCGCAGCACGCGCAAGTTGACGCTCACAGAAGCGGGCCATCGGTTTCTCGGCGAAGTCAGCGCCAGCCTCAACACCATCCAGAGCGCTGTCGCCAACCTGGCCAGCGCCGAGGGCAGTCCCGCCGGCACGTTGAAAGTCAGCGTCGGCACTGTATTCGGATGCCTGTATGTAGTGCCGCTGCTGACCGATTTTCTGCAGCGCTACCCGGCTATCACCCCGGACTGGCATTTCGATAACCGGCAAGTGGATTTGATCGGGCAGGGCTTCGACGCCGCCATCGGCGGTGGCTTCGATCTGCCCCAGGGCGTTGTCGCGCGCAAACTGGCGCCCGCTCACCGCGTGCTGGTGGCGTCTCCGGAATGGCTGCACGCCCACGACGGCATCACACACCCGGACGATTTGCACCACTGCGACGGCATTCTGATCCGTTCGCCGCAAACCGGGCGGATTCGGTCCTGGCCGTTGAGCCATCGCAGTCATTAGCAAAGCCCGTTGCGCATGAGGGTGCGCATGACCCTGAGTGATTCCGAGGCTGCCTGCCGCGCGGCGAGTCAGGGTTTGGGCGTCGCGCTGGTGAGCATGCCGTTTGCCCTGCCGTACCTGCGCAGCGGTGCGCTGCAACGGGTGCTCCCGGAGTGGTATGTCGAGGACGGAAACATTTCCATCTATTACAGTGGGCACAAGCTACTGCCGGGCAAGACCCGTGCATTCGTCGACTTCATCATCGAGCAGTTCGCCGAACAGCAATAGGCGCGGCATTTCAGTGCCGTTTAATTAGGCTAACAATAGCTGCTGACGCAGCCCCTGTAGGAGTGAGCTTGCTCGCGATTGCGGTCAGTGAGCGACAAAATATCTGTAGGTGCGCGCTTGCCCGCGAAGAGGTTCTTTCAGCAGACATTGATGTTGCTGAAAAAATGGAATCGCGAGAAAGCTCACTTCTACAGAGAGTGCGGTCACAGTGAATTCAGCGTCAAACGATCAGCAAAGCGGGGTACGCCCCTCCAGTCATGAAAGGAAGAGCAGTGGACATCCAACCGAAAGCCGCGCTGGTCCTCATCGACATGCAGCAGGGCATCAACCACCCCAAGCTGGGGCGACGCAACAACCCTGACGCCGAGCAGCGGATGCTGGAACTGCTGAGCGCCTGGCGCGACAGCGGGCGCACGGTGATTCATGTGCGGCATTTCTCCCGCTCACCGGAGTCGGTGTTCTGGCCGCAGCAATCAGGTGTCGAGTTTCAACCGGCGTTTATGCCGTGGGACGACGAAGGCGAGCTGCACAAACAGGTGCCCGATGCGTTCTGCCATTCGGCGCTGGAAGGTTGGTTGCGTGCGGACGGGATCAATCAGGTGGTGATTGTCGGCGTGGTGACCAACAACTCCGTGGAGTCGACCGCGCGCACCGGCGGCAATCTCGGTTTTGAGGTCATCGTGCCCCATGACGCCTGCTTCACCTTCGACGGCGCGGACTTCTTCGGTCAGCCACGCACTGCCGAGGACATCCACGCCATGTCGCTGGCCAACCTGCACGGTGAGTACGCGCAGGTGGTGGCGACCGAGGCTATTCTGCGCGCCTGCGCACCGTGACCGTGTTCAGAGACGGAAGCGCGCCATCTGCGCCCCAAGGTGTTCGGCCTGTTCCGACAGCTTCAGGCAATCTTCCCGACAGGCTTTGACATCGCTGACCGTTGACTGCGCCAGGTCGGCAATGCCTTGCACGTTGCGGTTGATCTCTTCCGTCACGGTGCTTTGTTCCTCGGTGGCGGCGGCGACCTGCTGGTTGCGATCGGTGAGTTCTTCGACATGGCCGGCAATCGCATCCAGCGAATTACCGGTGCGACGGCTGGCTTCGACGCCGGTGCCGGTCGCGGCTTGTCCGGCGCGCATCGAGGTGACAGCCTGGTCGGCGCCGCTCTTGAGCTCGCCCATCATTTGCTGGATCTCCGAGGTGGCGCTCTGGGTACGGCCGGCGAGGGTGCGAACTTCATCGGCGACCACCGCGAAGCCCCGGCCCATCTCGCCGGCACGGGCCGCTTCAATGGCCGCGTTCAGCGCCAGCAGGTTGGTCTGCTCGGAGATGCTGCGAATGACACTGAGCACCTGATCGATGGTGGAAATCTGCGTCGCCAGGGTTTCCACCGCGCCAGCCGCCGTGCCGACGCCGTCGGACATGCTCTGAATATGCCCGAGGGATTCACCCACCACCTTTTTCGCGGACATCGCTTCCTGATGGGTACTACGCGAGACGTCGGCAGCGGCGCCCGCATTTCGCGCGATTTCCTGCACGGTCAGGCCCATTTCATGAACGGCGGTGGCGACCATGTCAGTCATCTGCTGTTGCTGCATCGCACGGGTGGACGTGCTGTCGACCACGCGGGTGACGTCCACCACGCTGTGGCGCAATTGCTCGCTGGTCCTGAGCGCATCGCCGATCAGCAAACGCAGGCTTTCGATGAATCGATTGAAGCCACGGGCCAGATCGCCCAGCTCGTTCGCACGGCTGTCATCCAGACGTCGGGTCAGGTCGCCCTGGCCGCCGCCGATGTCCACCAGCGCCGTCGTCACCTGCTGGATCGGACGGACAATGCCGCGGGCAATCCAGGCGACGAAGCCGAGGAAGCACAACACCACCGCCAGACTGATCGCCGAAATGGTCCTCAACGCATCCTTGGCCGGGCCATAGACTTCGGCCAGTGGCACCTCGCTCACCAGCGTCCACCCCAGCGAGGCGACGGGTTTGGCGACCGCCACGTAGGCCTCGCCATTGCGTTCGAATTCCAGCGCCTGACCGTTTCCGTTGCCTGCCAGCAGGTTGCGCGCTGCAGCGTCGCCCACCAATTGGGTGAGGGATTGGCGATCGTTCAGCTCGGCGTTCGGGTGGACCTTGACCTGTCCGTCCTGGCTGACCAGATACACCTGGCCGTGCTCGCCGAAGTGGAAGTCACGGACCATCTGCGACAGCGCGCTCATGCTGAAACCCAGTCCGGCCACGCCGACCACGGTGCCGTTGTGCTCGATGCGCTGATTAATGAACAGCGTCGGCACCTTGGTCGTGGCATCAATATCGATCTCCAGCGAGCGCTGCTTGTTGCTGTCGAGAAACCCGTAGAACCAGCCGTTCTCCGCCGGGCCGCGCTGGAGGGTGCGATCGGCGCCTTTGTTGGTGATGTAGTGGCCGCTGTCCTTGGCGACGATGAAGGTCGTCAGCGCGTTGTGCTGTTGCTGCACCTTCGCCAGATAACGAATGAATGCAGGCTGCTGGGCGGCATCCTCGCCGTTGGCGAGCCATTCGGAAACCAGCGTGTTGTCACCGATGTCGCTGGCTGCCGTCAGGGGAGCCGCCAGTAACCGTTCGAGATCGTTGCGGATCGCGTCGACGCTGGCTGGCATCGCCTGCTGCAGCAGGTAGCGGTCGGTCAGTTTGTTCAACGCGAAGGCGTAGATGGCGATCACGATCAGGCTGCTGATCACCAGCGCGGCCCCCATGCTCAGTGTCAGCTGCCACTGAATACTCTTTCGCCAGACAGGCATAGAAAACTCCGCAAAACCAAAGCGCACAACCAGAACGGAACAGTGCTGATGGCTTGCCCGGAGCAATTACCGGGCCACGGAGCTGATCAAGTGGTCAAGTTGCCCCGGGCGGCTGGCCTTGCGCCACTTGGGGCCTGAATGTGAGGGCGTTGCGGATGATTATGAAAAGACTATGCGGCGGGTTGTGTACAAGAAGTGAGTCTTTTTGGAACAAATGCTTGGCCGGTGCGCAGAAAAGTGGCGATCCCTCGTCGCTGGATGAGCCCTGCGCCAGTTACCTGACGCGCAGTGCCGAGCCTTCAGGCCCTGCGCCGCCCATCATTCGGCGGGTGACTCGCCTCAAGCGTGCTGCACGCCCGCGCGCTTGAGCAGTTTTTTGCAACGCTCCGACAGATGCACCACGCGCAGGTGCTTGCCCGCCTTTTGATACCGCTCGCGCAGGGTTTTCAGCGCGGCGATCGCCGAATAGTCCACGAAGATCAGATGTCGGCAATCCAGCGTGACCTGCTGCGGATCGTTGAGGTGATCGAACTGATCGAGGAATGGCGTGGTGGAGGCGAAGAACAGCGTGCCGTGGAGGTGATACATCTTGCTGCCGTCGGGCTCGATGTGGCTGTCGGCGTACAGCTCGCGGGCCTGTTGCCAGGCGAAGTTCAGCGCCGCGATGAGGATGCCGAACAGCACGGCCGTGGCCAGGTCGGTGAGGACAGTCACGATGGTCACGGCGATGATTGCGAAGACATCGTTCAGCGGCACTTTGCGCAGCACCCGCAGGGAGGCCCAGGCGAAAGTCTGCTGAGCGACCACGAACATCACGCCGACCAGCGCCGCCAGCGGAATGCGCTCGATGAGGGGCGAGAGGAACAGCACGAACATCAGGATCATCACGCCGGCGACGATGCCGGACAGGCGACCGCGGCCGCCGGAACTCAGGTTGATCACGGTCTGGCCGATCATTGCGCAGCCGCCCATGCCGCCGCACAGGCCGGACGCCAGGTTGGCGACGCCGAGGGCGACGCACTCGCGGTCGGGGTAGCCGCGGCTTTCGGTGATTTCATCGGTGAGGTTCAGGGTCAGCAGGGTTTCCAGCAGGCCGACCAGCGCCATCAAAATCGCGTAGGGCGCGATGATGCGCAGGGTCTCCAGATTCCACGGCACGTCCGGCAGCGACAGGGCCGGCAGACCGCCGGCGATGTGCGCCATGTCGCCGAGGGTGCGCGTCGGCAGGTCGAACAGATACACCAGCAGACCGACGCCGAGGATGGCGACCAGCGCCGGCGGCACCGATCGGGTCAGGCGCGGCAGCAGGTACACCACCGCCATGGTCATCGCCACCAGGCCAATCATCAGGTACAGCGGCGTACCACTGAGCCAGGTTTCGCCGCTTTTGAAATGCTCCAGCTGCGCCATGGCGATGACGATCGCGAGGCCGTTGACGAACCCGAGCATGACCGGATACGGCACCATCCGCACCAGCTTGCCCAGCCTAAGCAATCCGAACGCGATCATCACCAAGCCGCCCAGCAACACCGTCGCCAGCAGGTACTGCACGCCGTGCTGCACCACCAGCGCCACGATGACCACGGCCATCGAACCCGCCGCACCCGAGACCATGCCGGGACGCCCGCCGAACAGAGCGGTCAGCGTGCAGATGATAAAGGCCCCATACAGGCCCATCAGTGGATTGAGGTGCGCGACCAGCGCGAAGGCGATGCACTCGGGCACCAGAGCGAAAGAGGTGGTGAGTCCGGCGAGGACATCGGCGCGAAGACGGGCGGGTTTCATTGAGTACCTAGCGGGCGGCGTGCAAAAGGAGGGGATGTTACGGAATGTGAACGCAGACGGCCAGTTGGGGAAATGCCGCACCCTGCCAGGTCCACTCATTCTTCAGGTGTCCTGTCGCGGCCGATTGTGTAACGATGTTTGACTCAAACAGCTCGCCGATTCCTGTGATCAAGGCTCGGCACGTCACGAAGGACAGAACACGGATGCTCGCTGCGCTCAGACACTACCCGGCTTCAGTCAATCTCCTGCTTTCGTCGTCGTTGTTTCTGACGCTGGGCAGGGCGATCACCCTGCCGTATCTGGTGATTTACCTGTCTTCGAATTTCGTATTGAGCATGAGCGACATCGGCATGGTCGTCGGCGGGGCGCTGATTGTCGGCTCGTTGCTGAGCCTCTACGGCGGCTACCTCACCGACAAACTGTCCAGCTACCGGTTGATTCTGTGCTTCACCGGGTTCTTCGTCGCCGGCTTCATCGGCATGTGCGTGACCAACAAGCTGTGGCTGTTTTTCCTGTTTCTGGTGTCGTTCAATTTCGCGTATTCGGTCATCGATATCGTGGTCAAGGCGGCGTTCGGCAAGCTGTTGCCGGTGGGCGATCAGAGCAAAGTCTTCTCGGTGCGCTACACGCTGATCAACATCGGCTATGCGGTCGGGCCGTTCATTGGCGCCGGGTTGGCCCACTGGAACATGAAGCTGCCATTTGTGATGTCGGCGGCGCTGGGCCTGGGCTTCTTGCTGGTCTACGCAATGTACGGGGACCCCAAGCTGAGTTCAGCGGACCCGGCCAATGCGCCAGTTTCCTTCATCGCCGTCGGACGCATCCTGCTCAAGGACTACCGATTGGTGTGCTTCACCGTCGGCGGCGTGCTCAGCGCGGTGGTGTTCGGGCAGTTCACCGCGTACCTGTCGCAATACCTGGTCACCACCAGCACGCCGGAATTCACCTATCAGGTCATCAGCTCGGTGGTCGCGGTAAACGCGGCGGTGGTGATCTGCTTGCAGTACCTGGTCGGCAAACGCATCAGCCATCAGTACCTGAACCAGTGGCTGACCGCAGGTTTCAGCCTGTTCCTGATGGGCGTGGTCGGGTTTGCGCTTTCGACCACGGTGCTGCACTGGTCGCTGGCGGTGGCGGTGTTCACCCTCGGCGAGATCATCGTGTTCCCGGCCGAGTACATGTTCATCGACCGCATCGCGCCGACCCATTTGCGCGGGATGTATTACGGCGCGCAGAACCTCTCCAACCTCGGCGGCGCACTGGGGCCGGTGTTGTGCGGTTTCGCCCTGGCGACCCGGTCGGCGCATTTCATGTTTTACATGCTGGCGGCGTTCATCATTGCCGGCGGCTGTTTTTATCTGCTGGGCGCCTCTTATTCCAGACGCCACGATCAATCTTCCACTGCCGAATGAAGCGTTTCGATGACCGTTCTGTCTCCACTTGAAGCCTGGCAGCAGGCCGTTGATGCCCGGGATTTTCAGCCGGACGAGGCGCAGCGCAATGCCGCGCTGCACTTGCAGGCGTGCTGGCAGGCGCTGAATGATGGCAAGCGCGGCGGCGCGGTCAAAGGCGTTTACCTGTGGGGCCCGGTGGGGCGCGGCAAGACCTGGCTCATGGACCGTTTTTACGACAGCCTGCAGGTTCCGGCCCGGCGCCAGCATTTTCATCACTTCATGCGATGGGTGCATCAACGCCTGTTCCAGCTCACCGGCGTGGCCAAACCGCTGCAGGTGCTGGCGCGGGAACTGGCCCAGGACGTGCGCGTGTTGTGCTTCGACGAGTTGTTCGTCAACGACATCGGCGATGCGGTGATTCTCGGCGGCCTGCTGCGCGCAATGTTCGACGAGGGCGTGGTGCTGGTGTGCACCTCCAATCAATTGCCCGAGCAGCTGTACGCCACGGGTCATAACCGCGAGCGTTTCGTGCCCGCGATCACGGCGATCAACCAGTTCATGGAGGTGGTGTCGGTCGACGGCGGCGAGGACCACCGGCTGCATCCCGGTCAGGCGCAGCAGCGCTACTGGGTGAAGACGGAGCAGGGGCCGAGCGCGTTGGTCGAGGTGTTCGAGACGTTGAGCAGCGGCGAGTCGGTGTCGATTCAGCCGGTGCCGCTGGGTCGTCGCCATGTGCCGGTGGTGCGCAGCAGTCGAACGGTGGTCTGGTGCCGCTATGCCGACTTGTGCGAGCAACCGCTGGCGGCGATGGATTTCATTGAGCTGTGCGATCGCTACAAGGCCGTTTTGTTGAGTGAGGTGCCGGCGTTGAGCGCCCCCCAGCGCGAGGGGCGCATTGCCCGTGGTACCGAGGATGGCGTTGAACAGGTCACCGCGGGGGACCGCGAACTGCCGCAGCTGTCGCCCTATGACGATGGCGTGCGGCGTTTCATTGCGCTGGTGGACGAGTGTTATGACCGCAAGGTGCCGCTGTACATCGAAGCCGCGATGCCGATGGCCGAGCTGTACACCGAAGGCTATCTGGCGTTCGCGTTTCGACGCACGCTGAGCCGCTTGCAGGAGATGCAGCTGGCGCGGTTCGGTCATTAACGCTGCTAAGGCGCAAACTTCAATTCACACGCTGTTGCGTCGGCGCTGGGCCAACACATGCTTGGCGCCTTCCCCCACCAGGACCATGACCGCCAGCCAGATGGGCAGGTAGGTCATCCATTCGTCGCGGCCGATGGATTCGCCCAGCAGCAGGGCGACACCGACCAGCAGCACCGGCTCGACGTAGCTCAGCAGGCCGAACACGCTGAACGCCAGCAGGCGGCTGGCGAGAATGTAGCTGACCAGGGCCGACGCACTGATCGCCCCCAGTACCGGAATCAGCACATAGAAGCGTGGGAATTGTTCCACCACAGACGGGTTGCCCTGGCAGATGAACAGCACGGCGACGGGCAGGATCAGCAGCATGTCCCACCACAGACCGCCGAGGTTGTCGGTCTTGAGCTTGCGCCGCAGCACGAAGTACAGCGGATAACCCAGGCAGACGACCAGGGTTTCCCAGGAAAAACTGCCCAGGCGCAGCAGCTCGTTGCCCACACCAACCAGCGCGCAGCAGGCGGCGATTTTCTGCAGGTGCGACAGGTGCTCGCCGTACACCACGCGTCCGGTGAGGATCATGGTCAGCGGCAGGAGAAAATACCCGAGCGACACCTCCAGACTGCGGCCGTGCAGCGGCGCCCACATGAACAGCAACAACTGCGCGCCCATCAACGTCGCCGACAGCGCCATGCCCGCCAGCAATGCAGGCGTCTGGCGCACCCGGACGCCGAGGGCGCGGGCCAGTCTCCAGTCGCCGCTGGAGAGCATGAACAGGGTCACGCAGGGCAGGGTCAGCAGCATGCGCCAACCGAAGATTTCTTCACCGCTCAACGGCGTGAGGAGTGAGGTGTAGTAGTACATGACCGCGAACAGGCAGGAGGCCATGACCGATAACGCAACGCCCTTGTACACGGGGGCTCCTTGTTTTCGATGCATTGGGTGTGGGTGCAGGAATGCTTTGATCGGCGGGCTCTGACGGCGCGCTTTGAGGGCACTTTTTAAAGCGCTTTTTGAGGCGTAGCGCACTGCAACGGCGCAGAGTTTATCCGAGGTCAGGCGGGCGGTCCGCAGCAATCTGGTAAACCGCAGGTGGGTTGGCAGTAAACGATGTACGTTTGGCAGAGATCGAGACCGCGTGCCGATTGAGCCGGTATGCGCTGTCGCCCAGACTTCTCTTCAACGCGCCACACCGGCGCGGCCGCTGGAGAGACTTCCCATGACTCAATCAATTGCTGGCATCAAGATCCCCGACAGCGCGCTGGCCCGCGCTACGACCGAGTACATCCGCGAGCAGGAGGACGATTTGCTGTTCCATCACTCGCGCCGGGTGTTTTTGTGGGGGGCGCTGACGGGGGAGCGCAAGGGGCTGAAATATGACGCCGAGCAGCTTTACGTCGGGGCGATGTTTCATGACGTGGGGCTGGTGGTGCGGCATCGCAGTGCGGACCTGCGTTTCGAGGTGGATTCGGCCAATGCGGCGCGGGCGTTCATGCAGCCGTTTGGGTTGTCCGAGGGGGATGTGGAGCAGGTGTGGTTGTCGATTGCGCTGCACACGACGCCGGGCGTGCCGGAGCATTTGCGGCCGAACGTGGCGTTGGTGACGGCGGGCGTGGAGATGGATGTGTTGGGCATCAATTACGGGGAGTTCAGTGATGAGCAGCGGGAGGTGGTGACCCATGCTCACCCGCGCGGGGAGGACTTCAAGGGGTGCATTTTGTGTGCGTTTGCTGATGGGTTTCGGCATAAGCCTGATACGACGTTCGGGACGGTGAATGCGGATGTGTTGGTGGATGAGGATCCGACGTTCAAGCCGCTGAATTTTGTGGAGATCATTCGGCGGTCGCCTTGGAAGGCGTGATCCTTCATCAAGATCAAGATCAAGATCAAGATCAAGATCAAGATCAAGATCAAGGGCGTCGGCCTAACGGCCTCGGGTTTCGCCTTCGGCGAGTTACTTGGAAAAGCACCCCAAGTAACCAAGGGTGCTTGCTTCTGGTTGGGTTCCTCCTTCGTCGGAATACCCTCACTCCGACGACGCTCCGTGGGCCCGCGCCGAACGGACATCCATGTCCTGACGGCGCTCTCGCCGCATCCATGCGGCTCGGCCCACTGCGCGTCGTCTGCGTTCGGCCTGCACCAAAGTCGCGATTGGTGTCGTCTGGGCCTTTTGTGTTTGAAGATCAAGATCAAGATCAGATCAAAAGCAGATCAAGGGCTTCCCGGCTAAAGCCGGTCCTACGAGGTGCGCGTTCGAATAGTGGGACCGGCTTTAGCCGGGAAGGCGTTGGGCGCCGCGCTGCAAAATGATGGGTGTACGCACAGGCCTCTTTTCCGGCTGAAGCCGGTCCCACTGAAGCAATCGATCGTTCCCACGCTCCGCGTGGGAATGCATCCTTTGACGCTCCGCGTCGATGTCTTCGAGGGCGAGTGAGGCGTTCCTGAGGCCACTGCCTGCAACATCCCTTCTTCGGCATTGTTTCAAGCTTTGTTAGGCTGGTCCCGAGCGGGCCATGCCGGGCCGCTGTTTTCAACGGAGCGGCAATGACTTCCATCAGCACCGCAGCGCCTGTGGTACCGGGGCGGCTGGAGCAGTTTTCGACGCGGATCGCTTTTTTTGTCACCGGGTTCAGTATGTCGGCCTGGGCGCCGCTGGTGCCTTATGCGAAAAGCCGTCTGGGTCTGGACGACGCCGGCCTCGGGTTGTTGCTGTTGTGTCTGGGCATTGGCTCGATCGTTTCCATGCCGTTGGCCGGGGCGATGACGGTGCGTTATGGCTGTCGGCGTTTGATCGTGATGACGGGCGTGATCGCCTGTGTGTGTCTGCCTCTATTGGCCACCCTCAGCTCGGTGCCGCTGATGGTCGCCACGCTGTTTGTCTACGGCGCGAGCATGGGTGCGCTGGGGTGTGTGACCAACATTCAGGCGATCATCGTCGAGCGGGCCAGCGGCAAGACCATGATGTCCGGGTTTCACGGGCTGTTCAGTTGCGGCGGGATTCTGGGCGCGGCGGGGGTGTCGGCGTTGTTGAGCGTCGGCGTCTGGCCGTGGCTGGCAATGGCCGTCGTTGCGTTGTTCATTGCGATTGCGCTGTACAAAGCCGCGCCTCACTTGTTGCCGTACGGCGGTGAACCGGGCGGCCCGGCATTTGCGATTCCCCGGGGCGTGGTGCTGTTCATCGGCTTGATGTGCTTCACGGTGTTCCTCACCGAAGGCGCGATGCTCGACTGGAGTGCGGTGTTCCTCAGCGCCCAGCGCGGCGTCGAACCGTCCTACGCTGGATTCGGTTATGCGGTATTCGCGTTGGCCATGGCGATCGGGCGTCTGTGCGGCGATCCGATTGTCCGGCGCTTGGGCGTGCACAAAATCGTCCTGTTTGGCGGGCTGTGCGCGGCCGCCGGGATGACCGTCGCGACGTTGATCCCGGTCTGGCAAGCGGCGCTGTGCGGCTACGCGCTGGTGGGAATCGGCTGTTCCAACATCGTGCCGGTGTTTTACAGCGCGGTCGGTCGGCAGAAGACCATGCCGGAGAACGTGGCGGTGCCGGCGATCACGACGCTGGGCTACATCGGCATTCTGATGGGGCCGGCTGGCATCGGGTTCGTCGCCCACCTCAGCAGCCTCGGCGCGGCGTTCATGATCATCGCCGTGATGCTGTTGGGTGTGGCGATCAGCGGACGGTTTTTGCGGGTGTGAGGCCAATAACGGGAATCAGCTCGGCATCATCGCAAACCCCACGCCGAAGCGATTCCAGGCGTTGATGGTGGCGGCGGCCAAGGTAATGTTGACCACGTCGGCTTCGCTGTAATGCTTGAGCAACGCTTCGTACTGATGTTGCGGCGCACGGTGCACAGGCAGCAGGGTCAGGCTTTCAACCCAGGCGAGTACGACTTTTTCCTTCTCTGTGAAGAATTCGGTTTCTTCCCACACGCTGAGGGTTTGCAGACGGGCCTCGCTTTCGCCGGCCTTGCGTGCGTCATCGGCGTGCATGTTCACGCAATATGCACAGCCGTTGAGCTGCGACGACCGCAGACGGATCAGCTCCAGCAGGGAATGATCCAGCCCGGATTTACTCAGCGCTGTCTCCAGGCCGACCATGGCTTTGTAGGCTTCCGGCGATTTCTGGGCCCAGTTGATTCGGTGGTTCATGTCAGTGCTCTCTTTCAAAGGTTGCCGGCGCAAGCCGCGGGACGTGGCGAAATGTTACGCCCGCGCTGCGACCCGTCGAATAGCCAATGAAGGAGGTTTAGGGGAGACCAATTGTGCCGCTATCGATCAGCAGCGCATAGCTGGGGACGGGCGAGCAGACGCTCGCGAACACCGTCGTAGGCCAGGTTGAACAGCATCGTGTACGGCAGATACAAGAGCACCAGACCGATGTCCAGCAGGAAGGCTTCCAGCAATGTGACCGACAACCACCACGCCACCATCGGCACCACCAGGAAAATCAGTCCCGCTTCAAAGCCGATGGCATGAAGCGCCCGCGCCTTGAAATTCAGGACGAAACCCAACCGTGCGCGCAGACGGTCGAACCCGGCGTTGAAGACCATGTTCCAGAGCATGGCGACCGTGGAAATCATCACCGTCATCGCGCCCATCTTGCCGATGGACTGGCCGAGCACCCAGGCCAGCCCGGGCGCGAACATCAGCACGCCGATGAGCTCGAACAGCAGCGCATGCAGGGCGCGTTCTTTGACGGATTTCGGCGCAACGACCGGCTTCGCGGTCTTGGGGGGCGTGAGGGTGTGCAGAGGCATGGCGGTGATCACTTTGTCGCGGGCAGGTGTGCATTGTCGGGGCGCGATGGGCTAGAGTGAAAATCGGTCCCATCGGAAAAACCGATGGCGACGTCGCATGCGCCTCAGAGGTATCCACCCGTGAGCTATTCCCCCGAAGCACTTGAAGCGTTTGCCCAGACCATCGCGCTGGGTTCGTTCAGCGCCGCCGCCCGGCGCCTGGGCAAGAGCCAGTCGACCATCAGCGAGGCCATTTCGCGGCTGGAGATCGACCTGGGCCTGGAATTGTTTGACCGCTCGACCCGCCATCCCGCGTTGACTGAAGCGGGCAGGGCGCTGGAAGGGCGCATCGAGGACGTGCTCGCAGCGTCCGACACACTGCGCCGCGCGGCGGGGCGTCTGGCCGAGGGCATGGAGCCGCGCTTGACGCTGGTGCTGTCCGACGCCAACCAGTTCGCCGAATTCCAGGCGCGCATGACCGAACTCGATCAGCGCTTTCCGGAGCTGGAACTGGAGTGCGTGTTTGCCGAACACGGTGACGCGATCAACTTGATCCAGAGCGGTCGCGCGTCGTTGGGTCTGCTGTCCGCCCAGGCGTCGTACCCGCCGGAAGTGGGCTACGCGACCATCGTCGAGCGCGCGGACTTCGGCATCTTCGTGTCCCACAACCACCCGCTGGCCGCTGAGGAAGCCGTCGATTACCGCCATCTCTCGCAGCATCGGGCGTTGCGCCTGAACACCATCGTCGACGAGAGCGTGCCCACCGACGACCTGCCCAGCGGCGCGCGACGCAGTTGGTCAGCACCTAATTACCTGCTGTTGATGGACATGGCGATCTTCGGTTTCGGCTGGTCGGCACTGCCGCGCTGGCTGGTCAGCACCTGCGGGCAGGACCGCTTGAAGGAACTCAAAGTGCCGGGCTGGCCGCGCAGCTCGGCGGTCGACGTGATCTGGTCCCGGCAAAAAAGCCTGGGACCGGCCGGGACCTGGTTGCTGGACACGTTGCTGGAGGGGCGAGGAGGGTATTGATCCGGCTCACTCCGGTCCGCCCTCGAGCACAAACCCCTCCGGCATTTCCTGAGCAAAGGCGCTCACGACCTCGCGGGTCAGGCTGACGATGTCTTCCACCAGCTCCATTCCCGCGCCGGTGCGCCAACTGGCGACGATGTCCATCAGCGGCGGCAGCGGGACGTGCTCGATCAGCGTCAATGCGCCTTGGGCCAGTTCCCCATGCACCAGCGTCACCGGCAGCGCGCCGATGCCGAAGCCGTCGCGCACCAGCCGGGTAATGGCTGACGCCGAGTTCACGCAGTTGATCCGTGGCGTGACGATGTTGGCGGTGTGCAGCATGTTGAGGATGTCCTGGTGCGGCCGCGAATTGCGCGAGAACGTGACGATGCGCGCTTCGGCGATTTCCTCCAGGGTCACGTCCGGGCGGTCGAATGCCGAGCCGGTCGGCACAACCCAGCGCAGGGGATAACGCGCCAGCACCGCGTTGCGCACGCTGTCGAAACGCAGCACGTCGGTCTGGAAAATGATGTCCTGATAACCCTTTTCCAGCTGCGAGCAGAGGTTGCTGGCGGTCTCGGCGGTGAGCTCGATTTCCAGATTCGGGTAACACTTCATCAGGCGTGTTACCAGGGGGCTGAGCCAGGTGTGTATCACCGTATCCATGGCGCCGATGCGGATGCGGCCGCGCACCTGGCTGGGGTCTTTGATCGCCGCCTTCATGCTTTGCATCGTGTCCATGATGTGCTCGGCGTATTCGAGCACGCGCGCTCCTTCTTGCGTCAGCGACACGCCCCTGGAATCCCGGACGAACAGGCGCACGCCCATTTCGTCCTCCAGCGCGGCGATGCGGCTGGAGATGGAGGCCTGGGTGCTGAACAGTTTTTCCGCCGTCAGACGAAAGCTTTTCAGCCGCGCGACCCAGACGAAGGTTTCCAGAAACTTGAGATTCACCGAGGGATTTCCTTGAGCAATTGAGCGCCGGCGCACCTACATGATGACGGGGGAGCGTCACAGCGTTGCAGGCACGACCTGTGCAGACTGAGCACTGGAACAGCAGGTTGCATGCCACCCCGGCAACAGAAAATCTTATGGGCCATAGCGGGTTTTTCCCGTTGGACGGCCCGGCGTTGACTGCGGTGCCATGGGGCAGCGGCACTGTCACTTCGTTAAGCACAGGCGCCGCGACCGCTCGTTTCTCGAACACGTTTCTTATTCGTGCCCCAGCAAGGTACCGCCACTGCCAACGAGAACCCCATCATGCAAACCGCTATTAACCTCTGGCCGCTGCTTGGCGTGCTGGTCATCGTTCTGGGCTTCGTCCTGCGTTTCAACCCGATGCTGGTCGTGGCGCTCGCCGCCCTGGCCACCGGCCTTGCCGCGAGCATGCCGCTGGAGACCATCCTGGCGACCATCGGCACGGGCTTCATCAAAACCCGCACGCTGCCGTTGATCATCCTTCTGCCGCTGGCGGTGATCGGTTTGCTTGAACGCCACGGGCTGCGTCTGCACGCGCAGAACTGGATCGCCCGGTTCACCGGTGCCACGGCCGGACGCCTGTTGATCGCGTATCTGTTCGTGCGTGAAACCACCGCAGCCCTGGGGCTGACCAGCCTCGGCGGCCATCCGCAGATGGTGCGGCCGTTGCTCGCGCCCATGGCCGAAGGCGCCGCTGAATCGCGCTTCGGCAAGCTGCCCGAGGCATTGCGCATCAAGCTGCTGGCGTTGTGCGCGGCGACCGACAACGTCGGGCTGTTCTTCGGCGAAGACATCTTCGTCGCCTTCGGTGCGATTGCGTTGATGCACACCTTCCTGCTCGGCTCCGGCATTGATGTCGACCCGATGCACATTGCCTTCTGGGGGATCCCGACAGCCATCTGCGCATTCGTCATCCACGCCATCCGCCTGCACCGTTTCGATCAACGCCTGAATCATGAATTGACGGCGCTGCCGCCGGCCTCCGCTGTCGACAAGGAGCTGGCGCGATGATCATTTCCATTCAATACCTGTACTGGCTGGCGGGCGTGATCCTGGCGATCACCGCGTTCATGACCGCGACCGATCGGACCAATCCCAAACGCTGGTCAACGGGACTGTTCTGGGGCCTGTTCGCCATTGCGTTTCTGGTAGGCGAGAAGCTGCCGCCGGTGTGGGTGGGCGTCGGCGTGATCGTCATGGCGGTGATCGCCGGGTTCGGCGGCGTGGGTTTTGGTCAGCATGAGAACCTCAACGACCGGGCGCGGCGGGAGAGTGCAGGGCGCTTGAAGAACAAGCTGTTCATTCCGGCGCTGGCGATTCCTCTGGTGACGGTGATTGGCGCGGTGCTGCTGAAGAACATCAAGTTTGGCGACGTCTTTCTGCTGGACCCGGCCAACAGCACCTTCGTGTCCCTGGGCATTGGCAGTCTGGTGGCGTTGGCCCTGGCCTGCTGGCTGACCCGTGACACGCCGGTGCAGGCCATGCGCGAATCGCGGCGGCTGACCGAAGCGCTGGGTTGGGCGCTGGTGCTGCCGCAGATGCTGGCGATGCTCGGGCTGGTGTTCAATGACGCGGGCGTCGGCAAGGCCGTGGCGCATCTGGCAACGGCTTACATCAACCTGGATTTTCGCCTCGTCGCGGTGATGGTGTATGTGCTCGGCATGGCGCTGTTCACCATCGTCATGGGCAACGGTTTCGCGGCGTTTCCGGTGATGACCGGCGGTATCGGCGTGCCGGTGCTGGTGGGCATGTACGGCGCCAACCCGGCGGTCATGGCCGCGATCGGGATGTTCTCGGGCTACTGCGGCACGCTGATGACGCCGATGGCCGCGAACTACAACCTGATTCCCGCAGCGTTGCTGGAACTGTCCGACAAGTACGCCGTGATCAAAGCGCAAATCCCGACCGCGCTGGCGATGCTGGTGGCGAATATTCTGCTGCTGTATTTCCTGATGTAGTTATTTCCTGATGTGGTATCAGCGCCAGGCCCGCAGGCTTTCGCGGGCAAGCGCGCTACCTCGGTTGATCGCCATTTTATTCAGCAAATCCACTGGTGTGCAGGCGCCACGAGGCTGGGGAGTGAACACCCACCTGTGGGAGTGAGCTTGCTCGCGAAGGCGGTAGTTCAGCCGCCGCAGTTGTATCGGATGCCCCAGCCTCTTCGCGAGCAAGCTCGCTCCCACAGTTCAAATTCGGCATTGTCTGCTCCTCATCGCAAACGTTTGCGCGAATCCATGGTCTGTACGACCAGTGGCTGCAAACCCTCTGCCTCAGGGCTTCCAACCCGCTTCCTTTGAACGACATGTGTCTCAGGCGCCAAGCCGCATGTCCGCCTTGGAAGAAATAGGTTGAATAGTCACACAAAATGTTATTTAAATAACAAAAATAAAACCGCGAAGGTGGCTCGTCTTTCGGGCCCGGCGCGTGAACAAGGTACTCACACACATGAACAAGATCGCGGTCATCGGCAGCAACATGGTGGATTTGATCACCTACATCG
The DNA here is from genome assembly GCF_059421525.1 of Pseudomonas sp. GW821-FHT02H06. Classification (NCBI taxonomy): domain Bacteria; kingdom Pseudomonadati; phylum Pseudomonadota; class Gammaproteobacteria; order Pseudomonadales; family Pseudomonadaceae; genus Pseudomonas; species Pseudomonas sp. GW821-FHT02H06. Next base: position 145,004 of record NZ_JBWKVD010000010.1, read on the forward strand.
ACCGGATGCCGGCGCAGGGCGAGACCCTCGAAGCACCGAATTTCGCCATGGGCTGCGGCGGCAAGGGCGCCAATCAGGCGGTTGCGGCGGCCAAGCTGGGCGCTGACGTGTTGATGCTGAGCAAGGTCGGCGACGACATGTTTGCCGACAACACCCTGGCCAATTTTAAGCGTTATGGCATCGATACCCAGTTCGTCCAGCGCGTTCCCGGCGTCTCCAGCGGCGTGGCGCCGATCTTCGTGCAGAGCGATTCCCACAACAGCATCCTCATCGTCAAAGGCGCCAACGCGGACCTGAAACCTGCGGACATCGACGCTGCCCAGGCCGCCTTGCGCGACTGCACGCTCCTCGTGCTGCAACTGGAAATCGAGCTGGAAACCGTCTACTACGCCATCGAATTCGCCAAGGCCAACGGCATCCCGGTGCTGCTCAACCCTGCGCCTGCCGTGAAGGGCTTGAGCCGCGAGCACCTTTCACAGCTGGATTTCTTCATTCCCAACGAAACCGAACTGGCGTTGATCACTGGCCAGACTGTCGACTCCATCGAATCCGCCCGCGCGGCCGCCCTGCAGCTGGTGCAGGACGGGATTCGTCACGTCATCGTCACCCTGGGTGAAAAGGGCGCGCTGTACGTCGGCGAAGAAGGCGAATTTCGCGTCGAAGGCATCAAGGTCGATGCACGCGACACCACGGGCGCCGGGGACGCGTTCATTGGTTGCTTCGCCCGCCACTGGAGCGAAGACGGCGACATGCGCAACGCCATGACCCGCGCGGTGGCCTATTCCGCCTGCTCGGTCACCGGCCTCGGCACCCAGAGTTCCTACCCGGACGCTGCCGCGTTCGGCCACTTTCTCGACACCCTTTGAGCCGCCGCGCCCTGCCGATCGCCTGATCGGTGGGGCGGGGTATTCCCTGTACTTCCCGGAGAACAACAATGACAAAGCCCGCGCTCCAACAATCACCGGACGGGTTCTACCTGAACCGCACGCCGTGGTTCGCCTTCCTGCTGCTGTGCTGCTGCTTCGCGCTGTGGGCAGCGGCCGCGAGCATGAACGACGTGCTCATCGCCCACTTCAAGAAAGCCTTCCTGCTCAGCGATGTGCAGACCTCCTTCGTGCAATCGGCGTTCTACCTCGGTTATTTCTTCGTGGCGATTCCAGCGGCGATGGTCGTCAGACGTTTCAGCTACAAGACCACCATCCTCATCGGTCTGGTGCTGTACATGGCAGGCTGCTCGCTGTTCTTTCCCGCAGCGTCGATGGCCAAATACGGCATGTTCCTGATGGCGCTGTTCGTCATCGCGGCCGGCCTGGCCTTCCTCGAAACCGCCTGCAACACCTACTCGACGCTGATGGGCCCGCGTGAAACCGGCACCCGCCGCCTGAACATCTCCCAGACGTTCCACCCGTTCGGCGCGATGACCGGCGTGTACGTCGGCAGCTTCGTGATGTTCAAGGACACCGACGCCACCCGCGAGCAGTTGACGCAGATGAGCGCCTCGGAAGCCGCAGTCCAGCAACTGCAGATGATCCAGTCGACGCTGCTGCCGTACAAATGGATGATCGCGGTGCTGGTGCTGATGTTCGTGCTAATCGCGTTCACCAAGTTCCCGGCGTGCAAGGGCAAGGTCACGGCTAACGTCAAATCGAGCAGCATTGGCCAGAGCCTGTCGCGTCTGTGGCGCAACCCGCGCTTCACCTTCGGCGTGCTGGCGCAGTTTCTGTACGTGGGCGCGCAAGTGGGCGTGTGGAGTTTCACCATTCGCCTGGCGATGCAGATGGGCGGGATGAACGAGCGCAGCGCGTCGTGGTTCCTGCTAACCACCTTCGCCGCCTACTTCGTCGGCAAGATGATCGCCAACCTGCTGATGCGCAAAATGTCCCCGGCCAAAGTGCTGGCGATCTACGGCGTGCTGGCCATCGTGCTGCTGGCCTACACGATTCTGGTGCCGAACATCAGCGCGGTGTACGCGGCCGTTGGCGTGAGTATTTTCCTGGGCCCATGCTGGCCGACCATTTATGGCCTGACCATCGACGGTCTGGGCGAAGACACCGGTGTCGGCGGTTCGCTGTTGGTGATGAGTATTGTGGGCGGCGGCGTGATGCCGATCTTCCAGGGCCTGCTCTCCGACGCCACCGGCGGCAACATGCAGATTGCCTACACCGTGCCACTGCTGTGCTTTGTGGCGATCGTCGCCTACGCCATCAAATGCATGCGTGATCCGCTGCCGGCCCAGGCACCGGTGGGCGCGGTGACGGCATCATGAGAACGGCCGAAAAGCGCACCACGATTTCGCTGTACCCGGAGCTGTTCAGTGGCGATGAAAAGACGCTGCTTGAATCCGCGGACTTTCGCGTGTTGGCCTGGACCTATCCCAGCGGCGTGAAAGCCCTGGCGCTGGAGAACGATCGCGGCCGGGTCGTGGTGCTGCCGTATCAGGGGCAAATGGTCTGGTCAGCGGTCTTCGATGGCTGCGACCTGACCATGCGCAACATGTTCGAGCAGCCACGCCCGAGCCCGACGGTGATCGGCACCTACGGCTGCTTCATGTTCCACAGCGGGATTTTGCGCAACGGCTGCCCGACGCCGGAAGACGATCATCCGCTGCACGGTGAAATGCCCTGCGCGCCGATGGACAGTGCCTGGCTGGAAGTCGGCGAGGACGCGGGCGGCGCGTTTCTGCGCATCGGCGGCGAGTACGAATACGTGATGGGCTTTGGCGACCACTATCGCGCCAGGCCCAGCGTGACCTTGCGCCCGGGTTCGGCGCTGTTCGACATCGGCATGGACGTGCGCAACCTGGCCGGCAAGCCGATGGAGCTGATGTATATGGCCCACATGAACTACGCCTACGTCGACGGCGGACGTTTCGTCGAGCCGTTGGGCATGGCGCGTACGCGGATTCGCAGCAGCGTGCCGGCCCACGTCAAGCCGACGCCGGCGTGGTCGGCGTACATGGCCGAACTGACGGAAGACCCTTCGCGGCTGGAGAGCCTGAGCACGCCTGAGTTGTACGATCCGGAGATTGTCTGCTTCTTCGACGGCGTGCACGCGGACGCCCAGGGCCATGCGCATTTCCTGCTCAAGCACCCGGAAGGCCCGGCGTTCTACACGCGCTATCAGCCGGCGCAGTTCGATCACGCGGCGCGGTGGATCCTGCACAACGCTGATCAGCAGGTGGCCGCATTTGTGCTGCCGGCGAGCTGTGAGCCCGAGGGGTATCTGGCGGAAAAGGCCAAAGGCAATGTGCGTTTGTTGGGCGCGGGGGAGAGCGCATCGTTCAGCGTGACGACGGGGTATCTGGGCGCTGAAGAGGTGTTGCAGCTGGAAAGCGATCTGAAACGCTGAAGGACTCTTCGCGAGCAAGGTGGAGCGCCACCCCGGTCGCTCCCACAAATGTTGTATCCGACGCGGGAATCTGGCTGTACGCGACACCCTGTGGGAGTTAACTTGCTCGTGCTGCTGAATCGGTGATCAGGCAGCGACCACCGTTGCGTGGGTCGCTGCTTTATCTGGCGATAGACATCGACCCTGTGAGAGTGAGCTTGCTCACGAATGCGGTGGTCCAGGCAACGCAGATTTAGGGCCGATTACACCACCCACCGCGCCCCATACCCCTCAATCAAATCCCGATAAACCTTGGGCAGCTTCTTGTCGCTCACCACCACATGAAAGTCCTGCAGCGTTGCGAAGTGCGCCGTGCGCACGGCATCGAATTTGGAATGATCGGCCAGCAACATGGAGTGCCGGGCTTGCCGCAGGACCTTTTGCTTGACCTCCACTTCGTTGAAGTTGAAGCAGGTCACGCCCAGCTCGTCGCTGACCCCGGCCGCTGACACGAACGCCCAGGTCAGGCGGATGCCGTCCAGAATGGTCGCTTCGCTGTGGTGCTCGAACACCTGATTCTTGCGATGAAAGGTGCCGCCGCACAGCACGATCGAGCAGTTGGGCTTCTGCTGCAGCTTGAGCAACACGTTGAGGGAATTGCACACGGCGGTGAATTCCAGCTCGTCCGGGATGAAGTCGATGACAAAAGGGATCGTCGTGCCGCAGTCGAAAAATACCGTGTCGCCGGGTTGAATGAATGCGGCGGCGAGCTTGCCGACCCGGCGCTTTTCTTCGACGTGGCGGGTACCTTGCTCGGTGACCTTGTAATCACTGGCCTCTGACGGATCAAACGCCAGGGTGATATGCCCGCCCAACAGGTGGAATTTGTCGGGGTGCCGGGTCAGGTCGCGACGCAGGGTCATCTCCGAAACGTCCAGCAGGGCGGCCATTTCCTTCAGGTGAATGGCCTTCTGATCTTGCAGGGCTTGCTGGATCAACTTGATACGGTCGGATTTTTTACTGTCCACGGGCATTCCGATTGTCGAATGGATATGGTAAAAAAATAACATTCATTGTTATATTTACAACATAAAATGATGCGCTCAGGCATGAAGCTTAAAGCGTGTCGCTGGTTACCGCCTCACTATCAGGAAACGATTGGCCATGAAGATCGAACCCGCAGCACTCGCCCAGTACATCGACCACACCTTGCTGGCCGCCGACGCCAGCCGAGAGCAGATCGCAACCCTGTGCCGCGAGGCGCAAGAGCACGGATTCTATTCGGTGTGCGTGAATTCTGGCCAGGTGCCCTATGCCGCCTCGTTGCTGGAAGGCCAGGCCGTCAAGGTCTGCGCCGTGGTCGGCTTTCCACTGGGCGCCGGGCTGAGCGACACCAAGGCTTTCGAGGCGAAGCAGGCCATCGCGGCCGGCGCGGGCGAGATCGACATGGTCCTGAACATCGGCTGGCTGAAGGACGGCCTGTTTGACGAGGTGCGCGACGACATCGCTGCCGTCAAAGATGCCTGTGGCGCGGTGCCGCTGAAAGTTATCTTCGAAACCTGCCTGCTGGACGACGCGCAGAAAACCCGCGCTGCCGAGATCTGCCGCGACCTCAACGTGGCCTTCGTCAAGACCTCCACCGGCTTCAGCCGCAGCGGCGCGACCCTGGAAGACGTCGCCCTGATGCGTAAGGTCGTGCGGCAGGGCGTTGGCGTGAAAGCGTCCGGCGGCGTGCGTGACTATGCAACGGCCGTGGCGATGATCGAAGCGGGCGCGACACGACTGGGCACCAGCTCCGGGATCGCGATCGTCAGTGGCGCGGCGGCGTCGGGCTCGGGTTACTGATTCTGCTGCGGAGTCAGGGTTCGGTGCAGCCTGAGGCGTGACACCGTCCCCAATCAGGCGACGGCCTTCGACAGAAGCCGTTCGCCGAAAAGAGCAGGACCCGCCCCGCCAATGAATGGCAAACTGCCGGTGCACTCACTTCTGCACCGGACACCTTTCTCAATGCGAACATTCTCCCTGGCGCGGCTCAAGGCCCGCTGGTTCTTCTGGCTGTGCATGGTGCTGATCGTCGTTGGTCTGCCGGTCGGTTGCGCAGCGCTGCAGCACAAGGAGCGTGAACTGGTCTTCATGATCGAGCCCGGCACGGCGAGCTGGTACCACGGCCTGCCGTCCGACGTGCAAGAGCTTGAGCTCAAGGGGCCATCGTTCGGCCTCGGGCAGAACATCCATGCATGGTGGTGGCCTTCGGATAAGAAGGACGCTCCCGCCATTCTTTATTTGCACGGCTCGCGCTGGAACCTCACCGGTCAACTGTTCCGCATCGAACAGCTGCGCGCGCTGGGCTTTTCCATCCTCGCCATCGATTACCGCGGCTTCGGCCAGAGCAAGGGCCAGTTGCCGTCGGAAGCGTCGGTTTATGAAGACGCGCGCATTGCCTGGGCACGCTTGAAGCAGATTCAACCCGACCCGCAAAAGCGCCTGATCTACGGGCATTCCCTCGGTGGCGCCGTGGCCGTTGACCTCGCCGCCGAACTGGGCCGGGATGCGCAAAAAGGTGATGAGCCCATTCAGGCGCGGGGGCTGATCATCGAATCGACCTTCACCAACCTCGCCGACGCTGCGTCCTCCGTCGCCAGCAAACGCACCTCGTTGCCGGTGCGCTGGCTGGTCTCGCAGAAATTCGACTCCATCGACAAGATCGCCGACGTGCACATGCCGGTGCTGATCGTGCATGGCACGGCGGATCAGTTCGTCGCGCCGCAGTTCAGCGAAGCGCTGTTCGACGCGGCGCAGGAGCCGAAGAACCTGCTGATGGTGCCGGGCGGCAACCACAACAACAGCATGAATCTGGGGCGCGAGGCCTACAGCCAGGCGATCCAGAATTTGCTCAACGAGAAGCCACCGGCGGTGCATGCGTCCAGTGCATCGGCGGCGTTGCTCAAGCAACCCGGTTAGGCCTTTTTCACGACGGCGGCCGGTGTCCTCTCAATGCACCTGCCGTCCACTGCCGCGAGCGCTGCCGATGGACACCCATGCAGACGAAGACGCCCACCTGACCCCTTCCACGCGGGACTGGGTACTGCGTGCCGCGCCGCTGCCGCAGATCGAGCGGATCGAGGCGTACTTTCATGGCCACGGCTTCGAGATGCACCGCCACGACACCTACGCCATCGGCCACACGATGTCGGGGGTGCAGAGCTTTCAGTACGGCAAGGAACAGGTAAACAACCTGCCGGGGCAAACGATGGTATTGCACCCCGACGAAGCCCATGACGGCCACGCCGGGACCGAAGACGGCTTTCGCTACCGGATGTTCTATCTGGAACCGGCGATGATTCAGCAGGTGCTCGGTGGCAAGCCGCTGCCGTTTATCAAGGGCGGGGCGTCGAACGATCCGCGCCTGTTCAGGGCCACTCAGGCGCTGCTTTCCGACCTGAATAACGCGCTGGATCCTCTGGAACTGGACGACGCGATCTACGACCTCGCTGTTGCGCTGCAAGGGGCCGCCGGAGTGCGCAAATGCCGCCAGAGCGTCAACTACGCCGGCGCGCAAACTGCGCGGGAAATGCTCATGGCCAGTCTGGAGCAGGGCGTGAGCCTCACCGATCTGGAACAGGCCAGCGACACCGATCGCTGGCGCCTGTCACGGGATTTCCGCGTGCTGTTCGGCACCACGCCCTATCGCTACCTGACCCTGCGCCGGCTGGACCTGGTGCGGCATTCGATAGCGTTGGGAGTTTCGCTGAGCGACGCATCGGTGATGGCGGGGTTCTCCGACCAGAGCCACATGACGCGGCATTTCGTGAAGACCTTCGGCTATCCGCCTGGGCGGTGGTTGAAGATGTTGCGAGCAGGCGCATAGCGGATCGAACGCCCTTGGTGGGACTGGCCTTGGCTGGGAAGGCTGTACACCTCGTGGGACCGGCTTCAGCCGGGAAAGCGTCAGGTGTCACGCCGCAGAATGGATGGCGTCCATGAGGGCCTCTTCCCGGCTAAAGCCGGTCCCACTATGAGTGCGCGGTGTTTCAGTGGGACCGGCTTCATCCGGGAAGGCGTCAGGTGTCACGCCGCAGAATGGATGGCGTCCATGAGGGCCTCTTCCGGGCTAGAACCGGTCCCACTATGAGTGCGCGGTGTTTCAGTGGGTTCGGCTTTAGCCGGGAAGGCGTCAGACGTCATGCCGCAGAATGGATAGCGTACACACCGGCCTCTTCCCGGCTGAAGCCGGTCCCACTATGAGTGCGCGGTGTTTCAGTGGGACCGGCTTCAGCCGGGAAAGCGTCATTTGCCACACCGCAGAATGGATGGCGTACGCAGGGCCTCTTCCCGGCCGAAGCCGGTCCCACTATGAGTGCGCGGTGTTTCAGTGGGACCGGCTTCAGCCGGGAAGGCGTCAGTTGCCACACCGCAAAATCCCTCCTGACACACCGCGCGCTTTTTGTAGGACTGGCTTTAGCCGGGAAGGCGTCAGTTGAAGCACCGCCACACCAACCCACCCGCCACCCTGCAATAACGTACAAGACCCCACCCACCCCCGCGCTCTAGATTGGCCCCACATCAACCCCTTCGGAGCCGCCCTCGTGTCCACGTCCACCACCCAACACACCCCCGTCAATTTCGCCCAGAAATACAGCCTGTTCACCGAGCAGTGGCAGCCGAAAGTCGTCGCGCAGATGAACGACTACCAGTTCAAGCTGGCGCGGCTGGAAGGGGAGTTTCTCTGGCACAGCCACGCGGACACCGACGAAACCTTCATTGTGCTCGATGGCCGTTTGCGTATCGATTTCCGCGACGGTTTCGTCGAGCTCAATGCGGGCGAGCTGTACGTAGTCCCTAAGGGTGTCGAGCACAAACCCTATGCCGAAAAGGAAGTGAAGCTGATGCTGATCGAGCCCAGCGGCGTGATCAACACCGGTGACGACACCAACGAGCGCACTGCGCAGAACGACGTCTGGATCTGATTACGCCTCGGGCGTTGCGGGCTCGGTTTCAGCTTCGGGCGCAGGCAACAAAACCGAAATCAACGCCCTGACCACCCCCGGCAGGGCGTCCAGTTCGCGGACCAGAATGCTCCGCTCGCGCACCGCCCAGGGCTCGTCGAGTTCGATGGTCACCAGCTCCATCGTCCGGCTGTGCCGTGACGCTGCTGACTCCGGGATCACCCCGATGCCCACCCCGGCTTCCACCATCCGGCAGATTGCCTCGAAGCTCGATACCTGAATCCGCAGCGACAGGCTCTGCCCCAGCCGCTCAACGTGATCGCGCAGAAAACTCAGCAGCGTGCTGCCTTCGTGCAGGCCGATGTGCTGGAACGCCAGGGTCTGCTTGAACGTGACTTTCTTCTCGGCCGCCAGCTCATGGCCCACGGGCACGATCAGTACCAGCCGGTCGGTGCTGAAGTGGATGACCTGCAAACCCGCCGCTTCCACCGGCCCGGCGATGATGCCCATGTCGGTGCTGCCGTCGAGCACGCCGCGCACGATGTCCCGGGACAGACGCTCCTGCAGGTCCACCGTGACGCCGGGCCGTTTCGCCAGAAACCCGGCCAGCACTTCGGGCAGAAACTCGGTGACAGCGGTGGTGTTGGCGAAGATTCGGATGTGCCCGGCCGAATCAGTCCCGTACCGGGTGAACTCGCTTTTCAGGTAATCCACCTGGCTCATGATCAGCCGCGCGTGTTTGAGCAGGCGCTGGCCGGCCGGGGTCAGTTCGACGCCGCGGCTGTCGCGGTACAGCAGGCGCGTGCCGAGTTGGCCTTCCAGCGCCTTGATCCGCGCGCTGGCAGCTGCTGGAGAGAGAAACGCTCGGCGCGCACCCTGGGTCAGGCTCGGTGATTCGCCGATATGAATGAAGAGGCGCAAGTCAGCCAGGTCGAAATGCATGGGAGGTGTCCGGACGTTGCAGGAGGCGTTCAGCATACCCGAACGCCGCTATACGCAAATGCAAATTCACAGAATGCCGGCGCACTTCCATGATCGGGCCATAACAACAAACCCAGAGGGTCCCCGCCCATGAGCGCTGCAGAGTCATCCGTGAATTTGACGGACTGGATTGGCCGCACCGAAGAAGCCCAGGATCATCTGAGCGTCAACCTGATCAAGCGCATTGCAGCCACCTTTGGCGAGCCCACGCCCGCTGTCGGCGACCCGTTGCCGCCGCTGTGGCAGTGGTGCTTTTTCCAGGAGCCGGTGTTCGAAGCGCAACTCGGCGCTGACGGCCACCCGGCCCGTGGCGGCTTTCTGCCCCCCGCGGACAACCGCAACCGCATGTGGGCCGGTGGCCGCGTCGAGTTCATTCAGCCGCTGAAAGTCGGCGCCGATGCCCATCGCCAGTCGACCATTCTGCACATCGAAGAAAAGCACGGCCGTACCGGCTCACTGCTGTTCGTGACCGTGCGCCACGACTACTCACAACACGGCGAGCTGTGCGTGCGTGAAGAGCAGGACATCGTTTACCGCGAGCCCAATCCACCCAAGCTCAACAGCGGTGACGCTCCTGAGCAGGGCGAGTGGAGCGAAGTCATTGAGCCGACACCGACGCTGCTGTTTCGCTACTCCGCCGTGACCTTCAACGGCCACCGCATTCACTACGACTACCCCTACGTCACCGACACCGAGGGTTATTCCGGGCTGGTCGTGCACGGGCCGATGATCGCCACCTTCAACCTGCGCGCCTTCATTCGCGCCAACCCCGATAAGCGCGTGCGGCATTTCGCCTATCGCGGCGTGCGCCCGTTGAACGTGCCTGCTGCCTTCCGCGTCGGTGGGCGAGTCGTCGAGCCGGGCAAGGCGCAGCTGTGGGCCGGCAATGACGCCGGCGTCGCCCAGAGCGCCGAAGTCGTTTTTGACTGAACCCTTCTTTCTATCCAGCCAGGCGCGCCGATCCCATGGCCGCCGGCCGATGCGAGTGGACACCATGAATCCCTACGAAAACGAAGACCTCAATGCCATCCGTGACGGCGTGCGTGCGCTGTGTGCCCAGTTTCCGGCCGAATACTGGCGCAAGCTCGATGAGCAGAAAGGCTTCCCGGAAACCTTCGTCAAGGCGCTGACCGATGAGGGCTGGCTGTCGGCGATGATCCCCGAGGAATACGGCGGCTCCGGGCTGGGCTTGGCGGAAGCCTCGGTGATCCTCGAAGAAGTGAACGCCTGCGGCGGCAATTCCGGCACCGTGCACGGCCAGATGTACAACATGTTCACCCTGTTGCGTCACGGCAGCGACGCGCAGAAAAGCTATTACCTGCCCAAACTTGCCAGCGGCGAACTGCGCCTGCAATCCATGGGCGTGACCGAACCCAGCACCGGCACCGACACCACCAAGATCAAGACCACGGCGGTGAAGCAGGGCGACAAGTATGTGATCAACGGCCAGAAGGTCTGGATCTCCCGCGTGCAGCATTCCGATTTGATGATCCTCCTGGCGCGCACCACGCCGCTGGCGGAAGTGACGAAAAAGTCCGAAGGCATGTCGATCTTCATCGTCGACCTGCGCGACGCCATCGGCAACGGCCTGACCGTTCAGCCCATCGCCAACATGGTCAACCACGAAACAAACGAACTGTTCTTCGACAACCTGGAACTGCCCGCCGACAGCTTGATTGGCGAGGAAGGCAAAGGGTTCCGCTACATCCTCGACGGCCTCAACGCCGAGCGCACATTGATTGCCGCCGAGTGCATTGGCGACGGCCGCTGGTTCATTGAAAAGTCCGCCGCCTACGCCCGTGATCGCGTGGTGTTTGGCCGCCCGATCGGGCAGAACCAGGGCGTGCAGTTCCCCATCGCCGAAGCGCACATCGAAATCGAAGCGGCGGACCTGATGCGCTGGCGCGCCTGCGAGGAATACGACAGCGGCAAGAACGCCGGTGCCAGCGCCAACATGGCCAAATACCTCGCGGCAAAAGCGTCGTGGGAAGCGGCCAATGCCTGCCTGCAAACCCATGGCGGTTTTGGCTTCGCCTGCGAGTACGACGTGGAGCGCAAATTCCGCGAGACCCGTCTGTATCAGGTGGCGCCGATCTCCACCAACCTGATTCTTTCCTACGTCGCCGAGCACCTGCTCGACCTGCCACGCAGCTTCTGAGGACGCCGAAATGAGCCATACCCAGGCATTGGCGGGTTTCCTCGCCGAGCTGACCTACGAGCAGATTCCCGGCGTCGTGCTGGACCGCACCGAAGACCTGTTCCTGGACTGGATCGGTTCTGCGCTGGCCAGTCAGGGCGCGCGGCCCATCCCGCTGTTTGAGCGCTACGCCGAACGCATGGGCCCGCAACAGGGCAAGGCGAAGATTCTGGTCAGCGGTCGCGGCACCTCGGCGTACTTCGCCGCGCTGGTCAACGGGGCGTCTTCGCACCTGGTTGAGCAGGACGATTTGCACAACAGCTCGGTGCTGCACCCCGCGACAGTGGTGTTCTCGGCCGTACTGGCAGCGGCTCAGGACCTCGGCAAAACCGGCCAGGATTTATTGCTGGCGTCGGTCGCCGGTTATGAAGCAGGCATCCGCATCGGCGAATTCATGGGCCGCTCCCACTACCGCATCTTTCACACCACCGCGACGGTCGGCACCCTCGCGGCGGCGGTGGGCGTGGGCAAGCTGCTGAACTTCGACAAAGAGCAGTTCATCAACCTGCTGGGCACGGCGGGCACCCAGGCCTCCGGGCTGTGGGAATTCCTGCGTGACGCGGCGGATTCCAAACAGCTGCACACCGCCAAGGCGGCGGCCGATGGCCTGCTGGCAGCGTACCTCACCGAAGACGGCCTCACCGGCGCGCGCAATATTCTCGAAGGCGATCAGGGCATGGCCGCAGGGATGTCCAGCGACAGCGATCCGGCGAAGCTGTCCGATCGTCTCGGCAGCCGTTGGGCGCTGGTCGAGACGTCGTTCAAGTTTCACGCTTCGTGTCGCCACACCCATCCGGCCGCGGATGCGCTGCTCCACCTGATGCAGCGCGAAGGCCTGCGCCATGAGCAGATCGCCAAGGTGGTCACGCGGGTTCATCAAGGGGCCATCGATGTGCTCGGCCGGGTCGATGTGCCGCAGACCGTGCACCAGGCGAAGTTTTCCATGGGCGCGGTGCTCGGGCTGATTGCGGTTCACGGCAGCGCGCAATTGATCGAATTCCGCGACCTCGCCCTGACCGATGCCGACGTCGCCGCCTTCCGCGAAAAGGTCACGATGGAGCTGGACCCCGAAGTCGATGGCGCCTATCCCGGGCGCTGGTTGGGTCGAGTGATCGTGACCACCACCGATGGCCGCACCCTTAGCGCTGGCATTGATGAGCCGAAAGGCGATCCGGGCAACACCCTGTCGCGGCCTGAGCTGGAGGACAAGTTTCAGCGCCTGCTGGCGTTCTCCGGCGCACGCACGGTGGAGCAGGGTACGGCATTGATTCAGCGGGTCTGGCAGCTGCGCGATGCGCAGGATTTGGTCACTTTGATCTAGGGCGAACGCCAACCCTTGTAGGAGTGAGCTTGCTCGCGATTGCAGTGTGTCAGCCCCATCAGCCCTGACTGACAAAATGCTATCGCGAGCAAGCTCACTCCTACAGGGGATTTGAAGAGGTTTACGAACATGACTCAACAACCCCCGCGTCCTCTGGACGGCATCACCGTCGTCAGTCTCGAGCACGCCATCGCGGCGCCGTTCTGCACCCGCCAACTGGCGGATCTGGGCGCCCGCGTGATCAAGATCGAGCGGCCCGGCGTCGGTGATTTCGCCCGTGGCTACGACCAGCGCGTCGACGGCCTGGCCTCGCATTTCGTCTGGACCAACCGCTCCAAGGAAAGCCTGACCCTGGACCTCAAGCAGGACGAGGCCGGCGACATTCTGGAGTCGCTGCTCGCCAAGGCCGACGTGCTGGTGCAGAACCTGGCGCCGGGCGCCGCTGCACGCATGGGCTTGTCGTTCGATGCCCTGCACGAACGCTTCCCGCGCCTGATCGTCTGCGACATTTCCGGCTACGGCGAAGGCGGGCCCTACGAGAAGAAGAAGGCCTACGACCTGTTGATCCAGAGCGAGGGCGGCTTTTTGTCGGTCACCGGTGGGCCCGGCGAAAACGAGATGGCCAAGGCCGGTTGTTCCATCGCCGACATCGCTGCCGGCATGTACGCCTACACCGGAATTCTGTCGGCGCTGATGCTGCGGGACAAGACCGGGGAGGGCAGCCGCATCGACGTCAGCATGCTGGAAAGTCTGGTGGAGTGGATGGGCTACCCGATGTATTACGCCTACAACGGCGCGCCGCCACCGCCACGGGCCGGTGCGTCCCACTCGACGATCTATCCTTACGGGCCGTTTCCCACCGGCGGCGGTGGCACGATCATGCTGGGCCTGCAGAACGAGCGCGAATGGGCGTTGTTCTGCGAGAAGGTCCTGCTCGATCCGGCGCTGGCCACCGACGAACGCTTTTCGGCGAATTTCAAACGCTCGGAAAACCGTGAGGTGCTGCGGCAGATCATCGTCGACGGCTTCGCGTCCTTGAGCGTCGATGACGTGGTTGCCCGTCTGGAAGACGCGCAAATCGCCAATGCGCGGGTCAACGACATGCAAGGTGTCTGGGACCACCCGCAGCTCAAGGCCCGCGATCGCTGGCGCGAAGTTGACAGCCCGTCCGGCCCGCTGCCGTCGCTGCTGCCGCCGGGCCATAACACCGCGTTCACACCGCGCATGGACGGCGTGCCGGGATTGGGCCAACACACCGGCAGCATTCTTGGCGAGCTGGGGTTTTCGGCCGAAGACCAGACGCGGATGGCGGCGGGCGGAGTGGTCTAGCGCCTGTTTCTGCAAAAGGCTGTTTTGCGCGGCGCACCCCTTCCTACAGGACACTCTCAGGACACCGACATGGCCCACACCCTCATCCGCTCCGCCCTGTTCGTCCCCGGCAGTCGCCCCGATCGCTTTGCCAAAGCCTTGGCGGCAGGCGCCGATGCGGTGATCGTCGATTTCGAAGACGCCGTCGAAGAACCTCTCAAGCGGCAGGCGCGGGACAATCTCGCGGCCTTCCTGAACGACAACCCGCAAGCCTGCGTATGGGTGCGGGTCAATGCGCCGACTCACGCCGAGCACGCCGATGATCTAGGGTTTTGCCGACACCACTCGGGCGTCGCCGGGGTGCTGCTGCCGAAGGTCGAAAGCGCTGCTCACGTCGCGGCGGTCTGGCAGACAGGCAAACCGGTCCTGCCGATCATCGAAAGCGCCAAGGGCCTGCTGGCCCTGGAGCAGATCGCCCGTGCCCAGGGTGTCGAGCGTTTGTCATTTGGCGGGCTCGACCTGGCGCTGGACCTGAACCTCAACAGCGGCACCCACGCCGCGCAGATGTTTCTCGATCAGGCGCGGATGTCGGTGCAACTGCATTCACGAGGCGCGGATTTGCTGCCACCGCTGGACGGTGTGCACCCGGCCATCGGCGACCCCCAAGGCCTGCACCGCGCCATTCGCCACGCCTACGACATGGGTTACGGCGGCGCGCTGTGCATCCATCCCGCCCAGGTGCCGGTGATCCATGCCGCCCTGACCCCCAGCGCTGATGACCTGAACTGGGCACAAAAGGTGATCAAGGCCAGCGCGGCGGCCAAGGGGGCAGGTGCGTTTCAGCTGGAAGGGCAGATGGTCGACGCGCCGGTGCTGCTCAGGGCTCAACGGTTGCTGGCGCTGGCGGCAGGGTAAATCCCATCTCCGGCGATCGCGTTAACGCGTCATCGCGTTCATCAACCCCGAACGCCGGCTTACACAAATGCTGATTCTCTAAACACCGGGGCTTCGTCATCGTGGGGTTGCACTATGCTCATGCGCTCCACCTGCTCCTTCAAACATAAGCTCCTACAAAAATAAAAAGGTGATATCGATGTTGAAGCTGACCCAAGCGCTCTTCTGCGCGGCTGCGGTGTCTATGGCCGGCCTTGCACAGGCCGCTGACCCGATCACGATCAAGTTCGCCCACGTGGTGGCGGAAAACACGCCGAAGGGGCAGGGCGCGCTGCTTTTCCAGAAGATGGTCGCCGCCGACCCGGCCTTGAAGGACAAGGTCAAAGTCGAGGTCTATCCCAACTCTTCGCTGTTCGGTGACGGCAAGGAAATGGAAGCCCTGCTGCTCGGCGACGTGCAGATGCTGGCGCCGTCCCTGGCGAAATTCGAGCAGTACACCAAGAAAGTGCAGATCTTCGACCTGCCGTTCCTGTTCAACGACCTCGCCGCCGTTGACCGCTTCCAGCAGGGCCCTCAAGGCAAAGCGCTGCTGACCGCAATGGACGACAAGGGCATTCATGGCCTGGCCTATTGGCACAACGGCCTCAAGCAACTGTCCGCCAACAAAAAGCTGGTTGAACCGAAAGATGCCCGTGGCCTGAAGTTCCGCGTTCAAGCCTCCAGCGTGCTCGAAGCCCAATTCGTCGCCCTGCACGCCAACCCGCGCAAGATGAGCTTCGCCGAGGTCTATCAGGGCCTGCAGACCGGCACCGTCAACGGCACCGAAAACACCTGGTCGAACTACGAGAGCCAGAAGGTCAACGAGGTGCAGCCGTTCTTCACCGAGTCCAACCATGGCTTGATCGACTACATGGTGATCACCAATTCCAAGTTCTGGAACGGCCTGCCGGCGGACATGCGTGACGAACTGCAAAAGATCATGGATCAGGTCACCGTCGAGGTGAACAAGCAGGCCGAAGCGCTGAACCAGACGGCCAAGCAGAAAATCATCGATTCCAAAACGAGCGAAATCGTGACGCTCACCCCCGAGCAGCGCGCCAAATGGCGTGACGTCATGAAGCCGGTCTGGGACAAATTCTCCGAAGAGATCGGTGCCGACCTGATCAAGGCCGCCGACGATTCGAACAAGGCGCCTTGAGCCCTTCCTACGCTTCTCGATACAGACCGTGACGGCCCGGCGGCCACCCGTTTCGCGGGTGGTCTGCCTCCACGGCCGTCGCTCTGCCCGGCTACATTCGGCTTCGTTCGGAGAATGCTTATGCACCCGCTGACGCGACTCTGGGAGCATCTGGAGGAGGGCATCATTGCCTTCCTGCTGGCTGCCATGACCCTCGTGACTTTCGTCTACGTGGCGTTGAACAACATCTACACCCTGTTTTATTCCCTCAGCGATCAATGGACGGTGAGCAGCGACTTTTTCGCCGCCATCGGCGACCACCTGATGGGCTACGCCCAAGGCATGACCTGGAGCGTGGCGCTGACCAAAGCGCTGTTTGGCTGGCTGATCTTCTTCGGGATTTCCTACGGCGTGCGCACGGCGGGCCACCTGGGGGTCGACGCGCTGGTCAAGAAAACCAGCAAGCCGGTTCAGCGAATTCTGGCGATGCTGGCCTGTGCCTGCTGCCTGGCGTACGCCGGTCTGTTCCTCGTTGCCAGTTACAAGTGGGTGTCAGCGCTGTTCGTGGCCGGCATCGGTGCCGAAGACCTGGATCGTTACGGCATCAAGGTCGCGTACATCGCGGTCATCGTGCCGATCGGCTTTGCTCTGGTGATCGCCCGTTACCTGGAAATCCTCTACCGCATCTGGACGCACCGGCAGACCGGGCTGGGTCTGGCCGACGAAGCGGCTGAAGCGAGCAAACTCGCCAACCCTGCCGAGGAGCAGCACTGATGACTGTTATCTGCCTGTTCCTGCTGCTGTTCGTTTTCATGTTCCTGGGCGTGCCCATCGCCATTTCCCTGGGCTTGTCCGGCGCCGTTTCGATCCTGCTGTTCAGCCCGGACTCGTTGAGTTCGCTGGCGATCAAGCTGTTCGAAACCTCCGACAGCTACACCTTTCTGGCGATCCCGTTCTTCCTCTTGTCCGGCGCCTTCATGACCACGGGCGGGGTCGCGCAGCGGCTGATCGACTTTGCCAACGCCTGCGTCGGTCACATCCGCGGCGGTCTGGCGATTGCGGCGGTGCTGGCGTGCATGCTGTTTGCGGCGCTGTCCGGTTCATCGCCCGCGACCGTTGCAGCCGTGGGTTCGATAGCCGTCGCCGGCATGGTGCGCTCCGGTTACCCGAAGGCATTCGGCGCGGGCATCATCTGCAACGCCGGTACGCTGGGCATTCTGATCCCGCCTTCGATCGTGATGGTGGTCTACGCCGCTGCGACGGAGACCTCGGTCGGCAAACTGTTCATTGCCGGTGTGGTCCCCGGGATTCTGCTCGGCGTGATCCTGATGGTGGTGATCTACATCGTCGCCCGGGTCAAGAAACTCCCGGCCCAGCCACGGGTGACCTTCCGCCAATGGCTGCACACAGCGCAACGGGCGTTCTGGGGCCTGATGCTGCTGGTCATCATCCTCGGCGGGATCTACAGCGGCATGTTCACCCCGACCGAAGCCGCGGCGGTGGCGGCGGTGTATTCGGCGTTCATCGCGCTGTTCGTCTACAAGGACATGAGCTTCAAGGACTGCCCGAAGGTGCTGCTGGAGTCGGGCCGGCTGTCGATCATGCTGATGTTCATCATCGCCAACGCCATGCTGTTTGCCCACGTTCTGACCACAGAGCAAATCCCACAGCAGATTACCGCGTGGGTCATCTCCGAAGGCCTGACTCCGATCGGCTTCCTGATCATGGTGAACATTGTGTTGCTTGTCGCGGGCAGCTTCATGGAGCCGTCGGCAATCATCCTGATTCTGGCGCCGATTTTCTTCCCGATCGCGATGAAGCTCGGCATTGATCCGATTCACCTGGGCATCGTCATGGTGGTCAACATGGAGATCGGATTGGTCCACCCGCCGGTGGGGCTCAATCTGTTCGTGACGTCTGCGGTGACGGGCCTGACGTTGGGCGAGACCATTCGCGCAGCGTTGCCGTGGCTGTCGATCCTGCTGGTGTTCCTGCTGCTGGTGACGTACGTGCCGTACATTTCGCTGGCGCTGCCGAACTGGTTGGGGATGCCATGATTCATGGCGTGGCTGAATGCGCTTAAGATCAAGATCACAAGCGTCTGCCTAGGGGCAGACGTTTCGCCTTCGGCGAGTTACTTGGAAAAGTCGAGAGTCGCACCATCCCCAAGTAACCAAGGGTGCCTGCTCTTGGTTGGGCCCTTCGTTCCTCAGGGTTCCCTCACTCCGACGACGCTCCGTGGGCCCGCGCCGAACGGACATCCATGTCCTAGCGGCGCTCTCGCGGCATCCATGCCGCTCGGCCCACTCCGCGTCGTCTGCGTTCGGCCTGCACCCAAGTCGCGAA
Organism: Pseudomonas sp. GW821-FHT02H06; assembly: GCF_059421525.1. NCBI lineage: Bacteria > Pseudomonadati > Pseudomonadota > Gammaproteobacteria > Pseudomonadales > Pseudomonadaceae > Pseudomonas > Pseudomonas sp. GW821-FHT02H06. The sequence goes on from NZ_JBWKVD010000010.1 coordinate 163,501, forward strand.
TTGGCGGCGTCTGAGCTTTCTGTGCATGAAGATCAAGATCAACAGCAGATCAAGAGCAAATCAAGGGCAGATCAAGGGCAGATCAAGGACAGATTGAGGGTAGATCAACGCTGGGACTTGTGGGAGTGAGCTTGCTCACGAAGGGGGCAGTACATTCCCCGAATATCTGGTGTTTGAAATACGGCATTCGCGAGCAAGCTCGCTCCCACAGGTAGGGGGCGCTCAGCAAATTGTTGGCGCCTGGACTGGCCTCTTCCCGGCTAAAGCCGGTCCCACTAAAGGCAACCTTTGCAGTCAGCGCGATCGGCTCTTGTAGGACCGGCTTCAGCCGGGAAGCTCTTGATCTGCTTAAACGCGCTTTTGATCTTCGTACGCAGGAAGTCCAAACAACACTAATCGCGACTCGGGTGCAGGCTGAACGCAGGTCTCGTGGAGTGGGTCGAGCCGCATGGATGCGGCGAGAGCGCCGTCAGGGCATGGATGCCCGTTCGGCGCGGGCCCACGGAGCGAGACCGGAGTGAAGGTACTCCGACGAAGGAGGAGCCCAGCCAGGAGCAGGCACCCTTGGTTACTTGGGGTGCTTTTCCAAGTAACTCGCCGAAGGCGAAATGTCTGCCCTTAGGCAGACGCTTTTGATATTTCCAACAGACGAAAAAAATCCGCGCTGCCTCGGGGAGAACAGCGCGGATCTTTAATCACTCAATCAATGCACAAACAGTGCAATCAAAATAATGATCGGGATTGGAATGCCGAGGAACCACAGAAGTAGTGAACGCATGATGACTCTCCTTAATCAGCGAATGCTGGAAGTAGTGGAATAAGCACGGGTTTCGACGTAAGTCACCGCATCACGGCGACGACCACCCCAGATAGCGGCAAGGCTGGCCACGAACGCACCGCACAGCAGCGAAACGAATGTCCACAGCGAAGCCGTTGCAGCGGCTTTGGCGGCAGCATCGGCAGCCTGTTGAGCTTTCAGCTTGGCATCGGCAACAGCTTGCTTGGCCTGACCGTAAACCTGATCAACACGCGCCTGGGCATCGGCCTGGCTCAGGTTGGTACGCTGAGCGACCAGCTGTGCCAGATAGGTACGGTCTTCCGGAGCCAGCTGACCATCGTTGGCCATGGTCTTGGTGAAGATACGCACCACCACGCCGTGGGCAGCATCATCGCTGACAGCAGCAGGACGATCATCGCGGAACAGCGAATCGATGTAATAACCGTATTGGTCACTGCTGGTATTGCCCGCGGCAGAACCGGCCGCAGTAGCGGCAGTACCTGCAACACCGGCAACCGCGGTAGCACCGGCTTTCACGCCGCTGCCGACGATGCCGCTGACCGAACCGACGATCAACACGGCGGCCACCAGCGTAGCGACAGCCCACGACAGGAAGCCGTGTGCGGTGTCACGGAAGTAGACTTCGTCACCGTGCATGTTGGCCCATTTGACGCGCAGACGACCGGCGAGGTAACCGCCAAGACCGGATGCCACGATCTGCGTTAGCGCCAGCCAGACGACCGTCGAGATGCCGATGGTCTTGGCGCTCGCGCCTTCGTTGGCCCAGGGCGACATCGCCGAGAAACCAAGACCCGAACCCAGCAGAACCAGGATAAGGGACAACGCGGCGGCACCGGCGGCGCCAGCAAAGATGGCGCCCCAGGACACGCCCGAGACCGAGGAGGACTCTTCTACAGCGGCAGGATAAGAATCAGGTGAGACGTTCATTGTGCTGCTCCGTGCGAATGATGTTGTGCTTCTCCCCATTACGGTGCACTGCCTGTGCCAGCTGCGGATTAGAATAAAAACTCTTAAAAATCAATGACCTGTAAATTAAGCTACCTAAAGAGGCCGTGCAAAATGCATGAACGTCCCAAAAGTGCGGATGCGTTCTGCCCGGTGACGGGATTTCCATGGCTGTCAGAGGTTTGCGACAATCTTCTGCGACGGATTCCGTCAATGCGCAACATTCCGGCACATTTATGCCTGGATGGTGTCTTATAACGTCAGCCCCGCAGGTTGACAGCTATAGTCCGCCCACAGCCCCTGTTTCTTCGAGAGGTAACCCAGCATGTTTGTCCATCGCCCCCTGGAAGAAAAAGACGTCCCTTTCATTTGCGATATGCCCCAGAGCATTGACGAGCTCTTCTATATGTTTCCGAAGGCGGTATTCCCGCTGACACCGGAGCAGCTCAATGAATCCATCGCGCAGCGCTCGGACAACACCGTCATCGAGCTGGACGGCCAAGTGGTAGGATTCGCCAATTTCTCCCGCTACGATTTCAGAGGCCGGTGCTCCATGGGCAACGTCATCATCGACCCGCGCTTTCGCTCCAAGGGCGTTGGCCGCTACATGATTGGCTGCATGATGGAACTGGCGTTTGGCAAACATGAAGCGGCGGAACTGACCGCTTCCTGCTTCAACCATAACGTTCCCGGATTGCTCTTCTACCCCAAGCTGGGATTCAAACCCTTCGCCATTGAAGAGCGTCAGGACAAAAAGGGCGCTCGCGTTGCCCTCATTCATCTCAAGTTGCCACGCAGCTGATCCCATCAGCAAATAACGTCACTCGTCGGGCTGCCCAAGGACGCCCGACGAATGGCTGAGCGCATGCTCGCCGCCTGATCGTGTCGATTGATCCACTGACCCCGCTAGTTAAACGATTAACGGGGAAGGTTCTATTCCGATGAATCGATTTTGCTCGGCCAACCTGTGTCTGGCGCAATTGAGTGCGGGCAATCGCGGTTGTTTGCTTCACTTTGGGGCGCGGCGTATAACTTGGATATTCCTGTTTGCCGAAGGGCGGGCAGGCACGGGAAACATTTCCAGCGTCCTGGAAGTGGTTACTTATAGTCAGGCGAGTGGCTGAACGCATCACCCAGTCCTGCCTGTGGAGGATTGACGATGATTGCCTGTACGCTCTCTAACCTTGAACTGCGCAGCATCATAGAAAGTGCGTTTCTGCCTCTGCGCTGCAACTGCACGGTGCTGGAGGATGTGATGACGGTTGAAGTCATCGACCCCGTCACCGAGCACGTCGAATTGTTCGCTTCCAACATTGCCCTGGATTCCCTCGATAACAGCCACGCCTTGTGCGTACTGATTCGAGATCTCCAGGCCGAGCTCGAAAGGGCCAGGCATTACCCCCATGCATTGGCGGGGTGAGCGCGGGGCTCTAGCAATAATCGCCATTCGGCCTTATGTTGGTCTGTATCGGCCCAAAGCGGCCAGGCGGGATATTGAGGATTTGCATGGCGCACGCGCAACCCGGGATCGAGGTGATACGAGAGCAGGAACGAGTGGCGCCTCTGCGCCGCCGTCGCAAGGTCATGATCGGCGTCGGCTGCCTGCTGGGGATTGTTGTGGTGGGCGCGGCGACGATCGTCACGATGCTGGAGCATCTGGAGACGCGAAATGCCAGCTTCCGGCCGCCCATGACATCCCTGGAGCGACAACAGCTTCTTCCCGCCGAGCCGGTGCTGGAAGTCAAACCCCAAGTAGAAGGCCTGCGCTACGGCGCCGCAATCGCGCCGGCAGGTCAGCCGGAGAGCGGCACGTCCGCTACGTCAGAAGAGGCGTCTGCCTCCGCAGCGGCGCTGCTCTTCAGCTCACCACCACTGACGCCTGCACCGCTGAGCCCCTCAGCGCTGGGTGCTTCAGAGACTCGATCCAGCAAACCGCTGGGCATCGCTCAGGCCATTCACGTGCACATCGGCCAGCAGTAATCCTACCTTTCTCAATGCATCCGGCGACGGTGCTCGTTTTCGAAGAGCAGTTTGAACTGCTCTTCGCCGTTGTCTTGAACCGCATAGTGTTCTCGCACAGGCCCTGCTTCCACGCGTCCATCCATCGCAACGCGAATGATCGCTGATTTGTGCAAATAATCCGGCACGTCGCCGATGATCGTCAGCTCGCGCAGGCTGTGACCGTCATGTTCGATGGTGGCCAGTCGCACTCGGCAGGTGGCCTGCATGGGAATAGGGCCAAACAGCGTATCTCGCGAATAATCAATTTCGGCAATGCTGGACCGACGGTTTTTATCAGCATTCATCAGGGTCACCTCTCTGTCCGTGGGAAAGTGCTCAGCATGACAATGGAGACATGCCAGGGCGGAATAGTTCTCATCGCCGCTCACGATAATTCCCCATTCATCGGATACGCCAGAGAGTGACTCTGCTCTTCAAGGGGAAGTAAATGTATATGAGGCTGAAAAACTTCTGACGTCAATAAACGCTGCAAGACGTCCCCGGTGATTGGCAACTGCAACTAAGGATGACGCTTACCCCAATGCCTTATTGCGAATAAGAGCACTTATCCATCGGCGACCTGAGTTTTGCAGCTAAATTGCCAAGCCTTCTTATTTTATAAATACATGGGGCTCTGATGAGGCGACATAATAATGGCGTCATATTTGATAATTCCTTTAAAAACAATGGTTTATGTCTCAGGTTAGGCTGATGCAGCGTTTTCTCAAAAAATTGACACTTCATCTGATCCCTGCAAACATCACGTTACGTTTTCAACTTAGATAACCCGCGCTTAGTGCAAGCGCCCGACACGTCTCGTTTCATGTTTATTCCTTTCAGACGCGCGATGAGTTGGCGGTAGCGTCCCTCTAAGAAATCTGACGAAGGGAAGCCTCAACAGGTGGCGAGCGGCCGGCTCATGAAACGAGCTGCTGCCCCGGAAGCGGCGTCCCAGAGCCTGCGCCAATCGATCGACCTCGCGTCGGTCATCCGACCCTTTATCACCACCGACGTGATGCAAATCACTGCGGTAGTTGTGTCTGCCAGAAGTGCAGTAGTTCAGTCATTGCTCATTTATTTTTCAACTTGAAAGTCCAGACGTCGCTTCAGCGGTAGCGGTTGAACGCCCACGTAAGTGGGGCGGTTTTTAACGCACGTGGCGATACGGTAACGACCCAGCGTGGAGTGACAGTTATGCAAGGAGATCATCTGGAAACCGTTTGCGGTTGCGTAGTAGGAGGTGCCGGACCTGCGGGGATGGGGCTGCTTTTCAACGCCTTGAAAAGTGGCGCCATGCCAGAACTGGCCAAGGAAGGTTTAATCATTGTCGACGCCAGTCCCACGCCGGGCACGGGTCGTTTGGGCGATTACCGGATCACCGCCAACTCAGTGGGCGATGTGTTCCTTGATTGTCTGCGCGACCCGGCTTTGCGTGATGTATTCGAGCCCCTCGAGCATTCGCCCGCCTACTGGCGCATCCGTCGTCAGGCGCAAAGCGCGCCGCAGTTGGCGGACGTCGCTGAACTGCTGGCGGAAGCCTCGAAGCTGGTGCTCGACTTTATCGTCGAGCGCTACGGCGTGAAGCTATGGAGCAGCACGACGATTACCGAGATCGTGCGCGAAGGTGACGATTACCAAGTGTGGGTCGAGTCCGAAGGCCGCAGTCGGCGTATTCGCAGCCGCGCCGTCGTCCTCAATCTGGGTGGCTGGCAGGACCCGCAGCACCTGCTCGACAGCCTGGCGGATCAAGGCCTCGCGGTACCACCTTCCGCGCGGATCGAGAGCGCCGACGCACTGTTGAGGATGAATGCCGTGCAACTGCGCCACCTTTTCGCGACCACGCTGGCGTCCAAGGGCCGGGTGTGCGTCGTGGGTGGCTCCCACAGCGCGTTCTCGGTGCTGGAAAACCTGGCCGACGCGCTGGAATTCGCCGGCCTGGAGGAAGTGACGCTGGTCCACCGTTCGCCGATCCGCCTGTTTTACGAAACTGCCCAGGCCGCGCTTGACGCCGGCTATGCGTTCGATGCGGCCAGGGATGTCTGCCCGGTTTCGGGCCGGGTCAACCGCTCGGGCGGTTTGCGCTACCGGGCGCTGGACGTGGGGCGTGAAGCCCTGTCCAAAGGCCAGATTGGCAAGACCGGCGTCCGCGTGCAGTTGCTGCAGACCCATCAGGGCCCGGCCGATCAGTTCGAGCGCGCCCGTCAGGCGCTGGCGGAAGCCGACATTGTCGTGCAGTGCACCGGTTATCAGCCGGTGCTGCCGGCATTGAGTCATGCCGGGGGGGAGGCCATCACGCTGATGGAGGTCAAGGGCGGACTGGATTCCGACCCGTCGGGCTGTCCGCTGGATGCCAGCGGTCAGCGCCTGCACGGCCTGCACCTGTTCGGTCTGGGGGCAGGGCTGGGGGTTGATCCGCGACTGGGGAGCGAAGCGTCGTTTGACGGCCGCATCTACGGCGTCTGGCAGTTCCATCACGACGCCAGCGGCGTGGTGATCGACTCGGTCCTGACCCGCTTGCAGACCCCGGCCGTGCAGCCCATCCCTGCTGCGCCACGGCTGGTGTCCAGTCGCAGCGAAGAACGCCTGCCATTCCTGTGGCCGGTGCTGGTCAACGCGCAGTCCTGATGCTCCTTGCAACACCCTAATCCCGGCGCTCCTTTGGTTAGGCAGCCCGGGATTTTTTTTGCCCGTGATGCCGTCGCGCAAACTAGATGTTGGCCGCCATATAAGCAGTTCGCCAGAGTCCGGCCGCTGATCTATTCTGCTTGCCTGACCCTCGACGTTGCATCGAACAGGAACTGACCAATGCGTATTTTGATGGTGGGCGCGGGCGCGATCGGCGGCTATTTCGGCGGCCGATTGCTGGACGCCGGGCGAGACGTGACGTTTCTGGTGCGCGAAGGACGGGCGCAGGAACTGGAGCGTGACGGGCTGATCGTGCGCAGCCCGCTGGGTAACATCGAATACCCGTCGCCGCCGCAGGTCATGGCGGCGATGCTGGACACGCCATTCGACCTGATCGTCCTCAGCTGCAAGGCCTACGACCTTGACACCGCCATGGAATCCTTCGCGCCAGCGGTCGGCCCAGAGACGTTGATCCTGCCGCTGCTCAATGGCATGGCGCATCTGGATCGCCTTGCCGAGCGGTTCTCCCCCGCAAACGTGCTCGGCGGCCAATGCCTGATCTCGCTGGATCGCGATGCCTCGGGCGCCATCCTTCACTTGAACGAGACTAACCAGCTCTCGTTTGGCGAACGGGACGGTGGGCTGACGCCGCGCATTCAGCAGGTCGCCGAGGCGCTGGGCAATGCAGGGTTCGACGCGATTCTGAGTGAGCAGATTACTCAGGAGATGTGGGAAAAATGGTGCTTCATCGCGACCGGGGCCGGCATTACCGGATCGATGCGCGCGAGCATCGGCGATGTGGTCGCAAGTGGCGGGGAAGGGCTGATTCTGAAGTTGCTGGATGAGTGCGCCCAAGTGGCAGAGCACGCCGGGCACCCGCTGCGCAGTGAAGTCCGCCAGCGCTTCGAGAACATGCTGACCACCCCCGGCTCGAAGATGACCGCCTCAATGCTCAGGGACATCGAGCGCGGCGCGCCGATTGAAGTGGAGCATGTGTTCGGTGAGCTGATTGCCCGGCGGCCAGGTGCCGACAGGTCACCTGAAGGTTCACTGTCGGCACTCGATTACGTGTCTCTGCACCTGCGCGCGTATGAGGCGCGGCGCCTCGCGTGACAGCGCAGGGAGCAGGTGTCAGTCATTTGGCCGGGGTGTGCGTCGCCAGCTCCATGATCATCCGCGTCAGCAGGTAAATGCGCGGCGACACGCTGTCGACTTCGGCATATTCCTCGGGCGTGTGAATGTTGCCGCCGACGATGCCGAAGCCATCCAGCGTTGGCACACCGACCCCGGCCGAGAGGCTCGCATCGGCCGCGCCGCCACTGCCTTCGATGGTCAGCTTGCGGCCGATCTCGCCATAGATGCCCTGGGCGATATCGACCAGTTTGTCGGTTTCCGGCGTCTGCGGCATGGGCGGCAAACCGCGCTCCAGACGGGTCGTCACTTGGGTGTCCGGGATCAGTTTGTCAGCCGAGACGCGGGCTAGGTCCTTCTCGATGCGGTCGAATTCCTCCGGCACGGCGGCGCGCACATCGGCCTTGGCGGTGGCCTGATCGGGGATCACGTTGGTACGATCGCCCGCGTTGAGCACGGTGAAGTTGATCGTGGTCTTCTTCTCGGCATCGCCCAGTTTGCCCAGTTGCAGAATCTGATGCGCCACCTCCATGGCCGCGTTACGCCCCAGCTCCGGCGCGACGCCGGCGTGGGACGCCTTGCCCTTGACCTCGACCACGGCGGTGGCGCTGCCTTTGCGCCAGACCACCAAACCATCGGCGGGACGTCCCGGCTCCAGGTTCAGGGTCACATCGTGCTGTTTGGCGACTTTCTGAATCAGCGCGGTGGCGGCAGCCGAGCCGGTTTCTTCGCTGGCGTCCAGCAGGAAGGTAATCTGCGCGTAGTCCTTGAAGTCGAGTTTCTTCAGAATCTTCAGCGCGTAGAGACCAGCGACGATGCCGCCCTTGTCGTCCATCACCCCCGGCCCGTACGCGCGACCGTCCTTGATGTGGAAAGGCCGGGCCGCGGCGGAGCCTTCCTTGAATACGGTGTCCATGTGCGCCATCAGCAAGATCTTCGCCTTGCCGGTGCCTTTGAGCGTCGCGACCACATGCTGGCTTTTGTCCGGCGCGGTATTGGGGATCATCTCGATGGTTGCGCCCAGCGCCTTGAGCTGGGCGACGACGATGTCCCGCACCTGGGTCAGTCCCGGCTCGTAGCCGGAGCCCGTATCGATATTGACCAGCTGCTCCAGCAGCTTCAGCGCTTCGTCCTTGTATTGCTCGGCATCGGCCTGAACCTGCTTGTCGGGCTCGGCGAACGCAGGCGCTGCCGCTGAAAAAGCGATACCGAAGGCCAGCGCGCTGGCGAGGAGGGAGCGGGAAAAGGGTGAGGTCATTGTCGATCCTTGTAATGGCATGAAGAGGGCTCGATCGACACCCTAGCCCGTTGCACAGGATCGTGCATGTCAAAACGCGTTATTCACGTCGGCAAAAACGTCGAACCTTTCCAGTGGGCTACCCTCAACATTCCTACATCAGCCATCAGAGGAGAGGCATCCCATGCCGGTTAAGCACGATTTGTACGCGGACCTGAGCATCACCAAAGAAGAGCTTGCCAAGCGCAAAGGCAGCGACGCGAAGCTCAATGCCCTGGTCGAGCACTATGATGAGCTGGACATCCAGATTGTCAGCGCCGAAGAGGCGGGCGATATCCCCGACGAGGAGTTGAAGAAACTCAAGGAAAAACGGTTGCAGGCAAAAGACACCATCGCCAGTCACCTGAACACCCCGAACTGATCGGGTTAAACGGGTCAGTTACTAAAACGGCCGATCTCTTATGGAGGTCGGCCGTTTTTAGTTGGCGATTCCCGATGTCTGACAACTTGCCTCGACATCCGGAAGTGCATCGTCAATTACGCTGAATCAGTGTCTTCGCTCGGGCTTAGTTGTCCGCGGGGCGATTTCCATGGATCCAAAGTTCAGACGAAAAAAAACGGCGTCTGGTCAGTCGCCGTCGCCGATCTGTCAGCACCGGGTGGCCGCTGACAGTTATCGAATAAGCATAAACCGGTGGGTTTATTGCGGATCCTGGTCAGGTGCAGTCTCGGCCTTGATGCGCTTGTAGATTTCTTCGCGGTGCACGGAAACATCTTTCGGAGCGTTGATGCCAAGACGAACCTGGAGGCCCTGAACGCCCAGAATGGTGACGGTGATGTCGTCACCAATGTTTATGCTTTCGCCGACTTTGCGGGTGAGTATCAACATAATCTTTTCCTTGATGGCCTCATGAAGCGCCTCTACCGGGAGGCTGGCGTGAGCCTTTGGGTGATGGTAATTGCCGAATGCATCCAAATGCGGTCATCAGTATGACGCCATTGGTACGATTTTAATTCCCCAGGTTCATCGTCTCGTCACAGTTAGCGTGGCTCCTGGGTCGAACGGCAGGTGAATCTTGCCTGATGCTGGCGGGAAATTCCCGCGCGAATCGGCTATCGGGCTGATAGCCGAATTCCGGGCGGCGCCTATTCCACACTCCTTTGAGCTTTATTGCAAAGAACTCATGCCGGGCAGCGATGAAATTTTCATTAGATTGCTGAGTACGAGTTCTCTGAAAGGAGTGTAGGAGACTTCCCAAATGAGTACCGGCAAAACGCGGTAACTTTAATCGAATTGATGACGGCATGTGTGAACGGTTTTGTATCAGGCCCGGTTCACCTGCCCTGCAGACTGCTAGCCTCAGCATCCGGAGCGTGGCGGTGAATGGTTTGAGGGGGGCAGAAACGACATGCCCACCGCGAGGGTGGGCATGGGAACAGCGGAGAAACCGCAGCGTCAATTTGCCGCGATCAAAGCATCAGACGACCAGCGACAACAGCATGATCAGGATGATGCCTACCACCGACAGGATGGTTTCCATCACGGTCCAGGTTTTCAGGGTTTCGGCCACGGTCATGTTGAAGTACTGCTTGACCAGCCAGAAGCCTGCGTCGTTCACGTGGGACAGGATCAGGGAACCGGCACCGGTTGCCAGAACCAGCAGCTCACGGTTCACGCCCGGGATCATGCCCACCACAGGGGCCACAATCCCGGCACCGGTGATGGTGGCGACGGTCGCAGAACCGGTAGCAATCCGGATCACCGCAGCCACCAGCCACGCCAGCAGAATCGGCGAGATCTGCGCCTGCACGGCCATGTGGCCGATCAGGTTACCCACGCCGCTGTCCACCAGCATCTGCTTGAAGCCACCGCCGGCGCCGACGATCAGCACGATCGCGGCCACGGGCGCCAGGCTCTGGTCGAGCAGCTTGATGATGTGGTCGCGGCTGAAACCACGGGCCGAACCGAAGGTGTAGAACGCCAGCAGCAGGGCGAACAACAGGGCAGCGATCGGGTGACCGATGAAGTCCATCCAGATGCGGAAGATGTGACCGGCTGGCAGCGCGACGTCGGCGAACGTCTTCAGCAGCATCAGGAACACCGGCAGCAGGATCGTCACCAGGGTGATGGCGAAGCTCGGCAGGTTTTCGTTGGTTGATTCTTTGGCAATCTGGTCCATCAGCTCTTTCGACGGGTTGCCCGGAATGCGCTTGGCAATCCACTTGCCGTAGATGGGACCTGCGATGATTGCAGTCGGGAACGCCACGATCAGACCGTAGAAAATGGTCTTGCCGATGTCTGCGTTGAAGATGCCGATGGCCAGCAGCGGACCCGGGTGCGGTGGCACCAGGCCGTGGACGGCCGACAGACCTGCCAGCAACGGGATACCGATTTTGACGATGGACACACCGCTGCGACGGGCAACGATGAACACCAGCGGGATCAACAGCACGAAGCCGATTTCGAAGAAAAGCGGGATACCCACCAGAAACGCCGAAAACATCATGGCCCAGTGCACGCGGTCCTTGCCGAAGCGACGGATCAGCGTCTGGGCGATCTGGTCAGCACCGCCGGAATCGGCCATCAGCTTGCCGAGCATGGTGCCCAGGCCAAGGATGATGCCGACGAAACCGAGCACGCCGCCGAAACCGTCCTGGAACGATTTCATCACTTTGTCGACCGGCATTCCGGAGGTCAGCCCGAGAAAGCCTGCAGCGATGGTCAATGCAATAAAGGGGTGGACTTTGAACTTGGTGATCAGAAGCACAAGGCCAATGATGGTCACCAACGCATCGACCAGCAGATACGTGTCTTGAGTCATGCCGAACATGGGGGTGTCTCTCCGTTGTATTTTGTTTTTTTGGAGCTACTGCTTGACGCTGTTGCTCTCTGCCCTGTGAAGCGAGGGCAGCGTCATCAGAGACAGCGCTACCTTTGCCGCTCACGCCTGATCGAGGATCAAGAGCCGGTGCGCGCGGTGACAGATGGGGTGTGAGATTCGGAGCCAGACTCGCTCCACCAGGTGGCCGCTTCCTTACCGATGGTCTCGATCGATTTGGTTGCGTCCACCACCAGTGTGCGGTCTTCGTTGTACGGAGGCTCGAGGGTCGCAAACTGGCTGTCGACCAGACTGGCCGGCATGAAGTGCCCCGGGCGATGGGAGCAGCGTTCGGTGGCGAGTTCTTTGGTCAGCTCCAGAAACACGAAGCCCAGCTCCGGGACGGCTGCACGCAGACGTTCGCGGTAGATGAGCTTGAGGGAGGAGCAGGTGAGAACGGGCTTTTCGCCGTTCTTTACCGCGGCGGCAACTTCTTCGCCGAGGCGGGTCAGCCAGCCAGCGCGGTCGTTGTCGTCGAGGGGATGGCCCGCGCTCATCTTGTCGATGTTGGCTTGAGGATGGAACGCATCACCCTCGATCAGGCGGCCGCCGCTGTTTTTAGCGATGGCCTCGCCGACGGCACTCTTGCCGCAGCCGGAAACACCCATTACCACGATGGCGGAAATAGCATGTGGAGCAGTAGTCATAAAAACCTCGTCCCGGAGACAGCGCTGTCTTCGCCGAATGGTGTGCAAGTCCGGCGAGACTGTTTCCAGGTGTAGTCATTGTTATGGGTATCTCGCTGATCCATGAGATGCATCAATCCAGTCGTTTAGACGATCGAAAAGTTGCGGGCCTCCGTGAGATAGCGCTACCTTAGAGCCCATCCCACACAATCGCAACCCCCGCAGCTTCCTTCCAATCAGTTGGCAACGCATGACACGTATTGGTTCCCGCTCCACCGGTCGTCCCACTCTCAACGAAGTCGCCAAACTGGCCGCCGTCTCGCCGATTACCGCGTCCCGAGCCTTGCGTGGCGTGGCCACCGTGGCGCCTGAACTGGTAGAGAAGGTTCGCGCTGCTGCGCTGAGTCTAGGCTATGTCGCCAATCCTGCCGCACGGGCGCTGGCCTCTTCGCAAAGCCAGTCGGTGGTAGTGCTGGTGCCGTCGCTGTCCAACCAGCTGTTCATCGAAACCCTCGAAGCCATCCAGACGGTTTTGCGTCCGCGCGGGCTGGAAGTGGTGATCGGTAATTATCACTACTCGCCTATAGAAGAAGAGAACCTGCTGCGCAGCCATCTGTCTCACCGACCGCGCGGCATTCTGCTGACCGGCTTTGACCGCAGCGTGGCGGCGCAGCAATTGCTGGCGTCCAGCGGCGTGCCCTGCGTGCACATGATGGAACTTGACCCGACCCGGGCCGAACCCTGCGTGGGGTTTTCCCAGCAACAGGCGGGTGCCGAGGCGGCGCGGCATCTGTTGAGTCGTGGACGACGGCGACTGGCGTACGTGTCGGCGCAGCTCGATCCACGGGTGATTCAACGGGGCGTCGGTTTTCGCGGCGTGCTGGAGCAGGAAGGGCTGTATGACGAAGGGCTGCAGATGGCATCGCCGCTGCCGTCGTCCATTGGCCTGGGCAGCGAGCTGTTCGCCCGATTGCTGGAAGCGCATCCGGACGTCGACGGGGTGTTTTTCTGCAACGACGACCTGGCCCAGGGCGCATCGCTGGAAGCCCTGCGGCAGGGCATCCGCATTCCGCAACAGGTGTCGCTGATCGGCTTCAACGACCTGCCGGGCTCGGCGCACATGGTCCCGCGCCTGACCTCCATCCGCACCCCGCGCGAACAGGTCGGCCAGCGCGCCGCGCAACTATTGCTCGGCTTGCTGGACGGCACGGTTCATGAGGCCCAGGTGGATCTCGGGTTTGAACTGGTGGTGCGGGAAAGCACATAGGTGCTTTCGTGAGTAAGGTGGCGCGCCACCCCGGTCACTCCCGCAAATCCTCGAGCAGCCCCGAACCAAAATCAGACGCTGATCCTGTAGGAGTGAGCTCGCTCGCGAATGCTGAATTCCAGCCGCCAGAGATGCAGTGGCTGCACTGGCCCCTTCGTGAGCAAGGTGGAACGCCCCGGTCACTCCCACAATTTCTCCATCCACCCCAAAGCGTGAGTCAGGCGCTGAACCTGTGGGAGCGAGCTTGCTCGCGAAGGCAATCTGTCAGCCAGCCTGAGCATCGCTGACACACCCCATTCGTGAGCAAGTCACCCCCACTTCAATCCCCAGCGCTTCCGCTCGATCAATGCTCCTTCTTGAACGCCAACCGGAACTCGTGCAACAGCGGTTCGGTGTAGCCGCTCGGCTGCTCACGACCTTTAAACACCAGCGCGCTGGCGGCCTGAAAGGCCACTGACTTCTCGAAATTGCCGGCCATCGGCGTGTAAGCCGAGTCACCGGCGTTTTGCCGGTCGACCACCTTCGCCATACGTTTCAAAGCGTCTTTCACATAGTCCTCGGAGATAACGCCGTGGCGCAGCCAGTTGGCGATGTGCTGGCTGGAAATGCGCAACGTCGCGCGGTCTTCCATCAGGCCGACATTGTGGATGTCCGGCACCTTGGAGCAGCCAACGCCTTGCTCCACCCAGCGCACCACATAACCCAGCAGCCCCTGGGCATTGTTTTCCACTTCTTCACGAATTTGATCCTCGTTCCATTCCGCCTTTTCGACGACGGGAATGCTCAGCAGGTCCAGCAGAATGTCTTCGCTGATGCTGTCTAGATCAACCTGTTCCAGTTCCTGCTGCACCGCCTTCACGTCCACCTTGTGGTAGTGCAATGCGTGCAAGGTGGCCGCCGTCGGCGAGGGCACCCACGCCGTGGTCGCGCCGGCTTTCGGGTGCGCGATCTTCTGCTCCAGCATGTCGGCCATCAGGTCCGGCATCGCCCACATACCCTTGCCGATCTGCGCACGACCGCGCAGCCCGCACGCCAGGCCGACCAGCACGTTGTTGCGCTCATACGCCTTGATCCACGGCGTGGCTTTCATGTCGCCCTTGCGCAGCATCGGCCCGGCTTCCATCGAGCTGTGCATCTCGTCGCCGGTGCGGTCGAGGAAGCCGGTGTTGATGAACGCCACCCGCGACGATGCCGCTTCGATGCACGCCTTGAGGTTGACGCTGGTGCGCCGTTCTTCGTCCATGATCCCCATCTTGAGGGTGTAGCGCGGGATCTTCAGCGCGTCTTCGATGCGGCTGAACAGCGTGTCGGCGAACGCCACTTCGTCCGGGCCGTGCATCTTTGGTTTGACGATATAAACGCTGCCAGCGCGGGAGTTGGTGCGGTTATGCAGGTCGTGCAAGGCAATCAGGCTGGTGATGACGCCGTCGAGAATGCCTTCGGGGATTTCCTTGTTGCCGTCGTAGAGAATCGCCGGGTTGGTCATCAGGTGACCAACGTTGCGGATGAACAACAGCGAGCGCCCGTGCAGGGTGATCGCGTTGCCGTCGGCGGCGGTGTACTGGCGGTCGGCGTTCAGGCGACGGGTGATGGTCTTGCCGTTCTTGACCAAAGCTTCGGTCAAGTCGCCCTTCATCAACCCCAGCCAGTTGCGGTAGATCACCAGCTTGTCGTCGGCATCCACGGCGGCGACCGAGTCTTCGCAGTCGATGATGGTCGACAGCGCGGCTTCCAGCAGCAGGTCCTTGATCCCGGCCGGGTCAGTAGCGCCTATCGGGCTGGCCGGGTCGATCTGGATTTCGATGTGCAGGCCGTTGTTCTTCAGCAGGATTGCATTCGGCTGGCGCGGCTCGCCCTGATAGCCGACGTATTTCTCGGGCTGGGAAAGGCGCGACTGGCTGCCGTCCGCCAGGGTGACCAGCAACTCGCCGCTGTCCACCGCGTAGGCTTTGGCGCCGACGTGGGAACCCGACGCCAGGGGCGCGGCTTCATCGAGCAGGGCGCGGGCGAAGGCGATGACTTTCTCGCCACGCAGCGGGTTGTACCCGGCCTTGATTTCGGCGCCGTTGGCCGAGGAAATGGCATCGGTGCCGTAGAGCGCGTCGTACAGCGAACCCCAGCGCGCATTGGCGGCGTTCAGGGCGTAACGGGCGTTGGCAGCGGGCACCACCAGTTGCGGACCGGCCTGTTCGCTGACTTCGATGTCCACTTTGTGGGTGGACACCTGAACCTGCGCCGGCACCTGCTTGAGATAGCCGATGCTGTCGAGAAACGCGATGTACGCCGGCATGTCGGTGACCGGGCCGGGATTGGACTTGTGCCACTTGTCCAACTGAGCCTGTATGCGGTCACGCTCTTTCAGCAGCTCGCGGTTGACCGGGGCGAGGTCGTGGACCAGCGAATCGAAATCGGCCCAGAACAGTTCCGGGGTCAGGCCTGTCCCGGGGATCACTTCCTCGTCGACGAAACGCTTGAGGTTGGCCGCCACCTTGAGGTTGTGGCAATTGACGAACTCGGTCATCTGGGGTCTCCATCATGAATTGGGTTTGCAGCATTGCTGCAGGCGATCGCTGCGGACGTTACTGCGCGCTTACCGCCGCAACCCCGGCCTTGGCCACTTGCGCATCCTGATCGGCTTTCACCCCGGACACGCCCACCGCGCCGATGGTCTGGCCGTCGATGATCACCGGCACGCCACCTTCCAGCGAAGTCAGCAGCGGGGCGGTCACGAATGCGGTGCGCCCGCCGTTGACCATTTCCTCATAACCCTTGGATTCGCGACGACCCAGCGCCGAGGTGCGGGCTTTTTCGATGGCGATGTAGCCACCGATGGGCGCGCAGCCGTCGAGGCGCTCGAAGCCCAGCAGGTGACCGCCGTCATCGGTGACGGCGATGGACACTGCCCAGCCGTTGTTCTGCGCCTCGGTGCGGGCCGCGGCGAGGATCTGGGTGACTTCGGTCTGGGTCAGTACGGATTTGGTTTTCATGCAGTTCTCCTGAAGGGCAAAGGGTGTCATGCGTGTCGGTCTGATACGGAGCCAGTGCGCCTGCAATCAACTTGGAGGCAGGGCGTCCTCGATGAGTTCGATCCAGTGTTTGACCGGCGTGCGGTTGGCGCTGGCCAGATGGGTCTGACAGCCAATGTTGGCCGTCGCGATCACGTCCGGGTTGCCGCTTTCCAGCGCGTTCATCTTGTTGTCCCGCAGCTGTTTCGCCAGCACCGGCTGGGTGATCGAATAGGTGCCGGCCGAGCCGCAGCATAAGTGACTGTCGGGCACCGGTGTGAGATTGAAGCCCAGTCGGGTCAACACCGACTCAACGGCGCCGCCAAGTTTCTGCGCGTGCTGCAGCGTACACGGGCAATGGAAGGCCAGGGTCTGGCGCGTGCAACCGCCGAGCTGCTCCAGGGGTTCGGCGCGCAGCACTTCGACCAGGTCCCTGGTGCGTTCGCTGATGGCGGCTGCTTTTTGGGCGTAAGCCGGGTCGTTGCGCAGCAGGTGGCCGTAGTCTTTAACGAAGGCGCCGCAGCCGCTGGCCGTCTGGACGATGGCTTCGGCACCGGCTTGAATGCTGGGCCACCACGCATCGATATTCCGCCGCGCCCGCTGCAGGCCTTGTTCCTGCGCATTCAAGTGGTAATCCACGGCGCCGCAGCAACCGGCCTGGGCGATGGAGGTGACGCTGATGCCCAGTCGATCCAGCACTCGCGCCGTGGCGGCGTTGGTGTTGGGCGACAACCCGGGTTGCACGCAGCCTTCGAGAATCAACATCTGCCGCGCGTGCTGCCGGGTCGGCCGAGCCTTGGCGGGACGAATGTTGCCCGGCAGCTTGGTCTTCAGCGCAACCGGCAGCAGCGGCCTGAAGGAGTTGCCCAATTGGGTCAGCGACTTGAACAGACCGGCATTGGGGACCACGGCGCGCAGGCTGTCGCGCAGCAACCGTTGGCCCAGCGGGCGCGGCACGGCGGCGTCGACCACCTCGCGGCCAATGTCCAGCAGGTTGTGGTAATCGACCCCGGAAGGGCAGGTGGTTTCACAGTTGCGGCAGGACAGGCAGCGGTCCAGGTGCAGCTGGGTTTTCTCGGTGACTTCCTTGCCTTCCAGCACTTGCTTGATCAGGTAGATGCGCCCACGAGGGCCATCCAGCTCGTCGCCGAGCAACTGATAGGTCGGGCAGGTGGCGTTACAGAAACCGCAGTGCACGCAGCTGCGCAGAATGCTTTCCGCTTCTTCGCCACGGGACAGGCTTTTGGCGTGTTCGCTCAGGGTCGTCTGCATGGTTCAGATCTCCGCGTACATTCGGCCCGGATTGAAAATTCCGTGCGGATCGAGTTGTGCCTTGAGCTGGCGGTGGTAGCGCAGCAACGGCGTGGCCAACGGCTGAAACGGGCTGTCGTCGAGGCCGTGGCTGTAGCAGGTGGCGTGCCCGCCTGCGGCGCTGACGATGCGACGAATCTCGCTGCCGCTGGCGTCGGATTTGAGCCAGCGTTGCGCGCCGGCCCAGTCGATCAATTGCTCCCCCGGCAGGTCCAGCTCAGCGGTGCTGACAGGCAATGACAGGCGCCACAACGGACGGCCATCGGTGAAGAAATCCAGACGGTGTTCGTTCAATTCGCGCCAGTAAGCCGGGTCGATGGATTCGCCGCCCAGGCGGTCATGGGCCGCCGCGACCGAACCTTCGCCGCCTTCAAGACGCAAAAGCAGCACGCGGCCGTCGTGGCTGGCGGCGCTGATCGGCAGCGGCTCCTGACCCCATTGCGCCAGGCGGGCGAGGGCGGTGGCACTGTCCATTTCCAGGGCGATGCTGGTGCACAGTCGCGGCTTGGGCAGGACTTTCAACGAGACTTCGGTGATCAGGCCCAGGCAACCAAAACTCCCGGCCATCAGGCGCGACAGGTCGTAGCCGGCAACGTTTTTCATCACCTCGCCGCCGAAGCGCAAGTGCTTGCCCAGGCCGGTGATCACCCGCGTGCCCAGCACGAAGTCACGCACCGAGCCTGACCATGGCCGGCGGGGCCCGGACAAGCCTGCCGCGACCATCCCGCCCACGGTGCCATCGCCTGCGCTGCTGTCGCTGTAGCTGGGCGGCTCGCAGGGCAGCATCTGACCGGCTTCTTCCAGCGCGGCGTTCAGCACCGACAACGGCGTGCCGGCGCGGGCGGTGATCACCAGTTCGGTCGGGTCGTAGGTGACGATGCCGGAGTGCAGGCGGGTATCGAGCACTTCACCCGCCACCTCGCGACCAAGGAATGCCTTGCTGTTGGCGCCTTGAATGCGCAGCGGCAGGGCGGACTGAATCGCCTGATTGACCTGTTCCAGCAGTGCGTCGCTGGCGTCGCGGTCCTGGGCCACAAAGGCTGGCTGACGTTGGGCATCCATCAGAAACGCTCCAGTTCAGGGAAGGGCAGCTTGCCCATGTGCACGTGCATGGCGCCGAATTCGGCGCAGCGGTGCAGGGTCGGGATGTTCTTGCCGGGGTTGAGGGTGCCGGCCGGGTCGAACGCGGCTTTTACGGCGTGAAACAACGTCAGCTCGTCACTGTTGAATTGCGCACACATCTGATTGATCTTCTCGCGGCCCACGCCGTGCTCGCCGGTGATGCTGCCGCCGACTTTCACGCACAGCTCCAGAATCTTTCCGCCCAGCGCTTCGGCGCGGTCCAGTTCACCGGGTTGATTGGCATCGAAGAGGATCAGCGGGTGCATGTTGCCGTCGCCAGCGTGGAAAACGTTGGCGACGCGCAGGCCGTATTCTTCCGACAGCGCGGAAATGCCCTTCAGCACGCCGGGCAATTCCCGACGCGGAATGGTGCCGTCCATGCAGTAGTAATCCGGCGACAGCCGTCCGACTGCCGGGAAGGCGTTCTTGCGCCCGGCCCAGAAACGCACGCGTTCGGCTTCGTCCTTCGCCTGGCGTATTTCGGTCGCCCCGGCGTTTTCCAGCACCGCGCGAACCCGGTCGCAATCGGCGTGCACGTCGGCTTCCACGCCATCGAGTTCGCACAGCAGAATGGCTTCGGCGTCCACCGGGTAGCCGGCATGAATGAAGTCTTCAGCGGCGCGAATGGCGAGGTTGTCCATCATTTCCAGGCCGCCGGGGATGATGCCTTCGGCGATGATGTCACCCACCGCGCGACCGGCTTTCTCCACCGAGTCGAAGGCGGCCAGCAACACCCTCGCCACCTGCGGTTTGGGCAATAGTTTGACCGTCACTTCAGTGATCACGCCGAGCATGCCTTCGGATCCGGTAAACAGCGCCAACAGATCGAAGCCTGGCGAGTCCAGTGCGTCGGAGCCCAACACCATGTGCTCGCCCTCGACCGTGAGGATGTCGACCTTGAGCAGGTTGTGCACGGTCAGGCCGTATTTCAGGCAATGCACGCCGCCAGCGTTCTCCGCGACGTTGCCGCCGATGGAACAGGCAATTTGCGAGGAGGGGTCCGGCGCGTAATAAAGGTCGTAAGGCGCTGCGGCCTGGGAAATGGCCAGGTTGCGCACGCCGGGCTGCACGCGGGCGTAACGCCCGGCGGGGTCGATGTGGAGGATTTTGTTGAAGCGCGCCATCACCAGCAGCACGCCTTTTTCCAGGGGCAGGGCGCCGCCGGACAGTCCGGTCCCGGCACCCCGCGCCACCACCGGCACGCCGCGCTCATGGCAGACCTTCAGCAGCGTCTGCACCTGCTCGATGCGCTGGGGCAGCACCACCAGCATCGGCGTCGTACGGTAGGCGGAGAGGCCGTCGCATTCGTAGGGGCGCAGTTCTTCCTCGCGGTGGAGGATGTCCAGATCAGGCAGGCGGGATTGCAGCGCTTGGAGCAGCTGTTGTTTGTCGATGACCGGCAGCACGCCGTCGACGCGTTCGTCGTACAGGATATTCATGATGGGTTCGCAACCCTGTCTTGTTTTTATTGGAGGCCCGTTCCGTGGCGGAACGTGAATGGCTGGCTTGCATCATTGGCTTAGCCGGGCTTAGTGTCTACCGGGTGGAGCAGGGGTCGAACCAGTTTCGCGATAGGGCTGAATCAAATAAACGACTAAAAGACTTGGTTATCAGTGAGATAGATCCCACGCCAATTCTTGTGGTTTTTACCGCCGTCCATGGTCATACCAGTGAGGGCAAGCAATAAGCGCCCACTCATCCAACGCAATGAAGCAGGTCCGATCCATGGAAATCACTCAGGCCCAGTCCCACACCAAACGCCCGCAGCAGGTCGCCGATGTCGTCAGCGAGCGCATCGAGCGGCTGATCGTCGACGGGGTGCTCAAGGTCGGTCAGCTGTTGCCTTCCGAACGGCGACTGACCGAAAAGCTGGGGGTGTCGCGCACTGCGCTGCGCGAAGGGCTGCAGTTGCTGCGCGCCAGGGGCATCATCGAAACCCGTCAGGGCAAGGGCTCGTTCGTCGCGCAAATGGGCGGGCTGGGGCTGACCGCCAATTCACCGCTGATGCACCTGTTCGCTTCCCAGCCGCGCACGCTGTACGACCTGTTTGAAGTGCGCAGCCTGCTGGAAGGGGAGTCCGCGCGGCTGGCGGCGCTGCGCGGCACCGACGCGGATTTTGTTCTGATCACCCGGGCCTACGACGCCTTGGTTGCCGGCCATGACCACCCGTTGCCAGCGTCCGAACACGCACGGCTCGACCATGCGTTTCACCTGGCCATCTGCGAGGCCTCGCACAACCCGGTGCTGGTGCAGACCCTGCGTTCATTGACGGATCTGCTGCTGAACACGGTATTCGCCTCGGTCAACAACCTCTATCACCGCGACGCGCAGAAACGGCAGATCGACCGCCATCACGCCCGGCTCTATAACGCGGTGACCGGGCGATTGCCCGAGCAGGCGCGCAAGGCCGCTGTGGCGCACATCCAGAACATCTGCGACAACCTGCGGGAGATCGAAAGCGAAGAGCAGCGGCTGGTGCGCGCCACGTTGCGGCTGGAGGGTTGGGCTTGAGTCAACGGAGCTTCGCCTGCAGCTCCGCTTGATAGGACCTTCGCTTGACAGACCTCACCCATTGCCGCAGTTTACGCATTGCGTAAGCCGCTTACGCCGTAGTGAAAAACCAAAACAACAATAACAGGCCATTCCCGTGGATCTTTTCACCTACTACCGATCGACCTCCAGCTACCGGGTGCGCATTGCCCTGGCGCTGAAAGGTCTCGCGTTCGACGCCATCCCCGTCAACCTGATTCGCGACGGCGGCGAACATCACCAGCCCGACTACCTGGCGATCAACCCCCAGGGCCGGGTTCCTGCCCTGAAGCTGGACGACGGTGAAGTGATCATCCAGTCGATGGCGATCATCGAATACCTCGAAGAATTCTCCCCGGAACCTGCATTGCTCCCCGACGCGCTGCTCGACCGTGCGCGCCATCGGCAGATTGCCGCCCTGATCGGTTGCGACATTCATCCGCTGCACAATGTCGCGGTGCTCAATCGTTTGCGCGGCATGGGCCATGACGAAGGCGATGTGACGGCGTGGATCGGCCACTGGATCAACCAAGGCTTCGCCGCCGTGGAAGCCCTGATTGGCGATACTGGATTTTGTTTTGGCGCGGTTGGCCTGGCCGATGTGTACCTGCTGCCTCAGGTGTATGCGGCGCGGCGCTTCAACGTCGACATGAGCCCGTACCCGCGAATTTGCCGGGTCGAAGGGCTGGCGTTGCAGCATCCAGCGTTTCAGACCGCTCATCCCGATGCGCAATCGGACAAGCCGGAGTAATCTTTCCCACATGAAAATCTTCGGTCTGCAACTGATCTTCGGCGACTTCCTCGCCCGCAGCGTGCGGGGGATTTCCTGCGCGCCACCCGCTGAATCGTGATCCGAGCCGCTGTGCCTCTCACTATTTAGCAGGAGCCAGACCGTGACTGATCTCTACGAAAACCCGATGGGCCTGATGGGCTTTGAATTCATCGAATTCGCCTCGCCCACCCCTAATGTGCTGGAGCCTGTGTTCCAGATCATGGGCTTCACCAAAGTCGCCCAACACCGCTCGAAGAACGTGTCGCTGTACCGCCAGGGCGCGATCAACATCATCCTCAACAACGAGCCCAACAGTGAAGCGTCCTACTTCGCTGCGGAGCACGGTCCTTCGGTGTGCGGCATGGCCTTCCGGGTCAAGGATTCGCAGATGGCCTACAAGCGCGCCCTGGAACTGGGCGCCCAGCCTGTCGAGATCGGCACCGGGCCCATGGAACTGCGCCTGCCCGCGATCAAGGGCATTGGCGGCGCGCCGTTGTACCTGATCGACCGTTTCGGTGAAGGCACCTCGATCTACGACATTGACTTCGTGTACCTCGAAGGCGTCGACCGCCATCCCAAGGGCGCCGGCCTGCAATTCATCGATCACCTGACCCACAACGTCTATCGCGGGCGGATGGCGTATTGGGCGAACTTCTACGAGAAGCTGTTCAACTTCCGCGAGCTGCGCTATTTCGACATCAAGGGCGAGTACACCGGCCTGACCTCGAAAGCGATGACCGCGCCGGACGGCATGATCCGCATCCCGCTGAACGAGGAATCGTCCAAGGGCGCCGGGCAGATCGAAGAATTTTTGATGAAGTTCAACGGCGAAGGCATTCAGCACGTCGCGTTCTTCACCGAAAACCTCATCGACACCTGGGACCGGCTCAAGGCGCTGGGCATGCGCTTCATGACCCCGCCGCCGGACACCTATTACGAAATGCTCGAAGGCCGGCTGCCTAACCATGGCGAACCGGAGCACGAGCTGAAGGCGCGGGGGATTCTGCTGGACGGCAACTCCGACGGCGGAAACAAGCGCCTGCTGCTGCAGATCTTCTCGGAAACCCTGATGGGGCCGGTGTTCTTCGAATTCATCCAGCGCAAGGGCGACGATGGATTCGGCGAGGGCAACTTCAAGGCGCTGTTTGAATCGATCGAGCGCGATCAAGTGCGACGCGGGGTGTTGGCGGTGGATTGAAGTAGGTGCACGCGCGCTGTTAGTAGGACCGGCTTCAGCCGGGAAGAGGGCAGTCTGAACACCATCAGTTGTGTGGTGTGGCTGCCGACGCCTTCCCGGCTAAAGCCGGTCCTACTCGATGCGAGCGGTGCTACTGATCCTGCGGCATTTCCCCACCCATCCGCGCGCTGATCGCCTGGGCCTTCTGCAGCAGTTTTTGCGCGGCGAGGGCCTGGCGCTGATCGGTAAACACCGACGCTGAACCCACCACTGTCACCACACCCACCAGCTTGTTGCCCATGGCAAACACCGGCGACGACACCGCGTTGACGCCAGCCATCAACAAGCCATGAATCTGATGCACCCCCGTGCTGCGAATTTCGCGGACGTGCCGGTTGATCTCCTTCAACTGCGCCGCGTTCAACGTGGCAGATTCCGCCTCTCTCAGCGCCGAGGTTTCGGTCGGCGACAGAAAGGTCTCGAACACCAGCCCGGTGGACGAACTGAGCAGCGGCAGCACCGAGCCGATCTGCGTGACCAGGGTGACCGCCCCCAGCGACTGTTCGACATACACGACTGTCGGGCCTTTATTGCCCCACACCGCCAGAAAACAGGTTTCGTTGAGTTCGTCGCGCAGCGCGATCAATGCCGGCGCGGAGGTCTTCAGCACATCCAGCTGGCTCAGCGCTGCCAGGCCGACCTGCAAGGCCGAGCGCCCCAGACGGTAATGATTGCTGGCCGGGTCCTGCTCGGCAAATTCGCTGTCCACCAGCGCCTGCAGGTAGCGATGCACCTTGCTCGCGGGCATGCCGACGTATTCGGCGAGTTTCGACAGTGACGTGGCGGGCGCCAGTTCGGCCAGCGCCTTGAGGATGCCGACGCCGACTTCAGCCGACTGGACTTTCTGCTGGCGCGGCGCAGTGGCGGGGGTGGAATCGTCGGTCATGGAAGGGAGGCCCCCGGTCTGGAAAGGCTGCTTTATAGCTTGACCCTTCCTCAAACTCAAATTACGTTATGCGTAACACGCTTACGATAAAAACAATAAGAGGTCGTCATGTCGACAACACCCCGGTCCGAGCCCCTGCGCTACCAGCGCGGCTTCGGCAATCAATTCAGCAGCGAGGCGATGCCGGGCGGTTTGCCCCACGGACAGAACTCGCCGCAACGTCACCCGCTGGGCCTGTACGCCGAGCAATTTTCCGGGACCGCGTTCACGGTCCCCCGCGCTGAAGCCCGGCGCACTTGGCTCTACCGCATTCAACCGTCCGCGGCGCACCCCCGCTTTCAGCGCCTTGAGCGCCAGATCACGGGCCAACAGCAAGGCCCCGTGACACCCAATCGCCTGCGCTGGGATGCCTTCGACATCCCCGCCGAGCCGACCGATTTCATCGATGGCCTGCACGCGCTGGCCAGCACCTCGTCCGCCGAGCAGGCCGAGGGCGTGAGCGTCTACGTCTACACCGCCAACCGTTCCATGCAGCGCGCGTTCTTCAACGCCGACGGCGAGTGGCTGATCGTCCCCCAGCAGGGCCGGCTGCGCATCACCACCGAACTGGGCCTGCTCGACCTTGAGCCGCAGGAAATCGCCGTGCTCCCCCGTGGTTTGAAATTCAGCGTCGAGCTGCTCGACGGCACAGCGCGGGGCTACATCTGCGAGAATCACGGCTGCGCCCTGCGCCTGCCTGACCTTGGGCCCATTGGCAGCAATGGCCTGGCCAATCCGCGGGATTTCCAGGTGCCCCACGCGCATTTTGAAGACAGCGCGCAGCCCACTGTGCTAGTGCAGAAATTTCTCGGCGAACTGTGGGCGACCACGCTCGGTCATTCCCCCTTCGACGTCGTTGCGTGGCACGGCAACAACGTCCCGTACAAATACGACCTGCGCCTGTTCAACACCATGGGCACGGTGAGTTACGACCACCCCGATCCGTCGATCTTTACTGTGCTGACGTCTCCGGGCGCTGTCAAAGGTCAGGCGAACGTCGATTTTGTGATCTTCCCGCCGCGCTGGATGGTGGCGGAAAACACCTTCCGACCGCCGTGGTTCCACCGCAACCTGATGAACGAATTCATGGGCCTGATCGACGGGGCCTACGACGCCAAGGCCGCAGGGTTCATGCCGGGCGGCGCGTCGCTGCACAACTGCATGAGCGCCCACGGCCCGGACAACGCCAGCGCCGAGAAAGCCATCGCCGCTGAACTCACGCCGCACAAGATCGAGCAGACCATGGCGTTCATGTTCGAGACCGGCAAAGTCCTGCGCCCCAGCTACCACGCGCTGGAATGCCCACAGTTGCAAAGCGACTACGATGCCTGCTGGGATGGCATCGCCAGAACGTTCAAGCCTTTCGACACGGACAGCCAACGATGAACACTTCACACCACCCGCGCAGTTGGGTTGCCAGCGCCAACGACCATCCCGATTTCCCCCTGCAAAACCTGCCCTTGGGCGTGTTCAGCCGCCCCGGTTTCGGCAAGCGCGGCGGCGTTGCCATCGGCGATTTCATTCTCGATCTGCAAACGGCCCTTGAGGCCAGCCTGTTCAACGGCGCCGCGCGGGTGGCCGTGGAGGCCGCCAGCCGCGGGCAACTGAACGACTTTTTCGCCCTGGGCGGTTCGTCGCGGCAGGCGCTGCGCCATGAATTGCTGCACCTGCTCGACGAAAGAACCCTGCAGCGTGAACGCTTGCAGGCCATGGGCGACCGTCTGCTGGTGCCAATGGCTGACTGCCAGATGCACATGCCGGCGCAGGTCGGCGACTACACTGATTTCTACGTCGGCATTCATCACGCGATGAACGTCGGCAAGCTGTTCCGCCCGGACAACCCGCTGCTGCCGAACTACAAATACGTGCCCATCGCTTATCACGGGCGCGCGTCGACCCTGGGTGTGTCCGGGATGCCGGTCAAGCGCCCCAGCGGGCAGACCTTGAAACCGGGTGCCGAGACACCGGATTTCGGGCCGAGCAAGCGCCTGGATTACGAACTGGAAGTGGGCGTATGGATCGGGCAGGGCAACGAGGCGGGCGAGCCTGTCGCCATCAGCAAGGCGGGCGAGCACATCGCCGGTTTCTGTCTGCTCAACGACTGGTCGGCTCGCGACCTGCAAGCCTGGGAGTACCAGCCACTGGGGCCGTTTCTGTCGAAGAGTTTTGCCACCAGCATTTCGCCGTGGGTGGTCACGGCCGAAGCCCTTGCGCCGTTTCGCGCGGCTCAACCGGCGCGCCCCGAGGGTGACCCGCAGCCGATGCCTTATCTGTTCGACGAGCAGGATCAGGCCGGCGGCGCGCTGGACATCGAGCTGGAAGTGCTGCTGCTCACCGCGCAGATGAGAGAGCAAGGCGTCGCGCCCCAGCGTCTGTCTCTGAGCAACACGCTGAACATGTACTGGACCGTCGCGCAGATGGTGGCCCACCACAGCGTCAACGGCTGCAAGCTGCAGGCGGGGGATCTGTTCGGCACCGGCACCTTGTCAGGCCCGCAGCCCGGCCAACTCGGCAGCCTGCTGGAAATGACCGAGGGCGGTAAGCGCGCCGTTGAATTGCCCAACGGCGAGACGCGAACCTTTCTGGAGGCCGGCGATGAGGTGATCCTCAAAGCGCGCTGCCGCAAGGAGGGCGAAGTGAGTATCGGCTTTGGCGAATGCCGTGGGGTGGTGGTGGGCTAAAGCCAGTCCTACAGACCGCATGCTTTTAGTGGGACCGGCTTCAGCCGGGAAGAGGCCAGTGTGTACAGCCCAGATTTGCGGTGTGCCGCCTGACGCCTTCCCGGCTAAAGCCAGTCCTACAGAAATTAACCAAACCCACCCACCAGAGATCCACTGCGCGGCAAGAACCTCCCTTGCCGTTCCCCCCGAGGCTTGCCCTCGGCGTAGCTCAAATGCCCGTTGACCCACACCGCATCGATCCCCTCGGCCGCGCGTTTGGGCTCTTTGAAATCCGCCACATCGCGCACGGTGTCGGCGTTGAACAGCACCAGGTCCGCGCAATACCCTTCGCGCACGAAGCCACGCTCATGCAGCCCGAAGCGTGTGGCGGTCAGTCCGGTCATCTTGTGCACGGCGGTGTGCAGCGGAAACAGCCCCAGATCCCGACTGAAATGCCCGAGCACCCGGGGGAACGCACCCCACAGGCGCGGGTGCGGAAACGGATCTTCCGGCAGTCCGTCAGAACCGATCATCGACAGCGGGTGCTTCATGATCCGCTGCACGTCGTTCTCGTCCATCCCGTAATACACGGCGCCAGCCGGCTGCAGCTTCCGCGCGGCGTCCATCAGTGAAAGGCCCCAGTCGGCGGCGATTTCTTTCAGCTCACGGCCGCCCTGTTCCGGGTGTGGCGTTGACCAGGTGATGGTGATCGGAAACGCATCGGTGACCTGTTTCAAATCCAGCGTCGAAGAACTGGCCGCATACGGATAGCAATCGCAGCCCACCGGGTGGGTCAGGGCGGCATTTTCCAATGAGGCCAGCAGCTGCGGACTGCGGCCCCAGTTGCCTGCGCCTGCGCATTTCATGTGGGAGATCACCACCGGGGATCTGGCGTGACGGCCGATCTCGAACGCCTCGTCCATGGCCTCCAGCACCGGTTCGAACTCGCTGCGCAGGTGCGTCGTGTACACCGCGCCGAACGCTGTGAGCTCCTCGGCCAGCTGTTTGACTTCGTCGGTTTCGGCGGCGAAAGCCGAGGCATAGGCCAGGCCGGTGGACAGGCCCAGCGCGCCGTCCGCCAGACTGTCGCGCAATTGCCCGCGCATAGCGCTGATTTCATCAGCGCGCGCCGTTCGAAAAAGATCATCCATGTGATTGCTGCGCAGCGCGGTGTGGCCGATCAGCGCCGCGACGTTGACCGCCGGCCGCGCCGCGTCCACCGCGTTGCGGTAATCGACAAAGCGCGGATAAACGAATGCAGCGGCGGGGCCCAGCAGGTTCATCGGATCCGGCGGGTCGCCTGCCAGGGAAACGGGTGACGCGCTGATGCCGCAGTTGCCGACAATCACGGTGGTCACGCCCTGGGTAATCTTCGGCAGCATCGCCGGCTGACGAATCACCACGGTGTCGTCGTGGGTGTGCACGTCGATGAAACCCGGCGCCAGCACGCGGCCGGCGGCGTTGATCTCCTCGCGGGCGGAGACGTCGTGGAGGTCGCCGATGCGCTGGATGCGGCCGTCGCGGAGGGCCACGTCGGCGCGGTAGCCGGGCGTATCGCTACCGTCGATCACCAGCGCGTCGCGAATGATCAGGTCGTAAAGCATGGGGTCAGTCTCCAAGGGGCAGGCCGTCGTCGCCGCCGCGGTAGTCATCCAGCGCGAGCTTGATCCGTCGCAGCCGTTCGCGGTTGGCGTCGGGCGCGGTCAGTGCCAGCTCGGTGGCCAGCACGTCGATGGTCAGCAGCATGCCGTAGCGCGCGGCCGTGGGTTTGTAGATGAAATTGGTTTCGGCGATCTGCAGCGGCAGCAGGACATCCGCCCGCTCCGCCAGCGGGGAGCCGGGCAGGGTGATGGCGAGAATCTTCGCGCCATAGCTGCGGGCGAGATCCACCGCGTCGAGCAGTTCAGGAGTGCGCCCGCTCAGCGAGCAGACGATCACGCTGTGCTCGGGACCCAGGGTCGCGGCGATCAGGCGCATCATCACCGGGTCACGGCTGGCGGCAATCGGGTAACCGAGGCGCACCAGCCGGGTCTGCAGCTCTTCGCTGCACAGGCTGGACGCGCCGCCCATGCCGAAGCTGTGAATCATCCGCGCCGGCGCCAGCAGGGCCACCGCCGCCTGGAAGCGTGATTCATCGAAACCGGCTAGGTGCTGACGCAGGGTGGACTCGATGTCGCCGACGATCTGAGTGAAAAACGCCGACTGCTCCGGCGCCTGCTCCGGGGTGAGGAAGCGGTTGCCCACGGCGCTGGCCTGGGCCAGTTGCAGACGCAGGTCGCGCAGGTCCTTGCAGCCGACCGTGCGTGCGAAGCGCGACAGCGTGGCGCTGCTGACCTCGGCGCGGGCGGCGAGGTCGTCGAGGCTGGCGCTGGCGGCAAACGCCACGTCGCTGAGCACCAGTCTGGCGATACGGCCTTCGCCGGCGCTGAACGACTCCTGCCGGGCGCGGATCTGGTAAAGAATGTCCACTCAGATCACCTGTGCCAGCCCGAGGGTCAGGACGAAAGCGATCACCGAAATCAGCGTCTCCAGCACCGTCCAGGTTTTGAAGGTCTGTGCCACGGTCATGTTGAAATACTCCTTGATCAGCCAGAACCCGCCGTCGTTGACGTGGGAAAAAATCACCGAGCCGGCGCCGGTCGCAAGCACCAGCAGCTCTGGATGGGGATAGCCCAGGCCCAGCGCTACGGGTGCCACGATGCCGGAAGCAGTGGTCATTGCCACGGTGGCCGACCCGGTGGCGACGCGCATCAATGCGGCGAACAGCCAGCCCATCAGCAGCGGCGACAGATGCCAGTCCTGCGCCAGGCCGACGATCTCGTTGGTCACGCCGCTGTCGACCAAAATCCGGTTCAGACCGCCGCCCGCGCCTACCAGCAACGTAATGCTGGCCGTTGGCGCCAGGCATTCCTGGGTGAATTTCAGGATCGAATCCCGGGAGAACCCCTGTGCAATGCCCAACGTCCAGAAGCTTAGCAACGTGGCCAGCAGCAGCGCGATCACCGAGTTGCCGATGAACAGCAGGAAGCTGTTGAAGCCGCTGCCCGGCGTGGAAATGAGGTTGGCCCAGCCACCCAGCAGCATCAGCACCACCGGCAACAGAATGGTCGCCATGGTGATGCCGAAGCTCGGCAGTTGGGCGCGGGGTTCACGGTCGAGAAATTGTTTGGCGAGCGGGTTTTCATCGGGCAAGTGAATGTGCGGCACGATGAAGCGCGCGTAGATCGGGCCGGCAATGATCGCGGTAGGGATGCCGATGAGGATGGCGTAAAACAGGGTCTGGCCCACCGACGCCTGATAGGCCTGCACCGCCAGCATCGCGGCAGGGTGCGGCGGCACCAGGGCGTGGACCACCGAGAGGCCGGCGACCATCGGCAGGCCGACCATCAGAATCGACACGCCGACCGTGCGCGCCACAGTGAACGCGATCGGCACCAGCAGCACGAAACCCACTTCGAAGAACAGCGGCAGCCCTACCAGAAACGCGATGCAGACCATTGCCCAGTGCGCGTTGCGCTCGCCGAAGCGGTCGATCAAGGTGCGCGCCACCTGCTCGGCACCGCCGGACTCGGCCATCATTTTGCCGAGCATGGTGCCCAGCGCCACGACCAGTGCGATGTGCCCCAGCGTCTTGCCGACGCCGCCCTCATAGGACGCGACGACGGCATTGGCCGGCATGCCGGCGACCAGCGCGAGGCCGACGGACACCAGGGTGATGACGATGAACGGATTGAGACGAAAGCGCGCGATGAGCACGATCAGGGCGATGATCGCGACGGCGGCATAGACCAACAGAGACAGGCCGGTTGACGGAGGCATGCAACGGATTCCTTGCTGAGAATGAGGGGGTCAGGGCTTGGGCGGCGGCGGGGCTGAGCCTGTCGAGCTACAACAAAGCAGGACTCACCCGCGCAATGGCGTTAACCGGCGCGCAACCAGGCGGTGAAAACGATCTCGGCAGTGGGTGTTGCAAGCGCCATGAACGGCGAAAGAAGAGCAGGGGCGGGACGATCACAGGCAGTCATTATTGTTATCTCTGATTTCGTGATGGAAAGTAAATTACACGAAGCAGGATAAAAAGATCAATTCATGAAAATTAATTTCGCTCAGATGTTTTGCCTTGCGCCCCATCCATTTGTGGGAGCACGGGTTGCCTCAGGATTTCGGCCGGTTGGTTGGACGTGTGGGAGTGACCGGGGTGGCGTTCCACCTTGCTGGCGAATGCGGTTTATCCCGCGAAGAAAATTCATTGGCTGAACTGCCTTCTTCGCGAGCAAGCTCACTCCTACAGGTCTCTGTGCGCGACCTTTATTTCCCGGTCGATGCAGTCAATTTGTAGGAGTGAGCTTGCTCGCGAAGAGGCCAGGACAGCCAGCCACTTTCTCTGGGGAAGGACAGTCAGCCTTCGCGAGCAAGCTCGCTCCCACAGATCGTGGGTGACTTGGGATTTCGAACCATGCCGAGACTCGTGGGAGCGAGCTTGCTCGCGAAGAGGCCAGGACAGCCAGGCACTTTCTCTGGGGAAGGACAGTCAGCCTTCGCGGCCGCTTCATGCCGCAGTGAACCGCTCCCGATACGCCTGGGGTGTCACCGATACCGCACGCATGAAGCTGCGCCGCAACGTTTCTTCCGTACCAAAACCGCAGCGGTCGGCGATGCGCTTGATCGGCAGCGCGCTGTCCCCCAGCAGGCGCCGCGCCGCTTCGACGCGCAATTGCTCGATGGCCCGCGCCGGCGTGTTCCCGGTGTGGGCGCGGTAGTGGCGGACGAAACTGCGCTCGCTCATGCCCACCTGCGCCGCCAGTGTGGCAACCGACAGGTCACTGGCCAGATTGTCGAGAATCCAGGCGTGAAGGTCGCCAAACCGGCTGCCTTGATCACGGGTCTGGTGCTGCATCGACAGCGCCGTGCTGAACTGCGACTGCCCACCCGGGCGCTTGAGAAACACCACCAGATCCCGCGCCACGGCCAGGGCGATGTCCCGGCCCAGATCCGCCTCGACCATCGCCAGGGCCAGATCAATACCCGCGGTCACCCCGGCGGACGTCCACCGTGTGTTCTCGTTGATGAAGATCGGGTCCGGGTCGACGCGCAGTTGCGGAAAACGCCGCGCCAGTTCGTCGCAACTGTCCCAGTGGGTGACCACCCGATGGCCGTCCAGCACGCCCGCCGCCGCCAGTAAAAATGCGCCGGTACACACCGACGCCACTCGCCGGGCACTGGCGGATTGCGTTCGCACCCAGTCCACCAGAACCGGATCCAGCAGCGCCGTATGCACGCCGCCGCCCCCGGCGATGATCAGGGTATCCGAAGCCGTGGACGGCAGCGGGTGGGTAAGCAGCCCGAGCCCGGCGGAGGAGACCACGCTGCCGGGTTCGCGAGCGATGACCTCGGGCCGGTATGGGATTTTGTTCAGGCCGGCTTCCTGGGCCATGACGTTGGCCGAGGCAAATACCTGCAGCGGTCCGGTGACGTCGAGTAACTGAACATTGGGAAAGGCCAGAACATGAACCGGCCTGGGCTGATGGGGCATGGCGCTCTCGCTGTGAAGATTGGCGTGAATTGTCGGCTTTATGGCGTATCCGCCAGAGGCTAGCTCGCTACAGTGGTTTCGTCCAGTCGCTGGCCGAGCCCCATCGGCCGCGTCACTTCATACCGTCAGATGAATCACTTTCAGTACAAGGAAACACACCATGACCCTGCATATCGGCCTGCTGGTATTCCCCAAAGTCCAGCAACTGGACCTCACCGGTCCCTACGATGTTTTCGCCACCATGCCCGGCGTGGTCGTGCATCTGGTCTGGAAAAACCTTGAGCCGCTGCAGTCCAGCACCGGCCTGACCCTGGTGCCGACCGCGACCTTCGCCGACTGCATAGACCTGGACGTGATCTGCGTGCCGGGCGGGGTAGGGGTTGATGCATTGATGGAAGACCCCGAAACCCTGGCCTTCATTCAGCATCAGGCGGCCACGGCGCAGTACGTGACTTCCGTCTGCACCGGCGCGCTGGTGCTCGGCGCAGCAGGGCTGTTGAAAGGCCGCCGCGCCACCACCCACTGGGCGTCCCATTCATTGCTGGAGCAGTTCGGTGCGATTCCGGTGCATGAACGCGTGGTGCGCGACGGCAACCTGATGACCGGTGGCGGCGTAACGGCGGGTATCGATTTTGCGCTGACGCTGATCGGCGAAGTGTTTGACGCGGATACCGCCCGGACCATTCAGCTGCAATTGGAGTACGCGCCGGCACCGCCCTACGATTCCGGCCGACCGGACACCGCACCGGCGAACATCCTCGCCGTCGCCACCGATCGCGCCATGCAGGGTTTGCTGGCGCGTCGGCAGATTGTCGAACGCGTCACGGCGGCCATGGATTAACGGGCGGGACTAGATCGGAGATGCAGTGAGCGGGATTTCATACCAGCAGAGGAACAGGTCCAGCGCCGACTCGACCACTTCGCGCTGCTTATCCGGCGCGAGCAGGGGCTCGTTGAGGGTGACTTGCGGCCAGAAGGCGAAGGCCTTGAGCAATGCATGGATCTGCGACGCGGCGAACACCGGCTCGACGGCCTTGAGGCGGCCGTCCTGCTGGGCGCCGCGCACCCAGACGGTGAAGGTTTCTTCCCGTTGATTGAGTCGGCTGACCCAGATCTGCGCACGATCGGGAGAGTGAATCGTTGCGCCGATGGCCACGCGGGCCAGGTCGATGAAGTTGCTGTCACCGAGGGTTTTCATCTTCGCGTCGAGCAATTCGCGCAGTTGATCGCGCAGGGGCACGCCGGGTTTGTACACTGCATCGGTCTGCGTCGCGGCGGAGGACCACAGGCGATGGAGCATTTCGGAGAACAGTTCTTCCTTGCTGGGGAAGTGGTTGTAGACCGTGCGCTTGGAGACCTCGGCCCGGGCGGCAATCCGGTCCATGCTCGTGACCTCGAAACCGTTATCGCGGAACTCGGCGATCGCCGCCTGAACAATGGCTTCGCGTTTACGGTCGGTCAGTCGCAGTGGGGCAGTCATGGATTCGCTTCTGTGAGGTGGCGCGGACGGCTCAACCGCCCGACAGGAAAATTACACCGGGCAGTTTACTTCTCTTTGCTCATCGTGCAAGCTTGAAACTACACTGTGTAGTGTAGAAGCAGACAAGAGCTTCAAGCTGTAAGCTTCAAGTCGCAAGCTTACGGCGTACAGCATGCTCTTGCAGCTTGCAGCTCCCGCAACGCCACCTTCACCCGTTTCATGGAGTCAGCACCCTCATGGCCTCGATCGAAAAAAACCTTGATTCAAATCCTGCGCTGCCCGTCCTGACTCGGCGTGAAGGTCGCTATTTCAATCACAAGCCGATGGCGCGCTCGAGCGTGGGCAAAACCCTGCGCATCTTCTGGAATGCGCTGTTCAATAAACCCCACCACACGCGCCCGGCCGGGGAGATCCCGGTTCAGCCGCTGTCGCGCCAGCAACTGTTCGCGGCGCCCGATAACACGGTCTACCGGCTGGGCCACTCCACGGTGCTGCTGAAACTGCGCGGTGAATACTTCCTGACCGACCCCGTATTCGCCGAGCGTGCTTCGCCGGTGCAATGGGCCGGTCCGCAGCGGTTCCATCAGCCGCCGATCCGCCTGGAAGACCTGCCGCCGCTCAAGGCCGTGATCCTCTCCCACAACCACTATGACCACCTCGATCACATGACCATTCAGGTGCTCAAGGACAAGTCAGAGCATTTCATTACGCCGCTGGGGGTAGGGGACACGCTGATCGAGTGGGGCGTGCCGGCCGCCAAGGTCCAACAGTTGAACTGGTGGCAGTCGACGGAGATCCATGGCATTCGCTTTGTGGCGACCCCGGCGCAGCACTTCTCGGGCCGTACGCTGCGTGACGGCAACCAGACCCTGTGGGCATCGTGGGTGATGCTTGATGGCGAGCAGCGCATCTTTTTCAGCGGTGACACCGGTTATCACGCCGGTTTCAAGCTGATCGGCGAGCAGTACGGCCCGTTCGACCTGACCCTGATGGAGACCGGCGCGTACAACGAAGACTGGCCGGACGTGCACATGCAGCCCGAAGAGACGCTGCAGGCGCACATTGACCTGCGCGGGAAGTGGCTGCTGCCGATCCACAACGGCACCTTCGACCTGGCGATGCACGCCTGGCATGAGCCGTTCGACCGGATTCTCGCGCTGGCGTGGGACCGCAGCATTTCCATCACCACGCCAGAAATGGGCCAGCCGTTTTACGTTCAGTACCCCAGCCGAGGCGAGGCGTGGTGGCTGAAAGTGGACAAGGCTGCCGAGCCTGCGACCGACCGCTGCTCGAAACGGCGGGACGATCGCCAGCAGGTCACCAGTCGCGGTTAGCCCGGCTGTTTCAGGGTTTGGCGTCAGTGGAATCTGCCGGATGCTCCGTTTCCGGCGGTCGCTGTTGTTCACCGCTCTGATTGGCTTGTTTGTGTTCCTCACCGACCTTGCCTGCATTTTCAGCCTTGTGGTCGAGGTCTTCGCGATTGGACTCTTTATCAGGCATGGCGCCCTCCGGTGTGCAGGGTGAATGGTTGATTTACAGCACGTGCTCAATGGTCGATCTGGTTGATCAGCATCAGCGCTTCGTCTTTGAACAGCGGTCGTTTCATGCGTTCGGCGAGCATCGCCATGGGCCGTTCCCGCTCACAGCTGACCACCGCCGCGACAACGCCCTGTTTGCAGATAAGCGCCAGGAAATCGAAGCGTTCCGGCTCGCCCATGTAGACGACGTCGTCCCAGTTTTCGGCGTGGCCGAGGTAATCCAGACGCTTCTCAAAATGGTAGGTCCAGAAGTACGGCACATCGGTGTATCGCAGGTTCTCGCCGAGCATGTTGCCCGCCGCAATGCGTGCCTGTTGTTGGGCCAGGCGCCAGTGCTCGATGCGCCGGGGCTGATGGTTGAGCGGAAAGGTGGCAATGTCGCCGGCCGCCCACAGATCCTTGCCCGCGCGCATGCCGTCGTCGACCGCCAGTGAACCGTCGTCCTCCAGTTGAACGCCGTCGATGAAATGCGTCACCGGGCTCACGCCGACGCCGACCAACGCCAGATCCACCTGCAGTCGTTCGCCATTGCTGAGCACCGCCGTCTTCAGCAGCTGCTGGCCATCTTTTTCATCACCCTCGAACCGAGTGACGTCCACGTGGGTGCGGAACAGCACGCCGTTCTGTTCATGCAGCGCCCGCAGGGCTTTGCCGATACGCTCACCCAGCTGACCGGCAAACGGCACTTCATGACGGGCCAGAACCGTCACATTCACACCCTGTGTGCGCAACGCCGATGCCGCTTCCAGCCCGATAAAACTGTCGCCGACGATCAGCGCATGGCTACCGGGCTGGACCGCCGCGAGAATCCGGCTGGCGTCACCGCGGCTGCGCAGGGTCAGCACTTGCGGCAGGTCCGCGCCCTCTAGAGTCAACGCGCGGGGCTCGCCACCGGTGGTGACCAGCGCCGCGTCGTAGTCAAAGCGGCGCCCGTCCGCCAAGGTGACGCGCTTGTTGACGACGTCCAGCTTCATCACTTCGCCGTGCACCCGTTCGATGCGGTTGCTCAGGTAGAACCCGTCGTCGCGCAGAGCCGGGATCCCATCGGTATCCATTTCGGCGGACAAGACAAATTTGCTCAGCGCCGTGCGGTCGTACCCGGCCGCGGCTTCTCTGTCGATGAGCCGTAATTGACCGTTGAAGCCTTTTTCCCTCAGCGCGCAGGCAGCCGCTGTACCCGCCGCGCCGGCGCCGATGATGACGAAGCAGCGGCTGTCCTCGGCCAGCGTAGGCGTGTCGGCGGTGATGGGCTGGTCATCGACATGCACATGGCCATCAATGACGTGGACGGGGTAACGAGTCAGGGCATCCAGCGCAGGCGGTTCGCAGAGATGGCCGTCGTCGATGGAAAATTCGGCCTTGTGCCAGGGACAGATCAGATGACCGTTGCAGATGGCGCCGTCGGCCAGTGGCGCGCCGGCATGGGGGCAGAAGGCTTGAAACGCGCGGACTTCGTCGCCGTGCAGAACCAGCAGCGCCTTGGTTTCGCCAAACTCGACCTGGAGACCGCGGTCTTGCTGAATATCGGTCAGGGGGGCGACTCGATGCAGAGGCATGTGCGCTTCCTTGTGGGCTTTTATTGGACGTAGGGGCTTTTAGTTGGGAGTCGGCCGTCGGGGGAGAGGTTCAGGGAATTATCGGGTGGCCAGTTGGGCGGGCGTTCCGTTCGCTTCAACTGCCGGAGGAACGCCCACAATCCGAGGTCATTTCACTGCGTCTGGCTATTGCGTCAACTTCAGCCGCTCATGCCAGTCGGCAATCGACTCTTCAGGAAATGCCTCGAACTGCTGGTCATTCGGTCCTG
Source organism: Pseudomonas sp. GW821-FHT02H06 (assembly GCF_059421525.1). Lineage (NCBI taxonomy): Bacteria > Pseudomonadati > Pseudomonadota > Gammaproteobacteria > Pseudomonadales > Pseudomonadaceae > Pseudomonas > Pseudomonas sp. GW821-FHT02H06. Next base: position 200,927 of record NZ_JBWKVD010000010.1, read on the forward strand.
CGGCCACTTCCACCCACGGCGCCTTGGAGTTCAGCAGCAAGTGCGTGTGCTCCGGCGGGGTCGGCAACGGCGTGTCGATGGCCGACGCAAACGGGTGGATCAGCTCCGGCCACTCGGGGCTGAACAGCCACAGCCCGCTGCCGCACCGTTTGCAGAAATGCCGTTCAGCGCTGCTGATGCGGGTTTGGTGACCCTCATCGTCGCGCATCTTGGCGTGGTAGATGGCGATGTTGTCCTTGCCTTTGACGTCGAGACTTTTCGCATCGCCGCCCAGGTTGATCGCGTAGCCGCCACCGCCCTGGGTCTTGCGGCAGATCGAGCAGTAGCAGCGTTGATAGGGGTAGGGATGGGCGCTTGTCAGGCTGAATTCGACGGCGCCGCAATGGCAGGAGCCTTCCAGATGCATGATTCACCTCCGCTTGAATGTGATGTCGGGCCTAAGGGTCTAGACCGCTCAAGCGGGCGGGGTTCGATGTTTTCTCGAACGGGCGTTCGGATTATTCACGGACCGGCGGCTCAAGAAGCCCGCGGCAGCGTCGATAAGCGGTAGTCATATGACGACTTAGCGTCCCGCCCCTACAAGAATGAGCCGACCGTTATGAGCCTACGCAACCTGACCATCGCCCGCCGCGCCGGCCTTGGGTTTACCCTGATTTCCCTGTTGGTCGCGTTGCTGGGCTGGTTCGCCCTGAGCCAGATGTCGACGATCCGACAGAGCGAGGTGGCGGTTGAAAGCAACTGGATGCCAAGCATGCGTCTGGTCAATGACATCCGCGATGCCATGCTGCGCATTCGCACGATCTCGCTGCGGGTTGTCCTTGACACCGATCCGAAAAACGTCAGCGTCTACAAAGGTCAGATGGACGCGCGCGCGAAGATCCTCGACGAGAAACTCGCCAGCCTTGACGCCTTTATCGATACCCCGGAAGAGAAGGCGCTGTACGGCAAATTCCGCGCGACCCTGGTCGATTATCAGCGCGGTTTGACCCAGTCTTTTGTGCTCGCCGAGAGCGGTGACTTCAAGGCGCTGAACAAACTGCTGCTGGTGGACATGAAAACCGCCGTCGACAACTCCGGCGCGCAATTGGGCGATCTGGGTGATTTCTACTCCCATCAGGTCGAGCTCGAAGGCGCTGCCGCCGAAGCGCAATACGGCAACTCCCGAAACGTGGTGCTGGTATTCGTGCTGATCGCAGCACTGGCCACCGTGGTGCTCGCGGTGTGGCTGACCCGCAGCATCGTTCGCCCGCTCCAGGAAGCGGTTGATGCCGCCGAATACGTGGTCAAGGGCGATTTGACCCATGACATTCGCGTCGAGGGCAATGACGAAGTCACGCGCTTGCAGAGCGCGTTGCAGCAGATGCAAACCAACCTGCGCTCGACCCTGAGCCTGATCGGCAATTCGGCGAGTCAGCTGGCGTCGGCCGCCACCGAGCTGAACTCGGTGACCGAAGACAGCCATCGCGGCCTGCATCAGCAGAACGCCGAAATCGAACAGGCCGCCACGGCGGTGAACGAGATGACTTCGGCGGTCGAGGAAGTCGCGCGCAACGCGGTGTCGACGTCCCAGGCGTCAAGCGAATCGAACGCGGCGGCCCGCGACGGCCAGAGCCGTGTCATCGACACGGTCAATTCGATCCAGACCCTGTCCGGCAACGTGCAGCACACCTCTGATCTGGTGCAGAACCTGGCCGATCAGTCCAAGGACATCGGCAAGGTGCTGGACGTGATTCGTTCCATCGCCGAGCAGACCAACCTGCTGGCATTGAACGCTGCCATCGAAGCTGCACGGGCCAGTGAGTCCGGACGCGGGTTCGCCGTGGTCGCTGATGAAGTGCGCGCCCTGGCCCACCGCACCCAGCAGTCGACCCTGGAAATCGACAAAATGGTGACGACCATGCGCAGCGGTTCCACCGAAGCAGTGGATTCGATGTCGATCAGCCGCTCACGGGCGACCGAAACACTGGGGTTGGCCCAGGGTGCCGGCGAGTCGCTGAGCCGCATCACTACGTCGATCAACGAGATTTCCGAACGCAATCTGGTCATCGCCAGCACCGCCGAAGAGCAGGCGCAAGTCGCGCGGGAAGTGGACCGCAACATCGTCAATATCCGCGACCTGTCGATGCAGTCGTCGTCCGGCGCCAATCAGATCAGCGCGTCGAGCAACGAACTGTCCCGGCTGGCGGCGGAGTTGAACCAGGTGGTCACGCGCTTTCGGGTCTAGGGGTTGCAACACCGCTTTTGTGGGAGCGACCGGGGTGGCGCACCTTGCTCGCGAAGGCTTAAGTCCAAGCGCTGCATTACTCAGCGGATTTACCGGCCTCTTCGTGAGCAAGCTCACTCCCACAAATGGATGACGCAGCCTACCTCGCGGCGCAAACGTTTCACCTCATTCACTTGCCTGTCGCTGCCCTCGGCTTGCATGATTCGCCCCGACTAATAATTCCTGGCGGGCCGAACCTGCCGACGAGATAGGTGAAGGGCAATGGATGATGTGAATCGCGATTTCAGCAGTTGGCTGCGCTCCCCGGGCCACACGGCCTGGCTGATGCAGGAGGGCAACCGGCTGCTGGCGTTTGCCAAGGCCTCGAAGCTGCCCCAGGGCTTCGGCAATCTGGATGACCTCGGCCGGCTCCCCGCCGATGCCGTGGCCGAAACCATGAACACCGCACGCATGACCCACAGTTTCGCCGTGGCCCACATCAACGGCATTCCCGGTTGCGCCGCGCTGGTCGATCACGGCATTGCGGCGCTGGCCGGGCCGTTGCGTGACGCCGAATACGGCGGCTGGTTCGCCAAACCCCTGGAGCACAGTGCCGACACCGGCAAGAACGCTTACCTGCACGCGTTCGTCGCCCTGGCCGCCAGCTCGGCAGTCGTCGCCCGTCGCCCCGGCGCCCAGGCGTTGCTGGAACAGGCGATTCAGGTGATCACCGGGCATTTCTGGAGCGAGGAGGAAGGCGCCATGCGTGAATCCTTCGACCGCGAATGGAGCAACGAAGAACCCTACCGCGGCGCCAACAGCAACATGCACAGCACCGAGGCGTTCCTCGCCCTGGCCGACGTCACCGGCGATGCGCGCTGGCTGGATCGGGCGCTGAGCATCGTCGAGCGGGTCATTCATCAGCACGCCGCTGGCAACAACCATCAAGTGATCGAGCATTTCACCCTGCAGTGGCAGCCGATCCTCGACTACAACGTCGACAAGCCCGACGACGGTTTCCGCCCCTACGGCACCACGCCCGGCCACGCCTTCGAGTGGGCACGGCTGGTGCTGCACCTGGAAGCCGCGCGGCGCAAGGCCGGGCTTGAAACGCCGGCCTGGTTGCTGGAAGACGCTCGCGGTTTATTCGAAAACGCCTGCCGCTTTGGCTGGGACGTCGATGGCGCGCCGGGGATCGTCTACACCCTCGACTGGGAAAACCGCCCGGTGGTCCGCCATCGCCTGCACTGGACCCACGCCGAAGCCGCGGCCGCCTCCGCGGCGTTGTTGCAACGCACCCACGAGCAGCAATACGAAGACTGGTACCGGACGTTCTGGGAATTCAGCGAGACGCTGTTCATCGACTACGAAAACGGCAGCTGGCGCCACGAGCTCAACCCTGAAAACAAACCCAGCGCCGATATCTGGGCCGGCAAGCCGGACCTGTACCACGCCTATCAGGCGACGCTGCTGCCGGTGTTGCCGCTGGAACAAAGTCTGGCAACGGCGTTGGCGAGCCGGGCCTAGTCCGCGGGATCCTGCGCGGTCTCGAGGCCAACGCGATCTGTGTAGGAGCGACCGGGGTGGCGCTCCACCTTGCTCGCGAAGAGGCCAGTACATCCGCTATATCTTTAGCGCCCGAACTGCCGCCTTCGTGAGCAAGCTCACTCCCACAGTCCCGTTTTCAGCAGGTACATCGGCAGTGTGGTCATGTTGATTAAGGGCAGTGGGTCGGCCAGCCGCGCATCAACCTCACACCTTCAACTCAATCCACGTCGGTGCATGGTCACTGGCGTGGGGCAGGTCCCTGACCCAGCGGTCCACCCCCGCGTTTTTTAGCTTGGGCTTCAGATCCTTGCTCAACAGCAGGTGGTCAATGCGCAGGCCGGAGTTGGTTTTCCAGTGCTTGCGGAAATAATCCCAGAACGTGTAAATCCGCTCGTCCGGGAATTTCGCGCGCAGGGCGTCGGTCCAGCCCTGGTCCAGCAACCGCTCAAAGCACGCGCGGCTTTCCGGTTGCAGCAAGGCATCCTTCAGCCATGAACGCGTGTTGTAGATGTCATTGTCGGTAGGGATGACGTTGTAGTCCCCGGCCAGCACCACCGGATGCTCGCTCTTGAACAGTGAGTCGGCGTGCGTGATGAAGTGCTCGAACCAGTCCAGCTTGTAGTCGAACTTCGGCCCCGGCTGCGGGTTGCCGTTGGGCAGGTACAGGCAGCCGACGATCACGCCCTGAACGGCCGCCTCCAGATAGCGGCTGTGCTTGTCCTTTTCATTGCCCGGCAAACCCCGACGAATTTCCAGCGGCTCACTGTCCCGGGACAGGATCGCCACGCCGTTCCACGACGGCTCGCCCTGCCAGATCACGCCGTAGCCGGCATTGCGGATATCGTCGGCGGGGAAGGCCGTGTCGGCCGCTTTCAGTTCCTGCAGGCAGACGATGTCGGGCGCTTCCTTTTCCAGCCACTGCAACAGAATGGGCAAACGCGCGCGGATGCCGTTGATGTTGAACGTGGCGATTTTCAGCGTGGCCATGGCGTTCGCCTCCAATGAGTGTGCAGCGTTGGAGGTCGCCTGCTGGCCGAAGATTCCATCGGTGTGCGCGCCGCTGCCTTTCTCGTCAATCAGCCGGCTTCGCTCCGTCAGGCAAAGCGTTGCGACACACGAATCACCTGCCGGGCGATATAGGTCCCCGTCACGATCACAGCAAAGAGTCGCAGGGTCTGCATCGCCAGCACGAAGCCGACGTCCGAATGGGTGTCGATGGCAATGATCGCCATGGCATCAAGACCGCCCGGGCTGGTGGCCAGGTACACCGAGAGAAAGTCCTTGCCCATGATTTCCGCGATGCCCCAGGCCGACAGGGCGCAGAGCAGGATCAGCACCAGCGCCCCGGCGATCATCGCGGGCAGCCGCCGCCAGACGTAGCTGATGGTCACGCGATCAAAGCGCAGGCCGATGTAACTGCCGATCGCGCCATAGGCGATCGCCAGCACCCAGGCAGGCAGTGTGATCTGCAGCAGGCCGCTCAACTGCAGCGCGCCGCCGAGCAGCAAGGGCACCAGCAAGGCGCCGGCCGGCAAGCGACTGCCGAGCAGCACGCCGACCCCGATCACCAGCAGGCTCAGGCCCAGATTGAGCAGGTTCATCCCGTGCAACAGCGCGTCCGTGCTGTGGGCCTCCGAACCGCCGGCATCGGCACCAATCAGCCGACTGACCAGCGCGCCGACCATCACCACGCAGACCACTCGCACGTATTGCATGGTGGCGACCACTCGAGAGTCGGCGCCGTCATCCTCGGCCATCGCGACCATCGCCGACGCCGCGCCCGGCGAAGTGCCCCACGCTGCGGTACTGCTCTGAATGCCGCCCCAGCGCGCCATGGCGATGCCGACCACCGCACTCAACGCGACGGTGAGCAAGGTGGCGAACACCATGACATGCCAGGACTGCATCGCTGCGAGCAGCACGCCGACGGTCATGGAGTGGGCGACCAGCACGCCGACCGTGCCCTGGCCGAGGCGGAACACCTGCTTGTTCAGACGAACGCTGGCCCCGGCGACGCCGAAGCCGATCGCCACCAGCATGGGCCCGAGAAACAGTGCGGCGGGGATGTGGGAGTATTTGAACAGTTGGCCGGCGCTACCGGCCATGAGGATGAGCAGCAGCCATTGGGTCAGCGGGTGCTGGTGGGCGAGGGCAAACGAGGCGGGGCGTGGCAACGCGGATCTCCAGAGCATTGGCATTTCCTGATAAGGAGTGACCTGAGTGCTTCCCTGCCGAGTGCATTTCCAATGACGCCCAGTATCGACAGCGCAATCGATCAAGTCTATTTTCTAATAATCATGAATCGATAACTTTGGTTGATATATGGACCTGCGTGACCTGACCTATTTCGAAACCATCGCCGAACTCGGTCACCTCGGGCGCGCGGCTGAAAAGCTCAACCGCAGCCAGCCGGCCTTGACCAAGAGCATTCAGCGGCTGGAGGAATCCTTCGGCACCAAGCTGTTCCAGCGCGACGGCCGCCGAATCAAGCTCACGCCGGTCGGCGAACTGCTGCAGGCGCGGGGCAAGGTGCTGCAGCAAAGCATTGCCCAGACCCAGCGCGAGGTGCGGGATTTCGCCAGTGGCGCGGTAGGGGATATCCGGCTGGGCTGTGCGGCGACCATGGCCGAGTACCTGCTGCCGGAACTGACCAGCGCGCTGCTCAAACGCTCGCCGCAGGTCACGCTCAAGCTGGTGATCGGTCAGGACGACATGCTGCGCGAGCAACTGCGCTCCGGGCACCTGGACATGATCATCTGCGCCCAGCGCAGTGCCGAGGAGGAATTCTCGTTCTACCCGATCCTGACCGACGAAGCCGTGGTGATCGCCAGCCGCAACCATCCGATCTTCCAGGCGCCGTTCGAGATGCGCGACCTGTGCCGTTGCCGCTGGGTGCTGCCGCCTTCCGGCGTGTCGTCGCGCATCTGGGTCGACGACGCCTTCGCCCGCCACGACCTGCCGCTGCCGGAAGTGCAGATAGAATCCAACTCGATCTCCCTGCTGCCCCGGTTGATTGCCCAGACCAGCCTGCTGAGTTTCATCGCCCGGGAGACGCTGGAGTTCGGCAAGAACATGCAGGACCTGCGCGAGGTGCCGCTGGAGCAGACCACCATGACGCGGACCATTTGCGTCATGCTGCGCCGCGAAGGCTATCTGTCGCCTGCCGCCCACGCCATGGTGCAGATGCTGCGCGATGACGGCGGATCCTTCCTCAATTGGTCGTGACCTGTGCTTTTACCCCGCCGGGTGGGTTAGCCTGCTTAACGACATTCACCTACGGAGCGTCAACGATGCAGCTACAGACAAACCAGCCGGACATCCACGCAACGAGCTATTTGGCACACGACGGCGAGCATTTCGGCGGCGATCAGTCGCCCCTCAACGACGCCGATTCCGACGAAGACCGCGATCCGGAGGGCGAGCTGGATTTGAGCGAACTGGACCTGGACGAGTTTGCCGATGCCGACAAGCTGGACATCAGTTCGTCGAATCTGGAATAGGTGAGGGCGTTGGCGCTCGATTGTCGGAGATCTCCAGTCGTGAACCGTTCCACGGTCTCGCAGCAGATGCAAACCTTGTGGGAGCGAGCTTGCTCGCGGAGAGGCCAGTACATCCGCTGGATATTCAGTGGTAAATACGACGCCATCGCGAGCAAGCTCACTCCTACAGGGTTTGGGTTCAGCCAGCCAGATGCTCAGCCAATGCCTCAATCGCTTTTTCGGCCGTTTCGCTACTGCCAACCCAGGTACACGCCAGCATCAGATTGCGCGGCAGGCCGAAATCTTCCACCTGAAACCCTTGCCCATCAAAGCCCGCCGCATCATGGGCAATCTGCTCACGCAACGCGCCATTCGCTGCGAAATACGCCCACACCGGTTTGCCTAGGGCAACCGCCATGCCCACTTCGAAGGCCGTGCCTGAATCCGGTTCGGCGCCGCGAAAGGGGTTCAGGTTGGCCAGCACCGCGTCGCAGCGTTTGATCATCGCAATGTTGGCGTTGCAAATGACGGCGGCGGCTTCTTCAGGCGTCATCCCCTGCGGCACTTCGTTGTCAAAAGGGTACAAACCCTCAAGACCGTGCTGGTCGCACAGGGCTTTCAGATAGCGGCCGTGCTCGATGGCGTCGGCGCGAAATACGTCGAAGCCCGCGAGATAGACAAGGGGTTGGCTGGTGGAAGGCATGGCGATCTCCTGGAAAATGCGTGGAGCGAGTCTAACGGGTGAGCAGTGCTCTTTGGTCCGCGCCGTTGATCGGGCCGGCGCCATCCTACAGCAGGCAGGGCTGGAATCTGTACGGATAACCAGTATCCTGACGCTCTCCCGTCAGCCTTTACGTGACCTCGCCGTGAGCCTTTCCCCCCTCGACAATCCGTTTTACTACCTGGAAAACTTCCGCCAGGTGCTGAACTGGATCGCCCAGCGCTACGACGACCTGCTCGATGAAGACGAGCGGCATTTCATCGACGACTTTGCCCAACTGCCGCAGCCTGCACAGGCGCTGCTGGTGCGCATGGTCATGCGCAAAGGCACGCTGTTTCGCGCCAGCAAACTGGATTACGCCGAGATCGGCGACGTCCGACTGGCCGCCGCGCCCTTGTTGGAGTCCGGTTGGGTGGACGGCCAACCCCATCTGGATCTCCGCGCCTTGTTTGCGTTGCTGCGCAAAGACGAACTGGGTCAGTGCTTCAAGGCCCACGGCGTCAAAAGCGCCGAGAAAAAATCCGACCTTCTGCAGCGCCTGCTGCCGATCTACGAATCGCCTCAACGTCTTGAGCACTGGTTTGCCGGGTTCGAAGAGGTGATCTTCGCCCTCCAGGTCATGCCCCTGTGCGACCGGCTTCGCTTGCTGTACTTCGGCAATCTCTACCAGGAGTGGTCGGAGTTCGTGCTGGCGGACCTGGGCATCTATCGCTACGAAAAAGTCGAATTTTCCGTCGAGTCCCGTGGCATCAACCAACGCGCCGACATCGACATCTGCCTGCACCTGCACACCTGCCGGCAGGCGCTGGACGACGGCATGGCACTGGCCGACCTGGCGCCTCAAGCGCTGGCCGTCGAGACCGACAATCCCTGGCTGGCCATGCGTCGCGCCAAGCTCTTGTTCAAGATCGGCCAGCAGGCCGAACGCGAGCAGGACTGGCCGCTGGCATTGAGCGTCTACGCGCAGTCCAGCTACCCCGGCGCCCGTGTGCGCAGGATCCGCGTGCTCGAACGCAGCGAGCAATTCCTCGACGCGATGACGCTGTTGCTGGAAGCGCAATCGGCGCCGGAAAACGACGAAGAAACCCAACACCTGCTGCGCATACAGCCGCGTCTGAAGCGCAAGTTGGGCGAGGGCTGCGTGCAAAAGAGGATGAAACGCACCGTCACTCGGCTTGATTTGAGCGTGCTGCCGCTTCCCGATCACAGCGTCGAACGGCTGATCCAGCAGCACCTGGCGGAAGAGGGCAGCGAGGTGCACTACGTGGAGAACGCGCTGGTCAATTCGCTGTTCGGTCTGCTCTGTTGGCGGGCGATCTTTGCGCCGCTACCCGGCGCGTTTTTCCACCCGTTCCACAGCGCACCGAGTGACCTCTACAGCCCGGACTTCTACCAGCGCCGCGCGGCCCTGTTCGACGAGTGCCTGGCACAACTCGACGACCAGCGCTACGAAGCAGTGATCCGCGACACCTACGTCAGTAAATTCGGCCTGCAATCGCCCTTCGTGTTCTGGGGCACCCTGACCCCGGAGTTGCTGGATCAAGCGCTGCACTGCCTGCCCGCGCAACACCTCAAACGCTGGTTCCGACGGCTGCTGCAAGACATCAAAGCCAACCGCACCGGCATGCCCGACCTCATCCAGTTCTACCCCGAACAACGCCGCTACCGAATGATCGAAGTCAAAGGCCCCGGCGACCGCCTGCAAGACAACCAACTGCGCTGGATCGACTTCTGCGCCGAACATGAAATGCCGGTGGTGGTGTGCTACGTGAAATGGGCGGAAGAAGACGTGCGGGCGGCGGGGTGAAACGGAATTGGCTTAGGCGGGACAGATTAATTTACGGTGAAGCGCTGTAAATAAATCAGTCCCCTTCAAACACAGCCAACAATCCCGGCGCCTCAGCTGGCCTCTTCCCGGCTAAAGCCGGTTCCACTAACAGCGCGCGTTGTATCAGTGAGACCGGTGACGCAGAGCGTCAGAGGATGCATTCGCACGCAGAGCGTGGGAACGATTAAGATCAGGTTGAGGGGTAAGGATTGTGCTGTTGATGTTGATCTTCCACCGAGAAAGTTCAGCCGCCGCCAATCGCGACTTTGGTGCAGGCCGAACGCAGACGACGCGGAGTGGGCCGAGCCGCATGGATGCGGCGAGAGCGCCGTCA
>NZ_JBWKVD010000011.1:0-126617 GCF_059421525.1 Pseudomonas sp. GW821-FHT02H06
CGAAGTCGGGCCCAACCGAGAGCAAGCACCCTTGGTTACTTGGGGTGCTTTTCCAAGTAACTCGCCGAAGGCGAAACGCTCTGCCGTTAGGCAGAGCACCCGAGGCGCCAACAGATCAGGCCATTTCCGCCTTTGCCATGGCGATCCTGGTCTTCACCTCCCGCTCAGCGACCTGCTGATCCGTCTTCTGCTTCTGCAGCTCAGTCACCTGCTTGTCAACCGCCGCCTGCTCTTCCGGCGTCATGGCGTCGTATTCCGCCTTGCTGACCCCCGTCAACCGCTGCCGCACCTTCTCCGCGTCGGTCTGGTTCATGTAGGACAGAAACTGATCCTTCACCGAACCCGCGCCGTCAGAACCCGCCGTGCCATCGCTGGCCGCCAGTTCATCGGAGACGGTCTTGCTGACGCTGTCAGACGACGCGACCTGCTTGTCAGCGCTGGACACAAACGCCGCAGCCGCAGCCGCCTTGTCTTCGTCCGTCACCGACGACGCCGTGTTGGCCGCCGCTGCTTTCAGGTTCACCATCATTTTGGCAAACGACTCGTCGTAGCCCTGCTTGCCGTCATTGCTGCTTTGCGCCGCGCCTTCACCATTGCTCGCAATCGCCGCCACGGGTGTGGCAGCGCCGGCCATGGCGCTGTTGTAGGCATCCGTGTCCGTCGTGGCGTAATGGGTGTGGCTTACGGCCTTCGACACGAACTGCTGGATGGCACTGTTGCCGATTAACATCTTTCACCTCCTGTTCAGGTTGTCCGATGTACCCCGACAACAGCAAAACCGATGCCATACCGCCTGATCCACCTGAAAGGCCCGCCAGCACTGGCCTACAGACCACGCGCCAGGGCGTGATGAGCCGCGTAATCGACAATGCTTGCCGTCTGCGGCAGGTTCTCGCCGCCGGCTTGCCGTACTGGGCAGTGCGCCGCTGACAACTGGAGGCCGCCGTCCTATTTAAGGAACGCCTTCACCGCCTCATTCACCTTGTCTGCTTCACACGCCGGCGCCATGTGCCCGCAATCGCTGTTGAGCACCAGCAACTGCGCGCGCTTTTGAGCGGCCAGCGCCTTGGAAGGCGCCGGGTCTACCATGCGGTCCCGTTCTGACGTGATGACTAACAGCTGCGCCTTGATCTTACCGGCCAGCGCGGCCATATCGCCCTGACGCAACAGATCAAAGGACGTCATCGCCTGCAATTGCCGGTACCAGTCGACCGTACTGAACGGCTGGCCACCTGTTGAAGCAGGAACGTTGCCGCCAGGCGCAGGCCTGTTCCCCGCCGGCTTGGCTGCAGCCCGCTCCGGTGTCCATAGATAACCGTTGTGTACCGCCGTGAGCTGCTTGAACACCGTGCCCGGCCCATAGTTGCCGTTGTTCCAGCCCGGCGCGTGTTCGATGGCGGCAAGTTCTGCATTCCATGCCTGCAGGTCGCGCTCGGTCGGGTGTGGCGTGCCGACAATGGTCACCACCTTGCTGGCGAAGTCCGGGTACATCACCGCCCACTGCAAGGCCTGCATGCCGCCCATGGAAATGCCGACGATGGCGTGGGCGTGATCGATGCCCAGGTACATGGCGAGCAAGCGATGCTGCGCCTTGACCATGTCGCGAATACCGAACTGCGGAAACTTCAGGCGCGGCGCGCTGAGGCTGTTGGACGGCGAGCAGGACACGCCATTGCCGATAGCGTCCATCGCCACCACGTACCAGCGATTGGTGTCGACCAACTTGCCAGGGCCGATCATGTCGGCCTGGTCGGACGTCCGCCCGGCGAGCCAGGTAGTCACCAACACGACGTTATTGCGATCTTCTGCCAGGGTGCCGTAGGTGCGATAACCCAAGTCGCAACGAGTGATTTTGCCGCCGGTCATGTTCAACGAGCCGATGTTCACACGCTGCTGCTCTGCCGCCTGGCAGATGCCTACACTCATCATGACCAGCAACGCACGCAGCGTCCGGTCAGCGTAATGACGCAGTTTCATGGAGTTCCTCAGTGAGATAGCCGGGCGTGGTAGCGCCTGAAAGGTTTGCGGCTACGGAAAACCATGTACATCAACACCATGCCGTCGCGCTGCGCCATCAGCGTAGACGGTTATGGCGTATGAGCGAGGCGGGTTCACGCCTATTTTTTCAGGCCATTCAATGGCCTGAGTCATTTACGGTTCTGCGCCGCTTTTCCCCTTGAAGGCGACAGATATCGCCATGAGGACTCCCCCTGCTCCACCGGCGATGGTAGCGTGCGGTGGTTTCTGATCGAATGATCAGACATTTCTCTCAACATGCCTGCCAAGGAATGCCCCACCCAATGGACTTTTCACTCAAAAAACTCGCCGCCGCCACTTTGATGTTCGCCGGCGTCTCCGCCATTGCACCGGCTGCCTTTGCCAACCTCACCGCGCAACAAAGCAGCACGATTGTCGGCAGTCTCAAAGAAAACGCGGTCACGGATTTCCGCCAATTCCTCAAGACGATCAGCACCACCGACGTCGTCAAGGCTGCCGGCATCGAGCCGGCGATCAACGCCTTCCTCGCCAATAAAAAGCTGTCCGGCGATGAGCAGAACGATATCCATCGCCTGCTGGGGATTTATGCGCGGGTGAAATACGGCAGCGCCGCCACCGAAACCCTGCGCGAGCTGGTCGCCATTCCTACGTTCCAGACTGAAGGCGTCGCACAGCACGACAACCCGGCGTTCATCAAGATGGCCGAGAAAATCAAAACCCTCGCGCAGTCGTTCAACCTGACCTTCCGCAACATCGACAACCGCGTGTATGAAATCTCCCTTGAGGGCGCGGGCCCTGAAGTGGTCGGCATTCACGCCCACGCCGACGTCGTGCCGGTCACATTGGACAACTGGGTGCTGGCCGATGGCACTCGTCTGGATCCGTTCAAAATCACCCTGATCGGCGACCGCATGTATGGCCGCGGCACCGAGGACGACAAGAACGGCATCGTCGTCGCGCTCTACGCCATGAAGGTGATCAAGGAAGAAAAGCTGCCCCTGGCGCGCAACTTCAAGCTGCTGATCGACACCACCGAAGAAACCTCCGGCGATGCCATTCCCTACTATTTCGAACGCAACCCGACGCCGGCCTACAACCTGGCGCTCGACGGCAGCTACCCGGTGGTCATCGCGGAAAAGGGCTACGGCACGGTCATGGCCAGCTTCGCCCGTCGCACCGCCGAAGGCACTGGCGCGGAAATCACTTCGATGACCGGCGGCATGGCCACTAACCAGATCCCGTCAAAATCGGTCGTCACGCTGGTGAGCGATCAACCCGCTGAACTCGCGGCCGAGTTGCAGAAAGCCGGCGCCGAGTACGCCCAGCGCAACGGCGGCAACTTCAAGGTCGACGCGGAAGTCGCCGGCAAGGACGTCAAGCTGACCGTCACCGGCGTGTCGGCGCATTCTTCCGAGCCAGAATCGGGGGTCAACCCGGTGGCGCGGATGCTCGATTTCATCAACGGCCTGGACGGTAAGGTCGCGCTCAAGCACAACGCGATCACCGACGCCGCGCGCTACGCCGCTGACAACTGGGGCCTGGACTACTTGGGCGCCAAACTGGGCGTCGGCTTCAGTGATGAGTTCATGGGCCCGCTGACGGCCTCGCTGACTTACGTGGCGATGGACGAAAAGGCCTTCAAGCTGGCGGTCAATCTGCGCGTGCCAAGGGGCAAATCACCGGAAGCGCTGAAGGCGGAAATCGCACGGAAGCTGACCGCCTGGACCCAGCAGCGCCATATCACGCCGGGCTTCAATTACTCGATCGCCGAGCCGATGTACCGCAATCCCGAGGGCGAGTGGGTCAAGGCGCTGCTGGCCGTGGCCACCGAGAACCTGGGCATGGAGCACAAGTTCGGCACTTCCGCCGGCGCCACGTCCGTGCATGAGCTGCCCAACGGAGTGCAGTTCGGTCTGGCTAAACCCGACGTCAAATACACCGGTCACACCGACGCCGAGTTCAAGACCACCGAGCAGTTCCTGCTGGACTTGCAGATCGTCACCGAGATGATGGGCCGCATCGGTCAGCTGCCGAAACTCTGACCCGCTGCCCCAGGCCCGCTGCAATGGCGGGCCTGATTCGCGCCGCTGAATGCGCAGTCATCAGCCACTCAGTTTTGAAGCTTTGAGCCTGTCCGGCGCACGATTTTGATCGAGTGTTTGAGGTTGGGCTTGCGCGTCACGCTGATCGCCCGTTGGGTGACCGTGTCCAGGGTGATGTTCCAGAAGCCGGTGCTGGGCACGACGATCTTCGCCGGAAAGCGGTCGAAGGCGCCGCCGTGATAAGTGTGGCGACCGCCGTTCTTGAAGCTGCGGAAGTTGGCGTCACTCATGAGGCGGATATTGCAGGCGTTCGAGGACTCGATCACCACGATGTCGCCTTCATTCAGGTGTTCGCGTTGGTGGATGAATTTCACGAGGATCTCAAGGCAGTGATGAAAACGGGCGCGAGAATATCACGCAGGCCCGGCTCCACAAGGCGGGGTCGCCTAAATGACAGCACAAAAAAAACCTCATGATCGCTCATGAGGTTTTGCTTTTAGTGGGACCGGCTTTAGCCGGGAAGAGGCTAGTCTGTACGCCATCATTTTGCAGTGTGGCAACCGAAGTCTTCCCGGCTGAAGCCGATCCCACTAATAAACCATCACGCCGGGGCGCTGGTGCGGATCAGGTGGTCGAAGGCGCTGAGGGAGGCTTTTGCGCCCTCGCCGACCGCGATCACGATCTGCTTGTACGGCACGGTGGTCACGTCGCCGGCAGCGAAAATGCCCGGAATGGACGTCTCACCGCGTTGGTCGATGATGATCTCGCCCCGTGGCGACAGCTCGACGGTGCCCTTGAGCCATTCAGTGTTCGGCAGCAGGCCGATTTGCACGAAGATGCCTTCCAGCTCAACGGTGATTTCCTCACCCGTGAGGCGGTTCTTGTAGCGCAGGCCGTTGACTTTCTGGCCGTCACCGGTGACTTCGCTGGTCAGCGCGCTGGTCAGGACCGTCACGTTGGGCAGGCTGTGCAGCTTGCGTTGCAGCACCGCATCGGCGCGCAAGTTGGCGTCGAATTCCAGCAGGGTCACGTGGGACACGATACCGGCCAGGTCGATGGCCGCTTCGACGCCGGAGTTGCCGCCGCCAATCACCGCGACGCGCTTGCCTTTGAACAGCGGACCGTCACAGTGCGGGCAGTACGCCACGCCCTTGTTGCGGTATTGCTGCTCGCCCGGGACGTTCATTTCACGCCAGCGTGCGCCGGTCGCCAGAATCACGGTCTTGCCTTTCAGCACGCCGCCGCTGGCGAACTTGACCTGATGCAGCTCGCCATTCTTGCCCGGAATCAACTGCTCGCCGCGCTGCAGGTTGATGACGTCCACTTCGTACTGCTTGACGTGCTCTTCGAGGGCGACCACCAGCTTCGGCCCTTCGGTGTGCTGCATCGAGATGAAGTTCTCGATCGCCATGGTGTCCAGCACCTGGCCACCGAAACGCTCGGCTGCCACGGCGGTGCGGATGCCTTTACGGGCAGCGTAGATCGCAGCGGCGGAACCGGCCGGGCCACCCCCGACGACCAGAACGTCGAAGGCTTCTTTAGCGTTCAGCTTCTCGGCCTGACGATCACCGGCGCTGGTGTCGATCTTCGCCAGAATCTCTTCCAGGTTCATGCGGCCCTGGCCGAACAGTTCGCCGTTCAGGTAGATGCTTGGCACCGACATGATCTGGCGGTCGGTGACTTCTTGCTGGAACAGGCTGCCTTCGATGGCGACGTGCTGCACGTTGGGGTTGAGCACGGCCAGCAGGTTCAGTGCCTGAACCACGTCCGGGCAGTTCTGGCAGGTCAGCGAGAAGTAGGTTTCAAACTTGAAATCACCGGTCAGGCTACGGGCCTGCTCGATGGTTTCCTCGGAGGATTTGGACGGGTAACCGCCGACTTGCAGCAGTGCCAGCACCAGCGAGGTGAATTCGTGGCCCATTGGCAGACCGGCGAAGCGCAGCTTGATGTCCTGGCCTGGGCTGTTCAGGGCGAAGGACGGCGTGCGGGCATCGCTGCCATTGGTGTCCAGGGTGATCTTGTCGGAGCTGCTGACGATGTCATTGAGCAGGGCCAGCATTTCCTGGGATTTTGCGCCGTCATCAAGGGACGCAATGATCTCGATCGGGCGAGTGATCCGCTCCAGGTAAGATTTCAGCTGAGCTTTAAGATTGGCGTCCAACATGGTTCGGCTTCCTTCTTTACTTTCAGGGTCCGGATCCGCTTCGGAATCCAGCGAGCTCTACAAAAAAAACGCCCGAGCGATAACCGCCCGGGCGTTTTTTGGGGGCGATGCGGTTTACGTGCCTACGGGCTCATCGCCCCCGATCCGGTCATGACGACTTAGATCTTGCCAACCAGGTCCAGGGACGGTGCCAGAGTGGCCTCGCCTTCTTTCCACTTGGCTGGGCAGACTTCGCCCGGGTGAGCAGCGACGTACTGAGCCGCCTTGATTTTGCGCAGCAGCTCGGAAGCGTCACGGCCAACACCGCCGTCGTTCAGTTCGACGATTTTGATTTCGCCTTCCGGGTTGATCACGAACGTACCGCGGTCAGCCAGACCTGCTTCTTCGATCAGGACGTCGAAGTTGCGGGAGATTTTCAGGGTTGGGTCACCGATCATGGTGTACTGGATTTTGCCGATGGCTGGCGAAGTGTTGTGCCAGGCAGCGTGAGCAAAGTGAGTGTCGGTGGAAACGCTGTAGATTTCGACGCCCAGTTTCTGGAACTCGGCGTAGTTGTCCGCCAGGTCTTCCAGCTCGGTTGGGCAAACGAAGGTGAAGTCAGCCGGGTAGAAGAACACCACAGACCATTTGCCTTTCAGGTCGGCGTCCGACACTTCTACGAAGTTGCCGTTCTTGAAAGCAGTTGCCGTGAACGGTTTGACTTGGCTGTTGATGATAGGCATCAGTGAATCTCCTGAGGGTTGTGGAAATGGGTGTTACAAATTCGATGGGGAGGATACTACGCAAAATCGTCGGCAAGAACTCATTGGCAAAGCTCATGCTAACGATTGGTTTTGACTATAAGGATGCTTTATTAATAGAAGACGTTGTTGATGGACGGTCGGGGCCGGGGAAGGCGCGTTCAGTCTGACTCGATCAGGCTTCGCACGCGCACCGCAAGTTCGTCGATGCTGAAGGGTTTGGTGAGCAGATCCATGCCATCGTCGAGAAAGTCGCCACGCACCTCAGCCTCTCGCGCATAGCCGGTCATGAACAGAACCTTCAGCCCGGGGCGATGCTGACGGGCCACCTCCGCCAGTTGACGACCATTCACGCCCGGCAGTCCGACGTCCGTCACCAGCAGATCGACCGGATCGCTGCCCTGCAGGACCGGGAGCGCCTCATGGCTGTCGCAGGCCACGATCACCCGGTAACCCAGCTCCTTCAGCACATCCACCACCAGCATGCGCACATCGGGCTCGTCTTCGACCACCAGCACGCGCTCGCCCTGACTGGCGCGAGGCGGCT
Organism: Pseudomonas sp. GW821-FHT02H06; assembly: GCF_059421525.1. Lineage (NCBI taxonomy): Bacteria > Pseudomonadati > Pseudomonadota > Gammaproteobacteria > Pseudomonadales > Pseudomonadaceae > Pseudomonas > Pseudomonas sp. GW821-FHT02H06. The sequence continues at coordinate 7,492 of NZ_JBWKVD010000011.1, forward strand.
CGATGCTGGGGTTCACGACGGGCGCACACTCGACGGCAGCCTCATGACAGGGAAGCAGCAAATCGATCCGCGTGCCGCGCCCTTCTTCGCTGGAAATACTGACCCGGCCGCCGGTCTGGTTGATGAAGCCGTAGACCATCGACAGGCCCAGCCCGGTGCCCTGTCCGATCGGCTTGGTGGTGAAGAACGGATCGAAGGCCCGAGCGATGACTTCGCTGGACATGCCCATTCCGGTGTCCTGCACGCGAAGGCGCACGTAGTCGCCCGGCGCCAGCGCATCCTGCAGCAGGGCGATGTGGGTCAGCTCGGTCTGAATCAGCAGCCGCCCGCCATCGGGCATCGCGTCGCGGGCGTTGATGACCAGATTGAGCAGCGCGTTTTCCAGCTGGTGCTCATCGGTGTTGGTCAGGCACGAGGTCCCGTGCAGATCGACTTCCAGCTCGATGCTTTCGCCGATGGTGCGGCGCAGTAACTCTTCCATCGACGCCACCATGTGATTAACGTCCACGGGGCACTGATTGAGCGACTGGCGACGGGCGAACGCAAGCAGGCGATGGGTGAGTGACGCGGCGCGGTTGGCCGAGCCCATGGCAGCCTCGATGTAACGATCGATCTCCGACACGCGCCCTGCGGCCACCCGCCGCTGAATCAGGTCCAGCGCGCCAAGCACGCCGGTCAGCATGTTGTTGAAATCGTGGGCGATGCCGCCAGTGAGCTGGCCGATGGCGTCCATCTTCTGCGCGTGGCGCAGGGCCTCTTCGGCCTGGGCGCGCTCGCTGATTTCGATCTGCAGGCGCTCATTGCTCTCGGCCAGTTCACGGGTACGCGCGGCAACGCGCTGCTCAAGACTCTCGTTCAGCTCACGCAGCGCATCTTCGGCACTGACTTGCGCAGTGATGTCCGTGCTGGTGCTCAGCCAGTGGGTGATGCTGCCGCGGTCGTCGCGGATCGGCAACGCACGGGACAGGAACCAGCGGTACTGGCCGTCTTTGCCACGCAGCGGGAAGGTGTCTTCCCACAATGAACCGGTCGCGAAACAGCGCTGCAGGCGCGACTCGACGCGCTGGCCATGGTCAGGGTGATGCAACGATCGCCAGCCCAACGCCATCATCGCCTCGTACGAGGTGCCGGTGTAACTGTACCAGCGCTCGTTGTACCAATGGATGCGCCCGGCCGGATCGGCGATCCAGGCCAACTGACTCATGTTGTCGGCGAGGCTGCGAAACTGCCGCTCACTTTCCTCAAGCGTTTCGGTTCTGGAAAGCGCCTGGTCGTCAGGTCCTGCTGGATTCAAGGGCATGGCTGCCGAAAAACTCGTGCTGGTCAAAGAGTGGGTCCGTCCCTAAAAACAATGGCTCGTCCAGCTCCCTCCATGGAGGCCGGACCGTTCGCATGTGCCGCGCGTCGTTCAATCACGCGCGCGGCGCACGCCTTAACGCGTCGGTGTGCGCATGGTGACGAATTCCTCCGCCGCCGTAGGATGCACGCCAATGGTGTCGTCGAAAATCTGTTTGGTAGCGCCGGCCTTGAGCGCGATCGCCAGGCTCTGGATGATCTCGCCCGCGTCCGGGCCGACCATGTGGCAACCCAGAACGCGATCGGTTTTGGCGTCGACCACCAGCTTCATCAGGGTACGCTCCTGGTTGTCGGTCAGCGACAGCTTCATCGGCCGGAACTTGCTTTCGAATACCTGCACCTCATAGCCGTCCTTCATGGCTTCGGCCTCGGTGAGACCGACCGTGCCGATGTTCGGCAAGCTGAACACGGCAGTGGGAATGTGGCGGTAGTCCACGGGGCGGTACTGCTCGGGCTTGAACAGGCGCCGCGCGACGGCCATGCCTTCGGCCAGGGCCACCGGCGTCAACTGCACCCGACCGATGATATCGCCGACGGCGATGATCGATGGCTCGGTGGTCTGATAGTCACCGTTGACCTTGATGAAGCCTTTCTCATCCAGCTCGACGTTGACGGTGTCCATGCCCAGGTTATCGAGCATCGGACGGCGGCCGGTGGCGTAGAAGACGCAGTCGGTGTTGAACGAGGTGCCGTCGTTCAGGCTCAGTTGCAAGGTGCCGTCGGCCAGCTTTTCGATGCTGTTGATTTCGGTCTTGAAGCGGATGTCCATCTCGCGCTTGGCGAGTTCTTCGTGCAGATGGGTGCGCAAGCTTTCGTCGAACCCGCGCAGGAACAATTCGCCGCGGTACATCAGCGAGACGTCAGCGCCCAGGCCGTTGAAGATCGAAGCGAACTCGACTGCGATGTAGCCGCCGCCCACCACGACGACGCGCTTGGGCATCTGTTCGAGAAAGAACACTTCGTTGGAGGTGATGGCGTGCTCACGGCCCGGAATGTCCGGCACCTGCGGCCAGCCACCGGTGGCGATCATGATGTGCTCGGCCGTGTGAACCTGGCCGTTGATTTCGACTTCGTGGGGGCCGCGCAGGCGCGCATGGCCTTCCATCAGTGTCACGCCGCTGCTGTCCAGCAGCTTGCGGTAGACGCCATTGAGGCGGCTGATTTCACGGTTCTTGTTGGCGATCAGGGTGGGCCAGTCGAAATGCGCCTCGCCACTGCTCCAGCCGTAGCCTTTCGCCTGTTCGAAGTCTTCGGAATAGTGCGCGCCGTAGACCATCAGTTTTTTCGGCACGCAACCAACGTTGACGCAGGTGCCCCCCAGATAACGGCTCTCGGCCACGGCCACGCGCGCGCCGAAACCGGCGGAAAACCGCGCTGCGCGGACGCCGGCCGAGCCCGCGCCAATTACAAAAAGGTCAAAGTCGTAGCTCATGTGTCTCTCCCAAGCGATGCGCTAGCATAACCGCTTGAGCGCGCTCGGCAAGTTCCGCAGGACAGAAACGACAAAGCCACCCGAAGGTGGCTTTGTCTGACAGCACAGCTAGACGCTGACTACCGATACAGATGCATCACTGAGTCGATTTGCCGGTCTTGTAGAAGTGCTCGAAGCAGAAGTTGGTCGCTTCCACGTAGCCTTCGGCACCGCCGCAGTCAAAACGCTTGCCTTTGAATTTGTACGCCAGGACGTTGCCCTCGGCGGCCTGCTTCATCAGGGCGTCGGTGATCTGGATTTCGCCGCCTTTGCCTGGCTCGGTGTTTTCGATCTTTTCGAAAATGTCCGGGGTCAGGATGTAGCGACCGATGATGGCGAGGTTGGACGGAGCAACATCCGGTGCCGGCTTCTCGACCATGTCAGTGACGCGGAACAGGCCTGGCTTGATTTCTTCGCCAGCAATCACGCCGTACTTGTTGGTCTCGTTCGGGTCAACTTCCTGAATCGCCACGATCGAGCACTTGTACTGCTGGTGCAGCTTGACCATCTGCGCCAGAACGCCGTCACCTTCCAGGTTGACACACAGGTCATCCGCCAACACCACGGCGAATGCCTCGTTACCGATCAGCGGACGACCGCTCAGAATCGCGTGACCCAGACCTTTCATTTCGGTCTGACGAGTGTAGGAAAAGCTGCACTCGTCGATCAGTCTGCGGATGCCGACGAGGTACTTTTCCTTGTCGGTGCCCTTGATCTGGTGCTCAAGCTCGTAGCTGATATCGAAGTGGTCTTCCAGCGCGCGCTTGCCGCGGCCGGTGACAATGGAGATTTCAGTCAAACCCGCAGCAAGTGCTTCTTCCACGCCGTACTGGATCAGTGGCTTGTTGACAACGGCCAGCATCTCTTTGGGCATGGCCTTGGTCGCTGGCAAGAAGCGAGTGCCGTAACCGGCTGCAGGGAACAAGCATTTCTTGATCATATAAATCCTTGATGAGCTGGGGGTGTTGCGGCGCAGTCTAATGAGGCGGCGATAACCTTACAATGCCGCTACTGGCCGTTCGCTGCCTAGGTAGAGGAACGCTGACGCAGATAGTTCCGCAGATCGTTCCACCAATAGCTCAGCAACCAGCTCATTCGCCACGCTTCACCCACTGATTATTGGGATTCCATGCTGTCCTTCGTACGAGGGCATCCAGCACCGCGTAACCGCCGTTCGGTGACCTTCGCAAGCGTAGCCCTGTTCGCCATCGCGCGTGGGAAATTGTGCGATTGCCCTTTGGCATTTGCCGATTATCATGGGCGCCTGAATTACTAATCGAGACGAGTCGATGCCTGAAGTCAAAAGCGTGAACGGTTACCAGATCAAAAAGCTCCAGGACGGCCAGTGGTGGCTGGTCGGCCACGACGGTGAAGCCGTGGCAGGCCCGTTCTCCAGCGAGAGCAGTGCCATCGAAGTCGCCGCCGTGTTCGAAGACACGCCAGCCCCGCGTCGTCGAGCTGACAAGAAGGACTGATCAGGCGGCCCGGCCCGCTCCGCAATGGAGTGCGGCCGAGGCCTCTCCTTCGCAGATTCGGCCACGGATATCGCCGAGCAAGTCCTGCAAAAAATCTACGGTGATGCCGGAACGATGGCACCGCCTCTCAGTCTCAGACTAGCAATTCCCACACCGGCCCTCATCGCGAAGCATTCCACCATGATCAAGATCTTATCCGTCATTGCTGTACTGGCCCTGACAGGCTGCGCGACTGCGCAGAACACTTACCTCAAAGACGGCAAGCAGGCGTTGAGCATCGACTGCTCCGGCGAAGCCATGTCCTGGGCCGCCTGCTACGAAAAGGCTGACGCTTCCTGTGCGGGCACCGGCTACAACATCGTCAGCACCAACGGCACGCCGCAACCCAAGGAAGACGACAAGACCCTGGGTGTCGATGTCGGCAACTATAAAAACCGCACAGTGCTGGTGGTCTGCAAATAACGTCTCGACCGTCTAACCGTTGAACCGCGTCACCCTTGATTCGCCCCGCAATCGCGTCACTCGCCCGAGATACAGGCCGTCACGGCGTGCTGCACGTCCTTGGGCCGCAGGGGGTTGTTCGACAGGCGTTCGAACAGCTTGATCGAGCTGCCGCTGGAGCGGGTCTCGATGTCGACGATGGCAGCAGGGTCACTGGTCAGCAACTTCTGTGGAACGATGATGCGCAGGCCCTCTTTGTGCGGCTCGATTTGCGGCGGCTTGCGGCTGTCAGAGATGCGTCCGACAAAGCACGCGGCATAATCCTTCGGCGACTTGCCGGACATGACGCTCATGGTCGCCGGGGTGTGTTCGATGTCCGTAACTGTGGCGCAACCGGTCATCGCCAGGGCCAGAATAACAACCGCCAATTTCATACAATCCCTCCAGTAAAGGTGCTTACGACAAGCCCGACCCGGATTAAATCCCGCGCGTGTGCTTTTTTAACTGCCAGCCTGGCGGTCAGCCTTGCGTCGATTCAAGCGAGTCCACGATCAATAAAACCCGCCGGGAAGATCAATGCCCAGGCTCGTCGTGCTATGGTTTCGGGTTTTCGAGAACGCTGTCTCCGGAGACACCCATGAAATTCGTACACCAGCGCGAGCACCTCAACGAAGACGACATGGTCGTCATCGAATGCTCCCAGCTTTGCAACATACGCCTGATGAGTGATGCCAACTTCCGCAGCTTCAAAAACGGCGGTCGTCACACTTACCACGGCGGCGCGTTTGACCGTTTCCCCGCCAAAATCGCGGTGCCCAGCACCGGCTTCTGGAACATCACCATTGACACCGCCGGCCGCAAGCTCGACAGCCATGGCGGGCGCAAGACTGCCTTCACCCATTCGATCAAAATCGTTCGCCGCTCGTCCTCGCGTCTGAGCTGATGCGCCATTGAGCCAAAGCGCCATTGAACACCGGCTGGCGTGAAATCTTTGTATTTTTTTTGCGAACATCCGGTCAGTTTTTTCCAGGAGTAAAATGTGAGCACCGCTGCCCCCGTCGTCAAATACGCAATCAGCTACAAGCTCAACGGCGAGCGTCGTTTCGAGTTTGCCCTGTTGCAGTCGCCCTCCGCCGATGAGGCCCTGGCCGCCCTGCAGAAGATGCACGGCGACAGCACCGATGTCATCAGCGATGTGAAGGTCAGCAAAGCGCTGTAGCCGAAATCTGAACGGGGAAGCCCATGGTGATGCAGCGCACAGGGACGACGCCGGCGACGTTTGATCTGTTCGCGGAGGACACGCCGCAACCGCCTTCACATGAGCAGATCGGGCCGGCGTCGTTTGTGTTTCGTGGCTTCGCTTTGCCTTTCATCGAGTCATTGCTGCCTGCGCTGGAGTCGGTGCTGACCCAGGCGCCGTTCCGCCATATGGTCACGCCCGGTGGTTACACGATGTCGGTGGCGTTGAGCAGTTGCGGGGACTTCGGCTGGACCACTGACCGAAGTGGCTATAAATATTCTCCCATCGATCCGCTCACGGGTGAGCCATGGCCAGCGATGCCTGGGGTTTTCATGGAGTTGGCGGTGGCGGCGGCTTCGGCTGCCGGGTTTGCGGGGTTTGTGCCGGATGCGTGTCTGATCAATCGTTACATCCCGGGAGCCAAGATGTCGCTTCATCAGGATAAGGATGAGCGCGGCTTGGAGTGGCCGGTGGTGTCGGTTTCGCTGGGCTTGCCGGCGATGTTTTTGTTTGGCGGGCTTGGGCGCAGTGATCCGACTCAGCGGGTGCCGTTGTTTCATGGGGATGTGGTGGTGTGGGGCGGGGTTGATCGGCTGCGCTTTCATGGGGTGTTGCCGATTCGGCAGGCGGAGCATCCGCAGTTGGGGGAGCAGCGGATTAATTTTACGTTTCGCAAGGCGCGGTGATCATCGGGGCTGCTTTTGAGGATCAAGAGCGTCTGCCTGGGGGCAGACTGTTTCGCCTTCGGCGACTTACTTTTGAAAAGCACCAAAAGTAAGCAAAAGTGCCTGCTCTCGGTTGGGCCCTTCGTTCCTCAGGGTTCCTTCACTCCGGTCCCGCTCCGTGGGCCCGCGCCGAACGGGCATCCATGCCCTGACGGCGCTCTCGCCGCATCCATGCGGCTCGGCCCACTGCGCGAGACCTGCGTTCAGCCTGCACCCAAGTCGCGATTGGCGGTGTCTGGACCTTCTGTGTATGAAGATCAAAATCAACAGCAAAAGCTTCCCGGCTGAAGCCGGTCCCACAGAGTGCGCCGCCAATCTCAATGACTGCATGCGCTGCTTTTTAGTGGGACCGGCTTTAGCCGGGAAGAGGCCCCTGTGAGCGCTATCAATCTCTCAGCGTAACGCAAAACCTGTCCCACCCATCACCGACATCGGCTAATGCCCTGCCCCACTAGGACCGAGTGGCCGCGCGGCTTTTTACGGGGCAGATGACGCGGTGAAGGTTCAGGGCGGTGTTGATGATGCCGATGTGGCTGAAGGCTTGGGGGAAGTTGCCGAGCATGCGGTTTTGCTGGGGGTCGTATTGTTCGGCGAGGAGGCCGACGTCGTTGCACAGGCCACACAGGCGTTCGAAGAGGATTTGGGCCTCGTCGTCGCGGCCTTGCAGCACGTAGACGTCGGCAAGCCAGAACGAACACACCAGGAAGGTCCCTTCGCTGCCCGACACGCCATCGGTGCTGCGTTCGCTGTCGTAGCGCAGCAGCAGGCCGTCTTTCATCAGCGACTGTTCAATCCGTGTGACGGTGCCGGTGACGCGGGGGTCGTCGACCGGGAGGAAGCCGGTGAGCGCGATCTGCAGGAGACTGGCGTCCATTTCCTGGCCGCCGTAGGTCTGCACGAAGCTGCCCAATTCTGCGTCGAAGCCGTGGGCGCAGACGTCGGCGTGGATCTGATCGGCGACCTCACGATAATGCCGACCCCGCTCGCGGTCTTGCGGGTTATCGCTCTTGGCCAACACCCCGGCATTGCGGTCGAATGACACCCACGCCATGACTTTGGAATGGGTGAAATGCCGAGGTGCCGAGCGGATTTCCCAGATGCCGGCGTCCGGTTGATGCCAGACTTTTTCCAGAAACGGCATGATCACTTTCTGGATGTCCGTGCTGCGCGGCAGCGCCGGCAGGCCGTTTTTAAGGGCTTGGGTCATGGCGTCGGCGACTTCGCCGTACACATCCAGCTGCACCTGACTGGCCGCACCATTGCCGACCCGCACGGGACGCGAATGCTCGTAGCCGGCCAGCCACGGCAACTCATACTCCAGCAAGCGCCGCTCCCCCGCCAGGCCGTACATGATCTGCACCTGTTCCGGGTTGCCCGCGATCGAGCGCAGCAGCCAGTTGCGCCACGCGGTCGCTTCTTCGAAGTAGCCCAGGTTCATGAACGCCAGCAGGGTCATGGTCGCGTCGCGCAGCCAGCAGAAGCGGTAATCCCAGTTGCGCTCGCCGCCCAGTTGCTCCGGCAACGAGGTGGTTACCGCCGCGACGATCCCGCCGGTCGGCGCATAGGTCATGGCCTTGAGGGTGATCAGCGAACGCTTGACCTGATCCGTCCAGGGGCCGACATCCGGGCAGCGGCCGGAAAAATCACGCCAGAAGGTTTCGGTCTGCTGCAGCGCCGATTCCACGTCGAACCCTGCACGCACCGGCTCGTGGGAGACCTGCCAGGACAGCGCGAAGCCCAGCCGCTGACCGGCTTCAACGCTGAACAGGCTCTCGGTGTGATGGTCCATCGGGTGCAGTTCGGCGGGCGTGCGCAGCACCAGCATGTCCGGGCCGGCAACGGCGGTCATGGTGTGCGGATCGCGCTTCTCCACCCACGGCACGGTGCTGCCATAGTCAAAGCGGATCGCCAGATCCATGGAAAAATCCACGCGCCCTTCTACGCCAACGACGATGCGCACCACGCTGCTGTCGATCTCCATGGGCATGAAGTCGATGAGCAGCGCCTGTCCGGTGTCGGTGGTGAAGAGGGTTTCGAGAATCAGGGTGCCGTCACGGTAGCTGCGGCGGGATCGGGCGCTGCCGTCGACCGGCGCCAGCTTCCAGCGCCCGTTGTTGCTGTCGCCCAGCAACGCGGCGAAACAGGCCGGCGCATCGAAGCGCGGGAAACACAGCCAGTCCAGCGACCCGTCGCGGGCCACCAGCGCTGCGGTCCGGCAGTTGCCGAGCAGCGCGTAATCTTCGATCAATACAGCCATCGGGCGGTTATCCCTCTTGGTGAGCACTTTATTCTTGTTGTGCGCCGGCCCCTTGAGTAGCGGTACCCATGAGTGGCAGCGCAACCGCCGCCCCGAATCAACGGGGCAGGATATAACGCTCGATGGCCTTCGCCAGCCCGTCATCGGCATTGCTGTCGGTGACGTAGTTGGCCTGGGTCTTGACGCCCACCTCGGCCTGCCCCATCGCAATCGACAGCCCGGCGCGAAGGAACATCGCCACATCGTTGCCCGCGTCGCCGATCGCCGCGGTGTGGGCCAGCGGCACGCCCAACGCATCGGCCAGCGTCTCAAGGGCAGTGCCCTTGTTGGCGTCCAGCGCGGTGACGTCCAGGTAGTAGGATTGTGAACGCGCTGCCAGCGCAGAATCGGCAATCAGCGGGTTGAGCGTGGCCTCCAGGCGCTTGAGCAGCTCGAAGTCCTTGCTCGCCGCGACGATCTTGTCGATGCGGTCCAGGTACTCGTCGAAGCTGTCGACCTGAACGAAGTCGTAGCCCAGCGTGTTGCGCTCGTGGTCGACGTAATCCCCTTCGGGATTGAGCAGCAGCCACTGGTCATCGGCAAAGACCCAGACCGCCACCGCCTCGCTGGCGAACAACTCCAGACTGGTGCGGGCCGCCGCGGCATCAATGCGGTGGGCCTTCAACAAACTGCCGTCCGGGTTGATGATGTTGGCGCCGTTGAACGCCACGGTCGGCAGCGTGATGCCCAGGGCTTCGATCTGCTGACGCATGGCCCGCGGCGGGCGGCTGCTGGCGACCGAGAAATAAATCCCGGCCTCCTGCAATTTACGCACGGCATCGATGTTGGCCTGGCTCAGGCTGTGATCGGGGTGCAGCAGCGTGCCGTCGATGTCGGACAGCATGAACTGGATGAGGGGCTGCGAAACGTCACTCATCCCAAGCGCTGCCATGTGCGGCCGTCACGGGCCAGCAACTCATCGGCCTCCGAGGGCCCGTCCTCGCCTGCGTGGTAAAGGTCCACTTGCGGATCCTTGGCCCAGGCATCAATGAACGGTTGCACGGCACGCCAGCCGTTCTCGATGTTGTCGGCGCGCTGGAACAGGGTCTGGTCGCCGGTCAGGCAATCGTAGATCAGGGTTTCGTACCCGGTCGACGGCTGCATCTCGAAGAAGTCCTTGTAGGCAAAACCCAGCTCGATGGTCTGCATGTCCAGGGTCGGGCCGGGCTTCTTGGCCTGCAGATCAAACCACATGCCTTCGTCAGGCTGGATCTGGATTTTCAGGAAATTCGGCGCGACGCTGTCGACATCGGTATCACGGAACTGCGCATACGGCGCTGGCTTGAAGCAGATGGCGATCTCGGTGTCGCGCACGCTCATGCGCTTGCCGGTGCGCAGGTAGAACGGCACGCCCATCCAGCGCCAGTTGTCGATCATCACCTTGAGGGCGACGTAGGTTTCGGTGTTGCTCTCGGGATCGACACGGTCTTCCTGGCGGTAGCCGGTGACGGCCTTGCCATCGATGCTGCTCTCCGAATACTGACCGCGCACCGAGTTGGCCAGCGCTTCCATTTCCGACCAGGGCCGAATCGCACCGACCACCTTGGCCTTCTCGCCGCGCACGGCATCGGCGCCAAACGCAGCGGGCGGTTCCATTGCCACCATCGCCAGCAGTTGGAACAGGTGATTGGGCACCATGTCCCGAAGGGCGCCGGTGGTCTCGTAAAAACTGCCACGGGTCTCGACGCCCACGGTTTCGGCCGCAGTGATCTGCACGTGGTCGATGTAGTGGTTGTTCCAGAACGACTCGAACAGACCGTTGGAGAAACGGCTGACCAGAATGTTCTGCACCGTTTCCTTGCCCAGGTAATGGTCGATCCGGTAGATCTGCTTCTCGCTCATGACCTTCAGCAAGCAGTTGTTCAATGCCACAGCGCTGGGCAGGTCGTGGCCGAACGGCTTCTCGATCACCACGCGACGGAAGCTCTCGTCATCTTCGACCATCAGCCCGGAAGAGCCCAGACGCTGGGTCACTTCACTGAAGAAACGCGGCGCGGTCGCCAGGTAGAACACGGCGTTGCGGGTGCCCGTGCTCTTGATCTTCGCGTCGATGTCCGCGTACGTGGAATCGTCGAGAAAATCGCCGGTGATGTACGTGATGCGCTTCGACAGGCTGCCCCACAGCGCCGGATCCAGAGGCTCTTCGCCGCCCTGAGCGACCTTGCTGGCCGCCTCCTGACGAATGAAATCCTCGAGCTTCTTGGCGAAATCGGCATCGCTGACGGTGTTGTGGTCAACGCCGACAATGTGCAGGTCCTCCCCCACCAACCCGTCGCGAAACAGGTTGTAGAGGGCCGGCATCAACAGCCGTTTGACCAGGTCACCATGGGCGCCGAAGAGGAACAGCGTGGTCGCCGGAGCGACCGGAGCATTCTGCTTGCTGCGGGATAAACCCATTATTTTGGTTCCTTATGACCACCAAATCCGAAACGCATGGCGGACAGCATTTTGTCGCCGTACGTGCTTTGTTGACGGGAGCGGAAGCGAGCGAACAGCGAAGTGGACAGCACCGGAACCGGCACCGCCTGCTCCATGGCCGCTTCGATGGTCCAGCGGCCTTCACCGCTGTCGGCGACGGAGCCGGAATAGGCGTTGAGCTGTGGGTCGGTGGCCAGAGCGTCGGCGGTCAGGTCCAGCAGCCAGGAGGAGACCACGCTGCCGCGACGCCAGACTTCGGCGATGTCGCCCAGGTTCAGGTCAAAGCGCTGCTCGACAGGGAGGTTTTCCGAGTTCTTGGTCTTGAGGATGTCGAAGCCTTCGGCGAAGGCCTGCATCATGCCGTACTCGATGCCGTTGTGAATCATCTTGACGAAGTGGCCTGCGCCCGGCGGGCCGGCGTGGATGTAACCGTGCTCGGCGCGGGGATCAGCGTCTTTGGAACGGTCCTTGGTGCGCGGGATGTCGCCAATGCCTGGGGCCAGGGTCTTGAAGATCGGGTCGAGGCGAGTCACGACGTCGGTTTCACCGCCGATCATCATGCAATAGCCACGTTCCAGACCCCAGACGCCGCCGGAGGTGCCCACGTCTACGTAGTGCAGGTTTTTGTCTTTCAGCGCCACGGAGCGACGTACGTCGTCCTTATAGAAGGTGTTGCCGCCGTCGATGATCACGTCGTCGGCATCGAGCAGGTCGGCCAGCTCGTTGATGGTGTCTTCGGTTGGAGCGCCAGCAGGCAACATCACCCAGACGGCTCGCGGTTTTTCCAGGGCAGCGACCAGTGAGGCGAGGTCTGTTGCCGGGGTCGAGCCTTCTGCGGCGAGCACGGTGCGAGACTTCTCATCGCGATCATAGACCACGGTGGTGTGGCCATTGAGCATCAGTCGACGTGCGATGTTGCCGCCCATGCGGCCTAGTCCAACAATCCCGAGTTGCATGTAGAGGTGCTCCTTAATCAAATTCAGAGGTGCCTCAGTTTATAGCCCAGTGCCGCATAGTGGGTTAGTCCGGGGAGGCAAACTATGGTTTCCCGGTGAAAAATGTTTCATGTGCATCGGCACAGAGGTCTGCAAGACTGCCCTATGACGCTGGTTTTCGCGATCAAGAAACGTTCGCGACAATCATAAATAAAAAAGTTCCTTTTTTACGCAAAAGAAATCAGAATTCCGGCCGATAGAGGTAGTGAGCAGGATTTGCCAGGTAGCAGACGTCCTTGCTTGAACCTTATGAAGTTGAACCCGCCATTTGCGAGGTGTGCAATGGGCACAGTACTGACAGCCAACGCTCCACAGACCCTTTACGTCACAATCCGTCGTGACGAGCTGCGCCAGCTCAGGGAAGAACGCGCCGTATTGCAGAACAAAGTCGCCCAGCTGACTTCGATGCTGCAACACGCCCAGCTCATCGGCAACGGCACCGCCCTGCACGCCTGATTCACGACTCCCCGCACCACACACTCCAAGGCAAGCCCGATCTGCAGGCTTGCCGGCGCAGTGTTCAATCCCCCCTCCGCCGTACCTCGGCAGCGCCTTGCATTGCCGCACACTTGACACGGTTTTCGACCCTCCGTCGGACCCGACACACGCCGTTACGTTCCCCGCCCTGCTCTAGCCTCCGCGCCTTTAGCCGATTTTGGCGATTTCGCAACACCCTCCTGACAAAATTTTCACCCCGCTGAAAACATAATCCCGACCCTCAACACATTGATTGCTGGCCATATGCTGGCACTTGAATTCATTCGGGCGGTGTTTGGTCGCCTGAACGGTCTATAGCGGAGCGCTTGATGACAACGATGAAACGGAGCACTACGACTCCGAAAGGGTTCGACTGGGCGGGAGTGATCTGGCTGTTCGTGTTTTTCTGGTACTTCTCCGGCATCACGCAACTGCTTATCCAACTGACCGGCATCACCGGTTTTGCCGGCTTCCGTCAGGCGTTCGTGATCAGCGGCATCTGGCTCGCGCCCATGCTGATGTTCCCGCAAAAGACCCGCATCATGGCTGCGGTCATCGGCATGATTCTATGGGCCTGCTCCATGGCGAGCCTGGGTTACTTCTTCATTTACCAGCAGGAGTTTTCCCAGAGCGTCATCTTCATCATGTTCGAATCGAACATCTCTGAAGCCGGCGAGTACATGACCCAATACTTCGCGTGGTGGATCGTGCTGGCGTTCATCGCCCACACCGCGTTCGCGATCTTCCTGTGGACACGCCTGCGTCCGGTGTACATGCCACGCGCTCGAGCCTACGCCGTTGCGGCAGCGCTGTTGATCGGCATCATCGGTTACCCGCTGGCCAAACAGTTGGCCCGCCACGACGACACCGCCTCGGCCCTCGAAGCCTTCGAGTCGCGCGTCGAGCCAGCGGTGCCATGGCAGATGATCGTTGCCTATCACCGTTACACCCAGCAACTGGATGGCATGCAGGACATGCTGACCAGCAGCAGCAACATTGCGCCGCTGAAAAACCTCAAGGACCAGCAGGCCAATCTGCCCACCACCCTGGTGCTGGTGATCGGCGAGTCGACCAACCGCGGGCGCATGCACCTTTATGGATACCCGCGCCAGACCACCCCGAACCTGGACGCCATGAAGGACCAGCTGCAGGTGTTCAATAACGTCATCACGCCTCGGCCTTACACCATCGAGGCGCTGCAGCAGGTATTGACCTTCGCCGATGAGGAAAACCCGGACCTTTACCTGAAGACGCCGTCGATCGTCAGCGTGATGAAACAGGCGGGCTACAAGACGTTCTGGATCACCAACCAGCAGACGATGACCAAGCGCAACACGATGCTGACCACCTTTTCCGAACAGGCTGACGAACAGGTCTACCTGAATAACAACCGCAACCAGAACGCTCGCCAGTACGACGGCGACGTGATCGCGCCTTTTACCAAAGCGCTGACCGATGCCGCGCCGCGCAAACTGATCGTGGTGCACCTGCTCGGTACCCACATGGCCTATCAGTACCGCTTCCCGGAGGAGTTCGCGAAATTCAGCGGACGTGACGGCGTACCGGCGGACATCGATGACAGCAAGCTGGAGTTCTACAACAGCTACGACAACGCCGTGCTCTACAACGATTTCGTGGTGTCCAGCCTGATCAAGGAATATGGCAAGGCCGACCCGAACGGCTTCCTGCTGTACCTGTCGGACCACGGCGAAGACGTTTATGACTCGCCAGGCCGCAACACCCTGGGCCGCAACGAGAACAAGCCGACCATACCGATGTACACCGTGCCGTTCATTGCCTACGCCTCGCCGAAGTGGAAGCAGACCCATGACTGGAATTTCGAGAGCATCCACGACCGCCCCTACACCAGTTCGAACCTGATCCACACCTGGGCGCAACTGGCAGGCCTGAGCTTTGATGAGCTCGATACCACCAAAAGCCTGGTCAGCCTGGACTTCAAGGCGCGCCCACGCATGATCGGCGATCCCTATGCGCCGAAGGGGCTGAGTGATTTTGCCCACATGGAAAAGGCCGCCAGCCAGCCCGGCACCATGCCCGAAGTGGTGCAAAAGTAAAAAAGGCGAAGTGACGTTCGCTGCAAACGAAAAGGCCTGCGCAATGCAGGCCTTTTTTTGTTCGTCGGCATGGGTGTGCTTCAACCAGGGTTAGGGAGCCGGTGTTTGACGCAGCAGCACGCGGGTCACCCGCCGTTCCTGCACTTGCACGACCTTCAGGTGCCAACCCTCCCACTGCAATTCGTCGCCAATCACCGGCAAACGATCCAGCAGGCTCACCACCAGTCCCGCCAGGGTCTGATAATCACTCGTTGCCCGCGCCTTGAAGCCGATGCGTTCGCGCAGATGGCTGAGGTTCATGGCGGCATTGACCAGCACGCCCCCGCCTTCCTCGACCAGGTCCGGGCCCTCGATTTCACTGGCGTCCGGCAGCTCGCCGGCGATGGATTCGAGGATGTCGGTCATGGTCAGGATACCGGCGAAATCGCCGAATTCGTTGATCACGAAGGCGATGTGGGTGGACTGCGCGCGCATCTGTTCCAGGGCGTTGAGGATCGAGAAGCTGTCCAGCAGATTGAGCGTCGGCCGGGCGAGGTGTTCGATGTTCGGCTCGGTACCGGACAGCCAGGCGTTGAGCATTTCCTTCTTGTGCACGAAGCCCAGCGGCTCGTCGATGCGGCCCCCGCGGATCAGCGGCAGCCGCGAGTACGACGAGTTGACCAGTCGCTGGCGAATGCCTTCCGGCGTGTCATCCAGATCGATCACGTCGACGTCGTTGCGCACCGTCATCACACCGCGAATGGGCCGCTGGGCCAATTGCAGCACGCCGCTGATCATCACCCGCTCGCGGCGGTCGAACACCACTTCGTCGCTGTCGCCATCGAGCATGTCGGCGATCTCCTCACCAAGCTCCTCGGCGCTCGGCCTGCGGCCACCCAGCAGGCGCAACACGGCATGGGCGGTGCGCTCGCGGCGTGGCAAGTCACCTTTTACGCTGCGTTTGCGGCGGGCACGGGCGATCTGGTTGAACACCTCGATAAGGATCGAAAAACCGATGGCTGCGTACAGATAGCCTTTGGGGATATGGAAACCCAGGCCGTCGGCGGTCAGGCTGAAACCGATCATCATCAAAAAGCCCAGGCACAGCATGATCACCGTCGGATGGGCGTTGACGAACGCGGTCAGCGGCTTGCTGGCGATGATCATGATGCCGATCGAGAACACCACGGCGATCATCATGATCGACAGCTCATCGACCATGCCCACGGCGGTGATCACGGCGTCCAGGGAGAACACCGCGTCGAGCACGACGATCTGCGCGACGATCGGCCAGAACAGCGCGTAGGTTGTGCTGCCCGCCCGCTGGGCAACGTGGCCTTCGAGGCGCTCGTGCAATTCCATGGTCGCCTTGAACAGCAGGAACACGCCGCCGAATAGCATGATCAGGTCGCGACCGGAGAAGCTCTTGCCGAAGACCTCGAACAGCGGCTCGGTCAGCGTCACCATCCACGAAATGCTCGCGAGCAGGCCCAGGCGCATGATCAACGCCAGCGACAGGCCCAGGACTCGCGCACGGTCGCGCTGCTCGGGTGGCAGCTTGTCGGCGAGGATGGCAATGAAAACGAGGTTGTCGATGCCGAGCACCAGCTCAAGCACGATCAGGGTCAACAGGCCAAGCCAGGCCGTGGGATCAGCAATCCATTCCATGGGTCAGCGCCCCTTCTCGATCAATGGCACAGACACGAAAAGGCCCGACGTGCCGGAAGGCAGGTCGAGCCAGACAGAAATCTTGTTTAAGCGGGATAAAGCGACGTGAACGCCTGCGACCCTGTTTGAGGGGAATCGGCGACTGGGAGGTTCCAGAGAGAGCGACATGTGTGTCCTGAAAGCAATACGGGAGGCGATCCTATCGCGCTCTCGGAATCGCCTTACAGGACAGAACTGTTACAAATGGTTTGGAAGGTGTTGCCTGGGCAACAACAGAAACACCGCGGGTATTGAGTGGGACCGGCTTTAGCCGGGAAGGCTTATTGCGTCACACCATAAAATTGAAGGTGTTCAAACCGGCCTCGTCCCGGCTGAAGCCGGTCCCACTGACAGCGCTTCGCTACAGCGCTTTCTGCCAGAACAGCGCGCGACCCATTTGCGGGTCCAGCTGGTAGTCGGCAAATCCAAGCTTGCGGTACGCGCCTTTGGCAGCTTCGTTGCCTTCGAGCACTTCCAGGGTGATTTTGCAGCAGCCGCGCTGGCGGGCGATTTCCTCGACTTTGGCCAGCATCTTCTGGCTGATCCCCTGGCCTCGTGCCGAAGCGATCACCACCACGTCATGCACGTTGACCAATGGCCGGCAGGCGAAGGTCGAGAAGCCCTCGAAGCAGTTGACCAGGCCGACCGGCTCGCCGGCGATGAACGCCAGCACGCTGAACGCATGGGGGCGCTTGGCCAATTCGATCGCCAATTGCTGACGGGTGTCCATGGACAGCGACTGACCGCCACCCATGGCGTCCTCGGCGTATTGATTGAGCAGAAATCCGATCGCTTCTGCGTGAACCGAATTGCTGTAGCTGGCTTGCAGTACCAGAACCTCAGGGGCTTGCATTGACTTCCTCTACCGCTGGAGAAACCTCAACAGGCAGTCGACTCAGTGTGCCGACGTGCCGCGTGGCGGCGATTCTAACGCCCTGGCCGAAAAAATATCCTTATACAGAAGTAGGAAATGTCTCGGATCGGTCAGGAATTCTTCCGGCGCGCACCGGGAAAAGGCAGCGCAGGCAAATTGTGCCTACGGTGTCCCACAACAGCGCAGGGGCTGCGCGCGGATAGACCATCGGCCCGGTAATTGTCCAACAATCCGACCGACGGCACCCCTGTAAGAAGGCCTACACCCCATGCTCCACAACGGCGCATTTAGGGCCTCGCAGATCGCTTCATCACCCTGAATTCCACAATACCCCGCATCGCAATCCCGCATGCCAGACATGGCCCGGAAAAATTGTCGAAACTTCTGCACAGGCGCATGGGTCATGTGAATAGAGCAACTATGCTGTTGAAAAAATCGAAGCAGAGTCCGCTTTCACCTTGTCCTCTAATGTGCAGTCGGTAAATCGGTATCGATCTTGCGTAGGTCTTGTGTGCCTGGCCATAGGAAATGGCTGCTTACACCTTAAGTGCTGTACCAACACTGCATATCGAACTGGAGAAAACGATGATTAGTGCCGCTGTCAAAACCCAGAAGGGAGAGAGTTTTAATCAGCCGGCCAGCGAGCTGACCCATCTGCCGGTCTTCGCAACGACGAGCGCACCCGTGCTGCAACTGCCTCCTGTTCAACCAGTGATTTCTTCGGTAACCCGCAAGAAAGTCCTGTTCGTGACTTCAGAGATGGCCGACCTGGTGAAAACCGGCGGTCTGGGCGATGTGTCAGCCGCACTGCCGCGCGCCATGCGCCACCTGCACGATGTACGCGTGCTGATTCCCGGCTATCCACAGGTCATCAATAGTGGCAACCCGATCCACATCATCAGCGAGCTGCCCGGTCACGCCGCGCTGCCTCCCTGCAAGATCGGCCGGATGGACATGAAAGACGGTCTGGTGATTTACGTCCTGATCTGTCCCGAGTTGTACGAGCGTGAAGGCACGCCCTACGGTGACAATGACGGCCGCGACTGGTCCGACAACCATATTCGCTTTGCCCGCCTGGGCCTGGCGGCTGCCGACTTTGCGGCCGGCGCGGTGAAGACCCAGTGGTGCCCCGAGCTCGTTCACGCTCACGACTGGCCAGCAGGCCTGGCGCCGGCGTACATGAAATGGCGCGGTCAGACCACGCCGTCGATCTTCACTATCCACAACCTGGCGTATCAGGGTTTTGTCAGCATCGCCTCCAGCCGTGAGCTGGGCATTCCCGACTCGGCATTGAGCCCGGAAGGCATGGAGTTTTACGGTCAGCTCTCGTTCATCAAGGCCGGCATGGCGTATTCCAGCCATATCACGACTGTGAGCGCGACCTACGCGAAAGAAATCACCACCCCGGATTTTGGCTGTGGCCTGGAAGGCTTCCTGCAGAGCAAAGCCGACCGCGGTCAGCTCAGCGGCATTCCCAACGGCATCGACGAGAGCTGGGACGCAGCCACCGACGAGCACCTGATCTGCCGCTTCGCTCCGAACGAGTGGACACGCAAGGAAATCAACGCCGACTACGTGCGCGAGCTATTTGAACTGGAGCCTTCCACCGGCCCGCTGTTCGCCGTGGTCTCCCGTCTGGTTTACCAGAAGGGTCTGGACCTGACCATCGGGGTTGCCGAGCACATCGTCAACAACGGCGGCCAGATTGCGATCATCGGCCGTGGCGAACCTGAAGAAGAAGACGCTATGCGCGCCCTCGCCGCCCGCTTCCCGGGACAGGTCAGTGTCCGTGTGGGCTTCAACGAAACCGACGCACGTCGCATGTTCGCCGGCAGTGATTTTCTGCTGATGCCTTCGCGCTACGAGCCTTGCGGCCTGAGCCAGATGTACGCGCAGCGCTTCGGCTCCCTGCCGATCGCACGCCGCACTGGCGGTCTCGCGGACACCATCGAAGACGGCTGCACCGGTTTCCTGTTCGACGAATCCACGGTCGAGAGCTACACCGAAGCCCTGACCCGCGCGTTCAAGGTCTTCGAAAGTCCATTGCTGCTCAACGCCATGCGCTGCCGCGCCATGGCCGCTCCGTTCGATTGGCACAAGGCAGTAGAACCCTACGCCGATCTTTACCAGGAGCTGCTGAAGAAAAACGCAGGCGTGGCACTGCATTATTGATAACCCACTGATCAAGGAATTACGGATGCCTTCGCGCACGGATCAAAACTGGCGCCACGGCGCCGTCATGCTGGATCCACAACACACCCGGTTTGCCCTCTGGGCACCGGACGCCCAAAGCGTCAGCGTCGAATTCGAAAACGGGCCTGCACAGGCCCTTCAGCCAGAGCAGGACGGCTGGTTCGTGGTCGAGACCGAGTGTGGAGCTGGCACGCGCTATCGCTTCAACGTCGCTCTCGATGGACAAAACAATCTCACTGTTCCTGACCCGGCTTCCCGGGCTCAGGACGGCGACGTGCACGGCTACAGCATCGTCGTCGACCAGGCCGCCTACCAATGGAAGAACACCGAGTGGCAGGGACGGCCCTGGCACGAGGCGGTCATCTACGAGCTGCACGTCGGTGCACTGGGTGGCTATGAAGGCGTTGAACAGCGTCTGCAGCATCTGGTGGACACCGGCATCACCGCCATCGAGCTGATGCCTATCGCGCAATGCCCGGGTGATCGCAACTGGGGTTACGACGGCGTGTTGCCTTACGCCGCGCAGTCGTCCTATGGCACGCCCGACCAACTCAAGCACCTGATCGACACCGCCCACGGGCTGGGCCTCGCGGTCATTCTGGACGTGGTCTACAACCACTTCGGCCCGGACGGCAATTACCTCGGCGCCTACGCCAGCCATTTCTTCCGCAGCGACAAGAAGACGCCGTGGGGCGACGCAATCGATTTCCGCCGCCGTGAAGTACACGACTTCTTTATCGACAACACGATGATGTGGCTGCAGGACTACCGCTTCGACGGCCTGCGTTTCGACGCCGTGCACGCCATCGAAGACCCGACTTTTCTGCAAGACCTGGCAGAACACGTACGCGAGACGATTCCGTCGGAGCGTCACGTGTGGCTGACCCTGGAAAACGAATTCAACGAAGCTGGACGCATGGATCAGGGCTACGACGCCCAATGGAACGATGACGGCCACAACACGCTGCACGTCCTGCTGACCGGCGAGACCGACGCTTACTACACCGACTTCGCCGAAAAACCCACGCAAAAGCTTGCGCGTCTGCTGGGCGAAGGCTTTGTCTATCAAGGCGAATCCACCCGTCATGGCCACGCCCGGGGCGAACCGAGCGGCCATCTGCCGCCGACCTCTTTCGTGCTGTTTCTGCAGAACCACGACCAGATCGGCAACCGGGCCTTCGGCGAGCGTCTGGTTCAGCTGAGCCCGGCCCCTGCATTGCAGGCGGCGACGGCGCTGTTGCTGCTGTCACCGATGATCCCGCTGATGTTCATGGGCGATGAGTGGGGCGCAAGCGAGCCGTTTCTGTTCTTCACTGACTTCCATGACGAGCTGGCAGATGCCGTGCGTGAAGGACGTCGTGGCGAGTTCAAGGATTTCGCCGCGTTCAAGGATCCGGCCAAGCGCGAGCAGATCCCTGATCCCAATGCTCTTGAAACTTTCGAGGCCTCGCGTCCGGCGTTCGATGCGCTGCTGCTGGAAACCGACAAGGGTCAGGACCATCGCAACTGGCTTGAGCTCTACAAAACCTTGCTGCAGATTCGCAAGACCGAGCTGTTCCCTCGCCTGCACGGCGCCAGTGCGTTGGGCGTGAAAGAGCTCGGCGACAAAGCCGTCAGCGCACGTTGGAAGCTGGGCGACGGCAGCGAGTTGCGCATTGATCTGAACCTCGGCAGCGAGGCGGTCGACACTGATGATCACACCGGCTACAGAGTGCTTCATCAATCCCGTGCCAAGTCCGCAGAACTTTCCCCATCCGCCACCCTCAATCCATACACGGCCATTGTCAGCCTGAAATCGAGTGACGTTGTGGAGGAACAGGATGAGCAATGAGCAACTGGAAAAACTGGCAGCCCAGGCGGGCCTGTCGGTTGACTGGAAGGACGCCAACGCCAAACGGCAACACGTAAGCCCCGAGGTCCTGCGCAAGGTCCTCGGCGGCCTGGGTTACCCCGCCGAGACAGAAGAAGACGTCAAAACCAGCCTCAAACGCCTGAACGAAGAAAGTCAGCCGGCTACCCCGCCGCCTTTGATGACCGTCGACCATGGCAAGGATCTCGACCTGTCGAGCTGGTTCGCCCCAGCCACCGCGTTCACGCTGACGCTGGAAGACGGCTCGCTGCTCGAAGCGAAGCTCACCGACAAGGCTGCCCTGCCCGGGTTGGCCACAGTGGGTTATCACCAGTTGGACGTGGGCGGCCAGCAGTTGACCGTCGCCGTCGCGCCGAAGACGTGCTACAGCCTGAACATGGCCAGCAAGAAAGCAATCGCCCGCGACTGGGGCCTGACCACTCAGCTGTACTACCTGCGCCGTGAAGGTGATGGCGGTATCGGCGATACCCAGGGGCTGGAGGCTTTCGTACGTGCCGCAGGCACCCGTGGTGCCTCGGCCGTGGCGATCAGCCCGGTTCACGCGATGTTCTCCAACGACAGCGAGCGCTACAGCCCGTACTCGCCGTCCAGTCGCCTGTTCCTCAACGCGCTGTATGCGGCGCCGGGCACCATTCTCGGTGACCGCGCGGTTGAGCTTGCGATCGAGAAAGCCGGCCTGGCCGACGAGTTCAAGCGTCTGGAATCACTGGAGCTGATCGAATGGCCCGCCGCCGCCAAAGCAAAATATGCCCTGCTGCGCGAGCTGTATGCCGGCTTCATCGGCAGCGATCATCCCTTCCACGAGGACTTCAAGAGTTTCCGCCAAGCGGGCGGTGAAGCCCTGGAAAACCACTGCCGTTTCGAAGCCCTGCGTGATGCGGGCGACGAATTGGGCATTGGCGGCAACTGGCATGAATGGCCGGAGCAGTACAAGAACCCGCGTAACCCTGCCCTCGACGCGTTCGCCAAGGCGCACGGCGAAGAGATCGGTTTCCACGCCTTCGCGCAATGGCTGATCGCGCGTGGCCTCGAACGCGCCCAGACCGCCGCACGATCGAGCGGCATGAGCGTCGGCCTGATCGGTGATCTGGCCGTGGGTGCAGACGGTGCCGGCAGTCAGGCCTGGAGTCGTCAGGACGAGTTGCTCTCCTCGCTGACCGTGGGCGCACCACCGGACATCCTCAACCGCTCGGGCCAGAGCTGGGGCATCTCGGCGTTCTCGCCGACCGGCCTGAAGCGCAATGGTTTTCAGGCGTTCATCGAAATGCTGCGGGCCAACTTCGCCCACGCCGGTGGCCTGCGCATCGACCATGTGATGGGGCTGCAGCGCCTGTGGGTCGTCCCGTTGGGATCCCCGGCGAGTGAAGGCGCTTACCTGAATTACCCGCTGGACGACATGCTGCGGCTGTTGAGCCTGGAATCGTGGCGTCACGAAGCAATCGTTTTGGGCGAAGACCTCGGCACGGTGCCCGAAGGTCTGCACGAGAAGCTGTCCGAGCGCGAGATCCTGGGGATGCGCGTGCTGCTGTTCGAACAGGACGACGCGACGTTCAAGCCCATCACGAAGTGGTCCAAAGACGCACTGGCTACCACCAGCACCCACGACCTGCCCACCCTCACCGGTTGGCTGAGCGAACTGGATGTCGACTGGAACAAAAAACTCGGGCTTGTTGATGACGACGCCGAGCAGAAGATGCGCGACGGCCGCGAACGGGAACGCAAGGGTCTGATCAAGGCGCTCAAGCAGAACTACACGCTGCCGAGCAGCGGTGAAAGCATCAGCGCGAAAGACGTCATCGACTACAGCATTGCGTACCTCGGCCACACCCCGGCGCCGTTGGTGCTGCTCCCGATCGAGGACGCCCTCGGCATCGACGAGCAGGCGAATTTCCCCGGCACCATCGACAGTCATCCCAATTGGCGACGTCGGCTCAACGGCGACAGCGGTACTCTGCTGGACAACGCCGATGCAGCACGACGACTTGAAATTCTGGCAGCGGCACGGCAACAAGCCGCGGAGCGTGATCAAAAATGAGTACCCCTCTTAAATCCCTGCGCGCCACCCAGCGCCTGCAGTTTCACAAAGACTTCACGCTGGACGACGCCACCAAGCTCGTGCCGTACTTCGCCAGCCTGGGCATCAGCCACATCTACGCCTCGCCACTGCTGAAAGCCCGCGCCGGTTCCATGCACGGTTACGACGTGGTCGACCCACGGGTGATCAACCCCGAACTGGGCGGTGAGCCGGCCTTGCTGCGTCTGGTCGCGGCGCTGCGTGAGCACGGCATGGGCCTGATTCTCGACATCGTCTCCAACCACATGGCAGTCGGCGGCAACGACAATCCCTGGTGGCTCGACCTGCTCGAATGGGGCCAGCGCAGTCCGTACGCCAAGTTCTTCGACATCCAGTGGAATTCCCCGGACCCGCTGCTCAAGGGCCAACTGTTGTTGCCGTTCCTGAGCACCGACTACGGCACCGTGTTGCAGAACGGTGAAGTGCCCCTGCGTTTTGATGCAGAGCACGGCACCTTTCACGCCGAGCACTACCAGCATCTCTTCCCGATCAATCCGGCCACGTACGCGCCGCTGTTGAAGGCAGCGAAGCGTTCCGAGCTGGATGAACTGGCCCAGCGCTTCGCCGACCTCGACAACTATCCGCAGGCCTACGAGCGTGCCCGTCAGGCCAAGGCTGAGCTGGCCGAGGCAGTGAAGGCCAAACCCGAGCTGGTCAAGGCCGTTGAAGAAGGTCTCGCGCAGTTTGATTCCAGCACCCCGGAAGGCTTCGACCGCCTGCACCGTTTGCTTGAGCAGCAGGACTATCGTCTGGCGAGCTGGCGCACCGCGGGCGACGACATCAACTGGCGGCGTTTCTTCGACATCAACGAGCTGGGCGGCCTGAAGGTCGAGCGTTCGCAGGTGTTCGAAGCAACCCACGGGAAGATTTTCGAACTCATCGCCAAAGGGCTTGTGGACGGTCTGCGCATTGACCACATCGATGGCCTCGCCGATCCGCGCGGGTATTGCCGCAAGCTGCGTCGTCGCGTCGACAGCCTGATGAAACTGCGCCCGGCCGGCACCGAACTGGAACGTCTGCCGATTTTCGTCGAGAAGATCCTCGGCCCAGACGAGCAACTGCGCACTGATTGGAACGTCGACGGCACCACCGGTTATGAATTCATGAACCAGGTGTCGCTGCTGCAGCACGATCCGAAAGGTGAAGCCGTACTGGGCGAGCTGTGGAGCCGCATCAGCGGACGCACGGCCGACTTCAATCAGGAAGTGCTGGAAGCCCGCGATCTGGTGCTCCATGGCACGCTGGCGGGTGATTTCGAAAACCTGGCCCAGGCACTGCTGCAGGTCTCGCGCAGTGACGTGATGACCCGCGACATGACCCTTGGCGCCATCCGTCGCGCGCTGCTGGCGCTGGTCAGCAACTTCCCGGTCTACCGCACCTACCTCACCGCCTGCGGCCGTTCTGCCGAAGACGAGCGCTTCTTCCAGCAGGCCATGGACGGTGCGCGGGAGATGCTCAGCGAAGGCGACTGGCCGGTGCTGGATTCCCTCAAGCTGTGGCTGGGTGGCGAGAAGCTGCGCGACTACCCGACGGGCCGGTTGCGCGAGATGCGCCGCAAGGCCGGCAACCGTTTCCAGCAGTTGACGTCGCCAGTGGCGGCCAAATCGGTGGAAGATACCTCGTTCTACCGCTCCGCCGTGTTGCTGTCGCGCAACGATGTGGGTTTCCACCCGCAACATTTCAGTGCGCCGGTGGAGGCGTTTCATCACGTCTCCATCGAGCGGCACAAGAGCTTCCCGAACAACCTGCTGACCACCGCAACCCACGACCACAAGCGTGGCGAGGACACCCGCACCCGTCTGGCCGTGCTCAGCGAACTGGCGCCCTGGTACGCCGAGCAGGTCGAGCGCTGGCAGCAGCTGTCGGCGCCGCTCAAGGCGGGTGACACCCACATCAGCCCGGGTGACGAGCTGATGCTGTATCAAGCAATCATCGGCAGTTGGCCGCTGGACCTCGAAGGCGAGCCGGCTTTCGAAGCCTACGCCAAGCGACTGACCCAGTGGCAGGAAAAGGCCCTGCGCGAAGCCAAACTGCAGAGCAGCTGGAGCGCGCCCAACGAGCCGTACGAGACAGCGTGCCGCGAGTTTCTCCAGCACTTGCTGCTGAACGCCGACGGTCTGGCACTGCGTCAATCCATCGGTGCCACGGCCAATCGCATCGCGACGGCCGGCGCGCTCAACAGTCTGGCGCAAACTTTGCTGCGAATGACTGCGCCCGGTGTGCCTGATCTGTATCAGGGCACCGAGTTCTGGGACTTCAGCCTGGTGGATCCGGACAACCGTCGTCCGGTGGATTACCCCGCTCGCGAACGTGCGTTGCAGGCATCCGTGCCGGTCACCGAGCTGTTGAACCAGTGGCATGACGGCCGGATCAAGCAGGCGTTGATTGCTCAGGTGCTTAGCCTGTGCAATGAGTACCCCGCGCTGTTCAGTGAAGGCGAATATCAACCCCTTGAAGTGGTGGGTGAAAAAGCCGATCACGTCATCGCTTTTGCCCGGGTAACGAAAGAGATGCGGGCTATTGTTGTGGTTCCGCGCTTGCCGGCTGAACTATTGGGCACTGCGCAAACTCCATTCATCAATGCAGCAAATTGGGGCGATACACGAATCAACCTGCCGTTCGCTGATTCACATCCAAATTGGAAGGGACTTTTTTCTCAGGCTACAGTCACATCCAGCAAGGAAATGTTGCTCAGCGCAGCGCTCAAGGAAATTTCTGTAAACCTGCTTATACAAACTTTGTGATACCGGGAGTGTCGAGATGAGTGCCGACGATAAAAGAATCAGCGAGCTTGCCCACCAGATCTGGGAAACGGAAGGCAAGCCACATGGGCAAGATGCCCGCCACTGGGAAATGGCTAGCAAATTGGCCGCCGCCGAGGCGAAGTCGCCTAAAAAGCCGGCTGCTGCGAAGACGGCGAAGTCCAAGCTCGACGGCAAAGCGGAGCCCAAGGCTGCCGCTGCCAAACCCGCTGCGAAGGGTGCAGCCAAACCGGCGGCGAAATCTGCTGCCAAGCCTGCGGCTAAACCCGCAGCCGCATCAGCCGCAAAATCAGCAGGCAGCTCCGCTGATCAGGCTGCCAGTAAATCCGAGGCAAAAGCTGACGCCAAGCCTGCCGCCAAACCGGCAGCCAAGGCGCCTGCCAAACCCAAGGCTGCTGCGAGCGGTACCGATGCTGCCGCCAAACCGGCCAAGCCGGCGGCCAAGTCTTCTGCCAAGAAGCCTGCCGCCGCCAAGCCTGCGTCTTGATCAACTGCTTTAACGCGTCACTGTTGCGCCGCTAACACCCCTACCGCAGGGATCGCCTTAAAACGGTCGTCACCCTGCGGTAATTTTCAAACCTGTTGCATCGATGGCGCAGTCACGTACTGAGGCCACGGCTTTGTTCGCCTTCAGGAACTCATTCGAACGTCAGGAATACACATGAGCACGCAAGATAAAAGCACCGCTACACAGAATGAATCCAGCAACGCTGGCAGCCCCGAAGTCACGGCCTCGCGCATTCGAGAAGGCCTGCCCTTCCCGCTCGGCGCCAGCTGGGACGGCCTCGGCGTCAACTTCGCCATCTTTTCCGCCAACGCCACCAAGGTCGAGCTGTGCCTGTTCGACTCGGCCGGTGAAGTGGAGCTTGAGCGCATCGAGCTGCCGGAATACACCGACGAGATCTTTCACGGTTACCTGCCCGACGCCCACCCGGGTCAGGTGTATGGCTATCGCGTCTATGGTCCGTACGATCCGAAGAACGGCCACCGTTTCAACCATAACAAGCTGCTGATCGACCCGTATGCCAAGCAACTGGTCGGCGAGCTGAAGTGGTCCGAGGCGCTGTTCGGTTACACCATCGGTCACCCGGACGACGACCTGAGCTTCGACGAGCGTGACAGCGCGCCCTTCGTGCCCAAGTGCAAGGTCATCGACCCTGCGTACACCTGGGGCCGCGAACAGCGCGTCGACGTGCCGTGGGACAAGACGATTTTCTACGAGACCCACACCCGCGGTTTCACCATGCGTCACCCGTCCGTGCCTGATGAAGTCAAAGGCACGTTCGCCGGCCTGATGGTCGATGACGTGATCAAGCACATCAAAGGTCTGGGCGTCACCTCGATCGAATTGCTGCCGATCCACGCCTTCGTCAACGACCAGCACCTGCTGGAAAAAGGCATGACCAACTACTGGGGTTACAACACCCTGGCGTTCTTTGCCCCGGATCCACGCTACCTGGCCCACGGCAAGATTTCCGAGTTCAAGGAAATGGTTGCGCACATGCACCACGCCAACCTGGAAGTGATTCTGGACGTGGTCTACAACCACACCGCCGAAGGCAACGAGCGCGGCCCAACCCTCTCGATGCGTGGTATCGACAACGCCTCGTACTACCGCCTGATGCCGGATGACAAGCGTTACTACATCAACGATTCCGGCACCGGCAACACCCTCGACCTGAGCCACCCGTGCGTGCTGCAGATGGTCACCGATTCGCTGCGTTACTGGGCGACCGAGATGCACGTCGACGGCTTCCGCTTCGACCTGGCCACCATCCTCGGCCGTTACCACGATGGTTTCAGCGAGCGCCACAGCTTCCTCGTGGCCTGCCGCCAGGATCCGGTGCTGCGTTCGGTGAAACTGATCGCCGAGCCTTGGGATTGCGGTCCAGGCGGTTACCAGGTCGGCAACTTCGCGCCGGGCTGGGCGGAGTGGAACGACAAATTCCGCGACAACATCCGTGCGTTCTGGAAAGGCGATGAAGGCCAACTGGCGGACTTCGCCAACCGCATGACGGCTTCGGGCAACCTGTTCAACCAGCGTGGCCGCCGCCCTTACGCTTCGGTGAACTTCATCACCGCCCACGATGGTTTCACGCTGCACGACCTGGTGTCGTACAACGAGAAGCACAACGAGGACAACGATGAGAACAACCAGGACGGCAGCAACGACAACCGTTCCTGGAACTGTGGCGTCGAAGGCCCGACCGACGATCCGGAAATCAACGCGCTGCGCCTGCGTCAGATGCGCAACTTCTTCTCGACGCTGATCCTGGCTCAGGGCACGCCGATGGTGGTTGCCGGTGACGAGTTCGCCCGTACCCAGCACGGCAACAACAACGCCTATTGCCAGGACAGCGAGATCGGCTGGGTCAACTGGGATCTGGACGAAGACGGCAAGGCCCTGCTGGCGTTCGTCAAGCGTCTGATCAAGCTGCGTCAGTCGTACCCGATCCTGCGTCGTAGCCGCTTCCTGGTGGGCGATTACAACGAAGAACTGGGCGTGAAGGACGTGACCTGGCTGTCGCCAAGCGGCGAAGAGATGACCATCGAGCAGTGGGAAGATCCGAACGGCCGCTGCCTGGGCATGTTGATGGATGGCCGCGCTCAGGAAACCGGTATTCGTCGCCGCGGCTCCGAAGCAACGCTGCTGCTGGTGGTCAACTCCCACCACGACGGCGTCAACTTCACGCTTCCGGAGGTGCCGGAAGGTCTCAACTGGACCAGCCTGATCGACACCAATCAGCCGGAAATCGACGGCAAGGACCAGTTCGAGTTCGGCAGCGAGTACACGGTCACGCCGCGTTCGCTGTTGCTGTTTGAACTGCAGAAGGCTCCACAGGCGTAACTGTTCGCGCCTGGATTCATAGCGACACCTGCTTGCCCGCGATGGGGTCAGTCAGCCAGAGGTAATGGCTGGCTGATCCGGTCGCGGGCAAGCGTCGTTTCGGCACCACTCTTTCATGCCCCCCGCCCGACGCCCGCGCTGTCAAACCCGGATTCATTGACTTTGTAGTCACGAATCGACCTCCATGTTCTGAAACTACAAAATATGTAGTGCACGAAAATAATCACTACAAAACCGTTGACGAGGCCTTTTGCCGACTGCATAGTGCAGGCGTCTCCCCGATCGGGAGAGCTGGCAAAAGTATTCCGGGCCCGTTCGACACAGCCGTCGAACAACCTCTGGATGTGTGCTGCCCACAAGGCAGATTGATGAAGCCGAACCGGCATGATCGACCCACCAGGCCGAGCGCTGGCGACACGTCCTCATGACACTTGTGGTCGACCACCCAGTCGCCCGTGTCTTCCAGGCGTCCGCCCTTCTCGCCCAGGTCCGATCTTCCCTCTCTGCCGTCATCAATACCCACACGTTGCGGCCCGGCACCGGCTCTGTGTACCGACGGACCTTGCTTGTCAGCGACTGGAAGGACTGCGAATCGACGGACGATTCGCCATTGCGTTTGAACTCACTCGATAGATTAACCAGTGGTCAAAAAGGGGTAACAACCATGAACCTGAACAACCAACCTACCATTGATCAATTGGCTCGACTGTTCGCCGCACGCAAGGACTCCCTTGATAGCCACATCCTCTGGGTGTGCGAGGAAGGCAACGTGCACATGGACGGCCTGGGTGCCTGCACCGAGGAAGAACAATTCGAGAGTCAGCACCCGCACATGCGTGCCCGGCTGAAGATGTACCGCAAGGGCCACGGTTATGTCGGCAAGAAGGCCGCGGCGGACAAGCAGTTCCTCGGCCAGGTACTGGAAACCCTGAGCAGTGAATGGGGCGCCGTGCAGCAAGCGCCTGGCCTGCGCGTTATTGACAAGCTCTGCTGATTGAAACGCCGTTGCCTGCCTGTTTTCGATGGGCAGGCAACGGTGGTTTTTTCGCGTCGCTGATCCCGTTGCAAGCCCCCGCCAACGCCCCCTCGTCCGCCTCCCCTGTTTACGTTGAACTTGGCATCGCCATCCTCTTCCAATGCAAGCGAGCCGCGTCGACGGTTCCGCATCAATCCATGGAACAGACAACGCCCGCGTGCGTAATTAAGGTGCCGTAATGGATCTGGACAAGCTCAGCAAACACGTCAAAGCCGGCGACATTACCGAGGTTAATCTGGTGTCGATCGAAGGTGG
Organism: Pseudomonas sp. GW821-FHT02H06; assembly: GCF_059421525.1. Lineage (NCBI taxonomy): Bacteria > Pseudomonadati > Pseudomonadota > Gammaproteobacteria > Pseudomonadales > Pseudomonadaceae > Pseudomonas > Pseudomonas sp. GW821-FHT02H06. The sequence goes on from NZ_JBWKVD010000011.1 coordinate 38,059, forward strand.
CTCGTATGCCATCCATGCGCTCATGGACGGCAAGTCCAATGCCATCGCCAGCCCGGACGGCAAGGTGCTGCACGTGGCATCGGTCGACGAAGCGCGCAAATGCCTGTCGTCCCTTCAGGACGTGAAGCTGTTCATCGTGCACCCGGTGGTCTACGACGAAATGGTCGGGCAGCCGCACACCACACCCGAAGCGCCCCGCCAGCCTATTCCGTTCCGCTCGGGGAACTGACCTGAATGCGCGCCGGTTCCTGCTGGATGCACACGTTGCAGTAGGACCGGCTTCAGCCGGGAAGAGGCCAGTGAGACCACCCTCAATTCTGCGGCGTGACGACTGATGCCTTCCCGGCTAAAGCCGGTCCTACTGGGTGCATGAGGCAGTTATCGTCAATCACCCGCGAAAATCGATGACGATCCTCGACTGTACTTCGCCGTCACCCAACTCCCTGAACACCTGATTGATCTCGGCCAACGGCCGCAACTCGATGTCGGCGTTCACCTTGCCTTCGGCGGCGAAGGCCAAGGCTTCGGTCATGTCCTGCCGAGTGCCGACGAACGAGCCGCGTACGGTGATGCAATTGGCGACCACCTCGAACAGCGACAGCGGAAACTCGCCCGGTGGCAGCCCGACCAGCACGCACGTGCCACGTTTGCGCGTCATGCCCACCCCTTGTTTGAACGCCGCCAGCGAAGGGGCGGTGATCAGCACGCCGTGCGCCCCGCCATCAGTGACGTCCCTGACTGCCTGCACAGGATCACCCGCGCGGGCGTTCACCACCGCGTCTGCGCCCAGCCTGGTGGCATGGGCCAGTTTGCCGTCGTCGACATCTACCGCACACACGCGCAGGCCCATGGCTTTGGCGTACTGCACGGCCAGATGCCCTAGCCCGCCAATCCCCGAAATCACGATCCACTGACCCGGCCTGACATCGGCCTCCTTGATGCCTTTGTAGGTGGTGACCCCGGCGCAGATGATCGGCGCGGCTTCATGGGGGGCGAGTCCGTCGGGGATGTGTGCGACGTATTCAGGGTCGGCGAGAATGTATTCGGCGAACCCGCCGTTGCGGGTGTAGCCGCCGAACTCGGCGCTGGCGCACACGGTTTCCCACGCGCTCAGGCAGTACTCGCAGTGACCGCACGCTGAATACAGCCACGGCACGCCCACGCGATCGCCCTCGCCCACACTGGTCACGCCAGCCCCCAGGGCCACCACGATGCCGATGCCTTCATGTCCCGGAATGAAGGGCAGCGAAGGCTTCACCGGCCAGTCTCCCCGTGCCGCGTGCAAGTCGGTATGGCACACGCCACAGGCTTCAGTTTTGATCAGGATCTGCCCGGGGCCCGGGGTAGGAATGTCCCACTCGCGAAGCACCAGCGGGCTGCCGAATGCTTCTACAACTGCGGCCTTCATTTTGCCTTTCATAGAGTCTGCCTTCGCCTGAGACGGGCTAAGTTCGAGTAACGGGCGCGAATGATCAGTCATGGAATTGCCTCATGAGCCTCCCACGATCGCGATGGGCTTGGCGGTGGCTGACCTGAATCAACCGACGGCCAGTGTGCTCGCCTGAAGTGACCCGGTATTGATCTGGATCAACAAGTCCCGTTCATCGAGACGCAGCGCTATTGGGGGGCAGACAAGAAGTGAGCTCAGAGGTGCAGGCGCTGAATGTCCTGCAGCAAACACATCCGTTGTGGGAGTGAGCTTGCTCACGAAGACGGCATTTCGGCCGCTGGAGAGACAGCGGATGCCCCCCCGGCAAACCAGCGCCCATGACCGCTACGTCAACAGGCGCATCCATGCAGGGTTAAAACACCAGCTTGTACCCGATCGCCAGCAGCATCAGCGCCAGACACGGGCGCAGGATGGCGTCGGGGATGCGGCCGGTCAGGTGGCTGCCGATGTAGATGCCCGGCAGCGAGCCCATCAGCAGGTAGCCCAGCATCGACCAGTTCATGTTGCCCATGCTCGCGTGGCCAATGCCGGCGATCAGGGTCAGGGGCACGGCGTGGGCGATTTCGGTGCCAACCAGGCGACGGGTTTCGAGGAAGGGATAAAGCAGGAACAACGCCACCGTGCCGAGGGCGCCGGCGCCGATGGACGTCAGCGCGACCATGGTGCCGAGGATGACGCCGGTCAGCACCGTCAGCCCGTTCAGCATTCGGCTGCTGAGGCGATAACGATCCCCGGCGTGGCGCTGAGCAAACGCCAGCAGGCGCTTCTTGAAAAAGATAGCCAGCGCGGTCAGCAGCAGCACCACACCCAGCGCTTGTTTGATCACCTGATTCATCGCGTCCGGCGCGGTGTGCAGGCTGCTCAGAAACCACAGCGTCAGGCCAGCGGCCGGCACGCTGCCCAGAGTCAGCCAGCCGGTGATGCCCCAGTCGATGTTGTCGTTCTTCTTGTGAACCAGCACGCCGCCGCTTTTGGTGATGGCGGCGTACAGCAGGTCGGTGCCCACTGCGGTGGCGGGATTGATGCCAAACCACAGCAGGATCGGGGTCATCAGCGATCCACCGCCCACCCCCGTCATGCCAACGATGAAACCGACCACCAGCCCTGCGACGACGAAACCTGCGTTGCCAAAATCCATTGCTCTGCCTGACTGCACATTCAAAAGCCGGCGGGCAGGATAGCGATTTTTGCTCTAAGGACTGCTGTTTTTCTTATATCGCGCCTAGATCGAGACGTTCTATGGTTATAACCAAATGGGTTACGGGCACAGGGCTGCCGATTGAATCAAGGCTCGCCCTCCCAGTAATCCAGTGTCGCATCAGGACGCTGCACGGCCGCAAACGCACGTGCTCCGTTGATGGTGACCATCGCCTGATACTTGCCGGAGTCCGGGTATTCGCACACTTCCGGCGTCTCGCGGGTGCTGATGGATAAATACTTCAGCGGCGCGTGAGAGGTGTTGATGATCTGGTGGGGATACTCAGGCCCCGGCGGAATGAAGATCACATCGCCGCTGCGGATCGAGAGCATTTCACCCGCCACGCGCAAGGTGCCCTGCCCGTCCAGAATGACGAACATTTCTTCCTGCGCGTAATGAAAATGATAAGTGCACGAGCGCTTGCCGGGTGCGACGATGTCCACCGACGCGCCCAGTTTCTTCGCGGCGGTGCCGGTGCCCAGGCGGGCGGCATGGCTTTCGTACAGCGGGTCGCGGCGCTCGTGTTGCAGCGGCACTTCATTGAAATTGCGAATCAGCCGTGCGGCCAGTTCGCCGGGGTCATTGCTCATGCTCACTCCATCAGAAAACGGCGGTGTCGATCACGGCTCGCAAAACAGCGGCTTAACGCAAGCCACAGGCTTCAACGTGTCGCAACGATGAACAAGCGCGGGAACGGCAGCAGCACTGTGCCGTCGTCCAGCGCCGGGTAGGCCTGGCTGATCGCCTGCAAATAGGTGTCGAGAAAATCCTGCTGCGCCGCTTCGTCGAGCTGTTGCAGATAGGGCCGCAGCGCCGAACCCTTGAACCACTCGACCACTGCCCCATGCCCGCCGGCAAGCGGATGGTGATACGTGGTGCGCCAGACATCGACCTCGGCGCAATGCCCTTGCAGCAGTTCGAAGTAATAGGCGGCAGGGTGTCGGTCGGGGTGTTTGACGTTGCCAATCCTGCTCGCCCACTCCGCACTCGCCGCGATGTCCCGGGCCAGACGATGGGCAGGCTCCTCAAGGTTGTCCGGCGTCTGCACCGCCAGCACGCCACCCGGGTTGAGCAGGCTGACCAGCCGCGGGTACAGCGTCGCGTGGTCAGGCACCCATTGCAGCGACGCGTTGGCGAGAATCACGTCGTAAGTCTGTGCCGGGTTCCAGCTGCCGATGTCGGCGAGTTCGAATGCAACATTCGGCAGCCGCTGACGGGCGTCGCGCAGCATGTCATCGGAGCTGTCCAGCCCCGTCACCGTGGCCTCCGGGAAACCCTCGGCCAGCACTTCGGTGGAATTGCCGGGACCGCAGCCGAGGTCGACGGCGGTGTGCACCGAGGCCAGAGGAATGGCGGCGACGAGGTCGCGGACCGGTCGGGTGCGTTGCTGCTCGAACATGGAGTACTGCCTGGCGGACCAGCTCATCGTGCCTTCCTTCTGGTTGGACAGAGTGGCGAGAGTAGAACGCGCGGGCCGCGAGTACAAATGGGGTGAGCGACAAGCCATAAGCTGCAAGCTGCAAGTGGTTGGCAGCGAGCAGCGGGGGTTCAGATCATGACTCGGCGGGTGAGATGACCGCATGAGACCGGGTAGGAGACGTACAGGCCTGAGTCCACTTGGGCTCTCGACCTTCGGGCGTGGGCGCGAACTGTGTGCGCGGCGGCAAGCAGGGTTTGCGCATCCAGTCCTCAATTGTTTACGGCATCGACGATGGCGCGCGAGATGTCGTCAAGCCCGGCCTCCGCCGACAGGAGCAACAGGTGCGCACCGGCATTCAGGGCGGCGACGGCGGTGTCGGCGATGCTGTTGCCGCGCAGGATGGAAACGGCGTCGAGGTCGTCGGACACGATCAGCCCTTCAAAACCCAACGCATCACTTAGCAGGCCGATGACCGCCGCTGAAGTGCTGGCAGACTGATGCGGATCCAGCGCCGGGAACACCGCAGGCCCGGGCATGATTGCGCCAACGCCTGCGGCAATGACCTGCCTGAACACTTCCAGCCCGTCGCTGAGCGCGGCGGCGTTGTCGGGCACGGTAGCCCGCGCCACCGCCGGGTCGTGCTCGACCTGGTAATGACCCGGAAAGTGTTTGGCCGTGGCAATCACGCCGGCACGCTGCACACCCCGAATGAACGCACAGGCAATGCGCGCCACCTCGGCGGCATCGGGCCCGAGGTTGCGCTGGTGCAGCCAGGGGTTGACCCCGGTGACCACGTCCACAATCGGCGCCAGGAACAGATTGACGCCCATGACCCTGGCCGAGCTGGCCATTTCATAACAGCGCGACTCAATGTCGGCGGTGCTCATGTGGGTCAGGTCGGTCGAGCTCGGCATACCGGGCACCAGACCGTGCAAGCGCTGGAGGCCGCCGAGCTCCTGATCCACGGCGATCAGCACCGGCGCCGCCGCACACAGTGCCGCCTCCCTGGCGATCGCGGAAAACTGCGCATCAGTTTCTTCCCGGCGGCGCTCGAAACTCATGCTTCGGGCCAGGTATTCATCACGCGTCTCACCCAGCAGGACCGATACGCCGCCAGCGTGTAGATGGCGGCGCACAGGCTCGTCCAGCGCCAGGCCGGCAATCGCCGGCATCAGTACTGACCGGGCAGCCCGTTGCAGTTCGTCGTGTGACATGTGTTCTCCGTCATTCAGGCCGTAACGAACGGGCACATGCTTAAGTGAGCGCTCGTTTTCGCTCACTCTATTAACCAATCGAGCAATATGCAAATAAATCGAGCAACAGCAGCGCTCGACTGAGCGAACCCATTGATCAGGATGACCCGTCCAGAAGCTCGGTGACGGCAGCGCAAGCCAGGCTTTAACCCGCGGTGAAATATTTCAAAGCGTGCGCTTTTCATTTGCACGGTTGCTGGTCAACATAGGCGCCCATCGACCCGATCAAATTGTTTTCGTTTTCTAATTCAGGATGAATTGATGCGCCGTTTATTACCGTACTCGTTACTGGGCTGCGCCATCGCCGTAGTGCTGGCCGGTTGCAGCTCTACGCCGAACAACCCGTCGTTTAATTTCGATACCGCAAAGACGCCATCTGACTACGCCAAATGCATCTACCCCAAGTGGCAGCAGATCAAGCCGGGCACGACCATGACCGAGAGCAAGGGTCACTACAAACTGCTGATCTCCGGCAAGATCGCCTCCGATGAAATTCTCGAGGTCTACAAAGGCAACCCCAATACCCGGGTTTTCCTGTACCAGCGCGCCCCGCTGTCGTCGGCCTTTGGCCGCAATGCATTGGAAAAAGCGGTCCGCGAGTGCTTGTGACGACGGTGTCATTACGCTGCGCCGTTTCGTCGCACGGCGGTGATCCCGGCGCCCGAAATCCGGGTGCTTAGCCTGAGTCGTCGCCATCGACCTCCAGCCCGGCCACGCAATCGGGCTGAACTTTCGCTTTTCCGTTTCCCTCTGAAAGTGACACCGCCCGCTGATAGCGGGCGCAGTTCAGCACTTTTTATTTCAGAGGAAAGCGAAAACATGAGCAATCAACTGAACGGCAAGAAGGTTTTGATCATTACGTCCAACACCGGCATCGAGCGCGACGAACTGCTCAAGCCGCTGGAAGCGTTGAAGGGTCAGGGTGCTACGGTGACCCACGCCTCCATCGAAGGCGGCACTGCGCAACTGTTCCTGAACGACACCGACAAAGACGCCGTCGTGACCTCCGACACCAAGCTGGCCGGCCTGTCTGCCAATGATTTCGATGCACTGGTCATCCCCGGCGGCACGGTCAACGCCGACACCCTGCGCCAGGACAGCGATGCCCAGAAACTGGTCAAGGCGTTCGCCGACGCAGGGAAGACCGTCGCATCGATCTGCCACGGCCCATGGCTGCTGATCGATGCCGGCGTGATCAAAGGCAAAACCCTGACCTCTTACCCAAGTGTGCGCACTGACCTGGTCAATGCCGGCGCGGCCAATTGGGTTAATGCCGAGGTCAAGGAATGCCCGGCCAACGGCTGGACCCTGATCACCTCCCGCACCCCGGACGATCTGCCAGCGTTCAACGAGGCCATCGCCAAGGCACTGCTGGCGGGCTGAACCCTGATTCCCACGCCGTGGGGTCTCGCCATAACGCAAAGCCATCGACGCCGCTATTCAGCGGCGTCGTTGCGTCTGGGATATGCCTCAACGCTGCCAGGCGAGTTGGTGGTCTTCGTAAACGAAAATACTTGAAACCAAATTTCCCTCGCTTCGGTCGACATCGAAGGACGCCGCGATCAGCGCAGGTGCCGAGACGAGACACTTCAATGATTGGAATTATTGTCCCCGCGCACAATGAAGAAGATTTCCTGGACGACTGCATCAAGTCGCTGATCGCATCCTCCGTTCATGAAGACCTCCACGGCGAGCCCGTGGAAATCCTCATCATGCTGGACGACTGCTCCGATGCCTCGGCCCGGGTCGCCGCAGCCCACGGCGTCAACACGCACGTTTGCGCCTACCGCAACGTTGGCATGACCCGGGCAGAAGGCGCACGGCTGATGCTCGAGCGTGGCGCGCGCTGGCTGGCGTTCACCGACGCCGACAGCGTCGTGCCCTATGCCTGGCTGGCGCATCAGGTCAGCCTGAAGGTGGATGCGGTGTGCGGCATCGTCGAGGTCGACGACTGGTCCGGCCATCCCGACCATGTGCGCCAACGCTATGACTCGCTGTACCGCCCGGTGGATGACCATCGGCACATCCATGGCGCGAACCTGGGCGTCAGCGCCGATGCCTATCAGCGGGCCGGCGGTTTCAAGGCGCTGGCGGCCCATGAAGACGTGCATCTGGTCGCCGATCTGCAACGCATCGGTGCGTCCATCGCGTGGATTTCCGCGAACAGCGTCACCACCAGCGCACGAAAAGACTACCGGTGCAAGGAAGGCTTTGGGGATTATCTAAACTCACTGGCAGCGGCGTCGCTGTCGAGCTGATGGTTGCCGGGCGCACTCGCTAAAACCGCACAGCAGACCCTGCCTGTCGCCACCTTTGATCACTCAGTATCCAACGCCGGAATCCTTAATGCCGCCTATCGATCACCCTGCCAGCCCCGGCGACGACACCCTCGGCGGGGGCATGCCCAGCGCCAGTGTCGCCATGCCCAAGAGCGGCAACTGGTTCAAGCGGCTGCTCGCGTTCACCGGCCCCGGCTATATGGTCGCCGTGGGCTACATGGATCCGGGCAATTGGGCGACGGACATCGCCGGCGGTTCGAAATTTGGTTACCTGCTGCTGTCGGTTATCTTGCTGTCGAATCTGATGGCCATCGTGTTGCAAGCGCTGTCCGCGCGTCTTGGGATCGTCACCGGTTGGGACTTGGCGCGAGCCTGCCGCGAGCGCTGCAGCCGGCCGGTGTGCATTGCCCTGTGGATTGCCTGCGAGATCGCGATCATCGCCTGCGACCTGGCCGAGGTGATCGGCACTGCCATTGCGCTGAACCTGTTGTTCGGCATTCCGCTGATCTGGGGCGCGGTGATTTCGGCGGTCGATGTGTTTCTTATTTTTCTGCTCATGGGCCGCGGGTTTCGGGCGCTCGAGGCGTTTGTCATCGCACTGCTGCTGGTCATCTTCGGCTGCTTCGCGATCCAGATGGTGCTGGCCCAGCCTGATCTGGCGGAGCTGTTCGCCGGTTTCATTCCCAAAGCCGAGGTGGTCACCAATCCCGAGGCGCTGTACCTGGCAATCGGCATCATTGGTGCGACGGTGATGCCGCACAACTTGTACCTGCACTCCTCCATCGTGCAGACCCGCGCCTATCCGCGCACGGATGAAGGCCGGCGCATCGGCCTGCGCTGGGCAGTGACCGACAGCACCATCGCGCTGACCCTGGCCCTGTTCGTCAATGCGGCGATTCTGATCACCGCGGCGACGGTCTTTCAGAAGGCCGGCAAAACCGACGTGGTGGAAATCGAACAGGCTTATCACTTGCTCTCGCCGATGCTGGGCGTGGGCATGGCGTCGATGCTGTTCGGTGTGGCGTTGCTGGCGTCGGGGATCAACTCCACGGTCACGGCGACCCTGGCCGGGCAGATCGTCATGGAAGGCTTTCTGCGTATGCGCCTGCCGGGCTGGATCCGCCGCCTGCTGACCCGTGGGCTGGCGATCATTCCGGTGATTGTGGTGACCAGCATCTATGGGGCTCAGGGCACGGCTAAATTGCTGGTACTGAGTCAGGTCATCCTGTCGATGCAACTGCCCTTCGCCATCGTGCCGCTGGTGCGCTTCGTGTCGGACCGCAAGCTGATGGGCGATTTCGTGACCGGGCCCATTCTGACGACCCTGGCCTGGGGCATCGCGCTGTTGATCATCGTGCTGAATGTGGTGTTGCTGCTGGGGGCGTTTGGGGATTGAAGCGTGTCCCACAGGAGAACGCATTCTATTTGTGGGACAGGCTTTAGCCAGGAAGACGCTGGGTCGAGCACCATCAATTCTGCGGTGTGGCGCCTGACGCTTTCCCGGCTGAAGCCGGTCCTACTGAGGTACGCGGTGTCTTCGTGGGACTGGCTTTAGCCGGGAAGACGCTGGGTCGAGCACCCTCTTTTCTGCGGCGTGGCGCCTGACGCTTTCCCGGCTGAAGCCGGTCCTACGAGAGGTACGCAGATAAGCGCTCCTGCTTAATGCGTCATTCCGTGGTCATGGGCCATGTCCATCGGTGCTGTCGCGGCGCGGGCCGGTGCGGTGACGTTCACCACTTCGGTCTCACCCTCGGCGTTCTTCACGGTCAGGGTCAGTGGCACCTGGTCGCCCTCTTTGATCTGGCCGTTCAGCCCCATGAGCATGACGTGGTAGCCATCGGGGTCCAGCGCCACGGTCTCGCCCGCAGGCAGCGGCACGGCGTCGACCGGGCGCATGCGCATGACGTCGTTGGTCATGCTCATCTCGTGGATCTGCACGTCCTTCGCCACCGGCGAGCTGACGCTGAGCAGCGTGCTGTCGGTGTCGGCGGTGATGCGCATGAAGGCACCGGATGAAGGCTGCCCGGCCACCGTCGCACGCACCCACGGATCCTCGACCCGCGTCTGCGCAACCGCACTCAGGCTGACGCCGGCCAACAGGGAGACAAGCAACGAGCGCGATACAGCATTCAACAAAGCATTCATCAGCAGACTTCCATGACAGTGAGCAAATCTTCCGCGCATTGCTTGGCGGAAAGCGAAGGCGACAGCCCCAGGCGCAGGTTACCCCGGGAGTCGAACACGAAGCTGGTGGCGGTGTGGGACATGGTGTAGGTGTTCCCCGCCGGGACCTTTTCGTAGAACACGCCAAATTCTTTGGCGACGTGGGCGGTCTCTTCCAGCGTGCCGCGCAGGGCAACGAACGTCGGATCGAACTGTTTGACGTAGGCGTCGAGAATCTGCGGCGTGTCGCGCTCGGGGTCGACGGTGATGAAGATCACCTGCAGCGTCTTGCCGTCCTCGCCCATCATCTTTTTGATCTGCGCAGCGCGGGCCAGCGCCGTGGGGCACACCGCCGGGCACTGGGTGAAGCCGAAAAACACCATCGGCATCAACCCGCGGTAACTCGACAGGGTTTTGACCTCACCGTCGGTGTCGGTCAACTTGAAGGTCCGGCCCATGATCTTGTTGCTCAGATCTTTGCCGTACTTGAAATCCAGCGCAGTGGTCGAACCGTCACAGCCGGCCAGCAGGCCCAGCCCCAACAGGCCCATGCCGGTGACCACCTGACGGCGGGTCAGAAACTCATTCATCTGGCGAACTCTCGAAAGCAGCGGCTGGCGCCAACGCCAACCCTTTTTTCGTCCACCTCGCCGGGCGCAGGCGTTGATTGGCAGTCGCGCTGCAGCAGCGAGGGACGAAGCGAAAAAAACAGGTGCCCGACAGTGTCGCGCAAAACCGGCTTGAATAGGTTACGAGCGGATTTTACGCAGGCCATCCGAAGACGCTGCACGCCTTGACGCCCATGGGTCGGGAAATGCCCACTGCGACAAAACCGCGCACCTGACTGCAAGGCGCCGATCACCGCCCACTTGAGTGCTCCCTGCAAGAGGCAACAGAACCGGCTGGCAGAAGAAATGTTTGAACCCCGCCCCGCTGGCGCTGCCGAATTCCATCAGCAGGCCGCGCAAGCGGGCCAGGCAGAAAGCCCGCGCACCTCGCGTCGGCGTCAACGGGTCGGAGACAGTCAGCCATGCGGGACGATGCACAAGGACTTGAATCACTGCTGGCGGATTTCGCCCACCGTGACAATCCCCACGTGCCGGACGCGCCCCTGCGGCACGCCATGCAGCGCTGCCTCGACAGCGGACTCGATCAACTGCCGTTGCCCGGCAGCGGTCGCACCCTCGAACGCTGGCGCCAATTGGCAACGGTGGCGGGCCTCGATCTGGCGCTGCTCAAACTCTACGAAGGCCATACCGACGCCCTCGCCATTCTGAAAGAACTTGGCGCCGCACCTTTCGATGCACCCGGCATCTGGGGCGTATGGGCCGCCGAACCGCCCGACGCCAAGGTCGGCGTCAGCCAGCGCCACGGCGACAAGGTCCGCCTCAACGGCCGCAAGGCCTGGTGCTCCGGCGCCCAACAGCTGGATTACGCCCTGCTCACCGCCTGGGCCAGCGATGAGGCGCCGCAACTGGTGGTCGTCGATTTGAAGCAGCCGGGCGTTCGCTTCAGCAGCGAGACCTGGCAGGCCGTGGGCATGGCCGGGACCGCCAGCGGCGATGTGCACTTCGACGGCGCGGTCGGCATTTGCGTGGGCAACAACGGCGACTATCTGACCCGGCCAGGGTTCTGGCAAGGCGGCGCCGGGATCGCTGCCGCCTGGTACGGCGCGGCAGTGGCGCTGGCGAAAAGCTTGCGCGCGCACCGACACCACGGACGGCCAGAACCCCACGCCGACGCCCATCTGGGCAGCGTCGATGCAGCGCTGTGTGGCGCGGCGGCGGCCTTGCGCGAATGCGCGTCATGGATCGACGCCCATCCGCAGGACGACGCGAGCCTGAGGGTGCAGCGCCTGCGGGCGCAGGTCGAGATGGCGGTTGAACAGGTGTGCCGACATGTCGGCCGGGCGCTGGGCGCAACACCGTTCTGCCGCGATCCGCACTTTGCGCGGCTGGCCGCCGACCTGCAGGTGTTTATCCGACAAAGCCACGCCGAGCGTGACCTGGCGCACCTGGGCCAGCGAGTCGCCACGGTCGAACCCGAGGATTGGTCACTATGAACGAAGCACAGCCATTCGGCGTCAGCGGGACACCGTTGAGCGCCTGGGAGAACAGCGTGGCGTTGCGCGGCGTGCGCCCGATCACCCTGGAAGAACTGGTTCCACCCGGTTCACGCCTGATCGTGCTCGCGCCGCATCCCGACGACGAAGTCCTGACCTGTGGCGGACTGCTCGCAGCGATGGCCCAGCGGCAGAACGATGTGCACCTGGTTGCCGTCACCGACGGCGAAGGCAGCCATCCGCAATCGCCGCTGTGGCCCATGCAACGCCTGCGCACCGAGCGTCGGCGGGAAAGCCAGCAAGCTGTCGCGCACCTGGGCCTGGACGTGTCGAGGTTGTCCTGGCAACGGCTCGGCATGGGCGATGGTCAGGTGGCCGAGCATGCCGAGTCATTGATTGCGCTGCTCAGCGAAGACCTGCGTCCCTCGGATGTGTTGCTGACCACCTGGCGCCACGACGGCCACTGCGACCACGAAGCCGTCGGCCATTGCGCGGCTCAGGCGGTGGCCAACACTGGCGCGACGCTGGTGGAGATTCCGGTGTGGGCCTGGCATTGGGCGGAACCGAATGACCCGCGCATCCCTTGGGAACAGGCCCGCAAATTCTGGCTCAGCGATGAGCAACTGCGGCGCAAGCGCGACGCCATCGGTGCTCACTTGAGCCAGCTGGAAAACGACCCGAGCACCGGCGCGCCCGCGGTGCTGAACCCGCAAACGCTGGAGCGTCTGCTGCAACCCTTCGAACTGGTGTTTCTGTGAGCATCACAGGTGAGTATTTCGACGAACTGTTCGCCAGCAGTGACGACCCTTGGGCCTTTCGCACGCGTTGGTACGAGCATCGCAAACGCGATCTGACCCTTGCTGCCCTGCCGCGTCAGCGCTACGCGCGCATCTTCGAGCCGGGCTGCGCCAATGGCGAATTGAGCCTGCGCCTGGCCGAACGGTGCGACGCGTTGTTGTGCATGGACCTCAGCCCCCGGGCCGTCACCCTGGCCCGCGATCGCCTGAGTGCGCACGCCCATGTGCAAGTGCTGGAAGGTTGTCTGCCCCAGGACTGGCCTGCCGGGCAATTCGATCTGGTGGTGATCAGCGAATGGGCCTATTACCTGACGCCGGATGCCTTTGGCGAGATCATTGAGCGCATTCGTGAAAGCCTGACGCCCGATGGCGCGGTGCTGGCGTGCCACTGGCTGCACCCCATCGAAGGCTGCCCCATGGAAGGCCGCGAAGTGCATCAGGTCCTCGCGCGGCACTTGGCGATGGAACGCACGCTGCATCACGCCGAGCGGGATTTCCTGCTGGAAATGTGGAGCAAGGACTCACGAGGAATCGACCTCAACGAGGCCGTTCGCTGATTCGGGCGTCAAACAAGCTTCGGGCCGATGAAGGCCTGCGCGCCTGACTCGCCCAGCAGTCCGTTGACGAACAGGCGCGCCTGCCGGGTCAGTTGGTCAATGTGTCGATCACGCTGTTTTTCCGCATCGGTCATCGCACGCTTGCCGTGCTGCTTCAACAGATAGCTGTGGATCTGCCGCACTTCCAGCGAGTTGTAGATCGGCGCGATGTCCAGCACCGCCAACAAGCCGTCGGTTTGCTGGTCACGGGTGTTCATCAACACCTGCGGCCCGCGTGCTCCCAGCACCTGAAAGCCCAGCGCCTCGAACACCGGCACTTTCGCAACGAAGCACGCCAGCTCGGCATGGGGATAGCGTTCGGTCATTTTCTCCAGCATGGCCCGCGCCACGCCCTGACGACGGCGCGCCGTATGCACTGCCATGTACGCCACGGCGCACGCCTGCGGGTCCTGTTGAACCGGCAGATAGAGCAAGAAGCCGATGACGACCGAAGGGTCCTCGGCATCCAGCGCCACGATCAATTCCACCGCAATCCCCCGCGATCCGTCCATCGCCTGCACGTACTGATGCACCTCATGGCCGACGCCGTATTGATACAGCGGGTACAACGGATTGCTCGGGGCGATGGCGACCATGCTGAGCTCGGTGACGTAGTCGATCACCATCTGCATAATCTGGCTCTTGATCGATTCCGGCGGCGTGGCGTCGAGGCGCATGACGGTAAACGTGGGGCTGGGCATTGTGATCCTGAATCCGGGGTCGGGCGGTGGGTTCGAGCCGTGCATGATACCCGCGCACTGCCTCAATTATCGAACCCTGCCGCTAATGCGAAGCCCAGTGGGACAGTTTGCGCTGGACGTCAGCGGCACCTGCCAGACACTGGCTCGCGGAGTGACCCGGTGCGCTGCGTTCCAGCGTGGTGACCGGCCGGCCGGGAGGGGAATAAATGGTGATCTGCCGTGCCCCCACAGGCTGAAATTCGATGCGGGTGCCGTCTTCCAGATACAGCGCCTCATCGGCGTATTTTCCGTCCATCGCGTGGTAATAAGGCGGAGCGCTCAAGCAGGTGCGCAGGTCGCCGTCGTCGAAGATTTCCACGTAAAACGTGCCGCCGGCATGGGGGCCGGCCCAGAGTCCGGTAAGGTGCTCGGGTGGGGAAGACGCGCTCACGGAGGTGTAATCCACTAACGACAGTCCGGTTGTTTTGGTATTACTGGCGGTGCCAGTGCATCCAGACGCGCACAACACAAACGCCGCACATAATAGCGTTAGTGTGGTTCGCGCTCTGCTAAAACGTTTATGCATAGCGAACTTACTTCCAGCTTGTTATTGACTCGCAGGCTTGATGGAAGTGCAAAGACTTCACTCGTTCATGCGCCTGCGGTAACAAAGTTAGGTGGGGCTGTTTCCGACTCTAGTCTGCCCCCACAACCCCCGCAACTTTGAGCGATGGGATGCACCGGCGCGTGCATGACCTGGCCCCTCTCCAGCGCACTCTGTAGCCGCCTTTCCGCCCTCGTCATCGTGAGCCGATCTCGCCCAACGCCGCGCCGTTCGCCATCTGAATGCTTTTCCACCGTGATCAGATTGCAAACACGGCCTATGCTTCGAAAGAGTGGATGGTCAGTGGCGCTGAAAATTTTATCCAGACTCCAGGTTCCGGAGTTGAACCCCCTATACGGCGCACAGTCCATGCACTACATCCCAAGGGGGAACATCGATGAATGACTTATCAAAAGCTTCAGGGCTGAGGCGTTTTACTTCCATCATTGCAGGCATCTTTGCTCTGTTTCTGGTGGTTGGCGGTATCTGGCTGCTCTCATTGGGCGGCTCTTTTTATTATCTGTTCCTGGGCGTCGCGCTACTGGTGTTCGCCGTCCTGTTGTGGCGACGTTCCGCTGCATCGCTCTGGCTCTACGGCGCGCTGATGCTGATCACCGTGGTCTGGGGCCTGTGGGAAGCCGGCACGGATTTCTGGGCGCTGGTACCGCGTTTCGACATCCTCGGGGTGTTGGGTCTGTGGCTGCTGATCCCGGGGGTCACCCGTGACATTCCGGAGCGTCTGAAGCCGGGCAAAACCTTTTTATCCGCGACATTGGCCCTGGCGATCGTGGTGATGGTGTATTCCATCTTCAACGACCCGCAGGAGATCAACGGCAGCATGGCGACGGCGCAACCGGCGCAACATCAGCCTGTCGAAGGCATCGCCAACGGCGACTGGCCTGCTTACGGCCGCACGCAGTCGGGCACGCGTTATTCCCCGCTGACTCAGATCAACGAAGGCAACGTCAAAGACCTTCAGGTGGCCTGGACCTTCAACAGCGGCGAATCGAAAACCGCCAACGACTCCGGCGAGACCACCAACGAGCTGACGCCGATCAAGGTTGGCGACAACATGTACATCTGCACCACTCACCAGATTCTGGTGGCGCTGGACCCGGCCACCGGTAAAGAGAAGTGGAGATTCGATCCCAAGCTCAAATCCGATCCGTCCTTCCAACACTTGACCTGCCGTGGCGTCGCGTACTTCGATCAGGCTGACACCACTCAGTTTGCAAAAAGCCTGGAAGGCACCCAACCGGTCGCCACCAGTTGCCCGCGCAAGGTATTCCTGCCGGTCAACGACGGTCGTCTGTTCGCCATCAACGCCGACACCGGCGCACCGTGCGCCGACTTCGCCAAAAACGGCGAGCTGGACCTGCTGCACTTGCAGCCCTACCCGTATCCGGGCGGCCTCGAACCCACCTCCCCGCCTGTCGTGACCGGCACCACCGTGATCATCGGCGGCTCGGTGACCGATAACCTGTCGGTGCACGAGCCATCCGGCGCGATCCGTGGCTACGACGTCAACACCGGCGCGCTGAAGTGGATCTTCGACACCGGTGCCGAAGACCCGAATGCAATCCCCGGCGACGGCAAAACCCTGGTCAACAACTCGCCGAACGCTTGGGCTCCGCTGGCCTATGACGCGAAAACCGACGTGGTCTACGTGCCAACCGGCAACCCGACGCCCGACATCTGGGGCGGCAACCGCACGCCGGTGATGGAGCGTTACGCCAGCTCGATCGTCGCGATGAACGGTTCCACCGGCAAACTGGTGTGGAGCTTCCAGACCACGCACCACGACTTGTGGGACATGGACGTACCGGCCCAGCCTACCCTGGCTGATGTGAAAACCGGCAGCGGCGAAGCCGTCCCTGCGGTGTACGTTCCGACCAAGGCAGGCAACCTGTTCGTGCTGGACCGTCGCGACGGCAAGCCGATCGTGCCTGTTCATGAAATGCAGGTGCCTGCTGGTGAAGCGGCGCCAGGTGATCGGGTCAGCCCGACCCAGCCGCGCTCGGACCTCAATCTAACGTCCGTTCAAACCCTTTCCGACAAGGAGATGTGGGGCGCGACGATGTTTGACCAACTGGTCTGCCGCGTGATCTTCAAGCAGCTGTCCTACAACGGCCAGTACACGCCGCCGTCCGAGCAAGGGACGCTGGTGTTCCCGGGTAACCTGGGTGTCTTCGAATGGGGTGGTATCTCGGTGAACGCTGACCGTCAGGTCGCGCTGATGAACCCGATGGCCTTGCCGTTCGTGTCCAAGCTGATTCCCCGTGGCCCGAACAACCCGCTGTGGCCTAAAGAAGGTGCCACCGGCAGCGGTACCGAAATGGGCATTCAGCCTCAGTACGGCGTGCCTTATGGCGTCGAAATCAACGCCTTCCTGTCGCCACTCGGCCTGCCGTGCAAAGAGCCGGCGTGGGGCTATGTGGCCGGCGTGGACATGAAGACCCACGATGTGGTCTGGCGCAAACGCATCGGCACCATCCGCGACAGCCTGAAAGGCATCCAGCTGCCGCCGCTGAAAATCGGTGTGCCAATGCTGGGTGGGCCGATCTCCACGGCCGGCAACCTGATGTTCATCGCCGGTACACAGGACAACTACCTGCGCGCCTTCAACGTCACCAACGGCGACCTGCTCTGGGAAGCGCGCTTGCCAGCGGGCGGTCAGGCCACGCCGATGACGTATGAGAGCAATGGCAAGCAGTACATTGTGATCATGGCCGGCGGGCATGGCTCGTTTGGCACGAAGATGGGCGACTCGCTGATCGCCTACGCCCTGCCGTCGAAATAATCAGCGGCTGAGCGGCAACAAAAAGCCCGAGTGATCGGGCTTTTTGTTGATTGCGATTCAAGTCATGGGCTGGCCATTTCTGGCGAACGCCGATGGCTTACTCGGTCTTGATCACACCCGTCATCGCCGTATAACGACTCTGCGGATTCTTGAGCTTGTCGAGCACCTCATCCGGCGTGGACTCACGGAACACCACCATGTGCCCTACCTCCTCGCCGCCCTCGGTGACGCGCTCGATGTCGTTGATCATCCAGGTTTTCAGCTCTTCCACACTGATGCCCAGTTGCTCGGCGACCTGACCGTGGAAGCGCTCTGCGTCGTATTGATTGAATTCGTCGTGGTTCATGGCCTTGGCCTCCTTTAGCGGTGTAAGTCTGAGGCCGCACGTGGCGCGCACAGTTCAGTCGACGTGGACGCGCGGTGCCAAGCACCGGCATCGGCAGAAGACCGAGGGCGCACGAACCGGCCCCTTCCCGGCTGAAGCCGGTCCCACGAAAAGCATCACTCTCGACGTGTAGGACTGGCTTCAGCCGGGAAAGCGTCGGGCGTTACACCGCAAGATTGAGAGTGTTAACACCGGCCTCTTCCCGGCTGAACCCGGTCCCACGAAAAGCAATGCAGTCCACTGGAACACCGCGGACTGATAGTGGGACCGGCTTCAGCCGGGAAGGCGGCAGACGTCACGCTACAAAAACAACGGACGGTGACGCCCAAACCAGCAACTGACAAACCGACCTCCGCCTTCAGCCATCGGCATGCGACAATCACGCACCGAACACCGTCGGCCCTTTTACGGTCTGACGTTGAGACTCTCCCCGCGGATGAACCCGATGATCAATGCCCTCGTCTTTTTCGCAACCGTGATCGGCATGGAAGGTTTTGCCGTGTTTGCGCACAAGTACATCATGCACGGTTGGGGCTGGGGCTGGCATAAGTCGCACCATGAGCCGAGAACCGGCTGGTTCGAGAAGAACGATCTGTATGCCGTGGTGTTCGCCGGCTTCGCCATCGTGCTGATCGCGCTGGGCACTGCAGGCGCCCATCCCCTGGAGTGGATCGGCGCGGGCATGACCGCTTACGGTTTCCTGTATTTCATTGCCCACGATGGTCTGGTGCACAAGCGCTGGCCGTTCAGATACGTGCCGCGCAATGGCTATCTCAAGCGCCTGTATCAGGCGCATTTGATGCATCACGCGGTATCGGGCAAAGAGCGTTGCGTGTCGTTCGGCTTTCTCTACGCGCCGAGCGTCACTCGGTTGCGCGCCCAGCTTCGACGCTTGCATGACGGCCCGTTGCACAAGTCCGACCCGGACGTTGCCAAAGCTTCGCCGGTCGCGCCGGCCAGTGCCGACCTCGAGACGCGCTAGCCTTCCACGCCCCCACCAAGACCAGACGCAGCTTGTCCAGCTTGCTGGTCGAGACCCGCGCATCCCACGCCCGGGCGCCGCGTTCCCTGACCTTCACGCCGATCTCCCGATAGACGCAACCCGCCGTCGCCACCGCCCACGCCGATCGCCATGGCAGCGCGGTCAGGCCGGCGTTGGCACTCTCGTAATACGGCTCGGCCATGTCCACCAGCCGCTTCGCCAGCACCGCCACTGCCGGACGATGCTCCGGAGCTGCAAGGCGATCATGGGGAATGCCCAACTCATCCAGCCAGTCCCCCGGCAAGTAGCAGCGCCCCACCGAGGCATCTTCGACGATGTCCCGGGCGATGTTGGTCAGCTGAAACGCCAGACCCAGATCACAGGCGCGGTCGAGGGTCGCGTCGTCACTCACGCCCATGATCTGCGCCATCATCAAGCCGACCACGCCGGCCACGTGATAGCAGTACTCCAGCGTGTCGTCGATGCGCCGATATTCGCGGTGGCTGACGTCCATCGCGAAGCCATCCAGATGCTGCAGGGCATAACGCTGCTCGATGCCATGGCGCAGGACAACCTCCCTGAACGCCTCGAACGCCGGACTGTGGGTCGGCGTGCCGGCGTACACGGCGTGGGTCTGGGCGATTAGCCGTTGCAGCCGCTCGGTGACTTCCTGCTGACTGACCACCGTCGCCGAATGCCCTGCTTCCTGACCGTCAATGACGTCGTCGCAATGCCGGCACCACGCATAAAGCATCACGGCGCTGCGCCGGGTCACCGGGTCAAACAGGCGTGACGCCGCCGCGAAGCTTTTCGAGCCGACTTTGATGCTCTGGGTAGCGTGGTCGAGCAGCGCCTGATCGGCGACGCTCATGAGTGTAAGTCCTCCAGCATCAGCCCGGCCGTGGCTTTGGCCGAACCGATGACGCCCGGCACGCCGGCGCCCGGGTGTGTGCCGGCGCCGACCAGGTACAGATTGCTCAGGCTCGCGTCGCGGTTATGGGGGCGGAACCACGCGCTCTGGCGCAGGATCGGCTCAAGGGAAAACGCCGAACCGAGGTGCGCATTGAGCTCGCCCTTGAAATCCTGCGGCGTGAAGATGCGGCTGGTGACCAGATCTTCGCGCAGCCCCGGCATGTAGTGCTTTTCCAGGTACTCGAAAATGCGGTCGCGGTAACGCGGCCCTTCCACTTCCCAGTCGATGTCGGCGTTGCCCAGGTGCGGCACCGGCGACAGCACGTAGTGGCTCGAACAGCCCGGTGGCGCCAGGCTCGGGTCAGTGATGCACGGCGCGTGCAGGTAGAGCGAAAAATCTTCGGCCAGCGCTGCGCCTTTGAAAATCTCCTGGATCAGCGCCTTGTAGCGCGGGCCGAAGCACACGGTGTGATGCTGCAACTGGGGCTGCGGGCGCTTGAGCCCGAAGTGGATGACGAACAGCGAATTGCTGAAGCGCTTGCCTTTCAGCCGTGCGCCTTCCTTGACCCCGCGGGGATGGCCGCCGAGCAGCTCGGCGTAGGTGTGCATGACATCGGCGTTGGAGGCCACGCAGTCGGCATTGATCTGCCGACCATCCTTGAGCCGCACGCCGGTCACTCGCTGACCACTCGTGTCAATGCTGGCGACATCGGCGTTGAGCTCGACACGCCCACCGATGTCTTCGAACAGCTTGACCATGCCCTGCACCAGCGCGCCGGTCCCGCCCTTCGGGAACCACACGCCCCACTGCCGTTCAAGGGCGTGAATCAGCGTGTAAATGGAGGACGTTGCAAACGGGTTGCCACCGACCAGCAGCGAGTGAAAGGAAAACGCCTGGCGCAGTTTGTCGTCCTCGATGAACTGCGACACCATCGAATACACGCTGCGCCACGCCTGCAACTTCGCCAGCTGCGGGCCGGCCTGGACCATGTCGCGGAAGGACAGAAACGGCACCGCCCCGAGCTTCAGATAACCCTCTTGAAACACCGCTTTGGAGTACGCCAGAAAGCGCTGATAGCCGGCGACGTCCTTGGGGTTCATCGCGGCAATCTGGGTGTCCAGGGACTGCTGATCGTTGGCGTAATCGAACTTCGTCCCGTCTTCCCAGCACAGGCGATAGAACGGCGACACCGGCAGCAACTCGACGTAATCCTTGATGGATTTGCCGGCCGCGGTGAACAGCTCTTCGCTGGCCGTCGGGTCGGTGATCACTGTCGGGCCCGCGTCGAAGGTGAAACCCTGATCTTCGTAGACGTAGGCGCGGCCGCCGGGCTTGTCGCGTTTTTCCAGCAACGTCGTCTGCACGCCCGCCGCCTGAAGCCGGATGGCCAGGGCCAGGCCGCCGAAACCGGCACCAATCACAATTGCGGTTTTTGCTTGGGTCATGTCAATTCTCATGATGCTTAGGCAAGTAATGCTTAGGTAAGTAACGGGCAGCGGCTGTGACAGCCTCGTTGATCGGCACGGGCGGTTTGCCGGTCAGCACGCGCAGCTTGTCGGCCAGGGTGCTGCGGCCTGCGTAGAAACGGCTGATCAGGCCTTCGGACAGGCCGTAGAACCGCTGCATCACCTGCCAGCGATTGGACGGACGTCCGGCCAGAAACAGCATGCGGTTGAGCAGCCGATAGAAGCGCTGGGAGTGCCAGGCTTCCTGCGCGATGGCGCGGATGCCTGCGTCCAGTGAGTCGGCATCCCGCGTGGGTTGAGCAGCGATCCACTCCGCCAGCCGCACGGCATGGGGCAGCGAATAGCCGGTGGTGCAATGAAAAAGTCCGGCGCGCAAACCGGATCGCGGCTGCCCCGCCGCCTCACGCCAGAACCCGGCGAAATCCCCGGCCAAGGTGATCGGCAGCACGCCCTGCTCTTCGCGCAGGCACTCGGCAATCTCCCAGCCATGGGCGGCAGCGTAATCGGCGATGTGCTGACGAAGCTGCTCGGCGGAAAACGAGTGGTGATCCACGTAGTGGGTGTCTTCGATCAGCAGGGTGTCGGCCGAAAAAGGCAGCACGTAGACGAAGCGATAGCCCTCACTCTGCTCGACGCGGGCGTCCATGATGATCGGCGCGGTCAGGCCGTGGGGCACCTTCAAGCGCAGCAACTGACCCAGAAATGCCTGCTGCCCCAACACCATGTGCGCCGTGGCCTGCACGCCGCGGCCGTCGATCACCGCGCTGGCCTGAAGCCGCTCGCCGCTGTCCAGCACGACGGTGCGCGGGGTCAGTTCGGTGATGCGTCGACCGGTTAGCAGCGTATCGCCCAGGGCGGGCTCGATGACCTCGGCAAAGCGTTCCGACGTAATGCTGGCGTAGCCACTGTTCAGCCGCCGCGAACGTTGCGGGAAGTGCACGTCATAGGTCGCCCAGCGCTGCACCACCAGCGGCTGCAGCCATTGATGCTGCTCGGCCGTGAGGTCGCCTTCGTGGTAGGACCAGGTGTGGTTGCCGCCCAGGTGCGTCTGTTCTTCGATGCACAGCACGGACAGCTCCGGCCGTAGCTGCTTCAGGCGCCAGGCGATCAGACCGTTGGCCAGTCCGCCGCCGGCGAGAATCAAGTCATACGTCATGGCAACTGCCTCGCCAGCACCGGCTCGCCCGTGCGCACCACGGCTTCGACAATGTCGGCGGCGCGAGACGTGCCGCCAGCCTGGGCCAGTTCGGTCGCCAGTTGATCAAAAGGTTCGGTGGACAGCCCGCGCAGTTGCGTCAGTCGCTCGCGGATCTGCCCTGCCCCGGCGCCGCGCCGCAGTTGCAGACCAATGCCGGCGTGGGTAACCCGGGACGCCACGCCCGGCTGATCGAAGGCGATGGGCATGACCAGCATCGGCGTGCGCGCGACGATGGCGTCCATCACCGTGTTCAAGCCGCCATGGGTCACCACCGCATCGGCGTGTTG
The DNA here is from genome assembly GCF_059421525.1 of Pseudomonas sp. GW821-FHT02H06. Classification (NCBI taxonomy): domain Bacteria; kingdom Pseudomonadati; phylum Pseudomonadota; class Gammaproteobacteria; order Pseudomonadales; family Pseudomonadaceae; genus Pseudomonas; species Pseudomonas sp. GW821-FHT02H06. The sequence goes on from NZ_JBWKVD010000011.1 coordinate 60,592, forward strand.
CAGCGCCCATTGTTGCGGCGCGAAGTCGGTCACCCAGGTCGCGCCGGCCTTGATCAGGCGCTGCTCCTGCCGGGCATCGAGCCCGCCGCAATGGGCGACCAGCAACTGCGCGTTCAATTGTCGGCTGGCCGTGGTGATGCGCTTGAACATGTCAAAACGACTGCCCTGCAGCGTGCCGAGACTGGCGAAGATGAACGGCCGCTCAGGGTCAATCGGCCACTCGCCCTGTTGTTCGGCTTGAGCCGCCCGCAGCGGCCCGACCGCGTGAAAATTCACAGGCGGATGCTGGCGGGGGAAATCGAAACCGGGGATGGTCTGGCTGATCTGCGCGTAGGGTGAAAGGCATTCATGCAGGCCGTCGCGGGGCTCGATGGCCAGTCGGCGTGACGCATCACGCAGCACCTTGCTCAACGGCCTCATCAACCAGTCGTACACCTTTCGGCTGCCCTCAAACATATGCTGACTGCGTTCATCGGTGGCGTAGGCAAACGGCATCACCGGCAGCGGCAGTTGCGGCTCGCGGTTGACCGGCAAGGCGCAGGCCACCGAGACATACGGCAAGCCCAGCCCTTCTGCGACCATCCCGCCCGCTGCTTCCATCTGGTCGCAGAGCAAGGCCTCGATCTGCCGCACCGCCAGCGCAGACGGCAGCTCGGCGCACAGCATGCGGGTGGTGTCGCACAGGTCGCGAATCACCCGTCGCAGGCGCAGGGGATTATTCGAACAGGCGGCACGGCGCAGCGCCGCTTCGAGGCTGCCCGGCGGATGACTGAGGGCGCCGAGGGCATGAAAGCCGATGCGCGGGTCGGTCAGCCAGCGCCGTGCATCGGCCTGCTGGAAAAAGGTCACCTGATGACCGCGGTCGATCAATGTCCCGGCCAACGCCTGAAACCCTTGAAAGTGGCTGTAGAACGCTGGCGCTACAACGGCAAAATGCGTCATGAGAGCAACGTCTGCAGGGTGTTGGGCGCCAGCAACCGGGCGCTGCGCAACGCGCGAAGGTCAGCCGAGCCGGTGCAGAAACAGGCGATGCGCAGCTGGCGGATGACAATGTCGAAGTGTTCGATGACTGCAGCCGTCGACAGGGTCGCGTTGCGCAGCACGCCTGCGGCCTGACCGACGACATCGGCACCCAGACGAATGGCCTTGGCCACGTCGATGCCATTGTGAATGCCGCCGGATGCGATCAGCGGCGTGTCCGGCAAGGCCTGGCGAACCATGGCTAGGCTGACGGCGGTCGGAATGCCCCATTGTGCAAACGCCATGGCGACTTCGCGATCGGCCGGGTTCTCGGCGCGCTCGGCCTCGACCGCCGCCCAACTGGTGCCGCCAAGCCCGGCGATGTCCAGCACGTGCACCCCGGCTTGCACCAGCGCCTGCGCCACATCGACAGACAGGCCCGCGCCCACTTCCTTGACCACCACCGGCACGCCGACATCCAGCACCACGCGGTGGATCGCTTCGAGAATGCCCTGCCAGCGCCGGTCGCCACCCGCCTGAACCGCTTCCTGCAACGGATTCAGATGAATGATCAACGCATTGGCCTGAAGCATGTCGACCGCACGGCGGGCCATGTCCAGGCCGTCAGGCTCAATCAACTGCGCGGCGCCGATGTTGCCCAGCAGCGCGATGTCCGGCGCCAGACGCCGCAGTTCGCGGGTCAGGCCCTGATCACCGCCGCTTTGCAAGGCCACCCGCTGCGACCCGACGCCCATGGCGATGCCCAGCTCCTGGGCGGCTTCGGCCAGATGACGGTTGATCGCGGTGGCCCGGTCGGCCCCGCCGGTCATGGAACTGATGAGCAGCGGCGCGCGCAAGGCGATGCCCAGCAGTGAGCTGCTGACGTCAACGTCGTCCAGATTCAACTCCGGCAGCGCACAGTGTTCGAAGCGGATGTCGTCCAGTCCGGAGAAGGAGGAACGCACGCTGGCGCGTCGGTCCAGCACGATATCAAGGTGATCGTCTTTGCGACGACCCATATCGCTGTGAGTCATACTCGCTCCCTGCAGCTGAATTATTGAACGGGCTATACGGTCTTCTGCATACGGAATCTTGTACAAAGCCGATTTTCCTGTACAACTTTGCCGTATCTTGAGGCATTAAGAAACAGCAGTCGTTCCGTGATGACCGGTCTCGCACGCCGAACCGCTCCGCGACGAACAGTTTTACCGCTAAAGCATAGGGAAAGACCGATGGCAGGTAACCTCGACACAACAATCAAATCGGGCTTTGCCGGGCGACTGGGAGACGTCCGGGCGGCCATCGAAACGCGGCTCTCCGAGCTGCTGCCCGAGTCCGGCAACGAGCGCGACCTGGTGGCGCTGGCCATGCGCGAATCGACTTTGGCACCGGGCAAGCGCATGCGCCCGGTGCTGTTGGTGCTCGCTGCCGAAGGACTGGTTGAGGACGGCCGCGAGAACAGCCGCACGATCAGGCGACAGGCCGTGGACCTGGGCTGCGCCGTCGAGATGATCCACGCCGCATCGCTGGTGCTCGACGACATGCCGTGCATGGACAACGCGTCGCTGCGGCGCGGTCAGCCCACGGTTCACCTGAAGTTCGGTGAGGACGTGGCGATTCTGACCGCCATCGCCCTGCTCAGCCGTGCGTTCGGTGTCGTCGCCACCATCAGTGATCTGGCCGCCACCACCCGCACCGAGCTGGTCGAAGTGCTGGCCAATACGGTCGGCATGCAAGGCCTGGTGCGCGGGCAGTTCCAGGACCTGCGCGACGGCCAGCACAGCCGCGACGCGGACGAGATCGCCCTGACCAACAACCTGAAAACCGGCGTGCTGTTCGGCGCGATCATGGACATGGCCTGGCTGATCAGCGGCGCCCGGGAAGACCAGCGGCCGCTGCTGCAGAATTTCGCCATGGAGCTGGGCCAGGCCTTCCAGATGTACGACGATCTGCGCGACCGCTGCGCCGACAGCGACAAGGATCAAGGCAAGGACGACGGCAAATCCACGTTCGTTTCGCTGTACGGCGAGGACAAGGTCAGGCGCCAACTGGTGCTGCACCTGTCCAGCGCCGAGCAGGCCTTGCGTGAGGTCTACGGCGACGCCTCGACCATCGCCGGCTACCTGCGGCTGATCTTCGAGAAAGCCGCGGTCAACGGCTAGCCGATTGCGAACCCAGTTTTGCGATGGCCTGCTTGAGTTGTTCGCCGTCGGAGAATCGTTCCTGGCGGATGACCGCGCCGTTTTTCAGCGTCAGCCACTGCACGGTGTCGCGGTCGCCGTCGTACGCCGAGGCGACACGGGCGTCGCGGTCCAGCAGGATTCGGTACTTGGCCGAGCGCATCGCCGGGACCGCCACCATCTTCACCAGCGAGGGCATCTTCTCGATGTCCGCCACGTACACCACGTGGCGCTGCTCCAGGTAACCTTCGGGACCCTCTTCAAGGGCGGCGTTGACCATCTTCGCCGCCGACATGCTGCGGGCGATCAAGAGCACCTGGGCCTGGTCGTCCAGCGTGTAGGCCTTGTCGAACTGGTCGAGCAGCGTCCATTTGGCGACCGGCTGGGGCGCGTCCTGAGCGAAGGCATTGAGACTGAGAAACAGAGCGAGGGCCGCAAATTGCCGCATGGTGTAAATCCCTTCAGCAGGAAAGATTGAACAAGAATAAGCGTCGGGGATAAGGACTGGCCTGCCCGCGCGTATTACCCTTTTTGGCGCCAATAATGGCTCAACAAATGAAGCGTGCGCCAATTTACCAGCAAGCGCTCCGGCCGGTTCGCCTGTTATGGGTTTTGCAGGTGATTTATCCCGGATAACCCTATAGGCTCGGCACCACTCGCGCCCACCGCCATTTTCCGGACACTCAATGAACCTTCAGCAGCGCAACAACGTGCACGTCATGGGTGACGGCCGGGCGACCCTGATTTTTTCCCACGGATTTGGTTGCGATCAGGCCATGTGGCGCTTGATCAGCCCCCATTACGCCGACCGCTTCAACGTCGTACTTTACGATCTGGTGGGCGCTGGCAATTCGGCCATCGAGGCCTACGACCCCGACAAATACGCCACGCTGAACGGCTACGCCCACGACCTCGCCGAACTCGTCCGCGAATTCGGCACGGGCCCGGTGATCATCGTCGGCCACTCGGTCAGCGCGATGATCGGCGTACTGGCGGACCGACAGGCACCAGGGCTGATCGCCGCCCACGTGATGATCGGCCCCTCCCCGTGCTACGTGGACTCCGGCGATTACGTCGGCGGCTTCTCCGAAGAGGACGTGCATTCGCTCCTCGATACCCTCGACAGCAACTACCTTGGCTGGTCGAGCACCATGGCCCCGGTGATCATGGGCGCGCCGGGTCAACCGGCGCTGGGCGAAGAGCTGACCAACAGTTTCTGCCGCACTGACCCGGAGATCGCCAAGCAGTTTGCCCGCGTCACGTTTCTCTCGGACAACCGCAAGGACGTCGCCGGCCTGACCACGCCGACGCTGATCCTGCAATCGACCGACGACCTCATCGCCCCGGTTGCCGTCGGTGAATACCTGCACGCCGCGTTGCCCAACAGCACCCTGAAGCTGGTCGATAATGTCGGCCACTGCCCTCACTTGAGCGCGCCCGCCGCCTGTTCCGATGCGATCGATGCGTTCCTCGGGCGGTGGGTCAGCCTCAATGCCGAGTGATTTCGCGGCAGCACCGGACGTCGTCGAACTGTTCGAAGGCGCGCCGTGCGGTCTGGTGGTCACCGACGAAGACGGGCGGATCCTGCGCGCCAACCGCACGTTCTGCGACTGGCTGGGCTACACCGGCGGCGAGCTGAGTGGCAGGTTGTTCCAGAACCTGCTCACGGTCGGCGGGCGCATCTTCCACCAGACCCACTGGGCGCCGTTGATGCGCTTGCAGGGCTCGGTGGCGGAGGTCAAGTTGAGCATTGTTCATCGCGACCGTCGCCAGATCATCATGCTGCTCAACGGCGTGCGCCGGGAGCATGAAGGCAAGGTCTACAACGAGCTGGCGTTTTTCGGCACCGCTGACCGAGACAAATACGAGCGCGAGCTGCTCAAGGCACGCCAGGCGGCGGAAGAGCTGCTGCAGGAAAAAACCGCCGCCGAGGCCGCGTTGCGCCGGGCTCAGGCGGAACTCAACGAGGCTTACGAAACCGCTCAGCGACGCGCCACGTTTGCCGAACAGATGGTGGCGATCGTCAGCCACGACCTGAAGAACCCCCTCACCGCGATCAAGATGGCCACCGACCTGCTCGCTCGCGGTGAACGCACGGCCCAGGAAACCCGGTTGTTCAAGCACGTCGGCGATTCGGTGCAGCGCGCCACCCGGATGATCGCCGACCTGCTCGACCTGACGGTGATCCGGGTCGGGCGCGGCATCAGCGTCAACCCCACGGAAGTCGATCTGCACACCTTCATCGGCCATTGCGTTGATGAACTGCGTGTTGCTTTCCCCCGCGCGGAGCTGGCGCACTGCTCGGATGGCACGGGGCTCGTGGCGCTGGATAACGACCGTCTGTTTCAGGTGATCGGCAACCTCACGGCGAACAGCGTGGCGTATGGGGACATTGCCAGACCGGTGACCATTACTTCCGCGCTGGAGGCCGGGACGGTGGTGATTGCCGTGCATAACTTCGGTCCGGTCATTCCCGAAGCGCAGCGCACCCGTCTGTTCGAGCCGCTGACTCGCGGCGTAGATGTTGACGCCGAACTGCGCAGCGTGGGGTTGGGGTTATTTATCGTCCGCGAAATCGCCCGGGCCCATGGGGGTGATGTGTCCGTGGTCTCCGACGCGGTGGAAGGCACGACCTTCACGGTGAGGCTTCCGCGGTGTGCCGGTGAAGCGGTGGCGTCCGGGGATTGAGCATTCAGCTGTAGGACCAGCTTCAGCCGGGAAATCGTCGGCAGCCACGCTGCAGAGTTGATGGTGCCCACGCTGGCGTCTTCGCGGCTGAAGCCGGTCCCACTAATCAACCGCGTACTCGTAGTGGGACCTGCTTTAGCCGGGAAGGCGCCGGCAGCCACGCTGCAAAATTGACGGTGCTCACACTGGCCTCTTCCCGGCTGAAGCCGGTCCCACTATTCAACCGCGTACTCGGTGTGGGACCGGCTTCAGCCGGGAATGCGTCGGCAGTCACACTGCAGAATTGAGGGTGCCCACGCTGGCCTCTTCCCGGCTGAAGCCGGTCCTACCAGCGCGTACATCTGACGAACCATCGTTCACCCGTTAGGCATTATCGCCGCCACCGCTTCGATCTCGATCAGCATCCCGTCCAATGCCAGGCGGGGTACGGGGATCAGTGTGCACACCGGCTTCATATGACCGGCCCATGCCAGATCCGCCTCCTCGACCCACATGCGCAACCGTTCCTCCGTGTGATCAACGATCAGCAGCGTCAGTTTGAAGAGGTGCTGAAGGTCGGCCCCGCGGGATTGCAGGGCGGTGCGGACGTTGGATATGGCTTGGGCTGCCTGTTCGGCGAAGACCGGGGACAGCTGACCTTGGGCATCCTCACCGCCCTGCCCGGCGATGAACAGCCACTCGGCGTTGGGGCGCACGGCGGCGAGATGGGAATACGCATTGGGGGCCGGATCATACAAGCCTGGCGGGTTGGACAACGCGAAGGGTGAAGCAAGGTGGGTTTGCGGCATGGGAATGATCCTGAACGTAGGAGCGCCCAGTCTCGAACCTCCACCTAAGTCGAGGTCAAGGGGGCGCTCCCGTCCGAATCGATTTTCCAGGGCGAATCAATTCTCCAGCGCATACCGCCGGCAATGCTCCAGATAGCCCTGTTCGTGGCTGCCCACCAGATGCACGACGTTGCTCCACAGCCACGACGGCGCATCCAGGGTCTGCGAGCGGTTGAGTTGCAGTTCGCGCATCCACGAGGAGCGCGTGGCGAGGTCCATCTGCCGGGCGTGGGCCAGGCCGACGACGCGGGCCAGGTAACCGGCGGCTTTCATGGCTTCGCGCTCGCTCAACTGATCGAGCTCAAGCTTCATGTCTTGGGGCAACAGCTCGCGGACGAAGAAACCGTGATCGAGCATGCGCGTAGCGATCATGCGATTACCCAGCCCTGGCGACAGATGCCGAGCGCCTTCCACCACGCGCTTGCCGTTGTCCCGAGGCATGCCCGCGCGAGGGGTGCGCGGTGCGGCAGCAGCGACGGCTTCCTTGACGTCGAGCAGGCAATACTCCTGATCTTCGTCATCGCCCACGCTCAACAGGACCGCATAACGCAGCAGACCCAGCGAACTGCAACCCTTCACCCAGTAGGCACAATCGAGCATCTCGACGCGGTCATCCTTGGATCGGCCCTTCAGCGAGGTGACCAGCGCATGAATCTCTGGCGTCGCGCACAGGTCTTTCAGGCCATGACGCTCATCGCGGGACAACGACCAGAAATGCTTGCCCAGCGGAATGGTCGGCCGGGTGTCTTCGATACGCTCCTGGGCAAGGTGCTTCCAGGTCCTCTGAACGGCGCTGCGCATCCCTGCCTTCACCTGCGCCGGGCGTGCGGGCTCCTCATCGGCGCCATCTTCGAACGCCAGCTCGTAACCCTGCATCATCTCTTCGAGCATTCTCGCGGTGGCGACGCCGGGCAGATCGGAACCCCGGGCCGCAGTGGCCAGGGACAGCGCAAGGCGCACAAGGTCGTGGGCCGGGTTGCCGATCACCGTCTGATCCAGATCGCGGATGTGAATGTCGATGCGCCCTTTGGAATCCCCGGTCGGCCCGAGATTACCGGCGTGACAGTCGCCGCAGATCCACACCGGCGGACCACTGGGCAGACGTCGGCCTGACTGGCTGTGCAGCCATTCGTAAAACTGCACCGTGCTGCCGCGCACATAGGCGTGGGCGGAACGGGCCATTTTCAGATTGCGTAGTTCGTTGAGTGGCTTGAGGCGTGCGGACGGTCGAGGAGTCTTCATGAACAATTCTTTGCAGGGAGATGTAGCGTTGACTCGCGGCAAAGAGAAATGTTGCGGAATGTTTCATCGCACTGCGATGAGAGGCGCGATCACAGATACACATTACAGACGTGTAGCTGCGGTCAGCAGTTGACCTCTCAAAACACAAACCCATGCCCCAACTCCTTCTCCATCCACTCCAGAAATCGCCGCACCCTGGGAAAGCCGGAGTGCGCTTTCGGGAATACCAGATGATGAGCTGCGACCGGCGCTGACAGCGCTTCAGGCGCCACCTCGACCAACGCCCCGCTCGCCAGGTATTTCTGTGCCAGCAGCGTGCTTTCCAGCGCGAAACCCAAACCGTGGCTGGCGGCCTCGAGCGTCATGTAAGAGCGATCGAAGCTCAGCGCATAGGGTTTTTCCGGACGCGCCAGACCATGCTGGGCGAACCAGGCCGGCCAGCGCAGCAGCGTCGCTTCCGAGAGAATCAAATCGCGGTCCAGCAGATCGGAGGCCTGAGCGACCGGACGCGTTTCAATGAGCTTGGGTGAAGCCAGTACGGCGAAGGTTTCGTTGCGCACCGTGCGCACTTCGAAGCTCGGCCAGTTGGGCTCGCCGTGGCGAATGTCGACGTCGATCTTGTCGCGACTGAAATGCAGCGACTCGTAGGAACACGACAGATTGATCTGAATGTCGGGGTGGCTCAGGCGAAAGGCTTCCAGTCGCGGCATCAACCAAAGCAGCCCGAAGCTGGGTGAGGAATGCAGCCGTAGGCAGTCGAGGCTGACGTCGCTGCCCGCCCGCTCTGTGGCGATGGCCAGGCTGTGCAACAACCCGGAAATATCCTTCAGGTATTGCTCGCCCACCGGGGTCAGGGTGACGCCGCGCGCCGCGCGCACGAACAGCTGACGGCCAATCATCGCTTCCAGCCTGGCGAGTTGATGGCTGACCGCCGAGGGCGTCAGGTCCAGCACTTCCGCCGCCCGTGCAACGTTGCCAAAGCGCGCGGTCTGCTCAAAGGCCTGAATGGCTTTCAGCGGTGGCACGCTGGGCGGGGCTTCGTCGATACGCTTCATGGGGACATGGCTCCACGTTTGTTGTTGTTATCTCCAGACCCGCCATTCAATCACCCGGCACAGGCCGTGACGAGTGCTGAATTTTTTTCAGCATCCAATGACTTTTGCGTCATTGCTCACCCCTGGCACGGAGCACAAGCTGACCTGGCCAGAGAAGTCGGACAGCGAAAAAGTTCGCTTCCCGCTGATCCAGCCCATAACAATAATCACACGAGATCACGCCCATGCTCCTTCAAGGCAAAATCGCAATCATCACCGGCGCTGCCTCTGCTCGCGGTATTGGCCGGGCCACCGCTGCCACCTTCGCCCAACACGGCGCCCGCGTGGTCATCCTCGACCTCGACGAATCCGCCGCCCGCGACGCCGCCGCTTCACTGGGCGAAGGTCATCTGGGCCTTGCCGCCAATGTCGCCGACGAAGCGCAGGTGAAACAGGCCGTCGCGCGGGTCATCGAGCACTTTGGCCGCATCGACGTACTGATCAACAACGCCGGCATCACCCAGCCCCTCAAGACCCTCGATATTCGCCCCGGCGACTACGACAAAGTGCTCGACGTCAGCCTGCGCGGTACCTTGCTGATGTCCCAGGCGGTGATTCCGCTGATGCGCGAGCAAAAATCCGGCAGCATCGTCTGCATGTCGTCGGTCTCGGCACAACGTGGCGGCGGCATTTTCGGCGGGCCTCACTACAGCGCAGCAAAGGCTGGCGTACTGGGCCTGGCCAAAGCCATGGCTCGGGAACTGGGCCCGGACAACGTGCGCGTGAACTCCATTGCGCCGGGCCTGATCCACACCGACATCACCGGCGGCCTGATGCAGGACGAGCGCCGCCACGCCATCATCGACGGCATCCCGCTGGGCCGACTGGGCGCGGCGCAGGATGTCGCCAACGCCGCGCTGTTTCTGGCAAGCGACCTGTCGTCCTACCTGACCGGCATTACCCTGGACGTGAACGGCGGCATGCTCATTCATTGATGTTTTCTGCGCCGGCCGAGGTCGTCGGCGCTGTTCTGAATCGACGTTTCAGCCGCAGCTGACCATAAAAACAAGAGATCAGACCATCATGACTACCCTCTCCCTGGATGCGGTCGTTTCCGTCCGCACTAGCGCCTACCGCAAAACCGCCTGGCGGCTGATGCCATTCCTGATGCTGTGCTATCTGTGCGCCTACCTGGACCGGGTCAACGTCGGCTTCGCCAAGCTGCAGATGATGAACGACCTGGCCCTGAGCGAAGCGGTGTACGGCCTCGGCGCCGGCATGTTCTTCCTCGGCTACTTTCTCTGCGAAGTGCCGAGCAACCTGATCCTGCACCGGGTCGGCGCCCGCCGCTGGATTGCCCGCATCATGATTTCCTGGGGCATCATCTCCGCCCTCTTCGCCTTCGTTGAAACCGCCTGGCAGTTCTACGGCCTGCGCTTTCTGCTGGGCATCGCCGAAGCCGGCCTGGCGCCGGGTCTGCTGTTGTACCTGACCTACTGGTTTCCGTCCTATCGCCGCGCACGAATGACCGTGCTGTGGTTCATCGCCATCCCGCTGTCGGGAATGATCGGCGGGCCGCTGTCCGGGCTGATCATGACCCGTTTCGCCGGCGTGCACGGCTGGGCCGGCTGGCAATGGATGTTTGTGATCGAGGCCATTCCCACCCTCATCGTCGGGCTGCTGGTACTGAGCTATCTCAAGGACGGCGTGCACCAGGCCACCTGGCTCAACGACGAGGAAAAGGAGCTGGTCAACAAGGAGCTGGCCGAGGACAACAGCCAGAAAGTCACCCACGCGTCAGTCGGGGAATTCATTCGCGATCGGCGCCTGTGGATGCTGGCGTGCATCTATTTCTGCGTGGTCATGGGTCAGTACGCGATCACCTTCTGGCTGCCGACGCTGATCCGCAACGCCGGCGTCGCCGACCCGCTGCACATCGGCCTGCTCACCAGCTTGCCGTACATGTGCGCCATCGCGGCCATGCTGTTGATGGGCCGCAGCGGCGACAAGCACCGCGAGCGACGCTGGCATCTGGTGGCCCCGATGATCGCCGGCGCCATCGGCCTGTCGCTGGCGGCGTTGCTGGGCGGCAATCTGCTGCTGTCGGTGCTCAGCCTGTGCCTCGCCGCCTCCGGGGTGCTTTCGGCGTCGTCACTGTTCTGGATGCTGCCGACCACGCTGCTGGGCGGCGTTTCCGCCGCCGCAGGAATCGCCGGGATCAACAGCTTCGCCAACCTCGCCGGCTTCTGCTCGCCGTACCTGATCGGCTGGATCACCACCTCCACCGGCTCAAGCGCCATCGGCATGTACCTGATTACCGGCGTGTTGTGCATCGGCGCCCTGCTGGTGTTGCGCATCCCCGCCGCGTCCGTCAATCGCTAACAAAGAGAAGCCACTCACATGAACATCAGTCCATCACATCAACCGGTGCTGTCGCTGGCCCAGCGCGCCTTCAATATCAGACGCCACGCCCTGCGCATGGGCCAGGTTCAGGGCCAGGGTTATGTCGGGCAGGCATTGGGCGCGGCCGATCTGCTCGCCGTGTCTTACTTCCACGCCTTGCGCTACCAGCCCCGGGACCCGGAATGGGAAGGCCGCGACCGCTTTTACCTGTCCATCGGTCACTACGCCATCGCGCTGTATGCCGCGTTGATCGAGGCCGAGATCATCCCCGTGGACGAGCTGGAAACCTACGGCGCCGACGATAGCCGCCTGCCCATGTCGGGAATGGCGGCGTACACGCCGGGCATGGAAATCACCGGAGGCTCGCTGGGCCACGGACTGGGCATCGCCGTCGGCGCGTGTCTGGGGCTCAAGCGCAAGCAGGCCGCCTCCTTCGTCTACAACCTGCTTTCCGACGGCGAACTGAACGAAGGCTCGACCTGGGAAGCGGCGATGTCCGCATCGCACTGGAAGCTGGACAACCTCATCGCGATCATCGACGTCAACAATCAGCAAGCCGACGGCCATTCCAGCGAGGTGCTGGCGTTCGAACCTATCGTTGACCGCTGGCAGGCCTTCGGCTGGTTCACCCAGCGCGTGGACGGCAATGACATCGAGGCATTGGTCACCGCCTTCGATGCCGCACGCAACCATGTCGGCGCGCAACCGCGGGTAATCATCTGCGACACCAAAATGGGCAAAGGCGTGGAGTTTCTGGAGACGCGCGAGAAAACCCACTTCATTCGCGTCGATGAAGACGAATGGGACCTGGCACTGGAAAACCTGCAAATCGGGAGAACGGCATGAGCGCACTGACCCACAACGAGCCCGGCAAGAAACGCCTGACCACGTCGGCGATGATTGCCTCGATCGCCTCCGAAGGCCAGGCCACGCGCCCGGCACCCTTCGGCCACGCATTGGCCGCCCTCGCCGAGCAACGCGCAGACATCGTCGGGCTCTCCGCCGACCTGTCGAAATACACCGATCTGCACATTTTCGCCAAGGCCCACCCGGAGCGCTTCTACCAGATGGGCATGGCCGAGCAGTTGCTGATGAGTGCTGCAGCCGGCATGGCCCGCGAAGGCTTCGTGCCCTTCGCCACCACGTACGCGGTATTCGCGTCGAGGCGGGCCTACGACTTCATCTGCATGGCCATCGCCGAAGAAAACCTCAACGTCAAAATCGTCTGCGGATTGCCCGGCCTCACCACTGGGTACGGCCCGAGCCATCAGGCAACCGACGATCTGGCAATCTTCAGGGCCATGCCCAATCTGATGATCGTCGACCCCTGCGACGCGCTGGAAATCGAACAAGCGGTGCCAGCCATCGCAGCGCATCAGGGCCCGGTGTACATGCGCCTGTTGCGCGGCAACGTGCCGCTGGTGCTCGACGAATACGGCTACACCTTCGAGATCGGCAAGGCCAAGACCCTGCGCACCGGCAACGATGTGCTGATCATCTCCACGGGGCTGATGACCATGCGCGCGCTGGAAGCGGCGAAGGCGTTGCAGGCCGATGGCATCGACGTAGCAGTGCTGCACGTGCCGACCATCAAGCCGCTGGACGAGCAGACCCTTCTCGCCGAAGCGCGAAAACCCGGGCGGTTGGTGGTGACGGCGGAAAACCATTCGATCATCGGCGGGCTGGGTGAAGCGGTGGCGACGGTGCTGTTGCGTAACGGAGTCACCCCGACGTTCCGGCAGATCGCCCTGCCCGACGCCTTCCTCGACGCCGGCGCCCTGCCGACGCTGCATGACCGCTATGGAATTTCCACCCCGGCGGTGTGCTCGCGTATCAAGGCGTGGCTGTAAGCGCAGAACAACGGGGGCTTTCCGGTCCCCCGTCTTCGCTCAGGAGGTTTGTGTGGACCCCGATCAGTTGCTGGATCCCGAGTACCGTTTCTTCCGCGACGAGGTGTCCAGCGAATGGAGCCGGGACAACCTCGCCGCCATTCGCACACGCATCCACGCTGCGTTCAAACCCGCGGACCTAGCTCGCGGCGAACAGCACTGGGTCCGTGAACCTGCAAACGGCAACGACCTGCGGCTGTGCCTTTACCGCCCTGACCACAGCGCCGACGCCCATGACCTCCCTGCGATTCTGTACGTGCACGGCGGGGGATTCGTGTTGGGGTGCCCGGAAATGGCCGACGACTACCTGGCGGATCTGGCCAGTGAGTCAGGCGCGCTGATCGTCGCCGTCGATTACCGGCTCGCCCCCGAGCATCCCTTTCCTGCCCCGCTGGAAGACTGCTATCGCAGCCTCCAGTGGCTGCTCCACCAGCAGGCTGCGCTGGGCGTGAATCCCGAACGCATCGTGATCATGGGCCACAGCGCGGGCGGCGGACTGGCGGCGGCGCTGACCCTGCTCGCCCGTGACCGTAGTGATATTTCCATCGCCGGCTCGGTGCTCATGTATCCGATGCTCGACCACCGCACTGGCAGCCCTGGGGCTCCCGTGCAAAACCCTGGCGCGGGCAGGTTCAGCTGGTCCCGGGAGGCCAATCAATTCTGCTGGCAGTGCTACCGGGGCGAGTACCTCTGCGACGATGACCGCGCGCTGCTGTTTTCCCCCTCGCTGGCTGATGACCTGAGTCACCTGCCGCCGAGCTTTATCGCCGTCGGTGCGCTGGACCTGTTCCTGGATGAGGACATGGCGTGGGCCGGCAAGCTCTCTCGCAGCGGAGTTCCAGTCGAGCTGCACGTTTACCCCGGCGTGCCACACATGTTCGACTTCCACCCCGGCGCCCTGACGGAGCAGTGCAAAAGGGATGTCGTGAGCGCACTGAGGAAAATGCTGAGACGTTAATTCGCGCCGTTTACCGCAACGCGCTCAAATCCAGCCTGTCCTGTGGCACCGGCATCGAGAAGTAGTAACCCTGAGCCTGACCTGCGCCCATGTCCCGCAGAAGGTCCAGGGTTGCGGCGTCTTCCACGCCCTCCGCCACCACCGTCAGCCCCAGGGATTCGGCCATGCGTACGATGGCGCGAACGATGGCCCGGCTGCGAGAGCTGGTGGTCAGTTCCAGGGTGAAGGACTTGTCGATTTTCAGCCCGCTGAAGTGGTACTGGTGCACGTAACTGAGGGACGAGAACCCGGCGCCGAAGTCATCAAGCACCACCGAGACGCCGTTGTCCGCCAAGTGCTTCATGGCTTGACGCGCCAGTTCGGGCTCGGCCACCAGCGCGCCTTCGGTGAGTTCCAGGCAGATGCGCGACGGCGCCACCCCGTGCTGGCTCAGCAAACCGAGGACTTCGCTGGAAAACTCCGGGCGGGTGATGCTGTAGCTGGAGCAGTTGACGTGCACCGTCGGCCAATGGGCATGGTCGGGATGGGCAAGAATCGCCACCACCTGCTGCAGCATGTAGAGGTCCAGACGGCCGATCAGGCGCAAACCTTCCAGCGCCGGCAGAAACTGACCCGGCGCGACGATACGGCCATCGGCCTGACGCCAGCGAATAAGGGCTTCGAGGGCGAGAATCCGGCCGCTGGCCACGTCGATGATGGGCTGAAAATACGGCAGCAGTTCGTCGGTGCGCTTGAGGGCGTTGCGCAGCGCGGTCTCCTGCTCCATCTGGTCGGACACCTCGCGGCGCACTTCCTGGTTGAACACCGCGTAGCTGTCGCGCCCGGCGTTCTTGACCCGGTACATGGCCGTATCGGCGTCGCGAAGCAAATCCGCCGGCTCGCTGTGAAACTGCAGGTCGGCGCCGACCACGCCGATGCTGCAGGATGAAAACACCGCGTGGCCGTCGATGTAGAACGGAACGTCGAAGGCCAGCAGAATGCGCTCGGCAATCGCCACGGTGACGTCAGGCGGCGCGGCGTAAGCCAGCACCGCGAATTCATCGCCGCCCAGCCGGGCGAGCAAGTCGCTGTCTCGCATGCAGTGGCGCAAGCGGTCGGCGGCCTGAATCAGCAGCAGATCGCCCGAGTGATGGCCGAGGCTGTCATTGACCATCTTGAAGCGGTCGAGGTCGATGAACATCACCGCCAGTTCTTCGCCCTTCTGGGAGAATTTCTCCCACGCGTCTCTCAGGCGCTGCTGCAAATGGCTGCGGTTGGGCAGTCCGGTCAGCGCGTCGTGGGCGTTTTCGTGTTGCAGCTTGGCGTTGGCGTAGTCCAGCTCCCGGGTGCGGTCCTGAACCCGCGCTTCCAGGCGCAGGTTGGCGGTGTGAATGGCCTCGGCGGCGCTGCGCCGGGACAGTGCCGTGTCGATGTGGCGGGAGACGAAGGTCAGCAGCTCCTGATCGCGCAACGAGTAGCTGACATGGGAGGTGTAGCTCTGCACTGCCAGCACGCCCCGAACCACGTCGCCGTCGAACAGCGGAATGCCCAGCCATGAACTGGAACGGTTGACCTCGTTCTGCAGGGTGATCTCGCCGATGCTTTCCAGCCAGCGCGCCTCAGGGCCGTCGATCAGGCACGGCCGGCGCTGGCGGATGACGTATTCGGTAAAACCACGCTCGCCACGGCGCGGGTCGGGGCGTCGGGTCAGGCGTTCGTCCACGTAGTACGGGAAGGTCACCTCGCCGGTGGCGTCGTCGAACAGTGCGATATAGAAGTTCAGGGCAAACAGCAGTTCGCCGACGATGCCGTGCAGGCTTTTGAACAGGTCGGTCATGTCGCCGGGTTGGCTGGACAGCTCAGTGATCTGGAACAGCGCGCTCTGCAAGTGCTCGGCGCGTTCGCGATCGGCCACCTCGTTGCGCAGGGCGTCGTTCAGGCGGGACAGCTCAAGGGTGCGGCGGGCGACGGTCTCTTCCAGTTGCGCGCGGTGCAGAATGCGGTCCAGGGCCATGGCCACGTGGCGGGCCACCACCAGAAACAGCTCCTGATCCTCGACGCTGTAGACCCGGGCGACGTCATAGACCTGCATCGCCAGCATGCCGAACACGTCGTCGGAGGCGTTTTTCAGCGGCGCGCCCATCCAGAATTCCGGGCGATGGCCCACGCAGTGGAAGCGATCCAGCACCCGCGCCCGCTCGATGGCGGCGGCATCGACGAACAGCGCCTGCTCGGTGGTCAGCACATAACCGGTCATGGACAGCCGCTCGGGATCGAGAAACTCGTAGGTTTCCGCCTCGAGAGCGTCGAGGTCGGTGATGTCGATGTAATAGGGGTAAGTGATTTTGCCGCTGTGGCTTTCGTACAGCGCCAGGTAGAAGTTTTCCGCGTCGATCAGGGTCGAGAGCTGCTTGTGCACGCCTTGCAGAAACGCCGAACGGTCACGGGTCGAGCTGGCCAGGTAGGTGATTTCATAGAGCACCCGCTGGGTGGCCTGGGCCCGGGCCAGCGCATCGGTCTGCAGGCGCAGGCCCAGACGCCCGGCCAGTTCGGCGAAAAACGGATCGCCGGCGTGCGCGTCCGGCATCAACAGCCAGCCCAGCGCGGACTCGCCATGGCCGGTCACCCAACGCTGCAAATGGTGCTTGCGGCAGTAGCCGTCGAATTCTTCACGGGGTATCAACGTCGGCCAGTCCGTGGCGGAACTGCCCTGCCCCAACAGGTGCATTTGCTGGCCGGCACGGTAAGCGGCCCAGCTCAACTCCGGTGCAGCCTCGCGTGCGGCGCGCAGTAGGGCGTCCAGCGAACTCTCCTCGGTCAATCCCCCCACGGCCGACAGGCCGTTATCGCCGGGTGCGGAGATCCGCTCGTCGGCAATCGGCGTGTACCCGGAGAGGGTGGAAAGTGGGGAATTCATAGGCGCTCCATTGCCAGCGTCGGACTGAGCTATCTTCATGGGGTGTGACAGAAGGTTGCAAGCGGCTTATTCGGATTTGCGGTCTATTCGCGACGAAAAAACCGTATTCCACGACATTTATTGAAATCACACGCTGCACAGCCCTATAGCGGCCTCCAAACGGAAAGATTTAACCCGGCACTCTATTCAGACAGCTCGTCAAACAGCCCGGCAGTGACGGTTTCATGTTTCGGCATTGACCTTTGCGCGCCCTCGCCTGTCACTGATTGCTGTTACCCGTCTTTTTGCCCCACTGGAGATGATCACCCCATGATCAAGACTTACAGCTACGCCGCGCAAAAACCCACTGACAAGCTGGCTCCGTTGCAGATCGAACGCCGCGAGCCGGGCGCCGATGACGTGCAGATCGACATCCTGTTCTGCGGCGTCTGCCACTCGGACCTGCACACCGCGCGCAACGAGTGGAACAACACGCTGTATCCATCGGTGCCGGGCCACGAGATCGTCGGCAAGGTCACTGCGGTCGGCGCCAATGTCACCCACTTCAAGGTCGGCGATCTCGCTGGCGTCGGCTGCATGGTCGACAGCTGCCAGCACTGCGCGTCCTGCGCGGAAGGCGAAGAGCAATACTGCGAAAACGGCTTCACCGGCACTTACAACGGCCCCGTGTTTGGCGGCGAGAACACCTTCGGTGGCTACTCCGACAAGATCGTCGTGAAAGAGAAGTTCGTCCTGAAGATTTCCCACAGCGACAACCTGGCCGCCGTCGCGCCGTTGCTCTGCGCCGGGATCACCACTTACTCGCCGCTGCACCACTGGAAAGTTGGCCCGGGCAAGAAGGTCGGCGTTGTCGGGCTCGGCGGTCTCGGTCACATGGCGGTGAAGATCGCCCACGCCATGGGCGCCCACGTGGTGCTGTTCACCACCTCGCCGAACAAGCGCGAAGACGGCCTGCGCCTGGGCGCCGATGAAGTCATCGTGTCGAAAAACGCCGATGAAATGGCGACCCAGACCAATCAGCTCGACTTCATCCTCAACACCGTGGCGGCACCGCACAACCTTGACCCGTTCCTGAACCTGCTCAAGCGCGACGGCACCATGACCCTGGTCGGCGCGCCGGATCAGCCGCACCCGTCGCCAGGCGTGTTCAACCTGATCTTCAAGCGCCGCAGCATTGCCGGCTCGCTGATCGGCGGCATTCAGGAAACCCAGGAGATGCTGGATTTCTGTGCCAGGCACGGCATCGTCTCCGACATCGAGATGATCCACATGAAGGACATCAACGAGGCCTACGAGCGCATGATCAAGGGTGACGTGAAATACCGTTTCGTCATCGACATGGCGACCCTGAAAGAAGAAGCGTCGGCCGCCTGATGCCTGGGGTACCCGGGTGCGGTTTCGCCGCCCCGGGCACTCGTAACATGCTGTGATTTTTCCACTCGAGAAATATTCCGCAACCATCCCCCGGTGCTTCGGTCACAACCCTTGAGCCATGGCCAGCACCGCCTGCTTTCCTGATCCCGACAAGGCGCCAGCCCTCGCTGCTGACACAAGCGCCACGAATTAGAGAGCACGACTCACAAGTGCATGCACGGATTCAACCGAATGCAGTGCCTGCGCATTGGTTATCGTTGAAGACTGCCGTCTTTTGAAGACTGCCATTGGCCCCAGCCATACCGGATACCGTTCCACCTGCCGTCCCTGCCCGTGCGTCCGCCCACCGTCGGCCGCCAGGTCTGACCCAACGCTGACGAGGAACCCGCTCATGACCGATCAGCCTGATCGCCCCAACAAAGAAGAACTGTCTTGTGACCTCAAGGCCTTTACCGTCCCGTCCCGCCGCAACTTCCTGAAGTCCATCGGCGTGTCCAGCCTCGCTGCCGCGACGGCGCCGATCTGGACCCAGGCGCTGGCAGCCCAGGCCGCCGTCGCTGATGACATTGATCCGCCCGCGCCAGACGAGCGGCGCATGACCCTGAAGGTCAACGGCCAGGCCCACACCCTGAACCTGCCGGCCAACGCGGCGCTGCTTGATGTGCTGCGTGATCGCCTGCAACTCACTGGCACCAAGAAAGGCTGCGACCACGGCCAGTGCGGCGCTTGCACCGTTCACGTCAACGGCGTGGCGATCAATTCGTGCCTGTCCCTCGCGGCGATGCACGAAGGCGATGACATCACCACCATCGAAGGCCTGGCCCAGAACGGCAAGCTGCACCCGGTGCAGGAAGCCTTCTGGGAACACGACGCCTACCAGTGCGGCTACTGCACCTCCGGGCAGATCATGAGCGCGGCGGCGTTGTTGAAAGACAAAAACATCGGCGCCGACGACCACAGCGTGCGCGAAGCCATGAGCGGCAACATCTGCCGTTGCGGCGCCTACAAGAACATCCTCGCGGCGATCCAGTCGGCGCGCATCAACGTCCAGGAGGTGAGCTGATGAGAGCCTTTGATTACGTGCGCGCCAACAGCGTCGAACAGGCGGTGGCCACCCACGCGAAAAGCCCGACCACGTTCTTCCTCGCCGGCGGCACGACGCTGCTCGATCTGGTCAAGCTGGACATCATGCCGGCGGATCAGGTGATCGACGTCAACCACCTGTCCCTCAAGCAGATCGAGGTGCAGAAGGACGGCAGCGTGCGCATCGGCGCGCTGGTCAGCAATACCGAACTGGCGCATCACCCGCACATCGTCGAGCACTACGCCGTGCTGTCCCAGGCGTTGCTGTCCGGCGCCACCACTCAGCTGCGCAACAAGGCCACGACCGCCGGCAACGTGATGCAACGGGTGCGCTGCAACTATTTCCGCGACGGTTATTCACCGTGCAACAAGCGCGAGCCGGGCTCGGGCTGTGCGGCCATTGACGGCCACAACCGCAGTGTTCACGCGGTGCTCGGCACCAGCGACCAGTGCATCGCGACCCATCCTTCGGACATGTGCGTGGCGATGGTCGCCATTGGCGCGACCGTCGAGGTGCAAGGGCCGAAGGGCAAGCGCAGCGTGGACTTCGCTGACTTCCACCTGCTGCCCGGTGCGACGCCGTGGAAAGAACACGCCCTGCTGGACGATGAGTTGATCACCCACGTGGTGCTCGCCGCGCCGCTGGCCGGCAACAAGTCTGCTTACCTGAAGCTGCGAGATCGCGCCTCGTACCAGTTCGCCCTGGCATCCAGCGCGGTGATCGTCGTCATGGATGGCAACACTGTGCGTGACGCGCGGGTGGCGCTGGGCGGTGTCGGCACCAAACCCTGGCGCTCGCTTGAAGCCGAGCAGGCGCTCAAAGGCCAAACGTTGACGCCGCAGACCCTCGACAAAGTCGCTGCCATCGCCCTGAAGGGCGCCAAAGCCTATCGTCACAACGCCTACAAGATCGCATTGGGGCAGCAGGCCATCGTGCGCAACCTCGGCACCTTGAACGCCTGACCGGAGGATTCACCATGACTGATGCAATGATTGGCTCGGCACCCCGCCGCATTGATGGCCAGCGTAAGGTCACCGGCAGCGCGATGTACGCGTCCGACCATCACCTGAAAAATATGGCCTACGGCTACGGCGTGTTCAGCACCGTTGCCAGCGGCAAGATCACCGAATTGAAGCTGGACGACGCGCGCAAGTCCCCCGGCGTGCTGGAAATTCTGCACCACGGCAACTTCCCGCCGCTCTATCACAACTCGACGCTGCCGATGTCCTTCGCGCAGATCCTCAAGGCGGCCAAGTCCGACGAAAGCCGTCTGCCGTTCGAAGACGACACCGTGCATTACGCCGGGCAGTTCGTCGCCCTGGTGGTGGCCGATACCTTCGAACACGCGCGGGCCGCGGCCTACAAGATCAAAGTCAGCTACAGCAAGACCGACGCAGTGGCCAATCTCGAACAGGGCCTGAAAGCCGGCGCCTTGCAGGACGGCAGCCCGAACCACACCCGGGGTGATGCCGCCGCCGCGTTCGACAGCGCGGCCCACAGCATCGACGCCACCTACTCGACGCCGGTCGAAACCCACAACCCGATGGAAATGCACGCCACCGTTGCCAGTTGGGAAGACGGGCGCCTGATCGTTTACGAAGCCAGCCAAGGCGTGGTCGCTCACCGCAATTCCCTGGCGAAAATCTTCGGCCTGATCCCGGAAAAGGTTGAAGTGCGTGCGCCGTTCATTGGCTCCGGCTTCGGCAGCAAGCTGTGGATCTGGCCCCATTCAGTCGCCGCCTGCGGCGCGGCCAAGGTGCTCAATCGGCCGGTGCAACTGGTCGTGCCGCGCCAGCAGATGTTCACCACCACCGGCCACCGCCCGGAAACCCGGCAGCGCCTGCGTCTGGCGACCGACGACAAAGGCAAGCTGGTGTCGGTGCGCCACGAGTCCATCAACACGACCTCCTTTACCGACCCGTACAAGGAAAACTGCGGCACCTCGACCAAGAGCCTTTATAGCTGCGCCAATGTGCTGGTCACCCACAAGATCATCGAGGTCAATCGCGGCACGCCCACCTCCATGCGCGCGCCGGGTGCAGCACCGGGGCTGTTCGCGCTGGAATCGGCCATGGACGAGATGGCCGATAAAGTGGGCATGGACCCCCTTGAGTTCCGCAAGCTCAACGTTTCCGAGCGCGACGAAAGCCAGAACCTGCCGTGGTCGAGCAATCATCTGCAGGAATGCATCGACAAGGCCGCCGAACGCTTTGGCTGGAGCAAACGCAACCCGACGCCGGGCTCAATGAAGGACGGCACCGAGATCATCGGTTATGGCATGGCCGCCTGTAACTGGGACGCCTATCGCACCCCGGCGGAAGCGCAAGTCGTGCTGCGCGCCGACGGCACGGCCTGGGCCATTTGCGGTGTGCAGGACATCGGCACCGGCACCTACACCATCGTTGCTCAAGTGGTCAGCAGCATCACCGGCATTCCGCTGGACAAGATCGAAGTGGAGCTGGGCAATTCATCATTCCCGCCAGCGCCGGTGTCCGGCGGCTCATGGGCAACGGCGAGCGTGCTGCCGGCCATCGCCGAAGCCACCCGCCAGGCCGTCGAACAGCTGAAGGCGTTCGCGACCGCACCCAAGGGCGTGTTTGCCGGGGCCAAGGCCGAGCAAGTGAGCTTCGAGCAGGGTCAGTTGAAAAGCGGCGACAAGACCTTTGCCATTGCCGATGTGCTCAAGGCGCGGAAGCAGGGCAGCGCCTTCGGTGAAGCGAAAACCGGCATGAACGACACCAGCAAGCACTCGTTCCGCTCCTTCGGCGTGCATTTTGTCGAAGTGCGCTGGGACCCGGGCATCTCACGGCTGCGCGTCTCGCGGGTGGTCAGTGCCATCGACGTGGGCAAGGTGATCAACCAGAAAACCGCGCTCAATCAGGTTGAAGGGGCGATCGTCATGGGCGTCGGCATGGCGCTGTTTGAGGCGACCGACTTCGACGAGCGCAACGGCATGCCGGTGAACAACAACTACGCCGAATACGTGGTGCCGGTGCACGCTGACCAGCCGGAGATCGATGTGATCCTGCTGGACTACCCGGACTTCGAGCTCAACGAGTTCGGCGCTCGCGGGATTGGCGAGATCGGGATCACCGGACTGGCTGCAGCGGTGGCGAATGCTGTCTCACATGCCACGGGTAAGCGGATTCGGGACCTGCCGATCACGCTGGACAAGCTGATGGAGTTGCCGCCCACGATGAGGGTCTGAGCCGGAAATTCCAGCGGGCTGAGCGCCCTCTTCCCGGCTAAAGCCGGTCCTACTCACCGCGTGCAGTCAGTAGGACCGGCTTTAGCCGGGAAGCCTTTGATTTTGATTGATCGTTCCCACGCTCCGCGTGGGAACGATCATCTTGTCAGGCACGCAATCCCTGCGCGGCACCCAGCAAGCCTTTGAATTTCCCGTAACGCGCGCTCAATACATCCTGCACCGCCGGCATCGGCTGATACCGCGCCTTCTCCGCCATCCCCTGCCCCAACAGCTCAGCCCCCTCACCGATCGACAGCAACCCCAGTTTCGCGGCACCAATGCACGCGCTCAGTTCGCTGCCGTGCAAGGTGTAGACCTCGCGATCAAGAATGTTGGCCAGCAACTGCGCCCAGTATTCGCTGCGTGCGCCACCGCCCACCAGGGCGCAGGCGTTGACCGTGGCCCCTGCGGACAACGTAGCGTTCATCGCGTCCAGCAGCCCGAAACCGACGCCTTCAAGCACCGCGTAACCCAACATCGCCGGCGTGCTGTCGTGCCCCAGGTTCATGAATCCCCCGCGCAACAGCGGGTCGTTGTGGGGCGTGCGCTCGCCCGCCAGGTACGGGAGAAACAGCGGACTGGACACCGCCACCGGCTGATCGACCGGCCATTGCGCGTGAACCAGATCGAGCAAGGCCTGCTCACTGGGCTGACCCAACAATCGGGTGACCCAGCGCAGACAGCTCGCCCCCGCCAGCATCGCGCCCATGGTGTACCAGCGCTGCGGCAGGGCGTGGCAAAAGCTGTGCACGGCGCTGGCCGGATTGCCCGCCGGATGATCGGTGATCGCGACGATCGCCGCGCTGGTGCCGAGGGTGACAAAGGCATCGCCGGCGTTGACCGCGCCGATGCCCACCGCCGAAACCGGGTTATCACCCCCGCCTGCGGCCACGGGCAGACCCAGCGGCAAACCCAGCGCATCCGCCGCCTCGGCACTCAGCCGGGCAGACAGTTGATCGGCTTCCAGCAACCGAGGCATGTGCTCGACCGTCAGCCCGGTGGCGTGGAGCATCGGCGCGTACCACTCGCGCTTTGCCACATCCAGCCACACCGTGCCAGCGGCGTCGGACATGTCACTGACCTGCTCGCCGGTCAGCAGCAAACGCAGGTAATCCTTCGGCGACAGCACGCTGGCAATGCGCGCGAACAGCTGCGGTTCGTGCTGCTGCATCCACAACAGCTTCGGCGCAGTGAGCCCGGCCATGGCCAGGCTGCCGGTGACCTCGGCGTAATCCGGGAAATCCTCGTTCAGCCGCGACGCCTGAAGCACCGCGCGGGAGTCGTCCCAGAGAATCGCCGGATACAGCACTTGCTCCGCCGCATCCAACATAACCGCGCCGTGCATCTGTCCCGACAAACCCATGCAGCCGACCCGCGCCCATGCCTGAGGATCGTTTGTCCGCAACTGCCCGAGCGCACATAGGCAGGCCTGCCACCAATCGGCCGGGTTCTGCTCCGACCAACCCGACTGCCGGCGGCTGACTTCCACCCGGGCACCGGCCTGGGCCAGCACTTCGCCCTCGGCGCTCAGCAAAATGGCCTTCAGCTCGGACGTGCCGAGGTCGATGCCCAGGGAAACAAGCTGCTTCATTAAGGTGTCATTCCTGTCAGCGGACGCCTAAGGGCATCCGCACGAATTGCGAATGCGTAGCGTCGGCGCCAGTCGCTCCGACAGTCGTTTGCCCTCGGGTTTATCGATGCGCTGCAACAGCAACTGCACCGCCCGCGCGCCCAGGGCCTGCACCGGCTGAGCGATCACGCTCAAGCGCGGCAGGAAAAAGTCCGCCCAGTCGAAATCATCGAAACCCACCAGCGCCATCTGCTGCGGCACCTCAATGCTGGCGTCGCGCAGCGCGTGCATGGCGCCGATGGTCATCAGGTTATTCGCCGCCAGAATCGCCGTGGGCGGCGGCTTCAGGCGCAACAGCGCTGACGTGGCGACCCGTGCCGATTCGCTGTTCGACTCGCCGTCGATCAGCAACTGCGGATCCCACGGCAGATCAGCCTCGACCAGCGCCTGCCGGTAGCCCTCAATACGCTCCTCCGTCGTGCTCAGCCCGCGATGCCCGGCAATCATGCCGATGCGCCGATGACCGTGGCCGATGAGGTGGGTCACCAACTCAGCGGTGGACTGGCGATTCTCGACGCCCACCTGATCAAAACCCTCCACCGCCATCCGGTCCACCAACACGCTGGGAATGACGTTGCTGCGCAAGTACGCCAACGCTGCCTGCTGCGGATCGCTGGACGGCGCAAGCAGAATGCCGTCCACACGCCGATGGTGCAGCGCCTGCACCACCCGCAGTTCCTGGGCGGGATCGTCGTGGGTGTCGACGAACAACATCATGATGCCGTGGCGCGCGCATTCGGTTTCGATGGCGTGCACGGTCTCGCTGAAATAGTGGTTCGACAGCGCCGAAATCGCCACGCCAATGGTGTTGGTGCGCGAACGGGCCAGCGAGCGCGCCAGGGTGTTGGGGATGTAGCCCAAGTCCTGAACCGCCCGCTGCACCGCTTCCACCGTCTTGGCGCTGACCTTGCGCGTGCCGTTGAGCACGTGGGAAACGGTCGACGTCGATACCCTCGCCCGCTTCGCCACGTCTTCCATTTTGATCACTGCGCCGACTCCTTCAGCCCTGCGTCTCAGTGCTTGCTGGACCAGCCGCTGTAGGAACCGACGTTGTCGCGGGTGATCAGTTTCGGCGTGAGTTGAGTGACCGCTTCAGCCGGCTTCTTGTCGTTGAGCAAATCGTTGCCGATGACCACCGCCTGCTGCGCCATGGCCCAGGGGTCCTGGCTGGCGGAGGCCTGAATCGAGGTGTCGGACTTGAGCGCTTGCTCGATGTCCGGCGCGCCGTCGACCGACGTGATGACGATGCCGCTGCGTTTCAGCTGCTTGGCGGCCAGGTCACTGCCAATGGCCTGGGGGTCGTTGATCGCGAACAGACCGTCGATTTTCGGGAAGCGCGTCAGGTAACCCTGCATCGCGTTCAGGCCGCCTTCGCGGGAGCCTTTGGCGTCCTGATCGTCGGAAAGAATCTTGATGTCCGGCGCGGCGGCGAAGGCTGATTTGCAGCCGGTGACGCGGTCGGTCACGGCGGTGACTTGCGGGCCGTTCTCGATGATCACGTTACCCTTGCCCGACAGCTTGTCGACGATGAACTGACAGGCCAGCTTGCCCGCTTCGACGTTGTCGGTCTGCACGGTGGCGTCGACACCGGCGGCGCTGACGTCCACGGCCACGACTTTGATGCCGGCGGCCTGGGCCTTCTTGATCGCCGAAGCAATGGCCTTCGGGTCCACTGCATTGATCAGGATCAGGTCAACGCCCGACGCAATGAAGTTGTCGATCTGGGAGAACTGCTTGCTCAGGTCGTAATCGGCGGAGACGGAAGTCACTTTGACGTTAGGGTTGAGCTCCATGGCCTTCGCCTTGGCGCCGTCGGCCAGGGTGACGAAATACGGGTTGCCCAGGGAACCCAGGGTGATGCCGACGGATTTCAGCTCGCGGGCTTGAACGCTCTGTGACAGCAACGCGGCCAGGCACAGGGATATGACAGCAGGGAATTTGCGTTTGAAGTTCATGGGTTCTCTCTTGTGATTATTGTCGGAGTCTTCGTTGAAACGCGTGCAGCCAGACAGCGTTGAATCAGGTTCGCGCACCGGACTGGCGATAGCGATCCAGCGCCACCGCGCCGATGATCACGATCCCCTTGATGATGTATTGCCAGATATCGGACACGCCCAATAGCACCAGGCCGTTGGTCAGCACCGCGATGATCAGCGCGCCGATCAGGGTGCCGCCGATGGTGCCGACGCCGCCGGTGAAACTGGTGCCGCCGAGGATCACCGCCGCGATGGCGTCCAGCTCGTAGGACTGGCCCAGCTGCAGGCCGTTGGCGGCGAACAGGCGCGAGGCGCTCATCACTGCGCCGAGCCCGGCCAGCGCACCGGACACCGCGTAGACGAACAGCAACACCTTCCACACCTTGATCCCGGACAGGCGCGCCGCTTCGGGGTTGCCGCCCACCGAGTAGATCTGCACGCCCATCACCGTGCGGCGCAGGATGAACCACGAGACCACGATGACCGCCACGGCGATGATCACCAGCCACGGCACGCCGAGCACCGAATCGTTGCCGATGAAGGCGAACGGCAGGTCGGGGTTGAACACGGTTTTGTCGTCGGCCAGCAGACGCGCCAGGCCGCGCATGGCGGTGAGCGCGCCGAGGGTGACGATGAACGGCGGCAGGCGCATGAAGGCAATCAGGCCACCATTGACCAGCCCCAGCAGCAGGCCGAAACCGACGCCGGCGGCAATGCCGAGCATGCCGAACTGCGGCGACATCGAGGCTTGCAGGGCAACCACCGCGGAGGCCGCGAGAATCGCGCCTACCGAGAGGTCGATCCCCGCCGTCAGAATCACGAAGGTCATGCCGGCCGCCAACACCACGTTGACCGAGGCTTGCTGGGTGATGATCGACAGGTTCTGCCAGCTCATGAAGGTGTCGGTCATCAGCGAAAAGCCGATCAGCAACAGAATCAGCACCGGCAGCATGCCAACGGTGCGCATCAATTCGCGCGCACGTTCACGCTTGCTGATGGCGGCAACGGTGGGCGAGTTTTCCAGGGGCAGACTCATGGCCTGGTTTCCTTTTTATTGTTGTTGATTGATGACATCTGATCTACACCACCGACCAGACGCCGCGCTGTCATGCGGCAGGCACTTTTCACGTGGGAGAGACCGGGGTGGCGATCCACCTTGCTCGCGAAGACGGTCTTTCGACCGCTGGATATCCGGCGGATGCACCGGCCCCTTCGCGAGCAAGCTCACTCCCACAGTTCGTTCATCCGCAGGAAAATTTGCAACGTAGCCATGTTTTTTTTGTACGCGCTTTCGGTGTCGGTCTAGACATGAGCCACCTGCGCACTGCCTGTTGCCAGATCAATGATCCGCTCCTGGGAAATCTCTTCCCCCGACGCCCCGCCGACTTCAGCCACCAGCTCGCCTTCACGCATGATCAGCACGCGGTCGCAGGTGCCGATGATTTCCGGCAGCTCGCTGGAGATCACCACGATGCCGACGCCGGCCTTGGCCAGTTCGTTGATGATTCGGTAGATCTCTGACTTGGAGCCGATGTCCACGCCGCGCGTTGGCTCGTCAAGAATCAGCACGTGGGGTTTGACCTCCAGCAGCCGCGCCAGCAGCACCTTCTGCTGATTGCCGCCGGACAGCGCGCCGACATTGACCTTGCCCGAGGCCACGCGGATCGACAGTGAACGAATCGCTTCGATTGCCCGCTTAGCCCCACGTCCCCGATCAAGCACGCCACCGGCATGGGCGTCGGGTACGCAGGCGCAGACATTGATGTTGTCGCGCACGCTCATGTCCAGAAACAGGCCCTGGGCCTTGCGATCTTCGGTCAGGTAAACCACCCCTGCACGGATGGCGTCGGTGGGGTTGCGCAGATCGGTGATCGCCTTGCCGGCCACTTCAAGGGTGCCGGAGATGCGCGAGTCAGCGGCAAAAATCAAACGCGCCAGTTCCGTGCGCCCCGCCCCGACGAGCCCGGCGATGCCCAGCACTTCGCCGGCGTGCAGATCAAAACTGCACGGCTTGACGCGCTTGCCGTCGGCCATGTCGCGCACGCGCATGACGACCGCGCCGCGGTCGTAGGCGGCGTGTTCTTTCTTGTAGAAACCGGACAGGTCGCGGCCGACCATCATCTTCACCAGCGCCTCGGCCGATAGCGCGTCGCGCTCCAGCATGCCGACGTACTCGCCGTCGCGCAGCACCGACACCCGGTCGGACAACTCGTAGATTTCGGCCATGCGATGGCTGATGTAAATGATCGCCAGGCCCTGGTCACGCAGCTGTTTGATCAGCGCGAACAGGCGGTCGGTCTCTCGGGAAGACAGCGGCGTGGTCGGCTCGTCCATCACCAGGATTTTCGCGTTGGCGTGCAGGGCCCGGGCAATCTCGACCAGTTGCCGCTCGGCAATCGACAGCACGCTGACCTTGGTGGACGGTTTGAAATCGGCACCCAGGCGCACCAGCACGTCAACGCAGCCGGCTTCCATCGCCTTGCGATCGATGCTCCAGCCACGGCGCAGTTCGCGGCCCAGATAAATGTTTTCGGCGACGCTGAGGTTCGGGCACAGGCTCAGTTCCTGATAGATCACCGCGATGCCGCGCGCTTTGGCGGACAACGGGTCAAACGCGCTCAGGGCCTGGCCGTCGATGCGGATCTCGCCACCGGCATCGGCCTGATAGGCGCCGGACAAAATCTTCATCAGCGTCGACTTGCCCGCGCCGTTCTCGCCCATCAGGGCATGAACCTCACCGGCGTAGACCTTGAGAGCGACATTTTTCAGCACGCGCAAGCCGTTGAAGGTCTTGGAAATGGCGGTCATTTCCAGCACGGGTTGAGGGGACATAGCGAGGACGGCGCTCATGGCCGGGCGGCCGATGAGGCAGATGTGACGAGCGCGGACAGCACAGGCGGCAATCGAACAGACGAGCTGATCATGTGGATCTCCGAGGTTTCTTGTTTTTATGCCTGGGCCACCTCTTTGCGGGTGGCACTCGGGTGTTGCTGTGAAATATTTCGGAACAGCTGAATCCTAGAACAGCTGAATCGATTCACGCAAGCGCTTGCTTCGGTATTTTCAGTTCGGGGATTGCGGCTCAAGGTCTGGCCCCTTCCCGGCTGAAGCCGGTCCTACCCAGCGCGGCAGAGTCAGCCCCGCCCTTGATCGTCCCCGCGCTCCGCGTGGGGATGCAGCCTGTGACGCTCCGCGTCACCTCCCGCTCTCGAATGCGCGTCTTCTGCTGGACGCGGAGCGTCCGGGGCGGCATTACCACGCAGAGCGTGGAAACGATCGGCATCACCTGGTGGCAGAAAGACTGCTTCCGTAGGACCGGCTTCAGCCGGGAAGAGGCCGGGGTGTTCACCCTCAATTCTTCGGTGTAATGCAAATGCCTTCCCGGCTGAAGCTGGTCCTCCCAGGCGCTGCGGCGGTCGGGGCCGCGCTGCCACCTGCGCAAATCTATGCACGTCGCTCGTCGAGGTGAGACGTTTCAGCCTGAATTTGCGGTAGCATTGCTGGCATTTAGATGACGGCCAGAATCAGGAAGCCTTATGTCCAGAATTTCCCACTCCGCTTTGCGTCGCAAATTCCGTGAGCAGCTGGCTTCGCAGCACTGCGTCGAGACGGCTTCAGTGTTCGATCCCATGTCGGCGCGCATCGCGGCGGATTTGGGTTTTGAGGTCGGTATTCTGGGCGGCTCGGTGGCGTCGCTGCAGGTGCTGGCAGCCCCTGATTTCGCGTTGATCACCTTGAGCGAGTTCGTCGAGCAGGCCACCCGCATCGGCCGCGTCGCGCAACTGCCTTTTATTGCCGACGCCGACCATGGCTACGGCAACGCCCTGAACGTGATGCGCACCGTGGAAGAACTGGAGCGCGCCGGTGTGGCGGCGCTGACCATCGAAGACACCTTGCTGCCGGCGCAATTCGGGCGCAAATCCACGGACCTGGTCTCCATCGAAGAAGGCATCGGCAAGGTCAAGGCCGCCCTTGAAGCCCGCGTCGATCCGGAACTGACGATCGTCGCCCGGACCAACGCTGGCGTGCTGCCGGTCCAGGACATCATCGAACGTACCCTCGCCTACGAAAAGGCCGGCGCCGACGGCATCTGCATCGTTGGCATCAAGGACTTCGAGCACCTGGAGCAGATTTCGGAAAAGCTCACCGTCCCGCTGATGCTGGTGACCTACGGCAACCCCGAGCTCAATGACCGCCAGCGCCTCGCCGATCTGGGCGTGCGAGTGGTGGTCGCCGGGCACGCGGCGTACTTCGCCGCGATCAAGGCCACCTACGACAGCCTCCGCGCCCAGCGCCAGGTCACCCACAGCACCTCGAATCACAGCGCCACCGAACTGACCCACACCTACACCTTCCCGGAAAATTACGTGGCCTGGGCCAAGGATTTCATGGACGTGAAAGAGTGAGGCTGCGGCGTGGCGCATGATTGCGTCACACCGCCTGCACGCTTCATGCAGTTACCGCTGCGGTCCGCGACACCTTCCACGCCAACAGCGCGGCGACGAGCAAAAACACGCCGCTCGTGATAAACGTCGCGCTGTAGCCCATCCCGTCATACAGCAAGCCACCCGCCGTTGCGCCCAGCGTGATCGCCAGCTGGATCACCGCGACCATCAGCCCTCCTCCCGCCTCGGCGTCTTTGGGCAGCGTGCGGGTCAGCCAGGTGAACCATCCCACCGGCGCACAGGTCGAGATCAGACCCCAGGCCCCGAGCATCACAGCGGTCATGGCAAACGACTGACCGCAGGTCAGCAGCGCGATGGCAATGCCGGCCATCAGCACCGGAATGGCGATCAGTACCCGGTACAGACTTTTTGCCAATACGGCGCCAATCATCAGCGTCCCGGCCAGCCCTGAGACGCCGATGATCAGCAGCAGGATCGACAGCTTCGGCACATCGACCCTGGTCACCGATTCCAGAAACGGACGCAGGTAGGTGAACAGCGCAAACTGACCCATGAACAGGAAGGCTACCGCCGCCATCCCGTAGACCACCTTCGCGCGGCCCAGCAATCGAAACACGTCCATCGCCGATCCGGACGAGCGCTCACTGGGCATGCGCGGCAGCGTGAAGGCCTGCCAGCACAGCGCCAATGCAGCCAGCGGGACCACGCAGAAAAACGCGCCGCGCCAACCAATCAGCCCGCCCAGAAAACTGCCCAGAGGCGCCGCAACGGCGGTGGCCAGCGCCGTACCGCTCTGCACCATGGCGATGGCCCTGGGCACCATCGACTCGGGGGCAATGCGCATCATCACCGCCGTGCTCATCGACCATGAACCGCCGATCGCAACACCCAGCACCGCCCGACCGAACATCAGCACCGGGTAATTCGGCGCGAAGGCAACCATTGCCCCCGAAACGATCAGTAAGGCAGTCAGGGTCAGCAGCACCGGCTTGCGATCAAGCCCACGGGTCAGCGCAGAGAGAAACAGGCTGGTGACCACCGCAAAAAAACCCGAGATTGAGATCGCCTGACCTGCCTGGCCTTCGGTCAGGCTCAAGTCTGCAGCAATGGGCGTCAGCAGACTGACCGGTAAAAACTCGGACGCGACCAGCGCGAACGCGCACAGCGACATCGCCAGCACGGCGCCCCACACACGGTGGGTTGTTTCGGTCATCGATACAGAGGGGGTGCCCATGAACATGCTCCAGCTCATTCAGCCCCGTCGTGCAGCGGGGCCAGTGATCAACAAATGGCGCGCAAACCGCGCGTGCAACAAAAAGGACCGTTCCGGCAGGATCCGGCACGTGACCGGATCGAGCCGTCTTGAACAGCCTTGGGGTTACTTCAGATGGGTCTGAAAGAAAGACGTGAGCCTGTCGAAAGGAATCAGATCCACCCGGTCATATAAGTCCACGTGCCCGGCACCCGGAATGATCACCAGCTCTTTGGGCTGACCGGCCAGGCGATAAGCCTCCTCGCTGAACTCACGGGAATGGGCGTTCTCGCCGGCGATGAACAGCATTGGCCGCGGTGAAATCGTCTCGATGTCAGCGAACGGGTAGAAGTTCATGAACTTCACGTTGCTGGTCAGCGTGGGATGCGTGGTCAGCTCAGGCGACTGGCCCTTGGGACTGAACTCGCCGCGTGGGGTCCGGTAGAAATCGTAAAACTCACGCTCAATCGGGTTGGAGTGTTCGGTGAGTGTGTCCACGGTGCCGCTGGTGTACTGGGTTTTGCCACCGGCAAACTCGACATCACGTTGTGCAGCGGCGGCCGCGATGGCTTCTTTGCGTTGCTCGACACTGACCGAATGCTGAAGGCCGTTGCGATTGACGCCGCCCATGTCATACATGCTCACGGTCGCGACGGCCTTCATCCGTGGGTCGATCTTCGCAGCGCTGATGGCGAAACTGCCGCTGCCGCAGATACCCAGCACGCCGATGCGGTCGCGATCGACGAAGCCCTGGCTGCCGAGGTAATCGACGGCGGCGCTGAAGTCTTCGGCGTAGATCTCGGGGGACACCAGATTGCGCGGCCGGCCTTCGCTTTCACCCCAGAAGGACAGGTCGATGGCCAGCGTAATGAAACCCTGCTCGGCCAGTTTCTGCGCGTACAGGTTCGAGCTCTGTTCCTTCACGGCTCCCATCGGGTGACCGACGATGATCGCGGGGTACTTGCGGCCGCTGATCATGTCTTTGGGCACGAACAGGTTGCCCACTGTTTTCATCTGGTACTGGTTGTTGAACGTCACCTTCTGCCGGGTGACCTGTTCACTGGTGTAGAAGTTGTCAGCTCCGCTGGA
Organism: Pseudomonas sp. GW821-FHT02H06; assembly: GCF_059421525.1. Classification (NCBI taxonomy): domain Bacteria; kingdom Pseudomonadati; phylum Pseudomonadota; class Gammaproteobacteria; order Pseudomonadales; family Pseudomonadaceae; genus Pseudomonas; species Pseudomonas sp. GW821-FHT02H06. The sequence continues at coordinate 93,727 of NZ_JBWKVD010000011.1, forward strand.
CATATCGGCTCCCATTGTCGCGAATGAGCTGACCAGCAAGGCCAGCCCCATCATCAGCTGTTTCATGAATGTCTCCGGCGCCAGGGCATGGCGCAAATGAAGTGTGCGATGCACATCTTCATGGCGCGGGCCGGGCAACCCGTAGAGCGATCCGGTGGTTTTCTTGCCTGATCCGATCAATCCCGAGGCGCGAGGCTGGACGGCTGTTTTGCCGGGCACGTACAGTTTCGACTTGATTCCGAGGGCCGCAGACATGCCACTGACATCCGCTTCCACACCCGCGTGCCGCGCTTCGGACACCGTGCAGCTGCGGTCGCTGACGAACATCATCGGGCACCTCACGCCGGCCTCCGGTGACTTTCCCACCGCCATCGCCGACCTCGGCCTGTTTCGTCGCGAAGCGCCCTCGCCGCCGGTCATGTGCATCCTCGCGCCAAGCATCGTGCTGGTGGTCCAGGGCGCCAAGGAAATGGTCATCGGCAGCGACGTCTACCCCTACGACACGACGCGCTTTCTGATCACCTCGCTGGACGTGCCGGCCAACTCCGCCGTGACCCTCGCCAGCGCGGACGTGCCGTGCCTGGGACTGGTGTTCAAGCTGGACCTGCGCACCTTGACCGAGCTGATCGCCCAAGGGGATGCGCCAACACCGAAGGCGCGCACCGTGGGCAAAAGCGCGGGCATCGCCAGCCTGACCTCAGCGCTGCTCGATCCCTTGGCCCGACTGGTCGACCTGTTGCAGGAGCCCGACGCCATTCCGGTGCTCTGGCCCCTGTTGCAGCGCGAGATTCACTTCCGCCTGCTCACATGCGATCAAGCGCCGCTGCTACGGCACATTGCGTCGGTCGACAGTCAGGGTTACCGCATCGCCAAGGCCATCGACTGGCTGAAGCTCAATTACGCGACAGCCCTGCGCGTCGAAGACCTGGCCGCGCGGGTGCAGATGAGCGCGCCGAACTTCCACCTGCACTTTCGCAACCTCACGTCCATGAGCCCGCTGCAGTACCAGAAATGGCTGCGCCTGAACGAAGCCCGGCGGCTGATGCTCAACGACCATCAGGACGCCGCCAGTGCAGCGTTCAAGGTCGGCTACGAAAGCCCGTCGCAGTTCAGTCGCGAGTACGGTCGGCTGTTTGGCGCACCGCCGAAAAAGGACATTACGCGGCTGCGCAGCCAGGCCGTGGCGGCGTCATGATCGTCTCCGCACCAGCCCCTCAGTCTTTTTTGACCGGCCCGGCCAGGTAGGTCTGCTCGGTCACCGGCTCCAGCCAGTCCACCGGCTTGCCGTCCAGCGCTTCATTGACCGCGACGTGTTGCATGGCGGTGGTGTCCGTTGCGCCGTGCCAGTGACGACGGCCGCAGTTACACCAGATCAGATCACCCGGACGGATTTCGGTTTTCGGCCCGCCTTCACACTGGGTCCAGCCGACGCCATCGGTGACCAGCAGGATCTGGCCCAGCGGGTGGGTGTGCCAGTTAGTGCGCGCGCCCGGCTGGAAATTCACGATGGCCAGACCGACCCGCGCCGGTGCCGGGGCGTTGAAAATCAGGTCAATGCGCACGTCGCCGGTGAACCAGTCTGCGGGGCCCTTGATGGCTTTGGCCGAGCCGGCGCGGTGGATTTGCATGTCTTCAGCAGCGCTGTCAGTGGCGGTCATGTCAGATCTCCAGAAAGTGTGCAGCCAGCGTAACAAGGGCACATTGGCGACAGTATCCGTAGAATGCTTCGATCAAAATGAAGGAGCGCTTCGCAATGGCGGATTACAAACTCGATGATCTGGCCGTGTTCGTCGCCGTGGGTCGAGAAGGGAATTTCACCCGCGCCGCCGCGGCGCTGGGCATCTCCCCCTCCGCCGTCGGCCAGACCATGCGCGCACTGGAGGAACGTCTCGGCGTTCGCCTGCTCACCCGCACCACCCGCAGCGTGACCCGCACCGAGGTCGGCGAGCAGTTATTCAAGGGACTGGCGCCGCTGCTCGACAGCATTGAAGAGCAGGTCAACGCCGCCATCGAGCACAGCGGCCGCCCGTCCGGCACGGTGCGCATCACCGCCGATGAATTCGCCGCGCGTTACGTGCTCTGGCCTCGCCTCAAACCATTGCTCGATCAATACCCGGACATGACCATTGAGCTGGTCACCGACTACGGCCTGACCGACATTGTTGCCCAGCGCATCGATGCCGGTGTGCGCCTGGGTGACACCCTCGCGGCGGACATGATCGCCGCGCCGATCGCCCCGCCGCTGCGGCTGATGACCGTGGCGTCCCCCGAGTACCTGGCGCGGCATTCCACGCCGCAGGTGCCGGAGGACTTGCCCCGCCATCGCTGCATCAACCTGCGCCTGCCCACCCATGGCGCGCTGTATCAATGGGAGTACGCCAAAGACGGCCGTGATATCCGCGTGCGCGTCGACGGCCCGTTGATCATGAACAGCGTGTTTCAGATTTTGCAGGGTTGCCTGGACGGCGTCGGTCTGGCGCAGCTTCCCGAGGGGCTGGTGGCCGGGCATATCGAGCAGGGCGAACTGGTGGAAGTGCTCGCCGACTGGTGCGAGCCGTTCGAGGGCTACCACCTTTACTACCCCAGCCGGCGCCAGCACACGGCGGCGTTTCGCGTGGTGCTGGAGGCGCTGCGGATCAATCCGCTGGCGTGAAAATGCGGATCAAAAGTCGAAGCTGAACTGGTCCTGGGAACTGAGATCGATGGTCCGCGAGATCACGAACGGCAGGATCGCGTCGGCAATCGGCTGCAGCTGTTTGCTGATGTAGTGATCGTAGTCGATGGCCGCCGTCCGCACTTCCAGCGGCTCGGGTCCGGCGACCGTGATCACGTAGCTGATCCAGCCGCCATTCTGGTACTGCAACGGCCGACCCTGCTGGCGGTTGTACTCATCGGCCAGCCGCGCGGCGCGCACATGGGGCGGCACGTTGCGTTCGTAATCGTCGAGGGCCCGGCGCAGGCGCTTGCGATAGACAAGTTGGCCGTCGAGTTCCCCAGCCAGGGTTCGGCCCACGTACTCCCGAATGTATTCCTGAAACGGCTGACGCTGGAAAATCCGCAGGTACAGCTCCTGCTGAAAAGTCCGGGCCAGCGGCGACCAGTCAGTGCGCACGACCTCCAGCCCCTTGTAGACCATTTCGTCTTTGCCATCGGCGCGGGTCACCAAACCTGCATAACGCTTCTTGCTGCCCTCCTCCGCGCCGCGAATGGTCGGCATCAGGAAGCGCTTGAAGTGGGTTTCGAATTGCAGCTCGAGCGCACTCTCCAGCCCGTATTCCTCTTTCACATGAGCGCGCCACCAGTCGTTGACCTGCTTGACCAGCGCGGTGCCGATCTGCGCGGCATCGTCCTGCTCATGGGCTTTTTTCAGCCAGACGAACGTCGAGTCGGTATCGCCGTAGATCACCTCGTAGCCTTGGGCTTCGATCAGCAGCCGGGTCTGGTGCATGATCTCGTGCCCGCGCAGGGTGATCGACGATGCCAGCCGCGTGTCGAAGAACCGGCAACCGCTGGAACCGAGCACGCCGTAGAAGGCGTTCATGATGATTTTCAGCGCCTGGGACAGCGGCGCATTGCGCTCGTGTTTGGCCACCTCGCGCCCTTCGGCCACCCGCGAAACGATGGCCGGCAGACAATGCCGGGTTCGGGAAAAACGCGCGCCACGAAAGCCTTCCACCGACTCGCTGTCGTCGGGGTGCTTGAGGCCTTCGATCAAGCCTACGGGGTCAATCAGAAAGGTGCGGATGATCGACGGATACAGACTCTTGTAATCGAGCACCAACACCGATTCGTACAGCCCGGGGCGCGAATCCATGACGAAACCGCCGGGGCTGGCTTCCGGCATGCGCTCGCCCAGGTTCGGCGCGACGAAGCCCTGGCGGTGCATCAGCGGGATATACAAATGCTCGAACGCGGCCACCGAACCGCCGCTTCGATCCACCGGCAGGCCGGTCACCGTGGCGCGTTCGAGGAGGAAGGTGAGCAGCTCGGTCTTGGCGAAAATCTGCGTGACCAGCTCGCAGTCCTTGAGGTTGTAACGCGCCAGCGCCGGCTTGTCCTCGGCGAACATGCGGTTGATCTCGTCCATGCGCTGATACGGATTGTCGATGGCCTTACCTTCGCCCAGCAGCGTCTGCGATACGTTTTCCAGGCTGAACGAGGGAAAGCTCCAGGTCGCCGAACGCAGCGCTTCGATGCCGTCGATGATCAAGCGCCCGGCCGCCGCCGCGAAGAAGTGATTGTTGCGCGCGCCGTGTTCGCGCCAGGTCATCACCTCGCCGCCGCGCCCCAGACGCAGCGGCACATTCAAGCGCCGCGAGTGCTCATGCAGCACGCGCAAATCGAACTGCACCACGTTCCAGCCGATGATCCCGTCGGGGTCATGGCGGGCCATCCATTCGTTGAGTTTCTCCAGCAGCGCAACGCGGGTGTCGCAGTATTCGAGCTTGAAATTCACCTGGGCGTCGTCGCCATTGGCCGGGCCGAGCATGTACACCTGACGCTCGCCGCAGCCGTGCAGGCCGATGCAATACAGCTCGCCGCGCTCGGTGGTTTCGATGTCCAGCGAGACCAGTTTCAGGGTCGGTCGGTACCGTGGATCAGGCCTGAGTTGCGCGTCCAGCAACAGGCCGTTGGCGTCCGGCCGCCCGCCGAACTGCACCGGCGCGGTGATGAAACGCTCCATCAGGTAGCGCTCGGGCGGGCGGATATCGGCTTCGTAGACGTCGACGCTGGCTTTGCGCAGGTCGCTTTCCAGGTTCATCAACTGGCGATGCTGACGCGTATACAGCCCCATCACCGGGCGATGGCGGAAATCACACAGCTCCAGTGGCTTGAGCTCGACATGGCGCTCGTTGCGCAACACGGCTTCAGCGCGCTCGCGGTGCTGCTCCGGGATAAACGCGACGGAGGTCTGGTACGGCAGGCGCACCTGGCGCGGCCCCTCGTCGGTGGCCAGCCAGAATTCCACTTCGGTGCCGGCGTCCGTGTCGCGCCAATGCCGGGTCAGGACGAAGCCCTGCTGTAAATCCACCGCTGCAACCTCGTCGCGTTTTATTTCAGACGGGGATTCTACGGTGAATGATGTAGGAAAGCGCGGCGGCTGCGGAAAAGCACCATGCCCGGCCGATGACCTGTCAGCCAGCAGCGGCTCTCCCGGAAAATCCGGCCCACGGTCAGTGCCTGACGACCTATGCTGCGGGAACGATGTGGGTCCCATGGACATCACAACAACTCGACCATCATCTGAGGGATCCAGCATGCACGTTCGACGTACCGCCCTGACGACTTCCATCCTCGCCGCGCTGTTGAGCGGCGGCGCTTTTTTTGCTGGCTGCGCCTATGCCGCCGATGTCTCCCCAGAGCAGTTATTGAAGAAGGCCGAGGCCGAGCAGAAACCTTATCTGGCCACCGTCAAGCAACTGGTCGACATCGACACCGGAACGGGTCAGGCACCCGGCCTGAAAATGGTCAGTGCGGTGCTGGTCGAACGGCTGAAGGCTTTAGGCGCAACAGTCGAAACCACGCCGGCAACGCCCTCGGCGGGCGATAACATCGTCGGCACCCTCAAGGGCACGGGCAGCAAATCCTTTCTGCTGATGATCCACTACGACACCGTGTTCGGTCCGGGCACCGCCGCCAAGCGGCCTTTCCGCGTCGACGGCGATCACGCCTACGGCCCTGGCGTGGCCGACGCCAAAGGTGGCGTGGCGATGGTGCTGCATACCCTGAAGCTGCTGGAAGACCAGAAATTCAAGGACTTCGGCACGATCACCGTGCTGTTCAACCCTGACGAGGAAACGGGGTCCGCCGGCTCGAAAACCCTGATCGCCGAACTCGCCCGCAAGCACGACTACGTGTTCTCGTTCGAGCCACCGGACAAGGACGCCGTGACGGTCGCCACCAACGGCATCAACGGCGTGTTCGTCGATGTCAAAGGCAAATCCTCCCACGCCGGCTCCGCCCCGGAAGCCGGGCGCAATGCGGCCATGGAACTGGCCCATCAACTGGTGCAGCTTAAGGACCTGGGCGATTCGGCCAAGGGCACTACGGTGAACTGGACCCTGATCAAAGGCGGCGAGAAGCGCAACATCATCCCGTCGAGCGCCGCGGCTGAGGGCGACATGCGCTATTCAGACCTGAGCGAATCCGATCGCGTATTGGCCGACGGTCAGCGCATCGTGCAGGGCAAAATGATCGACGGCACCGACGTCACCTTCCGCCTCGACAAAGGCCGCCCCCCACTGGCAAAAAACCCCGCAACCGACGCCCTCGCCAAAACCGCCCAGGCGATCTACGCCAAAACCGGCCGCACCCTCGAACCCATCGCCATGCGCTTCGGCACCGACGCCGGCTACGCCTACGTCCCCGACAGCCAAAAACCCGCCGTCCTCGAAACCATGGGCGTCGTCGGCGCCGGCCTCCACGCCGACGACGAATACATGGACCTCACCAGCATCGCCCCGAGGCTCTACCTGACGGCGGCGATGATCATGGAATTGTCCGGGAAATAAGGCGGGGCGCTTTTTAGAGCTTGTCGATAGATCGCGACTTTGTTGCCCTTCGGGCCTTTCGCGAGCAAGCTCGCTCCCACATTTGCTTAAACGTGCCATGGCCTGATAGACCGAGTTGCCAGCTTTTGGGTTGCGTCGAAAATTGGGCGGGGCTACATAAGACGGGCTTTGATTTTCGCCTTTGATCATCATTACGACGCAAAAAGTCCAGTCACCACCAATCGCGACTTTGGTGCAGGCTGAACGCAGACGACGCGGAGTGGGCCGAGCCGCATGGATGCGGCGAGAGCGCCGTCAGGACATGGATGTCCGTTCGGCGCGGGCCCACGGAGCGTCGTCGAAGTGAGGGTATTCCGACGAAGGAGGAACCCAACCAGGAGCAAGCACCCTTGGTTACTTGGGGTGCTTTTCCAAGTAACTCGCCGAAGGCGAAACGTCTGCCCCCAGGCAGACGCTCTTGATCTTAAGGTCGTTGATCTTGATCTTGATCTTGATCTTAAAAACCTCAACCGCGAAGCGCCCCTACGACGCCTGCCACGATCCGGTCCACATCGTTTGCATCAATCACCAACGGCGGCAACAGCCGAATCGTCTGCCCACGCGTCACATTGATCAACACCCCATACTCCTGCGCCGCCACCAGACACACATCCCGAATCGGCCGCCTCAACTCAATCCCGATCATCAACCCCATCCCCCGCACCTGCGCCACATCAGCGTGCCCCGCCAGCGCAGCGCGCAGACCCGCCAGCAACCGCTCCCCCTGCACCGCCGCATTGAGCAAAAGCCCCTCATCCTCAACGATATCCAACACCGTACAACCCACCCGGCACGCCAGCGGATTACCGCCAAACGTACTGCCATGACTGCCCGGCGTGAACAGCCGCGCCACCGCCGCCGTCGCCAGACACGCACCAATGGGAATGCCATTGCCCAGCGCCTTCGCCAGCGTCATCACATCCGGAACGATCCCCTCATGCTCGAACGCAAACCAGCGCCCCGTCCGACCTATGCCCGTCTGGATCTCATCCAGCATCATCAGCCAACCGTTTTGAGTGCAATGGTCGCGCAGTGCCTTTAGATAGCCCGGCGGCGGCAACGCCACACCGCCCTCGCCCTGAATCGGTTCGACCAGCACCGCGACGATGCGCTCGCCATACGCCAACGTCGCCTGTTTAACCGCAACGATGTCACCGAACGCCACCTTCACGAACTCACCGGACATCGGCTGATAACCCAGCCGCGCAGCGCCGTTATCGCTGGCCGACAGCGTGCCGAGGGTGCGGCCGTGAAAGGCGTTGTCCATCACCAGCACCAGCGGATGCTCGATGCCCTTGGCCCAGCCATACAAACGCGCCAGCTTGAGCGCGGTTTCGTTGGCCTCGGCGCCGGAATTGTTGAAAAACACCTGTTCCAGCCCCGACAGCCGGGTCAGACGTTGCGCCAGCTTCTGCTGCCAGTCGATGCGGTAATGGTTGGACGTGTGCAAGAGCAGCCCGGCCTGCTCGCTGATCGCGGCGACAACCTTTGGGTGGCTGTGGCCGACGTTGGTCACCGCAACACCCGCGACGGCGTCCAGGTACAGACGGCCGCTGTCGTCCCACAGCCGCGCGCCTTCGCCACGGATGAAGCTCAACGGCATGGGTTTGTAGGTGTTCATCAGGCAGGCGGCGGTCATGTCGGTGGCTCCGTCACGGGTAAGTGAGGCCAGTATCGTTAGCCCGTTCTGATGTATAAAGAGCGCCACCCTTCAGTGACTTTAAAGCAGGACTTGATAATGGATGTATTTCTGGCGATGACGGTCTTCGTCAAAGTGGTCGAAGGCGGCAGTATGACCGCGGCCGCGCGCCAGTGCGAAATGTCGACGACCATGGTCGGCAATCACCTGAAAGCACTGGAGCAGCGCCTCGGAGTGAGCCTGTTGCAGCGCACCACGCGCCGGCAGAACCTGACCGAGTTTGGCCTCGAATACTACCGACGTTGCGTCGAAGTACTGGGGCTGGTGAATGATTCCGAGCGCATGGCCGAACAGGCCCAGACCGAGCCCAGCGGCACCTTGCGCGTCACCGCCCCGCCAGCCTTCGGCGCCGAACGGCTGGCGCCGTTGCTCAGCGATTTCGTCCAACGCTACCCGGAGATCAAGGTGGAGGTGGTGCTCAGCAATCAGACGATGGACCTGATCGAGCACGGTTTCGACGCCGCCATCCGCCTCGGCACCCCGGAATCTTCGGCCTTGATTGCCCGGCCCCTGCAGGACTACACCCTGACCATCTGCGCAGCGCCCGTCTATTTGAAGCGTCGGGGTACACCGAAAACCGCCGATGACCTGCGCGACCACGACTGCCTGGCGTTCGCCTACCCCGCCGGCGATGACTGGCGTGCCGCCGACAAATTATGGCGCCTGACCGGGCCCGACGGCGTGATGGAGGTGCCGGTGTCGGGCTCGATGATCGTCAACAGCACGCCGGCGCTGCGCCAGGCCGTGCTCGCCGGGATGGGCGTGTCGATGCTGCCCGACGTGCTGATCAGCGAGGACATCGCCAGCGGAAAGCTCGTGCCACTGCTGCAGGATTATCAACCGCCCAGCCGCACGCTGTGGCTGATGTACCCCCAGGACCGCTATCGCCTGCCCAAGGTGCGGCAGTTTGTCGAACATGCTTTACGGGCCTGGGGCAAATAAGCGCTCACGCCAGCGAAGTCGTCAACGCGAATTGATAGCAGGCATGTCGGGTATCGACCGACAGAAATAGTGCCCCGTGGCCCCCATCGATACAGTCGTTGCAACACTCAACGACAGGCATCGAGGTCGACAATGTCACGCGCCATCAAATTCCATCGCTTCGGCAAAGCCGATGTGCTCAGTTGCGAGGAGCAGCCTGACCGGTCCCCCGGCCCACAGGAAGTGCTGGTTCGTGCCGAAGCCATCGGCATCAGCTGGGACGACGTGTTGTGGCGGCAGAACCTGTCACTGGCACCGGTGCAACTGCCAGCGGGTCTGGGCAGTGAAATGGCCGGCGTCGTCGAAGCCGTGGGCGCTGGCGTGACCGACTTGAAGGTGGGCGACAAGGTGGCGAGCTTCAAAGCCATGAGCGCCAACCAGTACCCGGTGTGTGGCGACCACGTGATGGTCCCGCGCAACGCGCTGACCCTTTACCCGGACGCACTGACGCCGGTGGAAGCCAGCGTTCACTACACGCCGATGCTGCTAGCCTGGTTTGCCTTCGTCGAGCTTGCCAACGTGCAACCGGGCCAGACCGTGCTCGTCACCGACGCGACGTACAGCCCCGGCATTGCCTTCGTGCAGTTGGGCAAGGCGTTGGGCCTGCGGGTGATCGCGGCGACGCCCCATGGGCAAGACCGTGAATACCTGCTGGCGAACGGCGCCGATCGGGTGATCGTCACCGACGAGGACGACATCGGCCTGCGCATCGAGTCGCTGACCCAAGGCCATGGCATCGAAGCGGTGTTCGACGGACTGGGCGGCATGCAGATGTCGATGCTCGGTGACGTGCTGGCGCCCCGCGGCAGTCTGGTGCTGTACGGCCTGCGCGGTGGCAACAAAACGCCTTTCCCGGCGCAGCAGGCATTCCGCAAGAACATGCGCTTCCACGTGCATTGCCTGGAAAACTTCACCGGCAAACCGGAGCTGGGCATCGAGCAGAATGGCCCCGCCCTGCAGCGGGCACTGGACGCTATCAACGATCTGACGGCCAAGGGTCTGCTCAAGCCGGACATCCACCGCACCTGGCCCTTCGAGCAGTTCGGCAAGGCGCACAACCACCTCGACGAGCATCCCGTGCGCGGTCGCGTGGTGCTGAAAGTCAGATGAGCGCAGGCCGCCATTCACATGGGGTAACAGACCTGAAGAACTGCCTTGGTTGACGTCGGTGACGCGGCGGCCACACTCCAGAAAAGGACTTTCCGAGCGAATGACCGCTCACCCCGCTCCGCCCTCGGAGCCTCACCACACGTCAAGGAATGACTGTATGCCCCTTAACCCACCGGCTTCACCCCGTCCGCCCCATCTCGACTGGATGGCGCACATCCCCGAACTCGCGCAGTTGCGCATTGACCAACTCATCCTCCCCGGCGCCCACAACGCCGGCAGCGACAAGCTGTCACCCAACTTCGCCGTCCCCCAGGAGATGGCCCAGGACGTCGCGCCCCTGGAGCAATTGCGCCAGGGGGTGCGCGCGCTGGATTTGCGCGTGGCGTTTTATTCGAAGTATGAAAAGGGTGACCCGCGGCGTTTTCAGCTGTTCCACCTGACCTCGTCAGGGCGCACGGTCGCCGGAGACATTCTGGCGTGCGTCCATGCATTTTTTGAAGAACTGGAACAGAACGGCTCCCCGGCGCGTGAAATCGTCATTCTGGATTTCCATCAGTTCAAGGATTTCACTGAACTGACCCACAGGGAATTTCAGAACCTGCTAACCAAAACCCTTGGCCCGAGGGCTGTGCCACGGCAGCTGAGCGGGCTGACGCTGGAAGGCATCTGGCGTGATCATCCGGGCAAAAACGTCGTGCTTGCCTATAACCGGCGCTCCGGCGACGAGCTGTTGTGGGACGGGGTCAAGCAGCGCTGGCCGGGAGAAAACCTGTTCAACACCAACACCCTGAAGGCGTTCGTCAACGAAGTGGCAGTGGAAAACAAACCCGAGTTCAGCCTGACCGCCATCCAGTGCGCCAAGTATTCATTGCCGCTGCACGCGCCCAGTGACTTGAGCGGGAAGATCGATCAGTGGTTCGAGTCGACGGACGAGAACAGCTTCATCCAGAATTTCTACATCATCAACACCGACTGGACCCTGCGCAGCGCGCTGGTCGCCCATTGCCGTCACGCCAATGGTATGCGTGCCCGCTTCAACCTGCGCCATCCCGATCAGCCGTTGCAACCCAGGCGGCGAGCCGTCAGCAGCGCGTGATCAAACCCTGTCGGGCGACGCGGATCAGTTGGTGAATCACCGCTTCCGCGCGCTCGGCAGCGGGCGCCTGAATCACGGCCAAGTCGAACTGATCGTTGCTGAAGCGCTCAAGGGCATCGTCGGTTTCGATGAATTGAATGAGGAAAGCGTGCGGGCCGCCCTGGCGACGCGGCCAGCCGTCCAGGTAACGCAGCAACGTCGGCTGATGGGCGCCGCCCAGAAGGATTTGTGGATTACGACGATTGAACTGGCTGGCGATGGGGGCCAGACGAACGAGGGGACGCGGGTGGGAATGACTGCTCATAGTGTCGTTTTCTCTGCCTCATTGATCCGCTGGGCAGCGGTGAGAGGCAACACCGAACCAGCGCTTTAGCGGAATTTCGATGACGAATGACCGTCACCCGGCGCCCCGCAAGTAGCTGTTTAAATCGGCGCATGAACGGCATCCTAGAGAAGCGCTGTAGGCATTGTCAATCGACGGATACCGTCGCGCTCCTGTCTAACCGGACGCAAAAAAATCCCGACGCTCTGAGAGGCCGGGATTTTTGTTTGCTAACAATGTGGCTGCTACGGATTTGAACGGGTGAATCAGCGACGCGCGATCAATCGGTCGACGGACAGGCGACCCGCGCCTTCGAACAGCACCGCCACCGCAGCGGCGATCAGCGCCAGTCCGAACTCATAACCGTTGTTGGCCATGAACAAGCCGTTGTGGATGTGCACCGAGAGAATCGCCACCACCAGCATCACGATCACCACCAGCGCTGCAGGCCGTGCCAGCAAGCCAAGGAACAGCGCCAGACCGCCGAAGAATTCCGCGCTGCCGGACATCAACGCCATCAGGTAGCCAGGGTTCAGGCCCAGGCTCGCCATGTACTGGCCAGTGCCTTCCAGGCCATAGCCGCCGAACATACCGAACAGTTTCTGGCTGCCGTGGGCCATTAGGATGATGCCGATGAGAATCCGCAGGCCGGTGATGCCGAAACCGGCATGGGTGTTGAAGATCGATTTAAGTTGAGCATTCATGGCGGTTAATTCCGTTTGAGTTGAGAATGGCGCCATATTAATCGGTTCTATAAATATGAAAATCGCAAAATACGCGTCATACGTATCGAATCCTTGGATCTGTCACCGTGCCTCAGGACGTTCCAATGAACTGCGGGCCTGGTCGAACGCCAGGTAGTACTTGTTGACGCTGTTCACGTAGCTCACGACGTTCTTGCCGCCCTGCTCCATGGCCACGCGCTCGACCTGAAAAAACCACTGGTTCGGGTTGAGCCCCTGGCGCTTCGCCTCCGCTCGCATGGCCTGCACGCGCTCCGGGCCGAGGTTGTAGGCGGCCAGGGTAAACGCCATGCGCTCACGCTCGTTGATTTTCGGGCTGGCGAAAAACTTGCGCCGCAGCAGCGCCATGTATTTGCTCGCCGCCTGCACGTTACCGTCGAGGTCGTGAATGTTGTCGACGCCGACGCGCTGGGCGGCCGACGGGGTGATCTGCAGCAGACCGGTGGCGCCGCTGCCACCCTTGGCGACCGGGTTGAGCGCCGACTCCTTGAAGGCCACGGCGGCGAGGTCGAGCCAGTCCATCTTCTGTTTGTCGGCGTGCAATTGTAGCGTGGGACGCAGTTTCTCCAGGCGCTGACGGTCTTCGCGCGCCAGCGGATTGTGGATCTGGTAGCGGTCCTTGTAGGCGGTCTGGAAGGCGGCGTCCTGATTGCGCGGCGGTTCGTAGGTTTGCAGGAAGTGGTCGACGGCGCCGCGCAACACCACGGCGTCCTTGCGCACGAACCAGTTCATGTCCCCCGGATCGCTCAAGGCAGCAGCGCGGTCGATCCGCAGCTTCGGCATCACTTTGGCCCAGCGCTCGGCGATGGGTTGCTCCACCACGGTCAGGTGATAAACACCGGCCTGAACCATTTCCAGCACGTCTTCCACGGCCAGACTCGGGTCAACCCATTCGATCTTCACCGGTGGCAGCTTGCGCAGGGCCAGCTTCTGATTCAGCTGCAGGATGGCCTCATCGGCGGCGCTGCCGCTGGTGAGCATCAGCGTGCGGCCCGAGAGCTGTTCGGGACGCCGGAGGCCGCGCTCACCCTTGACGCCCACCACCACCAGCGGCACCTGGGCGACCACCGGTTCAGACGCGTCGACGTAACGGGCGGCGCTGGCGTCGAGGAGTTCGCCCGGCGCAACCATGTCGCCTTCGCCCCGCTGCAGCGCGGCGAGCAGCTGGTCCTTGGCTTTGGGAATGAGTTTGAGGGAGATCTTCTGACCGTCGCGGGCGTGGCTGTTGAGGTAGGTTTCGAACGCCTGCAAGCGACGGCACTCGACGCCAACGGGCTCACCCTGAACTTCGGCGGAGCTGTTGCGGCTTTGATTGACCAGCACCCGCAGGACTTTGCCGCTGCGAATTGCCGGCAGGTCGCGCACCTGACTCTTTTTGATCACCACCGGCGGACCGGCGGGGCGCGGCGAGGCGTGGCTGGGCACGGCCATGACGCACATCAGGGAAAACAGGGACGCTCGGATCATTGACGCTCCGATGAAAGGCCGAAAAAAACGGGCTTGAAGTCTGTGTCGCGCAGCTGAACGGCTCGTCGCGTGCATCGCGGCATGCGTCAACAAAAGCGGGATCACAGGATTGGGTATTCCAAGCAGTTGAGCCTGCTTGTTTTTTATCGCTTCAATCGCTCTGGTATTCTTCTCGGCCTCCGGCCTGAGGTAGCACCATGCAACTAATAGACATTGGCGTCAACTTGACCAACCCCAGCTTCGCCGCCCGCGAACATGAGGTGGTGGAACGCGCGTACGCCGCCGGCGTCGGCCAGTTGATCCTCACCGGCACCGACGTCGAAGGCAGCGAAGAGGCCTTGGCGTTATCCCGCCGGCTCGATGAAAGCGGCCAACGTCTGTTCAGCACTGCCGGCATTCATCCGCACTCCGCAAGCGCCTGGACGGGCGAAACCGAGAGCCAGCTCAGGGCGCTGCTGGGTGAAAAGACCGTCTGCGCCGTGGGTGAATGCGGGCTGGATTTCAATCGCGACTTCTCCCCTCGCCCGCAGCAGGAAAAGGTTCTGGAAGCGCATCTGGCACTGGCCGTCGAACTGCAATTGCCGGTGTTTCTCCATGAGCGCGATGCCGACGAGCGACTGCTCGCCATTTTGCGGGACTACCGCGATCAGCTCCCGGCGGCGGTGGTGCATTGCTTCACCGGGGAAAAACGCGCGCTGTTCAACTATCTGGACATGGATCTGCACATCGGCATCACCGGCTGGATCTGCGACGAGCGCCGGGGCACGCACCTGCACCCGCTGGTCCGCGAGATTCCCCGCGGCCGGTTGATGCTGGAAAGCGACGCGCCGTACCTGCTGCCCCGCACCTTGCGGCCCAAACCAAAGAACGGCCGCAACGAACCGGCCTATCTGCCCGAGGTCCTGCGCGAAGTGGCGCTGCACCGAGGCGAAAGCCCGGACGACGTTGCGGCCCACACCACCAATTGCGCTCGGGCGTTTTTTTCGTTGCCGGCGGTGGAAGCTGCCGTTCACGCATCGTAACAACAGGCTCTGCCTTGTTCCGCAGGTCAAAACGGGAGGAGCGCCGTCTGACCTGTCATCCCATAAACACCATTGATCCAGATCAACGCTTCGCGTCTTTAAAGCGCACAAAATGATGGCACCCTGCCTTATTTCGTGCACCCACAGAAGACTTCCACCATGGCCCGCTGGCTGAGCAATGTTTCGCTGAAATACAAGTTCTGGGCGGTCAACGCCGTTGCGTTTTTCACCACGCTGTTGCTGGTGCTTTACGCCCTGCAGCTGGAACAACACACCCGCGCCAACGATGCCAGAGCCGCCGCGCAGACCGAGGCACAGTTGTTGAGCGCGTGGCCCGCCGGGCAATCACTGCCAGCTGCAGCCCACCGTCTGACGTATCCAGCGGGACAGGTGCCGGTGTTCAAAGGTCAGCCCCTGCCCTCGCTGAGGCCGGTTACCGGCTGGACTGACCTGACGGGTGTTTCCGACACAGACGGTACGCCACTGATCGGCGCCTATGTCATCCAGCGCGGTGACCAACGCATCGCCGTGCTCGCCGCTGCGCCACACCTGCTGCAATGGGTGGAGGTGCGTTTCGTCCAGTACGCCGTCGCAGTGTTCATTCTGATGCTCGCCATGCTCGGCGCGTCGCAACTGCTGATCCGCTTTCTGCTGACCCACCTCAACACCCTCAAAGACGTGATGCTGCAGGTAGAAAGCAGCGGCGACCTCTCGGCGCGCGTGCCCCTGGCCGGTGAGGATGAAGTCGGGCAGATGGCCAAGGCCTTCAACGCCATGCAAGCCGGTTATCAACGCATCGTCACCACCGTTGCCCACTCCGCCGCCCGCCTGGATGCAGGCGCGGGTCAACTGGCGTCGGGCATGAGCGAGGTGCGCCAAGGCATGCTCGGCCAGCAGAGCGAGACCGATCAAGTGGCAACGGCCATCAATGAAATGACCGCCACCGTCCACCACATCGCTCAACACGCCGGTGCCACCCGTGATCAATCCCGGAACGCTGACCGGCTCGCGGGCACCGGCAAAGCCGTGGTTGATCGGGTAGAGACGTCCATCGCCGGGCTGTCCAGCGGGGTGCAACAGACGGCCGGGATGATCCAGCGGCTGGCCGAGGACAGTCAGAAAATCAACGGCGTCGTGAGCGTGATTCACAGCATCGCCGAACAGACCAACCTGCTCGCCCTCAACGCCGCCATCGAAGCGGCCCGCGCTGGGGAGATGGGACGCGGCTTCGCGGTGGTGGCTGATGAGGTGCGACATCTGGCGCGCCGGGTGCAGACGTCCACCGACGAGATCACCACCATGGTCTGCACTCTGCAGGCGGGTACCCGCGATGCGGTGGATTTCATGCAGGAAAGCTCGCACAAGGCCGACGACTGCGTGCAGCGCGCGCGGGAAGCGGGTCAGGCGCTGACGGCGATCACTGAAGCGGTGGCGCAGATGCGCGAGAGCAACACTCAGATTGCGGTAGCCGCGCAACAACAGAGCCAGGTCGCCGAAGAAATGAACCGGGCCGTGGTAAGCATCCGCGACGTGACCGAGCGCACCGTCCGACAAACAGTGGACTCGGCCGGCACCAGCGATGAGCTGGCGACACTGGCCGGCGCCTTGAACACGGCCATCGGGCAGCTGAAATTACAGGGCTGATTGCCTCGCGCCCCTGCGATTGCTCCGGCACATCCTGCCTATCAGGCTGATAGCAATCCTCGATTCGCCGAAGTGAACCTCCGGGCCTATTCTCACCTCTATCGAAAACACTTCTTGTTCACGTTTCACCGAGGTAAGCGTCATGCCCAAGTTCATTACAGATCTTCACATCGGCGAATTCTTCAACCCATCGCGCAAGGACGGTTTGCCGTCGAATGCTGTGTTGTCCTCACTGGCGTTCCCGCTGTCCATCGTCTCCGGCTTGCTCCTGCTGGACGGCGCGTTCAACAGCAGCCTGACGTCCGCCGCCATCGGTGTGCTCGGTCTGATTGCCGCGCAAGCCATTAAAGCCAGAGGCCAATAAGGCCCCTGGCTTTTGCCCGATACAGAGATGCGTCACCTGATGACGTTGTCAGCAACCTCAGCTCTGATCTGATCAGCCAAAGACAGTCACCGTCTGGCGACTGATCGCCACCAATTCCCCTTTCGGCGTCCACAGCGCCGCTGCGGTATGGCCGTAGCCATCGCGGGCATGCTCGATCACCGCTCGGTACTGCGTCCAGTCATGGGTGGTCATCGCGGGCAACGGCTGCACAAACTCGATCGTCCAAGTCAATGAGCTTCCCGGCGCCGGCTTGTTCAGATGGGGCAGCACGGCAGGTGGCCAGGTGTCGACCAGCGCCAGCAGATGCGCTTCGGTCAAGGGCTCCTCTTCCACGTCACGCAAGCGTGCATAACCACCGATCGCCGGTGACGGTGTGTTGGAAAACGGCAGGCCGCCCAGCGCCCACCGCAGATCAATAAACCGCAGGTATTCCGGCATCACGCCGGACACGAACGGGAACGGCTGGATCTCGTCCACCGGCTTGAAGACCGGGGCCGGCTCGGCGTGCACCGCAATAATCGACTCGCGGGGCGCGCCGAAGCTGCCCTGAATCAGGGTCATGACCTCACCGTTCTGGATCGCCCGGCCCAAGACCTGACTGACCGCTTTGCCCTCGCGCAGGACTTCCACCTCAAACGAAATGGGTGTGTCGATGGCCGGTGGCGCAACGAAACAGATCGCCAGCGACCGAACCGGCCGCTCGGTCGAGACCTTCGCGCGCATCGCTTCATACATCAGCGCCGCCATCAGCCCGCCGAAGCAGGCTCGCCCCTGTGCCCATGAGGCGGGGATGCTGACGGATTCGGGATGGGCACGGACGGCGTCAAGCAGCTCGGAGAATTTCATGGGCGTTCCAGGATGGCAGGCGGGATGGGCAAATGGTAACGAGGCAGCCGCCGCAGGACAGGGTTTATAAGCGCCAATCCTGCGGACCAGCCAGCGTCAGCGTGGAGAATGTTTGCCGAAGCACGCCTTGTACAAACGCTCCAGAACCTGATCAGACTTCTGCTCGGCGCGATGAATGCCCAATTCCCACCCGGCCACACACGGCGCCAGATCCGCCTGATGCCGCGCCTGCTCCAGCCATTGCAGGTGATCGTGCCAATCGCCCAGAGCGCCCTGGGCCGCTTTCAACCGGCGCTCCATGTTCTTTGGCTGATGACTGAGTTCCGGGTAGGCCTCGCCGGCGTAGCGCACGCGTTTGATCAACAGGCGCAGGCGATGGCGGTCGTGGGCAGGGTCGCCCATGGCTTCGCGCAGTTGCTTCCACTGTTTGTCCAGGCGCTTTTCAATGCGCTGCTTCAGCTTGTCGAGCAGGCCATGGCGTTCCTGGGTGCGCAGCAGGGCCGGCAATTGATCCAGCACGCCGAACAGACGATTGAGCTCCGCAGAGCTGGCCACTTTCGGGCACGCGGTTTTCAGGTATTGCTCGCGCTTGGCCGCCACCTGGGGCAGACCCTGTTCATCGAGGAACGCCGCCAGCACCTGCATGTCACGCAAAGGCGTGGTCAGCGCGCCGACCTCCTTGGCCGCCGCTTCCACCTGATCCAGCCCTGGCAGCCCCCGCAGTGGGCGCAAAACGCTGCGCAGGCGGCGGACGTTGGTGCGCAGGTCGTGCAGCGCTTCGCTGTCGGTGGAGACTTCCAACCGCGCGTGGCAGGCAAGCAGCTTGATGTTAAGGCCGATAATCTCGGCGACCAGGTGATCGACCATCGCTGACATGAAACACTCCTAGGTTGAAGATGAATGTCTGATGACTCACGGCCGCTTGCCCCTCGCAGTGGACAAACGCCACGGCAGGCTGCGGCGCAGGAATTTCAGGCGCTGACGCAGCGCCCCAACCGAGCCGTCTGCCCCGGCGTAGCGCTGGGCCTCGAACTCGTGGACAAAATCCCTGATCGCCCCGGCGTGGGCCGGCAGTTGCGCGGCAGCACGCTGCGCAAAGGCCTGGGCGCCCTCACCCGGCTGACGTTTAAGACCCTGCCGGGCGAGCAGACGTTCGAACTGGTTGAACAGGCGCAACTGCGAATCGCTTTCACGGCGCCACGGCTTGAAGAGCCACAGCGCCAGCAACCCGAGAATAACCGCCGCGCCGCCAGCAAACACGGGCGCCTGAAATCCGGAAAACCAGCGGCCCAGCACCTGCAGTTGCTGCTGACCCTGATACCCCAGCACCCAGCGCTGCCAGCCGTAATTGAGGTTGTCCCAGCTCATGCGAATCGAATTGACCCAGGCCAGGTGCCGATAGCGCAGGGCGGACATCGGCGAATCGCTGAGAAAGTCTTCGTCCGCCGCCAAGGCCTGTTCAAGCCCTTGCTCGACTCGCGCGGGCGCCACCGCTGCGGTGGGATCAACGCTGCGCCAGCCCACGTTCGGTTGCCAGTACTCGACCCAGGCGTGGGCATCGAACTGGCGCACGGTCAGGTAATTGCCGTCCGGGTTGAGCTCGCCGCCCTGATAACCGGCAACCACCCGCGCCGGTACACCCGCTGCCCGCAGGGCAAATGTCATGGCGCCGGCGTAGTGGGCACAGAAACCGGCACGGCTGCCGAACAGGAAGTCATCGATGCTGTTGGCCCCCAGCGCCGGGGGCTTGAGGGTGTAGCGGAACGGCTGCGACGTGAAATACGACAGCAGCGCGTCCACCACCGCGTCGGCGCCGGGATGGCGCCGATGCAGGTCCGCGGCCCATTCGCGCACCTGGGGATTGCCTCTGGCCGGCAGTTGCAGTGCCTGCAACCGCGCGCCGTCGCTGAGCACGGTCTCGCGCACCGCGTCGGGCCAGGATTCAACGCTGTAGAGCATTGATTGCTCGATCGGTCGCCGCCGCTGCCAGCGGAAATCACTCATCTGGCGCACGCCGGCCAGATCGGTCTGGCCGACATCGAGGGTCATCAGCCACGGCTTGCCGGTCGGTTCCAGCACCACGCTGTAGCTGACCCGGTCGCCTTCCCGGCGCCACAGCGGCGCGTCCGGCACTTGCGCCCGCGAGGATTGCGACCAGCGTCTGCCGTCGAATTGCTCCAGGGTCAGCGCGCGCCAGTACAGCTGATTGCGCGGCGGCAGCGGGCCGTCAAAACTGGCGCGAAACACCAGCTCGGCAGATTTGCTCAGCTCGGCAATGTCCCCCGGCGCCATGCTGTCGGACAGCCCGGTCAGCGCCTTGTTGCTCGGTTGTGGCAACGACCACAGTGGATCAAGACGTGGGAAAAACAGGAACAGCAGAATCATCAGCGGCACGGCCTGCAGCAGCAGTTTGGCCGACAGCCGCAGCGTCGCGGCGGGCCTGCTGGAGATGCCGGACTGTTGCAGGCCGATCAACGCGGCCAGCAGCGTGGTGATGGGCAGAAGGGTAAACAGGCCCCACAGCAGCGAGTCTTCGAACAGGTAACCGACGGCGATGCAGAAGAAGCCAAGAAAGATCAGCACCAGGGCGTCGCGACGGTTCTGCATTTCCAGCATCTTCAGAATGAACGCCGCGATCAGCAGCGCCGCCCCTGCGTCCAGCCCGATCAAACTGCCCCGGGCTAGATAGATGCCCCCGGCGGTGCCGACCAGCAGTCCAGATTTGATCCAGGTGCCGGGCATGCGCACGCGCATACGGAAGATCTGAATGCGCCAGAACGAACAGACCAGCCACAGCACGATCAACGCCACCGGAACGTGCAAGGCGAACGGCACGATCACCAGCGCCTGGGCAATCAACAACCAATTGAGGCTGACCCGGGGGATCGGTTTGGCCAGGCTGGAGGATGTCATCGCGCCGCGCCTTTCATGCGCGCACCCCGTACAGCGCCAATTGGCGCAGGCAGGCTTCACGGTGAGCGTCGCCGCTGTCCACCGCCGAGATAAAACCGGGCAGCCGCAGCGCGAACGGCTGCTGACGCTGGGACAATTCCAGCACCCAGTAACACAGGCGCGACAGCCGCTCTTCGATATCCCCACCCAGGGCCATGAAATCCAGACACAGGTCGTGACCGCTGAGGTCGCTGAACTCCTTGACCATGAGGCCCTGCCCCCGCGACCAGGCTTTCCAGTGCATGCGCCGCATCGAGTCGCCCGGCTGCCACAGGCGCAGCCCCTGATAATCGTCGACGCCCGGCCCCGTCGTCGCGTGGCCGTCGTCCTCGGCATGGGGTTGCACGCCTTGCAGCAGCGGCATCGTGCCGGCCAGCGGTTGCGGGTAGATCAGCACGGTCTGTTCCAGGTCCAGCCAGCTCCAGGCGCGAAAAATCCCCAGCGGGAACACGCTCTCCACGCGCAAACGCGGGGCCCGCATCCAGCCGCGTTTGAGCGCCGGCAGGGTCAGGCCGACTTCGACCAGACACTCGGCTTCAACGTCGGTCTGCTCCAGCTGTTCGCTGTCCCACCCCAGGGCAATCGCCTGATGGCCATGGCCGGTGCTTTCCAGACGCAGGCGCAGTTGCACCGGTTCGCCGACGAACACCGAACGCGCGTGGCCGCCGCTGAGGATCAGCCCGCTGATGTTGCGGTAGGTGTGCAGAATGGCCAGCACGCCCACCGACAGCATGAGAAAGGTCAGGCCATAGGCGAGGCTGTTCTGGTAGTTGATCGAGACCAGCAGCAACAGAAACAGAATGAGCGCATAGGTACCGCCGACCCGGGTCGGCAGGATGAAGATTCGGCGGTGATCCAGTTCGACCCGCGACGCCGGGGGAATGCGGCGTCCCACCCAGCGCTGCCAGACCGGTTTGAAGCGTTCGATCACAGCACCGGCACCTCGCGCAGTAGCCACTGGACCAGCGCGCCGCCGCCATGCCCGGTCGGGTCAGTGCGCTCGCGCAGGCGGTGGCTGATGACGGCGGGCAGAATCGCCTGCACGTCTTCGGGAATCACGTAATCGCGCCCGGCGAGCAACGCCCAGGCACGCGCCGCCGACAGGATCGCCAGGCTCGCGCGGGGCGACAGGCCGTAGGCGAACTGCGGCTGGCTGCGCGTGGCATCGACCAGCCGCAGCACGTAATCGACCAGGGCGTCGCTGGCCCGCACCTGCCGCGCCTGCTGCTGAAGCAAGGCCAGTTCGGCGTGGTCCAGCAACGGCTCGATGCGCGGCAGCAGATCGCGACGGGATTCCCCCAGCAGCAGGGCTTTTTCCGCCGAGCGCGCGGGATAACCCAGGGACAGGCGCATCAGGAAGCGGTCCAGTTGCGATTCCGGCAAGGCGAAGGTACCGCCCTGGCTGAAGGGGTTTTGGGTGGCGATGACGAAAAACGGATCGGGCAGCAAACGGGTGGCGCCCTCGATGGTGACCTGGCCCTCCTCCATGGCTTCGAGCAGCGCGCTCTGGCTCTTGGGCGTAGCGCGGTTGATTTCGTCGGCCAGCACCAGCTCGGCGAAGATCGGTCCGGGGTGGAAGGTGAACTGCCCGGTGTCACGATCGAAAACGGACGTGCCGAGGATGTCGCCCGGCAGCAGATCGGAGGTGAATTGAATGCGCTGAAAGCTTAAGCCGAGCACCCGCGCCAGGGTATGGCTGAGGGTGGTTTTGCCCATGCCGGGCAAGTCTTCAATCAACAGATGCCCGCCGCCGAGCAAGCAGGTCAGCGCCAGGCGCACCTGCGGTTCCTTGCCCAGCACCACTTTATTGATTGCGTTAAGACACGCATCCAGTTTTCTGCCCATCGGAAGGCCTCCCCAGGCGACTGCTCATGGCTAATAGGACTGCAGACGATGCCAGACGTGCAGCCACTGTAAGGTCAGCGTAGGCCTTTTCGCCAGAGCGGGATGGAGGGATTCATCAGGGTGGAGCGAAACAGGACGGTAGGAGTGAGCTTGCTCGCGATCGGCGTTATCCCAGTCAGCTTGATGGCGACTGACAGCATGCTTCGCGAGCAAGCTCACTCCTACAGGGAGACCGCGTGATGGCTGCGGACTTTGGAACGATTTCAGCGACCGGCGCGGGACTCACGGATATAGAAACGGGCTTTCTCGGCTTTCTCGGAGCAGCCCTCGAACGCTTCGAACTGCTGCTGGGTCTTGGCGCCGGTCAGCAGCGACAGGGCCTTGGAGTAGCTGACCGTGCCGGCGAAACCTTCGGCCTTGGCCAGATCGAGCTCGTGCCAGGCTGCGTCAAGGTTGGTGGCACAGCTGTCGCGGTAGGCCGTTTTACCGGCGCAACCGGTGAGAACCAATGCCAACAGGGGCAGGCAGATCCAGGCTTTCATGGGTGTTACCTCAACTAAGGAAATCATTGATGCGGGTTTGACGGTGCGGCGATGTAAAAGTGCCACACCCGGGCGATGCACAATACCCGTTTCGGGCCGTTGGCGTTACGCTGGTGTGTGATGAATCGGCCGCCTTGCGCGCCGCCTGAACGCTGACAGTGGGAAACGCACATGAATAAACGCATCGCGCTGGTCCTGGGCTCCGGGGGCGCACGGGGTTACGCGCACATCGGCGTCATCGAAGAGCTCGAACATCGCGGCTACGACATCGCCTGCATCGCCGGGTGTTCCATGGGCGCGGTGATCGGCGGGATCTACGCGGCAGGCAAGCTGCCCGAGTACAAGGCGTGGATCGAAAGCCTGGATTACCTGGACGTGTTGCGGCTGGTGGACGTGAGTTTCCGGCTGGGGGCGATTCGCGGCGAGAAGGTGTTCGGCAAGATTCGCGACATCGTCGGCGAGATCAATATCGAGGACCTGCCGATCCCCTACACCGCCGTGGCCACGGACCTGACCAACCAGCAGGAAATCTGGTTTCAGGAAGGCAATCTGCATTCGGCGATGCGCGCCTCGGCGGCAATCCCCAGCCTGTTCACTCCAGTGGTTCAGGGCAATCGCACGCTGGTGGATGGCGGCCTGCTGAACCCGTTGCCGATCGTGCCGGTGGTGTCGAGCCACTGCGATCTGATCGTTGCGGTCAACCTCAATTCAACGACCCAGAAGCATTACACCTTGCCGGTGATCGAACGCCCGCCGGCGGTGAAGAAGCGTATCGACGGTTTGATGAGCTCCATCGGCTCGCACCTGCCGTTCCGCCGCAAGCTGGACCTGACCGGCGAAGGCGGGTTGCGCCTGGCGCAGGAACGGCTCAAGCCCAGCGCCGCCGCGCTGACGGGCAATCCGTGGTTGATGGCCGATATCGAATCCGCCGACCCCCAGGGCCAGCAACCTTCCGCCGCGCCCACCCAGGCCGGGGCGCCGAGATCGGCCAGCGGCTCGATCATCATCGACAACGTCGGCCCGGCGTCGCTGCTGGACCTGATCAACCAGAGCTTCGAGGTCATGCAGACGTCCCTGGCTCAATACAAAATCGCCGGCTACCCGCCCGACATCCTGATCAACGTGCCGAAGCGCGTGTGCCGGTTCTTCGAATTTTACAAAGCCCCGGAGCTGATCGCGCTCGGGCGGCAGATCGCCAGGGAAACGCTGGATCGGTATGAGCAGGAGCATTCGTGAGCAAGCTCACTCCAACACTTGCTGCGTTATCCGAAAATTTTCAGCGCTGCGGTGATCCTGTGGGAGCGACCGGGGTGGCGCTCCACCTTGCTCGCGAATTGCGGTGGATCTGATATGAAGACATGGGCTGACGCACCGCGCTTGGGCAGATGCGGCCCAAAGCAAGCGAATGCCTTCACGCATTCACCAACCGATACCCAACCCCCGCTTCGGTCACGATGTACTGCGGCGCGGCGGGGTCGTCGCCGAGTTTCTGGCGCAGGTGGCCCACCACGATGCGCAGGTAATGGGTGTCTTCGACGTGGGTCGGGCCCCAGATGTCCTTGAGCAGTTGCTGTTGGGTAATGACCCGTCCGGGATGCCGCGCCAGTTGCGCCAGCACCGCGTATTCCTTGCGGGTCAGGGCGACTTCGGCATCGCCCAGGGACACCCGGCGGTAGGCCAGATCAATGTTCAGCGGGCCGATGACCACCGCCGATTCCACCTGACCGCTCTCCGGTGCCTGGCGCAACAGCGAACGAATCCGCGCCAGAAACTCCTGGATGCCGAACGGTTTGGTCACGTAATCGTTGGCGCCGGCGTCCAGCGCGCGCACTTTCTCGCCCTCACTGGCACGCACGGAGAGCACCAGCACCGGCACCGTCGACCACTCGCGAAACTGGCTGAGCACGTCCTGCCCGTCCATGTCCGGCAGGCCCAGGTCGAGCACCAGCAGGTCGGGTTTATTCAGTGCGGCCTGGGTCAGGCCGTCGGTGCCGGTGCCGGCTTCCAGCACTTTGTAGCTTTGTGACGCGAGGCTGATGCGCAGGAACTTGCGGATCTGCGGCTCGTCATCGATCACCAGAATGGTCGCCGTCTGGCTCATGGGTGTCCTGTCATGAAGAAAAGGGTCGGTACCGAAAGAACGTCAGCGTAGCTCAAAGCGGGTTCAGACCGCCTGGTCCATTTCCGCTTCGGGTTGCGCCTGCAGCGGCAAGTGCAGGCTGATGCAGGTGCCGCGACCGTCGATGCCGTCGTCCACGCTGATCCGCCCGCCGTGGGCGCCGACCATGCCCTGACAGATCGCCAGACCCAGCCCCGTGCCCTGCCCGCCTCGGTCTCCCCGCGCGGCGGTGTAGAACATATCAAAAATCTTCGCCCGTTCGTTCTCGGGTATCCCCGGCCCTTCATCGCTGACGGCGAAAATAATCTCCTCGTTCTGCACGCTCACCGCCATCTGCAGACGGCCATTGACCGGCGAGAAGCGCGCGGCGTTTTCGATCACGTTGATCAGCGCCTGCTCGATCAGCGCGGCGTGCACGTACAGCAGCGGCAGTTCCGCCGGCAATTCGGTCATGACTTGCAGCGGCGCGAGCACCGCACGCAGGCGATTGAGCGCGCTGCCGACGATGTCACCCGGTGAGACCCAGTCCCGCGCCAGCTTCAGCGCGCCATGGCCGAGGCGCGTCATGTCCAGCAGGTTCTGAATGTAGCGATCCAGACGCTCGGCCTCGTCGCGGGTGCCTTCGAGCAACTCGCGACGGTCTTCCAGCGGAATCGCCTCGCCCAGCGCCAACAGGCTGTCAATGCTGCCGCGCATGGCGGTCAGCGGCGTGCGCAGGTCGTGGGAGACCGAAGCCAGCAACGCGCTGCGCAGCTGTTCGGTCTCGCCGTGCAAACGCGCGGCCTCGAGATCCTCGGCCAGTCGCGCCCGGGCCAGGGCCTGACCCAATGGCTGACTCAGCGCGGTCAGCAGACGTCGCCGCTGAGGGCTGAAAGTCTGGCCCTGCTTCGCACGAATCCCCAGTAACGCCATCGGCGCGTCGTCCACCCACAGCGGCAACCACCACCAACTCCCCGACGGCAGCGTGCCAGTGCCCTTGCCCGCCGGTTGCCCGTGCTGCCAGGCCCAGTCCGCCGCTGCGCGTTCAAATTCAGAAAACTCCAGCGGCCCGCCCACCTCGACTTTCCAACCCTGCTCGCGGTCGTTGTCCAGCACGCACAGCTGCAACTCGCTCCAGCCGGCCAGGTGATGATCGGCCGCACTGAGCACGGCCTGGCGATCGGTGGCGGCGGTCAGGCGGCGGGACAGGTCGAGCAGTTCGCTGGTCTCCTCCTGGGTGTCCCGCAGCGCTTGCAACTGGCGGCGCTGGCGAGCGGCGAGATTGCCGGTCAGCGCGGCCATCAGCAGGAAAAACAGCAGCGTCAGCACGTCTTCTTCGCGCTGGATGCTCAGGGAAAAGTTCGGCGGGATGAACAAAAAGTCATAGGCCAGAAATGACAGCACCGAACAGACCATCGCCGGGCCGACGCTGCTGCGCACGGCCACCAGCAACACGGCGGCGAGAAAGACCAGGGAGATATTCGGCAGCGCCAACCAGCTGGACACCGCCCAGGCCAAGGCACTGGCGCCGATTGTGGCAACCAGCGCCAGCGCGTAATCAAACCAGACCAGATTGCGCGGCGAAGTGGATTGCGGCTGATCAGGGCGCGACTCGCTGTCGAGCACGTTGATTTCCAGACCGTGGGCATTGCGCAGCAGACGCGACGCCAGACCGCCGCCCAACACCCGACGCCGCAGCGAAGGCCGCGACTGCCCCACCAGTACCAGGCTGGCGCGACGTTCGGTGGCGTGCTGAATCAGCGTCTTCGCCACTTCCGGCGCGCGCAGCACCACCACTTCCCCGCCGAGGCGTTCGGCCAGTTGCTGGGCATTCTGCAAACGGCTGCGGGCCAGCTCATCGAAAAAGCGCCCGTTGTCGACATGCACCAGACTCCACGGCAGGTGCCGACGTTGCGCGACGCGGCTGGCGTGGCGCACCAAGCGCTCGGCCTGGGCATCGCCGTCGATCCCCACCAACAGACGACCGCGCACCGCCGGCGCCGCCTGACCCAACTGCCGATAGCCCAGCGCCAGATCGTTGTCGACCTGGGCGGCGGCGGTCTGCATGGCCATTTCCCGCAGCGCGGTGAGGTTGGTCTGGGTGAAAAACGCATCGATGGCCGCGCGGGCCTGCTCGGGCACGTAGACCTTGCCGTCCCGCAACCGCTCCAGCAATTCGCGGGGCGGCAGGTCGATCAGCACCAGTTCGTAGGCTTCCTGCAACACCCAGTCCGGCAAGGTTTCGCGCACTTGCACGCCGGTGATGCCGCGCACCTGATCGTTGAGGCTTTCCAGGTGCTGAACGTTGACCGTGGTGTAAACGTCGATCCCCGCCGAGAGCAATTCCTGAATGTCCTGCCAGCGCTTGGCATGGCGGCTGCCGGGCGCGTTGCTGTGGGCCAGTTCGTCGACCAGCACCAGTTTGGGTTTCGCCGCAAGAATACCGTCCAGGTCCATCTCTTCGAGCATGACCCCGCGGTATTCGGAACGGACCATGGGGTGCTGCGGCAAACCGCCCAGCAGCGCTTCGGTTTCGGCGCGGCCGTGGGTCTCGACGACCCCGGCCAGCAGCGAAACGCCCTGGCGCATCTGCGTGTGCGCGGCCTGAAGCATGGCGTAGGTCTTGCCCACGCCCGGTGCCGCACCGAGAAACACCTTCAGCCGCCCGCGATCGTCCCGGGGAAGATTGACCAGCAAAGCGTCGGCGCGGGTGGTTGAATTCACGAAAAGTTGTCCTGGTGCGGGGTGATGTGTGCACGTGTGGCGTCGCCCGTTGGCGTCAGTTCACGACGTTGCCAGACGGTAACCGATTCAGACTCAGATTCAAGTCCAGCACGTTTACCACCGGCGGGCCGATCAGCGAGGTCTGGGTGTTGTCCGCCACCAGTTTCTGCACCGACTCGGCAGGCAGGTTCCGCGCTGCTGCGATGCGGGCCACCTGGTATTGCGCCGCGGCTGGTGACAAGTGCGGGTCCAGGCCGCTGGCGGACGTGGTCAGCAGGTTCAGCGGCACCGGGCCCTGGTTGTCGGCTTTCTCTTTGGCGGCATCATCGGTTACTCGGGTCGCCAGCGCCGGATTGCTCGGCGCCAGGTTGCTCGCGCCGCTGGCGACGGTGGCAAAGGCCCCGGCAGACGGACGCGGGTGAAACCATTCATCGCCGGTGAAATTCTGTGCGATCAG
The DNA here is from genome assembly GCF_059421525.1 of Pseudomonas sp. GW821-FHT02H06. Taxonomy (NCBI): domain Bacteria; kingdom Pseudomonadati; phylum Pseudomonadota; class Gammaproteobacteria; order Pseudomonadales; family Pseudomonadaceae; genus Pseudomonas; species Pseudomonas sp. GW821-FHT02H06. Next base: position 122,211 of record NZ_JBWKVD010000011.1, read on the forward strand.
CTCAGAGCCACGCACCTTTTCATGGTCGTCGTAGACCAGGCTGCCATTGGCCTGATCCGGGAACGCCACCTGGGTGACGCCGGTCACCACCAGCGGGTAAGCCACGCCGGTGATTAGGGTCATCAAAACGATCAGGCTCACGGCCGGACGCAATACGCTGGACATCATTCATTCCTCATTTCGAAGTGAGCGCCGCACGGGATCAGGCACCGCGCGGCGCGATCAGCGGGTTAAACCAGGTGCAGGGCGGTCAACAGCAGGTCGATGGCCTTGATCCCCACGAACGGCACGACAATCCCGCCCAGCCCGTACACCAACAGATTGCGGCGCAGCAAATGCGCAGCGCTGGCGGCCTGGACCCGGACACCGCGCAGCGCCAGCGGAATCAGCACGACGATGATCAGCGCGTTGAACACGATGGCCGACAGAATCGCGCTCTGCGGGCTGGCCAGGTGCATGATGTTGAGCACGCCCAGTTGCGGATAGATCGCCGCAAACAGCGCCGGCAGGATGGCGAAATACTTGGCCACGTCGTTGGCGATGGAAAAGGTCGTCAGGGCGCCGCGGGTTACCAGCAATTCCTTGCCGATCTGCACCACGTCCAGCAGCTTGGTCGGGTCGCTGTCGAGATCGACCATGTTGGCCGCTTCCCGCGCCGCCTGGGTGCCATCGTTCATCGCCATGCCGACGTCGGCCTGGGCCAGCGCTGGCGCGTCGTTGGCACCGTCGCCGCACATCGCCACCAGACGCCCGTCGTTCTGCTCCTGACGGATGCGCTCCAGCTTCTTCTCGGGAGTGGCTTCGGCCAGCACGTCATCGACGCCCGCCTCTGCCGCGATCGCTGCCGCCGTCAGCGGGTTGTCGCCCGTGACCATGACCGTGCGAATGCCCAGTTTGCGCAGTTCCTCGAAGCGCTCGCGAATGCCCGGCTTGACCACGTCCTTGAGATGAATCGCGCCCAGCAGCTTGCCATCGCCGCAGACCAGCAACGGCGTACCACCGGTCTTGGCGATCTTGTCGATCTCCCGTGCCAGTACCGGCGGCAGATCACTGCGGTCACGGCCGAGGAGTTTCAGCAGCGAATCCACCGCACCCTTGCGGTACACGCGGCCTTCGTAGTCGACGCCGGACAAGCGGGTTTCCGCGGTGAACGGCACCGCCGTCAACTGGCTCGGTGCAGGCTCGGTCATCGGGTGCAGACCGCGCAGGTACTCGACGATGGACTTGCCTTCGGCGGTGTCATCCGCCAGCGAGGCCAGCAGCGTGCCTTCGCTCAGCTCTTTGGCCGACACGCCCGGCGCGGCATACACCGCCGCGCAACGACGGTTGCCGAAGGTGATGGTGCCGGTCTTGTCCAGCAGCAACACATGCACATCACCCGCCGCCTCTACCGCACGGCCGGATTTGGCGATCACGTTGAGGCGCACTAGGCGATCCATGCCGGCAATGCCGATGGCCGAGAGCAGGCCGCCGATGGTGGTCGGGATCAGCGTCACCAACAGCGCCACGAGGAAAACCAGCGGCAGGTTACCGCCGGCAAAGTGCGCGAACGGCTGCAGGGTCACGACCACCAGCAGGAAGATCAGGGTCAGGCCGATCAACAGAATGTCGAGAGCGACTTCGTTGGGGGTCTTTTGGCGCTTGGCGCCTTCGACCAGCGCGATCATGCGGTCCAGCGTCGATTCGCCGGGGTTGGCGCTGATCCGCACCAGCAGCCAGTCGGATACCAGTCGCGTGTTGCCGGTCACGGCCGAACGGTCACCGCCGGACTCGCGGATCACCGGCGCAGACTCACCGGTAATCGCCGCTTCGTTGACGGCCGCAATGCCTTCGATCACCTCGCCGTCGCCCGGGATCATCTCCCCGGCTTCGACGCGGACCACATCGCCCTTGCGCAGCGTGGCGGCGTTGACCATCTGGTAGCTGCCATTGGCGCCCTGGATCCGCGCTTTCAGGCCTTCGCTCCCGGCTTTCAAGCTGTCGGCGCGGGCCTTGCCGCGACCTTCGGCCAAGGCTTCGGCGAAGTTGGCGAACAAGACGGTGAACCACAGCCAGATCGCGATCTGCACGGCGACGGACGTCGGCACCGCCGGATCGGGGATCAGGCACAGCACGGTGGTCAGAATCGCGGTCAGTTCGACCACCAGCATCACCGGCGCACGGTGCAGCTGGCGCGGGTCGAGCTTGATGAACGCCTGGACCAGCGCCGGACGCCACAGCGCGGCGAAGCCGGTCTTGGCCGATGCATTCGATGCAGGCTGCGCGTCATGGCCGGCTGTCTTGCTGGCCTGGCTTTTACTGTCCGGGCTCTTTGTTACGGGGGCTTGCATGTTCATGGTGTGGTCCTCAGAAGCCCAGGCTCAAGTGTTCGGCAATCGGTCCCAGTGCCAGGGTCGGCAGGAACGTCAGGCCACCCACGAGCAGAATGGTCACGGTCAGCAGGGTGACGAACAGCGGGCCGTGGGTCGGGAAGCTGTTCTGGCCCAGCGGCGAGGTCTTCTTCGCGGCCAGACTGCCAGCCAGGGCCAGCACCGGCAGGATGTAGCCGAAGCGGCCAATGAACATCGACAGGCCCAACATCAGGTTGTGGAAGGTGGTGTTGGCGCTGAAGCCGCCGAAGGCCGAACCGTTGTTGGCGGTCGCCGAGGTGTAGGTGTAAAGCAGCTGACTGAAACCGTGGGCGCCGGGGTTGCTGATCGCACCTGCCGGGCCGGGCAACGAGGCTGCCAGCGCACCGAACACCAGCACGCCGACCGGCATCACGATCAAGGTCGCCACCAGCAACTTGACCTCACGGGCCTGCAGTTTCTTGCCGAGGTATTCCGGGGTGCGGCCAATCATCAGGCCGGCGAGGAACACCGCGATCAATACGTTGAGCAACATGCCGTAGAGGCCCGCGCCGACGCCGCCGAAGATCACTTCGCCGACCATCATGTTGGCCAGGGCGATCATCCCGGTAAGCGGGTTGAGGCTGTCGTGCATGCCGTTGACCGAACCGTTGGACGCCGCCGTGGTGGTCGCGGCCCACAGCACGGTGGCCGTTGTGCCAAAGCGGGTTTCCTTGCCTTCCATCGGTGCGGTCTGCTCGACCGACGCGATGTTCAGCGCAGGGTTTGGCTGGTACTCGGACCACATCGCCGTCGCGCCGCCAATCAGGAACAGCGCCAGCATGCAGGCGATGATCGCGCGGCTCTGGCGCATGTCTTTCACGTAGTGGCCGAAGGTGAAGACCAGCGCGGCCGGGATCAGGATGATCGACACCAGCTCGAACAGGTTGCTCCAGATGGTCGGGTTCTCGAACGGATGCGCCGAGTTGACGCCGAAGAAGCCGCCGCCGTTGGTGCCCAGTTGCTTGATCGCGATCTGGCTGGCAGCCGGGCCCAGAGGAATGGTCTGGTCGGTGCCTTGCAGGGTCACGGCGTCCACGTAATGGGCGAAGGTTTGCGGCACGCCCTGCCACACCAGAAACAGCGCCAGGATGATGCACATCGGCAACAGGCCATAGAGGGTCGCGCGGGTCATGTCGGCCCAGAAGTTGCCCAGGTGCTGCGTCGAGCGACGGCTGATGCCGCGGCAAAACGCGACCAGCACGGCGATGCCGGTGGCGGCGCTGACGAAGTTCTGCACGGTCAGGCCGGCCATCTGGCTGAGGTAGCTCAGGGACGCTTCGCCGCTGTAGCTCTGCCAGTTGGTGTTGGTGACGAAGCTCATCGCGGTGTTAAACGCCAGCGACCACTCCATGCCCGGCAGACCTTGAGGGTTAAGCGGCAGCGAGCCTTGCATGAGCAGGATGGCGAACAGCACGACGAACCCGGCCAGGTTGAAGGCCAGCAGGGCGATTGTGTAGGTTTTCCAGTTTTGTTCGACCGCGGGGTCGACGCCGGACAGGCGATAGCAAATCCGTTCGACCGGGCCCATGACCGGGGTCAGAAAGGTCCGCTTACCTTCCATGACGTTGTAGTAGAACCGTCCCAGCAGCGGCGCGGGCAACAGCACCAAGGCGAAAAAAGCCAGTATCAGCAGGTAGTCGTAACCGTGCATGGCCGTTACTCCTCGACCCGGCCGGCGCGCAGGAGCGCAACCAGCAAGTAAACGAATAACCCTGCCGCGAGCAGCAGTGACACCCCATCCAGAACGCTCATGAAAAACTCTCCGTCATACGGCGACTGCCGTGTGGGGCAATTGTCTGCAGCGGGGGTGTAAAGGAACGAGAGCGACGGGGGTCGGGGGGCATAAAGAAAGCGTAAAGAGTGGTGGGTTTAGCGGCTTTGCGGGCTTTAGATCGCGGGCATATCCAATATTTATGTGGGCTGTTGTTATGGCCGGCCTAACGGCCTTGTGTTTCGCCCTCGGCGAGTTCCTTGGAAAAATCGAAAGTCGCACCATCCCCCAATCACCCACCGAAAG
>NZ_JBWKVD010000011.1:126627-199531 GCF_059421525.1 Pseudomonas sp. GW821-FHT02H06
CTTTTTTTTTCCCTTTCGCCGATTTCTTTGAAAAAGTCGAACTTCCCCCCCCCCCCAATCAACCCCCCAAAGCCGAAACAGTCTGCCCCCAGGCAGACGCCCTTGATCTTGATCTTGATCTTGATACGAAGCACGGCAGGTCAGCCGTGTACCGACCTTGATACATTCACGACAATCCACCGACACCTGCCCCCCTCACCCTTCCGCCCCGCTCGCCAGCGAAGTAGCATGGCAGCGTCGACTCCTACCCGCGGCCCACTCGGCAGCACCACACGGCGGCAGCACCATGCAGACAACACCCGACAGCACCACCGCCACCGCGCCGAGCGAAGAGCGCCGCTGGAACACCCGCGCCCTTATCGTCGACGACGACATCCCCATCCGCGAACTGCTCTGCGACTACCTCGCCCGCTTCAACATCCACAGCACCGGCGTCACCGACGGCAACGCCATGCGCCAGGCCCTCACCGAAGACACCTACGACGTCGTCGTCCTCGACCTCATGCTCCCCGGCGAAGACGGCCTCTCCCTCTGCCGCTGGCTGCGCAGCACCTCCGACATCCCCATCCTCATGCTCACCGCCCGCTGCGAACCCACCGACCGCATCATCGGCCTGGAACTGGGCGCCGACGACTACATGGCCAAACCCTTCGAGCCCCGCGAACTCGTCGCGCGGATCCAGACCATCCTGCGCCGCGTGCGCGATGACCGCACCGAAGAACGCACCACCCTGCGCTTCGACAACTGGCGCCTGAACAGCGTCCTGCGCCAACTCACCGCGCCGGACGGCCTCGTCGTGCCGCTGTCCAATGCCGAATTCCGCCTGCTGCGGGTCTTCCTCGAACGGCCGCGTCGCGTGCTCAACCGCGAACAACTGCTCGACGCCGCCCGGGGCCGCTCCATTGAAGCGTTCGATCGCAGCATCGACCTCCTCGTCTCGCGCCTGCGGCAGAAGCTCGGCGACGACCCGAAGTCACCGCAACTGATCAAAACCGTGCGCGGCGAAGGCTACATGTTCGACGCCCGGGAGATTGGTTGATCCGCTCGGCCGATACCCTGTTTGCCCGGCTGTTTGGCGGGGCAATGCTGGCGATCGTCCTGGCGCACCTGCTCGCATTCGTCTGGTTTCACCACTACGGCCCGAGAATGCCGCCCCCGCCCGGTTGCGATCGGCCGATGGAAAGCCAGATGCAACCGCCACCCGAACGCGACGCTGCAACGGACGACGACCTTCAGCGCCCTCCTCCACCGCAAGGATGCCGCCCGCCGATGCTCGGCATTCCGCTGGTGCCCTTGCTGTTCCAGCTGATCAGCCTGGTGCTCGCCGCCTGGTTCGGCGCCAAGGCCCTGAGCCGGCCGATCCGCCGACTGAGCGAAGCGGCCGAGCGCCTCAGCGAAAACCTCGACAGCCCGCCCCTGGCCGCCAATGGCCCTCGCGAGGCACGTCAGGCGGCGCAGGCGTTCAACCTGATGCAGGAGCGCATTCGCGAACAGGTGCAACAGCGCGGGCGCATGCTCGCCGCCGTGTCCCATGACCTGCGCACGCCGCTGGCGCGTCTGAAACTGCGGGTCGAACAGATCGACGAGCCGCGGCTGCACGGGCAGATGAGCCAGGACCTCAACGACATGATCGGCATGCTCGACGCGACCCTGACCTACCTCAACGAACAGCGCACCAGCGAAGCGCTGCAGTATTTCGACGTGCAGGCGCTGATCGAATCCCTCGCCGAAAACGCCCAGGACAACGGTGACGACATTCAGGCGAGCGGCACCTGCCGGCCACTGAAGTCCCAGCCCATGGCCCTGCGCTCTTGCCTGAACAACCTGATCGACAACGCCCTGCGTTACGCCGGGCACGCGCGGGTGGAGATCGAAGACGCCAGCGATCGCCTGCGGGTCAGCGTCATCGATCACGGCCCCGGCATTCCTGAAGACCTGCGTGAAGTGGTGTTCGAGCCCTTCTATCGCGTCGAAAGCTCGCGCAATCGCAACTCGGGCGGCGTCGGCATCGGCATGACCATCGCCCGGGAAGCCGCGCGCCGAATGGGCGGCGACCTGCGCCTCGAAAAAACCCCTGGTGGCGGCCTGACCGCAGTGCTGGATCTGCCGCGAATCTGACCCGGAGCCATCAGCAGGATGGGACCGGGTGAGTTCGGTGGTACTGGCGATGGAGCCCATTGTGGGACCGGCTTTAGCCGGGAATTCGTCAGGCGTCACACCCTAAATCTGACGGTGTTCTGACTGGCCTCTTCCCGGCTAAAGCCGGTCCCACTGAGCTAAGCCTGACGCAAGCGCTCAGGTAACTCCGCCGGTACAAACCCAACACACCCACGACACGCCTTGCCCTGACGCTGCATAAGCCGGAGCACCGCCCGGCATTATCCATCTGATGGGGAGTCAGTCCGATGATCACAGGCGTCAGCGGCAGCAGCAGTTATTCCAGCTACACCAGTGCCAGCACGAGCAGCACCACCAGCACAGCCAACAGCAAGAAGTTCGCCGACGAATTATTGAAGAAACTCGACGCGAACGGCGACGGTAGCATCGACAAGGACGAGCTGAGCTCGTCGCTGTCCTCAGATTCAAAAGACGGCATTACCGTCAGCTTGAGCAAGGCGTTCGGCGATCTCGACAGCAATGACGACGACAGCCTCGACGCCGACGAACTGGCTGCGTTGACGCCTCCGCCGCCACCGCCGATGCAGATGGACGCCGCGTCCTCCGAAGACGAAGCGCAAAACCTGCTCAGTGCGCTGGACAGCGACGGCGACGGGACAGTCAGCAGCGCTGAACTGACCACAGCGTTGAGCAGTTCCGGCAGCAGCGCCGACAGCAGTAAAGTGTTCGATGCCCTCGACACCAACAAGGACGGCACCGTCAGCCTCGACGAACTGACCGCCAGCCTGCAGGCCCAACAACCGCCGCCTCCGCCCCCTGCCGAAGACGCCAGTGACCTGTTCAGCAGCCTGGACAGCGACAGTGACGGCAGCATCACCGCGGCTGAACTGACCAGCGCGTTGCAGGGCACGACAAATTCCGCCAGCACCTCGTCCTCCAGCAACCAGACCGCCGCTAGCCAAACAGCCACTTCGCAAACCACCACCCAGGCCACCGAAGCCTTGAACCGCATGGTCGCGGCCCTCAGTGACCGTTACAACCTCAACAGCAACGCCACGTCCGGCAAATACGTCAGCACCTCGGCCTGACGAAAAAAAACCGCCGCCGGGCTGAGCTCGGCGGCGGTTTTTTATGCCCGTGTTTTTTACGGGTGTGAGTTACTTGACCGGCTGCCGCGCGCGGCTGTCGCCGACCCAGTCCAGCAGCAAGCTGTAGGCCACCGCCAGCAAGGTCGGGCCGATGAACAGGCCGATGAAGCCGAACGCCAGCAACCCGCCAAACACCCCGAGCAAGACAATCACCAACGGCAGGTTGCCGCCGCGACTGATCAGGTACGGCTTGAGCACGTTATCGACGCCACTGACGATGAAGGTGCCCCACAGGCCGAGAAAAATCGCCATGCCGTAATCGCCTCTCCAGGCCAGCCACGCCGTGGCAGGTATCCAGATCAGCGGCGGGCCCATGGGCACCAGGCTCAGCAGGAAGGTGCCGATGCCCAGCACCAAAGCGCCCGGTACGCCGGCAATCAGAAAACCGATCAGGGCCAGCACCGCTTGCGCCGCAGCCGTGCCGATCACACCGTTGACCACCCGTTGCACCGTGCCGGCCACCAGATCGAGGTAATACTGAGCGCGATCGCCGATCAGCCGTTCCAGCAGACTCAGCACGAACGCCGCCACCCGCGGCCCGTCGCGGTAGAAAAAGAACACGAAGATGATGCTCAGGGTCAGCTCAAGAATGCCGCCGCCGATCTGCGCACTGCGCGCCAGCAGCCAGTTGCCTACTTGCCCGAGGTAAGGCCGGACGCTGACCAGCAGCGCCGCGCCTTGTTGGTCGATGGTGTTCCAGTAACCCACCAACCGCTCGCCCACCAGCGGAACGCCCGCCAGCCAGGTGGGTGGATCCGGCAGGCCGTCCACTTGCACGTCCTTGACGAACGCCGTTGCGTCGCGCACGTGGTCCGCCAGATTGAAGCCCAGCCAGACCAGCGGCGCGAGCACCAGCACCATCCACCCCAGGGTCAGAATCGCCGCCGCGAGGGACTCACGCCCCTTGAGCGCGCGGGTCAACAGACGCATCAGCGGCCAACTGGCAAACGCCAGCACCGCACCCCAAAACAGCGCCGACCAGAACGGCACCATCACCCACAGGCAGGCGCCGAGCAGCGCGAGCAGGAGAATCTGCACCAACAGGCGATCGTTATTGAACATCGGTCATTCCGCAAAAGAGGGGGTTTAATCCGAGAAGCATACCGTCTAACCACGCAGCCCGCCGCGCGCTCACACCCACGCCAGCCTTAAGGAAGGAACCGAGACGGGTCGATGCGTGCTGAAGACCTGTCCGCCGGTGTTTGCGGGCGAATTGACCTTCTATCACTCAGCCCATTCTTTATTAACGGTAAAGGCGATTGTCAGCCAACGATCAGGGCCGGTACCTCCGACCTCTTCGCCAATTTCATCCCGGATCAGATCCCATGCCTCCAGGGAGCGTGGCGGCAAGCCCGGTGGAACGATGAAGTAAATCTCGATCTGCCTCCCGCGCCCCACCCGGGCCACATAGGCACGGTAGGAAAGGAAGCCATGTCGCTGGACAGCATCGCTGGCAACGTCATCGACTCTTTTCTTCATTTCTGGCGGGGTCACCAACAGAACATCTGCGAGAGCGTCACGAATCGTTGGCAGAGGCAAGGGTAGAACGATGAGACAAACAAGCGCCAACACCGCTGGATCTATGTAAGGCGATAACCACTCCAGCTCTGTGCCCGTGATAATCCAGCCGGTCAGGAACGCGAGTAACAGAGCGCCGGTCATTGCAGCGGAGATTGTCCAGGCTTTAACGTCCAGGGCGATGAAGCTTGAATTGAGGCGTTTGTTTGCTCGTCTGCCATAGATGATCATTCCAACCGCGCTCACAAGGGCCACAAAAGCAAAAATGAGCGCGAGATCGAAGTCCAGGTGTCGCCCGCCCGCCATCAGGCTTCCGACGGCCATGATCAGGCCATAGCCAGCGGTTCCAACCAGTAGCGTGCCGGATAAACCAAGCACAATGGGCTCAAGGTGCCAGAACCCCATCGTGAAATTCTTGGTCAGGCGGGCGCGACCGACATCGTTGTGAGAGAAGGCAATAAGTTTGGCAACGACCAGCGCAAAGCTCGTCATGATTGCGTCGATAAGGGTGTATACGCCGTCAAAAATAATCGACGCAGACCCGGTCAGCAGACCGAATACCACCCCAAAAATAGCCAGAGCAAACGTCACAATAATGGAAAGGCGAAGCACGCTTGGCTCTGTCATCTGACTCACGAGTACGATTGGAGGGCGGCATTGTAAACACACGGTGAAGTCAGACCAAACCTGGCTCTGCGGCGGTCAGCGGATGAGTTCGAGGGTCAGGCCGGGATTTTTCCGGTCGCCCGCTTCCAGCCGTGCAGCGCGTACGCCTTTGGCCACCAGCGCTTGACGCCACGCTTCGCGCTGATCCCCGGAAAGCGTAACCCGCAAGGTGCTGTCCAGATTCAGGCCACGGGACAGCAAGGTGATCCACGGCTCCTGCGGCTCAGCGGCCAGCATCGGCAGTTCCAGCTCGCCGGTGCTTTTCAGCTCGCGCAACAGGGTCGCGGAAGTCGGCAGCAAATCCCCCAGCGGCGTGCTCGACTGAAACTGCTCGACATGGAGGAAAGCCCGGCGGTTGCCCCGGGTGATGCCGTACAACGCCACGAGTGTGTTGTCCGCCGGCGCGGCCAGGCGCAGCAGCAAATAGGACTGACCGTTGTCGGCGCCATACAGCTTGGCATTGCCGAACACCTCGTTGGCCCACAGGCTGCTTTCGCCGCAATCCCGCGCCTGGCACCAGAACAGCAGCTGCGCGCCCTGCTGCTGTAGCGCTTCGCGGGCGGCGGTGAACGCTTCGTCGGCGCTGTGCTCGACCGGCAATTGGTAGGTGATGGCGGTGACGTTGCCGCGCCCGGACACTTGCCCGTCGAAGCGCAACTGGCCGCTGATCTTGCGAATCGAGCCCAGCGGGTAAATGCGTTCCAGCTCAACGGCAGGCCGATAATCAACGATTTCCGCGTCTGTCAGCGGCGGCACGATGGGCAAGTCCTGACTGCCGGGAACGTCGGCCGCCTGAGTGGCGACGCTGACGCCGGTCAGCAGCAGCGTCAGCGCGAGCGTGCGGGTGAACGTCATGGAGGCGCTCATGGCAGGGCAATCGGCGAGGCGGCGGCGAATGCAGCAGGCAAAGCACCCGGGGACGTAATCGGCAGGCAAAACAAAGCCGCGACAACGCGCGGCGAGCATGAAAATAAAACGGTGCGGCGTGGGCAGTGGTCCATCGTGCAGTCTCCTGTTTCAACTGCCCCAGCCTCGGCAGTTGCAGGTCGCAAGTCAAGACACGGCGAAGAAGCGATTGAAACAGTCTGCAACAGAGCGCGCCCCCGCCTCGTCGTTGAGGTGCAGATGGTGCCCGCCCGGCAAGGACGTCACCGTAAAAGGAACACTGGCGAGCAGCTCCCGGTTCTGCGCGAGCATGCCCTCCTCGGCCACGATCAACTGTGCCGGACAGCGCACCGCCGTGACGAAAGCCAGCGCCTGCGCGCGGGTCAGACGAATCGACGAGGGCAAGGTCAGTCGGCTGTCGCTGCGCCAGGTGTAACCACCCGGCACCGGCATCAAGCCACGCTGGGCCAACAGTTCGGCCGCCTCACGACTGACCGCGACCATGCCTTTCATCCGCGCCTCCACCGCCCGGTCCATGTCCGGGTAGACGGGCTTGCGCTTGCTCTGCTGGGTCAATTGCGCCTGCAGCGCCGCGCCCATGCGCTCGACCACAGACTCGGGCTCGCCCACAGGCGGAACCAACCCGTCGATCAAGGCCAGACGATTAACTCGTTCGGGGACCGCCGCCGCAACGATCACGGAAATAATTGCCCCCAAGGAATGCCCCAGCAGAGAAAACCGCTCCCAGCCCATCTGCCCCGCCACCTGCAACACGTCGTGGGCGTAGTCCGGCAAACCATACGCCGAACCCGGCGGGCGGTGGTCGGAGTGGCCATGCCCGGCCATGTCCAGTGCCAGGATCCGCAGCCCTTCAAGCTTGGGCGCCAGCCGCGCGAAGCTGTTGGCGTTGTCCAGCCAGCCATGCAGAGCGATTACCGGAATGCCGTCCTGGGGACCGAACAGATGAGCGGCCAGCTCGATATGGGGCAGGCTCAGGCGGATCTCTTCCACCGAGCAGGTCATGCGCGGGCTCGTTGCAGGGCGGCGTCAGTGGTCGCGCCTTCAGCCCTGGCCGTCCAGCGGGAAAACAGCGTTCTGAGCATGTGGGCGGTGTCCTCGGGGTGTTCGAGCGGGAACATATGCCCACCGGGCACGGAAAGATACTCGCCTTCGCGCATGCTTTTGACCGACAGCGCATGGTGGCGCCGCACCACATCGCTGCTCTCGCCGCGCACCATCGCCAACGGTACGCGCAACTGACGGGCCAGGCCGGGGCTGGTGTGGGGCACGCTGCGGTAGATGCTGATTTCGGTGGCGGGGTCGAAACGCAAGCGCAGCCCGTCGCCATCGGCTTGCAGCCCGTGAAGCAGATACGCCTCGAAACACTCGGGATCGAAACGCCGAAACAGCGACTTGCCGGCAAAATAATCCCGCGCCGCCTCCACGCTGCTGAACACCTCACGACGCCCCAACGTCCGGCCCGCAGGCGTGATGCGATCGATAAACCCGAAGCGCTTGGCCGCCCGAATCATCCACTGATCGAACCGGGTCAGCACCGGTGAATCCAGCATCACAACGCCGCGGTACAACTCAGGATGACGCAGCGCCGCGTGGTAATGCAGCACACCACCCAGCGAATGGCCTACGCCCCACACCGGTTGCGCCTGCTCGCGCAGATGATGAATCAACTCATCCACCAGCTCCGGCCAGTTGTCCGTCACCGGAAATTGCGGGTCATGGGCATGCTGCTCCAGATGACGAATCTCGAACTCAGGCCCAAGCGCCGCGAACAACTTCCCGTACGTACCCGACGGAAAGCCATTGGCGTGAGCGAAAAACAGAGGTTGAGACATGCCTACACACCCAGAGCAACCAGAACAAGCCGCGATTGTGCGCACCGCCCGCCAAGCGCGGCAATGACCGGAACTGCCATCGATGAGGCCACTCCGGTCATGGGGAGGTTTATCTGGTGGGTGTGAGCGCCACGGCAGAGACGCGGAGCGTCTGAGGCGGCATTACCACGCGGAGCGTGGGAACGATCGAGCGTTGGACCGTAAGATTGATGGTGCACAATCCGGCCTCTTCCCGGCTAAAGCCGGTCCCACTCACAGCAGCGCGTGCAGCCAGTGGGACTGGCGGTGACCCTGTGGGACCGGCTTTAGCCGGGAAGCTTTTGATCTGCTTTGCTTTTGATCTGCTTTTGATCTTCATGCACAAGAAGCTCAGACGCCGCCAATCGCGACTTGGGTGCAGGCTGAACGCAGGTTTTGCGGAGTGGGCCGAGCCGCATGGATGCGGCGAGAGCGCCGTCAGGACATGGATGTCCGTTCGGCGCGGGCCCACGGAGCGAGACCGGAGTGAAGGAACCCTGAGGAACGAAGGGCCCAACCAGGAGCAGGCACCTTTGGTTACTTGGGGTGCTTTTCCAAGTAACTCGCCGAAGGCGAAACCCGAGGCCGTTAGGCCGACGCCCTTGATCTTGGCGTCAAGCGCCCAACCATCAGCGAGACGGAGGCTGCTCACCATGGGGCACCACCGCCACCGTCAACCGGGAAATACAAAAGGCCTTGCCGTCCTCCGTCGTCAGACGAATATCCCAGACATGGGTCGTGCGCCCGATATGCACCGGGTGCGCCACTGCCGTTACCCGCCCACTGCGCACCCCGCGCAAATGGTTCGCGTTGACCTCAATACCCACACAAAAAAACCGATCGGTATCAATCACCAGATAACTGGCCGTAGACCCCACCGTCTCCGCCAGCACCACCGACGCGCCGCCGTGCAACAAACCGTAAGGCTGATGAGTGCGCTCATCCACCGCCATGCTCGCCGTCAGAGACCGATCGTCGACCGCTTCAAACCGAATATCCAGCACCTCACCGATGGTGTTCTTCTGCTTCGCATTAAGCGCGTCAAGGTCCGGAGGGCTACGCCATACACTCATGGTTCTTCCTTGTTATTAGCGAGTTATCAATACATATCACAGGCAGCAGGGGGAGCTGAGCAAACCGCTCACCGCCCCATCACTCAGCGTGCCGAACATCCACCAGTTCCATCGCACCGGCAAGGGGCAAATCCGCCTCAAGCTGAGCAAGACTGGCGGTGTGCATCGGTTGCGCCTGCTGCAAAGAGCCATGCACCGCCAGCCCGATCAACGTGCCCACCAAGGGCTGATGGCTGACCAGCAACACATTCTCCGCGCTGTACGCATCCAACTGCTCGAGCACCTTGTGCGGATTGCAGTCTGGCGTCAGCCACGGCACGGTCACGATGGCATCGGTGAACCCGAGGGCCTGACGGACCAGCTCGGCGGTCTGCTGAGCACGCACATAGGGGCTGGCGATAATCCGCTGCAGCGGCTGACCCATCAAGTGAGCGGCGCTGCGCAACACCTCTTCGCGGCCCTTGGCCGTCAGCTCCCGCTCGGCATCGGTACGGGCCTGAGGTTTCGCCTCGCCGTGTCGCAGAATCCAGAGCTTCACGGTTTCGGCTCTTCGTCGGGCTTAACCGGCGGAGTAACCGACGGGCTACCCGGCGCAGAGGACAATGCATCGGCAACAGGGGGCGACGTGTCGACCACCACCGGCGGGGTTTCGGAAACCACCGGCGGCGTGGCGGGAACCGGGTGCGGAGTCACTGGCGCCGGTTGAGGCGTGACGGGCGTCGGCTCAGCCGCGGCAGGCGCCGGTTGCGGCTTGACAACCACCACATGCGGCGCCTCGCCCTCGGGCGCACGCGGCGCAGGCCAGTCAGCAAACGGCCATGGCTTCTGATCGGTGTGGAAGGTGCCAAAGCGACCGATCTGCGCCAGATACTGGCTCAGGCTATCACCGAACGACATGACGCTGAGGCTCGGCGCGCCATTGAACAGGCGGTAAACCAGCTGCACCAGGACAGCCACCCCCAGCACCACCTCCGCCACTTGCCAGACCAGCACAAACAGCACCATCCACAGGATGCGCAGCAGGATCGATTCGTGTTGCTTGAGTTTTGATTCGTTCAAGAGCTTCTCCGTGAAGGGATCAGTTGAAACCACTGGTTGAAATGAAGTCGACATCGGTCTTCGGCTCGGCGCGCATCAGTAGTTCGATGACCTGCTCCAGCGTGCGGCCCTCGAAAAGAATGGCGTGAAGCCCGGCCACCAGCGGCATGTAGACCTGCAGTTCCTGCGCCTTGGCCTTGAGCACCTTGAGGGTGTTGACGCCCTCCGCGACCTCGCCCAGTCGGGTCACCGCTTCGTCCAGGCTCAGGCCCTGCCCCAGGGCAAAACCGACCTGATAATTACGGCTCTTCGGCGACGAACAGGTGACGATCAGATCGCCGACACCGGCCAGCCCAAGGAAGGTCATCGGGTTGGCACCCTGACTGACCGCAAAGCGGGTCATCTCGGCCAGCGCGCGGGTGATCAGCATGCTCTTGGTGTTCTCGCCCATATTCAGCGCCACCGCCATGCCGGCGATGATGGCGTAAACGTTTTTCAGCGCGCCGCCCAGCTCCACGCCAAAACGGTCGGCGCTGGCGTACACGCGGAAGGTACGACCGTGCAGCGCGGCCTGAACCTGCTGACAGAGGTCTTCATCTTCGCTGGCGACCACCGTGGCGGTGAGGGCGTGTTCGGCGATTTCCCGGGCCAGATTGGGCCCGGACAGCACGCCAATCCGCGCAGCGGGGGCGATATCCTGGAGGATCTCGCTCATGAGTTTGAAGGTGTCGGCCTCGATGCCCTTGGTCAGGCTGACCAGCATCTTGCCGGCGAGCAGATCGACATGCGGGGTCAGTACGCCACGCAGCGCACTGGACGGCAGCGCCACGAACACCAGTTGACTGTCTTGCAAAGTGGCGTGCAGGTCGGTGACCGGCTCGACGCCGTCGAGCACCTTGATGCCCTTGAGGTAGCGCGGGTTCTCGCGGTTCGTCCGGATCGCCTCGGCCTGCTCCGGATCGCGCATCCACTGCGTCACCCGATGACCGTTGCCGGCCAACAGATTGGCCACTGCGGTCCCGAAGCTGCCGCCGCCAAGGACCGCTATTGGTTGCTGCTGGGTCATAAAACAATCCATTCAGGGCCATCACATCTGGCGATGCGGGCATTATACGGAGCGTTAGTCTCGGGGCCAGCGGCAAAAGGTGCCCCCACGAACTTATAGCCGATCCCCCACTCTTGCCGAGGAAATTGCCCACAGCTCGGTTAAGATGCGCCCCCGAGATGAAAATTCCTCAGCGACGCCGATGAGCTATCGTCAGGTCGTTCCCGAAGAGATCAGTGACATGACACCAAGCGTTCACTTCCCGTGCCCCGTCAGGCGTTGCCATGCCTGACCCTCGGTACATCCTGCGAATCCGGCCAGCTGGAATCGCGTCGTGACGGCTCAGCGCGGCTGGAACATCAGCACCCGGACGCAGATCCTCAGCCTGGGCCCCGCGTTATTGCTGACCCTCCTGCTAATCAGCTTCTTTACTGTGGTGCGAATTCAGGACCTGCGACAGGAACTCAATCACACCGGGCAACTCATCGCCAACCAGTTGGCGCCCGCGTCGGAATATGGGGTCATCGTCGGCAATAACGCCGTCCTGGAAAACCTCATGAACGCCACGATGAACACGCCCCACGTGCGTTTTCTCGAAGTGCGCAACAGTGCCGGCAAGGTGCTGGTTCATGTCGAACCCGCCGAGGAACAAGGGCATTCGCGGCAGATGGAAGTGTTCCAGGCGCCTATCCGCCTGCAGCCGGACAGGTCCGCGCAGCCGTTCGAAAGTGCCAACGAGGCCGGTTCCGGTGACGACCCCAGCGTACCGGTGGAAGGTTATCTGGGACGGGTGCTGGTGGGCATGTCCAGCGACGCCTTCAATCAGCGCGAGCAGGAGATATTGCTGAAGGCCGGTGTGCTGGCGATGTTCGCCCTTCTCTTTACCTACATGCTGGCGAGACGCCTGTCGCTGAGCCTGTCCCAGCCGATCAGCGCCATGAGCGCGGCGGTGAAAGCCATTCAGCACGGCGATTACTCGGCCCCGCTGCCGGTTGCCGACGATGCCGAGCTGGGCGATCTGGCCAGACACATCAACAATCTGGCCCTGGGCCTTGAGAAGGCCAGCCGCGAGCAAAAGCAGGCAATGGACGAGCTCATCCGCACCCGCGAAGAAGCCGAACGTGCCAACAACGCGAAGTCCGAATTCCTCGCGATGATGAGCCACGAACTGCGCACGCCCATGAATGGCGTACTGGGCATGCTGCAGTTGATGGAAACCACGAAGATGACCGATGAGCAGGCTGAATACGCCGCGTTGGCCATGGAATCCACCGAGCACCTGCTGCGGGTCATCAACGACATTCTGGATTTCTCCCGCTTCGAACGCGATGCGCTGGAACTGGAAAGCATTTCGTTCAACCTCGCCGACCTCATCAGCACCTCGGTTCAGGCGTTTGCCCACAACGCACAGCAGCGCGGTCTGGTACTGGAACTGGATCTGCCGCCGTCGATGGGGGCGCTACAAGTCAAGGGCGACCCGACGCGCATCCGGCAGATTCTGGTCAACCTGATCGGCAATGCGCTGAAATTCACCGAGTTCGGCAGCGTGCGCGTCGAGGCGGACTTCACCCTCGCCGACCCGCAGCACATTTTCTTCACCTGCGCTGTGCGCGACAGCGGCATCGGCATTTCTCCGGACCTGCTGGAATCGATGTTCGACGCGTTTCAGCAAGCGGACAATTCCATCTCCCGTCGCTATGGCGGCACCGGCCTGGGCCTGCCCATTGCGCGCAACCTGGCCGAACGCATGGGCGGGTCACTGCAGGCCCAGAGCAGCGAAGGACTCGGCTCGGTGTTTCAGTTAAAAATCCCGTTGCAGCGGGTTCAGCCGCCAGTGATAGAACCCACGTCCGGCGGCGTCGGCGAAATGCCCCAGAGCCGCGACGCCTGTGTGTTGCTGGTCGAAGATAACCCGGTGAATCGCACCGTGGTCGAGGCGATGCTGCGCAGCCTGGGCTTGCAGGTAAGCGTGGCGGCGGATGGCGTTGAAGCGGTGAACATGGCCAGCCGGGAAAGCTTTGCGCTGATTTTGATGGACTGCCGACTGCCGGTCATGGACGGCTACGAAGCCACGCGCCGAATCAGAATGCTGCCGGGGCTGGCGACGTTGCCCATTATTGCCCTGACCGCCAACGCCCAGCACGGCGACCGGGACATCTGTCTGCAAGCCGGAATGAACGATTACCTGGCCAAGCCATTCAAACGTACTGATTTACAGCAGGTTTTGCAGCGATGGTTGACCATTAAGGCATCTGCGACTGGCGGTAAAGGATAAATTCCGGCAGTCTTGTGTGCCGATTCGACCCACGCCCACGCGCGGTCGAAAAATTTCAGTGCACAGGTGTACTTTCATTTCACCCGTGCTGTGACTTTCACTACAACGCAATAGTCTATGAGTAGGCTGCCAGCAGAGGGATGACCCGCTGGCCAGACTGGGTAAGTAACGCCACACCCTGCCGCACAGGATTATCGAGGAGTTCGCATGACCAAACAAAACGCCTTTACCCGGGAAGATCTGCTGCGCTGCAGTCGCGGCGAGCTGTTCGGCCCAGGTAATGCGCAATTGCCCGCCCCCAACATGCTGATGGTCGATCGCATCACCCACATCAGCGAAGAAGGCGGCAAGTACGGAAAAGGTGAATTGGTCGCCGAACTCGATATCAACCCGGACCTGTGGTTCTTCGCCTGTCACTTCGAAGGTGATCCGGTGATGCCGGGCTGCCTGGGCCTCGATGCCATGTGGCAGCTGGTCGGTTTCTTCCTCGGCTGGCAAGGCCTGCCGGGCCGCGGTCGCGCACTGGGCTCGGGCGAAGTGAAATTCTTCGGTCAGGTCCTGCCGACCGCCAAGAAAGTCACCTACAACATTCACATCAAGCGCGTCCTCAAAGGCAAGCTGAACCTGGCGATCGCCGACGGTTCGGTCAGCGTGGACGGCCGTGAAATCTATACCGCCGAAGGCCTGCGCGTCGGTGTCTTCACTTCCACTGAAAATTTCTAAGGGTATTCGCATGCGCCGCGTCGTTATCACTGGTCTGGGCATTGTTTCCTGCTTGGGCAATGACAAAGACACCGTCTCCGCCAACTTGCGTGCAAGTCGCCCTGGCATCCGTTTCAACCCGGAATACGCCGAAATGGGTCTGCGCAGCCAGGTATCGGGTTCCATCGATCCAAACCTGCCGCTCAAGGAACTGGTCGACCGCAAAACCCTGCGCTTCGTTGGTCAGGCGGCGGCTTATGCCTACGTGGCCATGAAAAGCGCCGTGGAAGACTCCGGCCTGACCGAAGAGATGGTATCCAACCCGCGTACCGGTCTGATTGCCGGCTCTGGCGGTGCTTCGACCCTGAACCAGATGGAAGCGCTGGACATCCTGCGCGAGAAAGGCATCAAAAAGGTTCTCCCGTATTACGTCACCCGGACCATGAGCAGCACGGTTTCAGCCTGTCTGGCGACGCCATTCAAGATCAAGGGCCTGAACTACTCCATCGCTTCTGCCTGCGCCACCAGTGCTCACTGCATCGGTACCGCTATGGAACAGATTCAGATGGGCAAGCAGGACATCGTGTTTGCCGGCGGTGGCGAAGAGGAGCACTGGAGCCAGTCGTTCCTGTTTGACGCCATGGGCGCACTGTCCAGCAAACGCAACGACAAGCCTGAACAAGCTTCCCGTGCCTACGACGCTGACCGTGACGGTTTCGTCATCGCCGGCGGCGGCGGCATGGTGGTGGTCGAGGAACTGGAGCACGCTCTGGCCCGTGGCGCGAAGATCTACGCAGAGCTGGTAGGCTACGGCGCCACTTCCGACGGTTATGACATGGTCGCTCCAAGCGGCGAAGGCGCCATCCGCTGCATGCAGCAGGCGTTGTCCACCGTTGATGGCACCATCGACTACCTGAACACCCACGGCACCTCCACTCCGGTCGGCGACGTCAAGGAAATGGAAGGCGTGCGTGAGGTGTTTGGCGACAAGGCGCCTGCCATCAGCTCCACCAAGAGCCTGTCGGGTCACTCCCTGGGCGCCGCCGGCGTTCACGAAGCGATCTACTGCATGCTGATGATGGAAGGCAACTTCATGGCCGGTTCGGCGAACATCGACGAGCTGGACCCAGCCGTTGCCGACATGCCGATCCTGACCAAGACCCGCGAAAACACCGAACTGAATCTGGTGATGAGCAACAGCTTCGGCTTCGGCGGCACCAACGCCACGCTGGTGATGAAGCGCTGGACTGGCAAGTAATAGAGTCAGTTGCAGATAAGAAAGGCGCCCCTCGGGGCGCCTTTCTTATTGCCAGCACAAATGCACTGCGTGGGGCCTTCTTTTTGTGGGACCGGCTTTAGCCGGGAAGACTCAAGGTGTCACACTGAGAATGCTGCAACCATGCCATTAAGGTCTGTCGCCAGTCGCGACAGTTCGTGGCTGGCAGCGCTGGTCTGGTTGGCGCCGGCCGAGCTCTGCAGGGAGATGTCGCGGATGTTGGTGAGGTTGCGGTCGACCTCCCGCGCGACCTGTGCCTGTTCCTCTGACGCACTGGCGATGACCTCGTTGCGTTCGGTAATGAGTGTGATCGCCGCAGCGATATCGTCCAGCGCCACCCCGGCGGATTGTGCCAGCTCAAGGGTGGTCTGCGCGCGGCTGTTGCTGCCTTGCATGGCGGCCACGGCCTGATCGGTGCCCTGACGGATGTCGCCCACCAGTTGTTCGATTTCCTGGGTCGATGACTGAGTCCGATGGGCCAAAGCACGCACCTCATCCGCCACCACCGCGAAGCCTCGTCCCGCCTCTCCAGCCCGCGCTGCTTCAATAGCCGCGTTCAACGCCAGCAGATTGGTCTGCTCGGCAACCGAGCGAATCACGTCCAGCACCTTGCTGATGCCATACACCTTCTGGGCCAGGGTCTGCACCTGCTCGCCGGCGTCGGTCACGTCTTCGGCCAGATGGGCGATGGACGCCACCGTCTGCTTGACCTGCTGCCGGCCATGTTGAGCAATCCGGTCAGACTCACCGGACGCTTCGGACGTGGCCACGGCATTGCGTGCCACTTCCTCGACCGCCGCGGTCATCTCGTTGACCGCCGTCGCCGCCTGATCAATCTCAAGGCTCTGCTGGTGAAGGCCGCGGGTGGCATCCTCGGTGACGGTGCTGAGTTCTTCGGAAGCCGACGCCAGCTGGTTCGAGGAGTCGGCGATGCGCATGATCGTGCTGCGCAAATTCTGTTGCATGGTCTTGAGGGCTTCCAGCAACCGGGCGGGCTCATCACGGCCCTCCACGACGATCGGTGCGGTGAGGTCACCCGCTGCAACCACCTGAGCAATGCCCAACGCCTGGGCGATCGGTCTGACGATGCTGCGGGTCAACCCCCACGCCAGCAACAGCGTGATCAGCGCCGTCAGCAGCATCATGCCGGCGACCCAGCCGACCGCACTCGAGAACACCACCCGCGCCAGATCGCTTGCCTGCCCGGCGCCCTGCTTATTCAACGAAGTCAGCTCGGTCAACGCGAGGGTCATCTTGTCGGCGAATTGATTCATTTCACCATTGACCAGCTGCATCGCGTCCTGCACCTGGTTGGCGGCGGACAGCTCCATCACCCGGTTCTGGCGCTGGAAGTAGGCCTCTTGGGCGGCTGCAAAGGTTTGGTACAACTCACGCTCGCGAGGCGATCCGATCAAGGTGGCATAGTTCTGCTGGGTGGTCTGCAGTCCCGCCTTGAGCTGATCAAGCTTGGCGGTATTGTCACGCAGGGCATCCAGGCTGCGGTTGAGCATCAGACGCAGCGTCAGGGTGCGGATCCGCATGAGGTCCTGGCCCATGGTGCCCAGCTCCATCACGCTGGGCAGCCACTTGTATTCGACTTCGTCCGACTGCTTGCGCATGTTCGACATCTGCACCAATGCGAATGCACCCAGACCGAACACCAGCAAGGCGAGCATGCCGAAACCGAGGGCGGCCCGGGGCGCGATGTTCATGTTTCTCACGGTCATATCCGATCCCTTCCCAAGACGCTGCTCCGGAGAGAGCAGTAGCCTGTGATGTCGGCTTACCTATGACGCTCTGTAGGACAATTCCCTGAGTACTTCGTAATAATTCATTACGGAGCGCGTGGCACTACCGTTCCAGCCACGTGCGCGGGAGATCTGTATCCTGCGTGCCATGTCCAGAGAGAGCGCCATCATGCTGACCATCATTCCCCGCGCCGAAGACGTCGAAGGCCAACCGATCCTGCGCCCCCTCCCCGCTGCGCAATGCCGAAGCGTCGGGCCTTTCGTTTTTTTCGATCACATGCTGGAGACCACCTACGCGCCCGGCACCGGCATGGACATCCGCCAGCATCCGCACATCGGCCTGTCGACGCTGACCTACCTGTTTGAAGGCGAAATCCGACACAAGGACAGCCTCGGCAGCGATCAGCACGTAAGGCCCGGCGAGGTCAGCTGGATGACCGCCGGCAGCGCCATCGCCCACATTGAACGCACACCCGAGGACTTGCACGCCAGTGGCTCTCGCCTGCATGGCCTGCAAGTCTGGCTGGCCTCGCCCAAATCCCATGAGCAAGGCGCCGGTCATTACAGCCATCACCCCGCCGCCACACTGCCGGTCAGCGACGCCATGGGTATTCGCATCCGCTTGATCGCGGGCGAAGGCTTTTGCCTGAAGTCGCCGGTGCCGGTGCTGTCACCCACGCTTTACGCCGAACTGAACCTGCAGACGGCGACGACGCTGTGTGTGCCCGACGAGCACGAGCAGCGCGCGTTGTACGTTATCGAAGGCGACTTGCTACTAGATGGCGAGCCGGTGCAGCCGCGCAGTCTGGTGGTGCTGGATTCAGGCAGCGAGCCGACGCTTTGCGCGCAGAGCGAATGTCACGCGGTGCTGATCGGCGGCGCGCCACTGGATGGGCCGAGGAGGATGAACTGGAATTTCGTCGCCAGTGACCCGGCGCTGATTGAACAGGCCAGGGCGAAATGGGCGGCCGGAGACTGGCCGACGGTGCCGGGGGAAGTGGAGCGGATTGAATTGCCGGTGGGCAGCAGGCCGAAGCGCTGATTGGCCGCGGCCTGCCCGGACGCTGTGGGAGTGACCGGAGGGGCACTCCCACAACAGTTAAAACATCACATCAGCCCGCGAACACTTCGTCCAGCAGGTTGTGCATCGAGGTAAACGCGCGCTTCGAAACGGTCGGGTTGTACATCTGTACGCCCGGATTGTTGGCGTGTGGGTCGGTGAACGAATGGAACGCCCCGCCGTAGCTCAAGAGTTGCCAGTCGACGTTGGCAGCGTTCATCTCGGCTTCAAACGCCGGCAGCTGCTCTTTTGGCACCAGAGGATCGGACGCGCCGTGCATCACCAGCACTTTGCCCTTGATGTTGTTGGCGTCAGCCGGGTTCGGTGTGTCGAGTGTACCGTGAAAGGACACCGCAGCCTTCAACGGCGCACCGGTGCGCGCCAGTTCCAGTGCGCAGCAACCGCCGAAGCAGAAGCCAAACGCCGCCAGCCGGGACGTGTCGACGGCCGCAATGGTCTGCGCAGTCAATTGATCCAGGGCGGCCTTCATGCGTGTGTTCAACAGCACGCGATCGTTCTTCAACGGCATCATGGCAGCCGCCGCTTCGTCACCATTAGTCGGGCGCACTTGCTGGCCGTAAAGATCCGCCAGCAAGACCACATAGCCCTTCGCCGCCACGTCTTTGGCAATCTGCTCGGCGTCTTCGCTGACGCCCATCCAGTTAGGCGCCATCACCAGACCCGGTGCGGCCTGAGCACCTTCGCTGAAGGCCAGACGACTCTCGTAGCTCACGCCGTCGATGTCATACACGACGGACTGCACGGTCACATTGCTCATAGCGAACTCCTGCTGATAAGGATGGAGGGAGATTAAATGACAAAACCCGCCGGAGCGGGTTCTGCCGTGACGCGGATGTTAAACCGAGAGCTCGACCAACAACTTGTTCAGACGGCGCACGTAGGCAGCCGGATCTTTCAAACTGTCGCCGGCTGCCAGCGCAGCCTGGTCGAACAGGATGTGCGACAGATCGCCGAAGCGGTCTTCATTCTGCTCGTTGTCCAGCTTGCCAATCAGCGGGTGCGACGGGTTGAATTCGAAGATCGGCTTGGAGTCCGGCACCTTCTGACCGCTCGCTTCCAGGATCTGACGCATCTGCAGACCAAGGTCCTGCTCGCCGATCGCCAGGATCGCCGGCGAATCGGTCAGACGGTGGGAAACACGCACTTCACTGACGGCATCACCCAGCGCAGTTTTCAGGCGCTCGATCAGGCCTTCCTTGTCCTTGGCGACTTCTTCCTGGGCTTTCTTGTCCTCTTCGGAGTCAAGCTTGCCCAGGTCCAGGTCACCGCGTGCAACGTCGACAAAACCCTTGCCGTCAAAGTCGCTCAGGTAGCTCATCAGCCACTCGTCGATACGGTCGGTCAGCAGCAGCACTTCAATGCCTTTCTTGCGGAAGACTTCAAGGTGCGGACTGTTCTTGACCTGCGCGTAGCTTTCGCCGGTGAGGAAGTAGATCTTGTCCTGACCTTCCTTGGCGCGCGACAGGTAGTCGGCCAACGAAACGCTCTGCTCGCCGCTGTCGTCGGAGGTTGATGCGAAGCGCAGCAGGCCGGCGATCTTCTCCTTGTTGGCGAAGTCTTCGGCCGGGCCTTCCTTCAGCACCTGACCGAAGTTTTTCCAGAAGCCTTTGTATTCTTCCGGCTGGTTTTTCGCCAGCTTCTCCAGCATGTCCAGCACACGCTTGGTCAGCGCCGACTTCATCGAATCGATAATCGGGTCTTTCTGCAGGATTTCACGGGACACGTTCAGGGACAGGTCGTTGGAATCGACCACGCCCTTGATGAAGCGCAGGTACAGCGGCAGGAACGATTCGGCCTGGTCCATGACGAACACGCGCTGCACGTACAGCTTCAGGCCGCGCGGTGCTTCACGCTGATACAGATCGAATGGCGCGCGGGCCGGCACGTACAGCAGCGAGCTGTATTCCAGCTTGCCTTCGACCTTGTTGTGGCTCCAGCTCAGCGGGTTCTCGAAATCGTGGGCGATGTGCTTGTAGAACTCCTGGTATTCCTCGTCCTTGACCTCGGTACGTGGACGGGTCCACAGCGCGCTGGCACGGTTGACGGTTTCCCACTCTTCAACAGGCTCGGCGTCGCCTTCGACCGACGCCTGCTCTTTCGGCAACTGGATCGGCAGGGCGATGTGGTCGGAGTACTTTTTGATGATGTTGCGCAGACGATAGCCGTCAGCGAACTCATCTTCGGCGCTCTTGAGGTGCAGCACGATGCGCGTACCGCGATCGGCTTTCTCGATCGTGGCGACTTCGAACTCGCCCTCGCCTTTCGACGACCAGTGCACACCTTCGCTGGCGGACAGGCCGGCGCGACGGGTGAACACTTCAACCTGGTCGGCCACGATGAACGCGGAGTAGAAACCTACACCGAACTGACCGATCAGGTGAGAATCTTTCTTCTGATCACCGGACAGGTTCTTCATGAAGTCGGCGGTGCCGGACTTGGCGATGGTGCCCAGATGAGTAATGACATCCTCGCGGCTCATGCCGATGCCGTTGTCTTCCAGAGTGACGGTCTTCGCGTCCTTGTCGTAGCTGACACGGATCTTCAGCTCGGCGCCGCCTTCCAGCAGCTCAGGCTTGGACAGTGCCTCGAAGCGCAGCTTGTCCACCGCGTCGGACGCGTTGGAGATCAGCTCGCGAAGGAAGATTTCCTTGTTCGAGTACAGCGAATGGATCATGAGGTGCAGCAGCTGCTTCACCTCGGTCTGGAAGCCCAGGGTTTCCTTTTGAGTTTCCACACTCATGGTCATCAAACTCCAATCAGTCCACACAAATAGGGGTAGCTGCGCGAAACGCCGAGGACGGCTCCGAGCAGCGGGTTGTCATCAAGGTGGGGGCTGGGGAGACGATTTCAAGGGCAGGCGTGCTGTGAGCGAAGAATCTTCACCCGCCGAAAACCTCCGGGCTGCAGATCTGTCGACTGAACACCGGACATAAACCACTAACCGCCTGTGATCAGCCGAGTTGTTACACCGCTGAGACGCTTATGTATTTATCCCGCCGGAACATGGAACTAACCTTATAAGCGAATGCTCGAAGGCACGTTGATGACCAATAAGGAGAAACACCCCATGCGTAAATCTTTAGCTATTGCCCTCATGCTTTCTGCCACTCTGGGCCTCGCCGCCTGTGACAAAAAATCCGAAGATAAACAGCAAGATGCAAACAAGGCTGCCGAGCAGTCGCAAGAATCGATGCAAAAAGCGCAAGACAAAGTGAACGACGCTGCCAAAGAAAGTCAGGAAGCCGCTCAAAAGAACGCTGAAGCCGCTCAAGAGCGCGCGAAAGAAGCGAACCAGGCAGCACCTGCAACTAAGCAGTAAGTTTCCAGAGTTTCAAAAAACAAAGCCCGCATTTAGCGGGCTTTGTTTTGTCTGCTTGAAAAGATCGGCGTGTTTATTCTGCGAAGCGCCGACCTTCCCCCTCAGGCCAGCGCTTCGCTGCGCTTGCCCAGCATGCGATCCACCACGAACGCGATGAACAGCGTGATCAGCGACGGGATCAGCCAGGCCAGGCCTTGCTCGCTCAACGGCAGATGGGCCAGCGCATCCGGCAGGTACACACCCAGCGCAGAACCCTTGACCGCATCCACCGCACCGATCAGGAACGCCACCAGCATGACCGGCGCGACGATCCGACCCTGCTCATGCCAGAAGTCCTTGCAGAAGCTCAACGCCACCAGCGCAATGCACGGCGGGTAGATGGCGGTCAGCACCGGGATCGAGAACTGGATCAGCTTGGTCAGACCAAGGTTGGACACCAGCAGCGAAAACGCCGCCAGCAGGATCACCAGTGTCTTGTAGGACAGCGGCAGCACGCGGCTGAAGTACTCGGCGCAAGCGCAGGTCAGGCCAACCGCGGTGACCAGACACGCCAGCGAGATCAGAACGGCAAGGAAGCTGCTGCCCAGGGTGCCGAAGGTGTGCTGAACGTAAGCATGCAACACCGCAGCGCCATTGGTGGCACCGGCGGCGATGGCATGGCTGTCCGAGCCCAGGCGGAACAGGCTGATGTAGACCAGGGCCAGACCGACACCGGCAATCAGGCCGGCAATGATGGCGTAACGGGTGATCAGCCGAGGCGACTCGACACCGCGGGAGCGAATCGCATTGACGATGACGATGCCGAAAACCAGCGCGCCCAGGGTGTCCATGGTCAGGTAGCCGTTGATGAACCCTTGGGAAAACGGCGCGGCGACGTAAGCAGGTTCGGCAATGCCCACCTCCCCCGCTGGCAGGAGAAACGCGGCGATGCCGAGGATGGCCAGGGCGATGATCTTCAGCGGCGCAAGGAAGCGGCCCACGGTGTCGAGCAATCGACCCGGATAAAGGGAGATCCAGAACACCAGCACGAAATAAACCAGGCTGTAGAGAAACAGTGCGAGGGGGCTTTCGCCGGTCAACGGCGCCAGGCCGACCTCAAACGACACCGTCGCCGTGCGCGGCGTGGCGAACAACGGCCCCACGGACAGGTAGCAGACGGCGGCGAGAATGGTCCCGGCGACCTTGCCGATCGGACTGCTCAACGCGTCCATGGCGCCGCCAACTTTGGCGAGCGCGATGACAGTGACCACCGGAAGGCCGACGGCCGTGACCAGAAAGCCCAAAGCGGCCATCCATACGTTGGGGCCGGCCTGGAGGCCTACGATCGGGGGGAAGATGATATTGCCAGCGCCGACGAACAGCGCAAACGTCATGAAACCCAGTGCCAGAATGTCCTGGCCTTTCAACACTTTCATTAAGGAAACCACACTGCTGAATCGGAATTAAGAAGAGGATTTCCCTGAGGGTGGGGGAAATGCTGCCCGCCCTTTTAAGACAGACCCTGAGCGCGCCGCCGCTCCTTGTGGGAGCCGACTGCACAAAACGGCGGGTAGCCTACCCTATTTGGCGCACCGATACAGGGCGGTGCGACCGCTGAATGCACATTCGTGTCGCATATCAGAAATGTCTGACAGGATTGGGCGAAGAGCACAAGGCAAATCGAAACGCCGGAAACGCAAAAGCCACCCGAAGGTGGCTTTTGTTGATCAAGTAGTGAGATGAGGGCGATTAAGCCTTCTTCACTTCCCAACCGGTCAGCTCAGCCAGGGCTTTGCCGATGTCTGCCAGCGAACGCACGGTTTTCACGCCTGCGTCTTGCAGTGCAGCGAATTTCTCGTCTGCAGTGCCTTTGCCGCCGGAGATGATCGCGCCCGCATGGCCCATGCGCTTGCCCGGAGGAGCAGTCACACCCGCGATGTAGGAAACGACTGGCTTGGTCACGTGTGCCTTGATGTAGGCAGCCGCTTCTTCTTCAGCCGAACCGCCGATCTCGCCGATCATGACGATCGCTTCGGTCTTCGGGTCTTCCTGGAACAGCTTCAGGATGTCGATGAAGTTCGAACCCGGGATCGGGTCACCACCGATACCGACGCAGGTCGACTGACCGAAACCGGCGTCAGTGGTCTGCTTCACAGCTTCGTAAGTCAGGGTGCCGGAACGCGACACGATACCGACCTTGCCTGGCAAGTGAATGTGACCTGGCATGATGCCGATCTTGCACTCGCCCGGGGTGATGACGCCTGGGCAGTTAGGGCCGATCAGGACCACACCCAGTTCGTCGCACTTGACCTTGGCTTCGAGCATGTCGATGGTCGGGATGCCTTCGGTGATGCAAACGATCAGCTTGATACCGCCGAACGCTGCTTCAAGGATGGAATCCTTGCAGAACGGAGCCGGAACGTAGATGACCGAAGCGGTCGCGCCGGTTTTTTCTACTGCTTCGGACACCGTGTTGAACACGGGCAGGTTCAGGTGCGTGGTGCCGCCCTTGCCTGGGGTCACGCCGCCAACCATTTTGGTGCCGTAGGCAATGGCTTGCTCGGAGTGGAAGGTACCCTGGGAGCCGGTGAAGCCCTGGCAGATAACCTTGGTGTCTTTATTGATCAGGACGCTCATTATTTGCCCTCCGCAGCTTTGACGACTTGTTGAGCAGCGTCGGTCAGGCTGGTAGCTGCGATGATGTTCAAGCCGCTTTCTGCCAGTACTTTAGCGCCCAGCTCAGCGTTGTTGCCTTCAAGGCGAACAACCACCGGGATTTTCACGCCGACTTCTTTCACGGCGCCAATGATGCCTTCGGCAATCATGTCGCAGCGAACGATGCCGCCGAAGATGTTGACCAGTACTGCCGCGACGTTGGTGTCGGACAGAATGATCTTGAACGCTTCGGTAACGCGTTCCTTGGTTGCGCCGCCGCCTACGTCGAGGAAGTTGGCTGGCTTGCCGCCATGCAGGTTGACGATGTCCATGGTGCCCATGGCCAGACCGGCACCGTTGACCATGCAGCCGATGTTGCCTTCCAGTGCCACGTAGTTCAGTTCGAACTTGGCAGCGTGGGCTTCACGTGGGTCATCTTGCGATGGGTCGTGGAAAGCCTTCAGCTTTGGCTGACGGTACATGGCGTTGGCGTCGATGTTGATCTTGGCGTCGAGGCAATGCAGATCGCCGTCAGCCTTGATCACCAGCGGGTTCACTTCCAGCAGGGCCAGATCGTGGTCCTGGAACAGCTTGGCCAGACCGGTGAAGATCTTGGCGAACTGGGTGACCTGCTTGCCTTCCAGACCCAGCTGGAATGCCAGATCGCGACCCTGGAATGGCTGAGCGCCAACCAGTGGATCGATGGTCGCTTTGAGAATCTTCTCAGGCGTGTCGTGAGCGATCTTCTCGATGTCCACGCCACCTTCGGTGGAAGCCATGAAAACGATACGACGGCTCGAACGATCGACTACAGCGCCCAGGTACAGCTCTTTGGCGATGTCAGTGCACGATTCAACCAGGATCTTGGTGACTGGCTGACCGTTGGCATCAGTCTGGTAAGTGACCAGACGCTTGCCCAGCCACTGTTGAGCGAACGCAGCGGCGTCTTCCTTGCTGCGAACCAGCTTGACGCCGCCCGCTTTACCGCGACCGCCTGCGTGAACCTGGGCTTTGACGACCCACTCGGTTCCGCCGATCTTGTCACACGCTTCTGCTGCTGCTTCCGGGGTGTCTACTGCATAGCCCTTGGATACTGGCAGGCCGTATTCAGCAAACAGCTGCTTACCCTGATACTCGTGAAGATTCATGCTTATTACCGTCTTCGTTAGGTACTGCGCATTCGGTGCTGCTCGTCAAAGCGTGCCGCACCACCTGTGACCGCTTCTCCCGGAGAACGCCGGTCAGGCATCAAGCCTGCCCTTCGCCGCCGGGAGTTCGAGTCCAACGGACCTTCCGCGGTAAGCCCTGCGAGCAGGGCCTACGACGGGCGGACCGTCGTGGTTATCTTTAGCGTTTTTTCTTGTTCTGGATGTGGATGGCGCCGCCATTCACAGCCAGTGCCGCTTCGTGCAGCGCTTCGGACAGCGTCGGGTGAGAGAAGACCATCATGCCGATGTCTTCGGCACTGGTGCCGAACTCCATGCCGATCGCGCCCTGCTGTACCAGCTCTGCAGCGCCAGGACCAATGACGTGCACACCCAGTACACGGTCGGTCTTGGCATCAGCGATGACCTTGACGAAACCGCCGGTGTCATTCGCTGCCATTGCACGGCCGCTGGCCGCGAACGGGAACTGACCGACGTTGACTTCCACGCCTTCAGCCTTGAGCGTCTGCTCGGTTTTGCCGACCCATGCGATTTCCGGATGGGTGTAGATAACCGACGGGATCAGGTCGTAGTTCATCTGGGTCTTGTGACCCTTGATGCGCTCGACAACCATGATGCCTTCTTCGGACGCCTTGTGCGCCAGCATCAGACCACGAACCACGTCACCGATCGCGTACACGCCAGGAACGCTGGTCTCGCACTGCTCGTTGACGAAGATGAAACCGCGCTCGTCGATGTCGACGCCGCTATCGGCAGCCAGCAGTTCGGTGGTTACCGGGCGACGGCCCACGGCCACGATCACGCGGTCGAAGGTGATGTTCTGCTCGCCGTCCTTGTCGGTGTAGGTCACGACGACTTCGTCGCCATTGACCTTGGAACCGGTGACGCGTGCGCCCAGCTTGATGTCCAGACCCTGCTTGGTGAAGGTCTTCTGCGCTTCTTTGGCAACAGCTTCGTCAGCGGCCGGCAGGAATTTCTCCAGGGCCTCGAGCACCGTCACTTTGGCACCCAGGCGAGCCCAGACCGAACCCAGTTCCAGACCGATTACACCCGCTCCGATAACGCACAGGCGCTCAGGCACAGCCGGGAATTCCAGGGCGCCTGTCGAATCGACGATGGTGACCTGATTGACCGGAGCCGGCGGAATGTCGATAGGACGCGAACCCGAGGCCAGAATGATGTTCTCGGCTTCGATGACTTCGGTGGTGCCGTCAGGCTTGGTCAGCTCGACTTTCTTGCCGGCCAGCAGCTTGCCGTGGCCTTGCAGGGACGTGACGCCGTTGGCCTTGAACAGGCTGGCAACGCCGCCGGTCAGGCCTTTGACGATCTGGGCCTTGCGGCCAATCATGGCAGCAATGTCCATTTTCAGGTCGTTGAGCGAGATACCGTGAACACCGAACTGGTTCTTGGCTTCGTAGAATTTCCAGGAGCTGTCCAGCAGCGCCTTGGAAGGGATGCAGCCCACGTTCAGGCAGGTACCGCCGAGGGCCAGCTTGCCCTCTTTATCCTGATACTTCTCGATGCAGGCAGTCGTGAGACCGAGTTGCGCGGCCTTGATAGCAGCCACGTAGCCGCCAGGGCCAGCGCCAATCACTACCACGTCGAATTTCTGGGACATAGAAAAGAGTTCCTCTTTAGCTGCGAGCTTTAAGCTGCAAGCTACAAGCTGACCTGCGATGAACTGCAGGATCGGCTTGCGACTTATTCATTGATACCAACCGCGAGTGACAAGCTGCATACCGTACCGCTTCTGACTTGAAGCTTTCGGATTGCAGCTTGACGCTGCTTCGTTAGATGTCCAGCAACAGACGCGCCGGGTCTTCCAGCAGGTTCTTGATGGTCACCAGGAACGTCACGGCTTCTTTACCGTCGATCAGGCGGTGATCGTAGGACAGCGCCAGATACATCATCGGACGGATGACGACCTGACCGTTGATCGCCATAGGACGCTGCAGAATGTTGTGCATGCCCAGGATGGCCGCTTGCGGCGGGTTGACGATCGGGGTCGACATCATCGAACCGAAAGTACCACCGTTGGTGATGGTGAAGGTACCGCCAGTCATCTCGTCGATGGACAGTTTGCCGTCACGGGCTTTCTTGCCGAAGGTGGCGATGCCGCCTTCGATTTCAGCCAGGCTCATCTGCTCGGCATTGCGCAGCACCGGAACCACCAAGCCACGATCGCTCGACACGGCAACGCCGACGTCGGCATAACCGTGGTAGACAATGTCGGTGCCGTCGATCGAAGCGTTGACGGCCGGGTAGCGTTTCAGCGCTTCGGTCGCTGCCTTGACGAAGAACGACATGAAGCCCAGGCGTACGCCGTTGTGGGACTTCTCGAACAGGTCCTTGTACTTCGAACGCAGCGCCATGACTTCGGTCATGTCGACTTCGTTGAAGGTGGTCAGCATCGCCATGTTCGACTGAGCTTCAACCAGACGCTCGGCAACCTTGGCGCGCAGACGGGTCATCGGCACGCGC
Organism: Pseudomonas sp. GW821-FHT02H06; assembly: GCF_059421525.1. Classification (NCBI taxonomy): domain Bacteria; kingdom Pseudomonadati; phylum Pseudomonadota; class Gammaproteobacteria; order Pseudomonadales; family Pseudomonadaceae; genus Pseudomonas; species Pseudomonas sp. GW821-FHT02H06. Next base: position 154,672 of record NZ_JBWKVD010000011.1, read on the forward strand.
TTCTCGGTGCGGTCGCCAACAGCGGTCACAGGAGCAGCGGCTGCAGCAGCAGGCTTGGCGGCAGGCGCGGCGGCCGGAGCGGATTTCTTCGCTTCGATGGCAGCGACGACGTCTTCCTTGGTCACGCGACCGTCTTTGCCAGTGCCATTGACGCTGGACAGGTTGATGCCGTTTTCTTCGGCCAGCTTACGGGCAGCCGGAGCGCCGATCGCGTCTTCGTCACCGGAAGCAGCGGCTGGGGCAGCGGCAGCCTGGGCAGGCGCAGCAGCAGGAGCCGACGCAGCGGCGGCTGGAGCGGCCGCAGCTGGAGCGGCAGCGGCGCCGCCCTCTTCGATCGAGCCCAGCAACTGGTTCGACAAGACAGTGGCGCCCTCTTCGGCAACGATTGCGCCCAGTACGCCGTCAGCTTCGGCCAGTACTTCCAGAACGACCTTGTCAGTTTCGATATCGACGATCAGGTCGTCACGCTTGACGGCGTCGCCCGGTTTTTTGTGCCAGGTGGCAACGGTGCCGTCGGCAACGGATTCCGGGAAAGAGGGGGCTTTGATCTCAATAGCCATTATCTGTAATTCCTTTAATTCGGTTTCTAGTGCGCGAAGGCGTTAAACGGAGAACGCGTCTTTCAGCAGTTTTTCCTGCTGTTCGGCGTGCATCGAAGCGTATCCACAAGCAGGAGCAGCGGAAGCATCACGGCCGGCATACTCGAGAACGAGGTTGCGGTTGTGATTGCCGATGCTGCGGCGCAGGTGGTGCTGACTGCTGTACCAGGCGCCCTGGTTCATCGGTTCTTCCTGACACCAGACCACGTTGGTCAGATTGGTGTAAGGCGCGATGGCCTCCATCAGGTCGTCTTCCGGGAACGGATAGAGCTGCTCGAGACGCACGATAGCGATGTCTTCGCGGCCTTCGGCACGGCGTTTTTCCAGCAGGTCGTAGTAGACCTTGCCGCTGCACAGCACCAGACGCGTCACTTTCGCGGCATCGAGGGTGTCGATTTCCGGGATGACGGTCTGGAACGAGCCATGGGCCAGATCTTCCAGGGTCGACACGGCCAGCTTGTGGCGCAGCAACGACTTCGGCGTCAACACGATCAGCGGCTTGCGCAGCGGACGGATCACCTGACGGCGCAACAGATGGTAGATCTGAGCCGGGGTGGTCGGTACGCAGACCTGAATGTTGTGCTCGGCGCACAATTGCAGGTAACGCTCAAGACGTGCCGATGAGTGCTCCGGGCCCTGCCCTTCGTAGCCATGGGGCAACAGCATGGTCAGACCGCACAGACGGCCCCACTTGTGCTCGCCGCTGGTGATGAACTGGTCGATCACGACCTGCGCACCGTTGGCAAAGTCACCGAACTGGGCTTCCCAGATCACCAGCGCATTGGGCTGAGTGGTCGAGTAACCGTATTCGAACGCCAGCACCGCCTCTTCCGACAGGAACGAGTCGTACAGGTCGAAACGAGGCTGACCGGCGTACAGGTTCTGCAGAGGCACGTAGGTCGCGCCGTCTTTCTGGTTGTGCAGCACGGCGTGACGGTGCGAGAACGTACCGCGACCGACGTCCTGCCCGGTGATGCGCACCTGATGGCCTTCGAATGCCAGCGTGGCGTAAGCCATGGTTTCCGCGTAGCCCCAGTTGATCGGAAGGCCACCGACTTGCATCTTCTGGCGGTCTTCGTAGATTTTCTGGACCTGACGCTGAACCACGAAACCTTCTGGCACTTCCATCAGCTTGGCTGACAGTTCCTGGAGCGTCTTGAGGTCGAAACTGGTGTCGTGACGTGCCGTCCACGCGTGACCCAGGTACGGACGCCAGTCGACGAACAATTCCTTGTTCGGCTCTTTGACCAGGCTTTTGACCACATGCATGCCGTTGTCCAGCGCGTTGCGGTACTCGTCGACCTTGGCCTGAGCGGCTTCGGCGTTGAGGATGCCGGCGGCGGCCAGAGAATCGGCGTACAGCTCACGGGTGGTGCGCTGCTTGGCGATCTGCTGGTACATCAGCGGCTGGGTGCCGCTCGGTTCGTCGGCTTCGTTGTGGCCGCGACGACGGTAGCAGACCAGGTCGATGACCACGTCACGCTTGAACTGCATGCGGTAGTCGATCGCCAGCTGGGTCACGAACAGCACGGCTTCCGGATCATCGCCATTCACATGGAGGATCGGCGCCTGAATCATCTTGGCAACGTCGGTCGCGTACTCGGTGGAGCGCGAGTCTTCCTGCTTGCTGATGGTGAAGCCGACCTGGTTGTTGATCACGATGTGGATCGTGCCGCCCGTCTTGAAGCCACGGGTCTGCGACATCTGGAAGGTTTCCAGCACCACACCCTGGCCAGCGAACGCAGCGTCACCGTGGATCGAGATCGGCAGCACTTTCTCGCCAGTGGCGTCGTTGCGACGGTCCTGACGGGCACGCACCGAACCTTCGACCACAGGGGAAACGATTTCCAGGTGGGACGGGTTGAACGCCATCGCCAGGTGGACTTCGCCGCCGGTGGTCATCACGTTGGACGAGAAGCCCTGGTGGTACTTGACGTCACCGGAGCCCAGTTCGACCTTCTTCTTGCCTTCGAACTCGTCGAACAGATCGCGCGGGTTCTTGCCGAAGGTGTTGACCAGCACGTTGAGACGGCCACGGTGGGCCATGCCGATGACGACTTCCTTGGTGCCGTAGGAACCGGAGCGCTGAATCAGCTCGTCGAGCATCGGAATCAGACTTTCGCCGCCTTCCAGACCGAAACGCTTGGTGCCGGGGTACTTGGTGCCCAGGTACTTCTCCAGACCCTCGCCCGCCGTGACGCGCTCGAGCAGGTGGCTCTTGATGTCGGCGGAATAGGCAGGACGGCCACGCACGCTTTCGAGGCGCTGCATGAACCAGTTGCGCTGGTTGGAATCGACGATGTGCGTGAACTCGGCGCCGATGGTGCGGCAATATGTCTGCTGCAACGCTTCGACGATTTCGCGTAGGCTCGCTTCTTCCTTGCCGATGAACAGGTCGCCGGCACGGAATGTGGTATCGAGGTCAGCGTTGGTCAAACCGTAATGGTTGATCGACAGGTCAGCTGGCGCAGTACGCTTCCACAGACCCAGAGGATCGAGTTGCGCACCCTGATGGCCGCGCATACGGAATGCCTGGATAAGTCGCAGCACTTCAACTTGCTTCTTTTCATGCTCGCTGCTCACGCTGCCGGCAGAGACCGGTTGGGCGCGGCGCTGGTTTTTCCCCAGCAACACAAAATGATCGCGAACCGTAGAGTGCGATACATCGGTGGCAGTGCTGCCGTCAGCCGGCAACGTCTGAAAATAGGTGCGCCACTCTTCTGGCACAGCGTTAGGGTCGTGCAGGTAGAGCTCGTAGAGCTCTTCCACATAGGCAGCGTTACCACCGGAAAGGTGGGCGCTGTTCCACATGCGCTGCATCACGCTTTCTTGCATGCTTGGTCACCCTCGATTAGGGGACACCATCGGCGTCGATGCCAGCGCAAACTTGAAAAGTCCATGTGCAGCGACTTCAAGTCACTAGGGATCACGCAGATAGTCCGGGTACCAGCCCGGATGCCCCTGCTGGTTTCATTTCTTCAAAATAAGAGCTGAAGCCATACGACAACTGCTCAGGTTAAAACTACGGCGCCGGTTGAAGCCTGCGCCGCAGCGTTTACGGGTGCTGCAGTAGCGGGTGCTGCGATGTTACAGGTGCGGCAAACTCAGACACCGCTTTTGAGCAGCATGTTGCGCACGTGACCGATAGCCTTGGTTGGATTCAAGCCTTTCGGGCACACGTTGACGCAGTTCATGATGCCGCGGCAGCGGAACACACTGAACGGATCGTCCATGGACGCCAGACGCTCTTGCGTCCGGGTGTCGCGGCTGTCAGCCAGGAAACGATAGGCTTGCAGGATCGCGGCAGGACCCAGGAACTTGTCGGGGTTCCACCAGAAGGACGGGCAGGACGTCGAGCAGCAAGCGCACAGAATGCACTCGTACAGGCCGTCGAGTTTTTCCCGCTCTTCCGGGGTCTGAAGGCGCTCGATGGACGGAGCCGGCGTGTCGTTCTGCAGGAATGGCTTCACCTTCTCGTATTGCTTGTAGAAGATGCTCATGTCGACAGCGAGGTCACGGATGACCGGCAGACCAGGCAGTGGGCGAACCACCAGCTTGTTGCCCTTGACCACGGCCGACAGCGGCGTGATGCAGGCCAGGCCATTCTTGCCGTTGATGTTCATGCCGTCGGAACCGCACACGCCTTCGCGGCACGAACGACGGTACGAGAAGCCTTCGTCCTGCTCTTTGACCAGAGCCAGCACGTCCAGCACCATCAGGTCCTTGCCACCGGTGTCGACCTGGAAATCCTGCATGAACGGCGCGGCGTCCTGATCAGGGTTGTAGCGATAAACACTGACTTGCAACATGGCGGTCACCCTTAATAAGTCCGAATCTTAGGTTCAAAAGTCGGAACAGTTTTCGGCGAGAAGTTCACGGCACGCTTGGCTACGCGTTTTTCACCCGGGAAGTACAGGGTGTGGCACAGCCAGTTCTCGTCGTCGCGATCTTCGAAGTCTTCACGGGCGTGAGCGCCACGGGACTCCTTGCGATGCTCTGCGGCGATCGCCGTTGCTTCAGCGACTTCCAGCAGGTTCTGCAGCTCCAGCGCTTCGATCCGGGCAGTGTTGAACGCCTGGCTCTTGTCGTTGATCTTGACGTTGGCGATACGCGTGCGCAGGTCAGCCAGCTGGGCAATACCCTTCTGCATGTATTCGCCGGTACGGAACACACCGAAGTAGTTCTGCATGCAGCTCTGCAGCTCTTTGCGCAGGGTCGCGACGTCTTCGCCATCGGTACGCGAGTTCAGGCCGTTGAGGCGAGCTAGCGCGACGTCGATGTCGGTTTCGGAAGCGCGACGGTAGTCGACGCCCTCGTTGAGCGCCTGCTCCAGGTGCAGACCCGCAGCACGACCGAAGACCACCAGGTCGAGCAGCGAGTTGCCGCCCAGACGGTTGGCGCCGTGAACCGATACGCACGCCACTTCACCGACCGCGAACAGGCCCGGGATGATGGTGTCGACGCCGGCGGCGTCCTGGGTGATCGCCTGACCATGAATGTTGGTGGCAACGCCGCCCATCATGTAGTGGCAGGTCGGTACGACAGGGATTGGCGCCACGGCTGGATCGACGTGTGCGAAGGTCTTGGACAGTTCCATGATCCCTGGCAGACGGCTGTGCAGCACTTCTTCACCGAGGTGATCAAGCTTGAGCATTACGTGGTCGCCGTCAGGACCGCAACCGTTGCCGGCGATGATCTCTTTAACCATGGAGCGAGCCACAACGTCACGACCGGCAAGGTCCTTGGCGTTTGGCGCGTAGCGCTCCATGAAACGCTCGCCGTGCTTGTTGATCAGGTAACCGCCTTCACCACGGCAGCCTTCGGTGACCAGTACACCTGCGCCGGCGATGCCAGTCGGGTGGAACTGCCACATCTCGATGTCCTGCACCGGTACACCGGCGCGCAACGCCATGCCCACGCCGTCGCCGGTGTTGATCAGGGCGTTGGTGGTGGAGGAATAGATGCGGCCGGCACCGCCGGTGGCCAGCACAGTCGCGTCGGCGCGAATGTAGGAGGTTTCACCGGTTTCGATACAGATGGCGATGATGCCGACGAAGGCGCCGTCCTGGTTCTTCACCAGATCAACTGCGTAGTACTCGTTCAGGAATACGGTGCCGGCTTTCAGGTTGGCCTGATACAGGGTGTGCAGCAGCGCGTGACCGGTACGGTCGGCAGCGGCACAGGTACGTGCAGCCTGACCGCCCTTGCCGAAGTCCTTCGACTGACCGCCGAACGGACGCTGATAGATGCGGCCCTGCTCGGTACGGGAGAACGGCAGCCCCATGTGCTCGAGCTCGAACACGGCTTCCGGGCCAACGGAACACATGTATTCGATAGCGTCCTGGTCACCGATGTAGTCGGAGCCCTTGACGGTGTCGTACATGTGCCAGCGCCAGTCATCGTTCGGGTCGGCCGAAGCGATTGCGCAGGTGATGCCACCCTGGGCGGAAACGGTGTGGGAGCGAGTCGGGAAGACCTTGGTGACGACAGCGGTCTTGTGGCCGCCCTGAGCCAGCTGCAATGCGGCACGCATGCCCGCACCGCCGCCGCCGATGATAATGGCGTCGAATGAAAGCGTATTAATGTTAGCCATGAATCAGATACCCCAAAGAATCTGCACACCCCAGACGAAGTAAGCGAACATCGCAATGCCGCACACCGCCTGAAAAAGGAAACGCACCACTGTCGCGGACTTGCCCAGCGCCATCGGCGTCAGGTAGTCGGTCGCGATGGTCCACATGCCAACCCAGGTGTGAGCCGCCAGGGCTACAAGGGCCAACAGGCTGAAGATGCGCATTGCGTTATGGGAGAAGAGCGCGTGCCACGTGGCGTATTCGATGCCAGGGTGAGCGATCAGGTACCCGATCAGGAAAATGAAATAAGCCGCGAGTACGACGGCGGAGACGCGTTGCGCCATCCAGTCATACAGGCCCGAACGAGAAAGGTTGGTGACGTTGGTTACCATATCCACACTCCTGCCAGAACGATCACCACCACAGACACGGCGATAACGATTTTAGAGCCCAGCTTGCCGCCTTCCAGCGTCTCGCCGATGCCCGAGTCCATGATGAGATGACGGACGCCCGCCACCAGGTGATACAGCAGTGCGGACAGAAGAGCCCAGATCACGAACTTGGCCAGCGGACTGGTCAGTCCCGCTTTCACCGACGCGAAGCCTTCCTCGGAGTCGAGCGACAGGTCCAATGCATAAAGCATGATGGCAATGCCGACGAAGAGGATGACACCGGAGATACGGTGAAGGATGGACGTGTAAGCAGTGATAGGGAGTTTGATGGTCCTTAGGTCTAGGTTTACAGGTCGTTGGCTTTTCACGGCTTTTTTTCACACTGAAGAGCCCTAACACTCAGGGCAAGTTGTTGGGAAGTGTACTGGTCAGGTACCCACTACCCAGGAAGTGACCAACCCCGTTGAATCGGGCCTGAAAGCCCCTGGCGGTCGGACGCGGAGTATAGACAGTTAGCCAACTAATGACAACGCGCAGACCCTGTCCCAAGGGTGGATTGCTTTAGCCCGATAATTGGCGTAAATGGCCCGTAATTTCGACGAAAACCCTGCGTTAAAGCCTTCTGCTACAAGACTTTTGGCAAATTGACTTTAGAATTTATCTCACTATAGTGATGCGGGCCCTGCGTGGGGGGTCTGTCTGATGATTTGAAGCATAATTAGGAGGCCACATGGCTGATAAAAAAGCGCAGTTGATCATCGAGGGCGCAGCCCCCGTCGAGCTGCCCATTCTGACCGGCACCGTTGGTCCCGATGTTATCGACGTACGCGGCCTGACTGCCACCGGACGCTTCACATTTGACCCTGGCTTCATGTCCACCGCCTCATGCGAATCGAAGATCACCTACATCGATGGTGACAACGGCATTCTTCTGCATCGCGGCTACCCGATCGAACAGCTGGCCGAGCAATCGGACTACCTGGAAACCTGCTACCTGCTGCTCAATGGCGAACTGCCAACCGCCGAGCAAAAAGCCGAATTCGTCGTCACCGTGAAGAATCACACCATGGTGCACGAGCAACTCAAGACCTTCTTCAACGGTTTCCGTCGCGACGCCCACCCGATGGCGGTCATGTGCGGTGTGGTCGGTGCCCTCTCGGCGTTCTACCACGACTCACTGGACATCAATAATCCGCAGCACCGCGAAATCTCCGCGATCCGTCTGGTCGCCAAGATGCCGACCCTGGCGGCCATGGTTTACAAGTACTCCATGGGTCAACCCATGATGTACCCGCGCAACGACCTCAGCTACGCGGAAAACTTCCTGCACATGATGTTCAACACGCCGTGCGAGATCAAACCGATCAGCCCGACGCTGGCCAAGGCCATGGACCGGATTTTCATCCTCCACGCCGACCACGAACAGAACGCCTCGACGTCCACCGTGCGCATGGCAGGCTCGTCGGGCGCCAACCCGTTTGCCTGTATCGCCGCCGGTATCGCCGCACTCTGGGGCCCTGCCCACGGTGGCGCGAACGAAGCCGTGCTGACCATGCTCGATGAGATCGGCGATGTGTCCAACATCGACACCTACATCGCCAAGGCCAAGGACAAGAACGATCCGTTCAAGCTGATGGGCTTCGGTCACCGGGTTTACAAGAACCGAGACCCGCGCGCCACTGTGATGAAACAGACCTGCGACGAAGTCCTGCGCGAACTGGGCATCACCAATGACCCGCAGCTCGAGTTGGCCATGCGTCTTGAAGAGATCGCCCTGACCGACCCGTACTTCATCGAACGCTCGCTGTACCCGAACGTCGACTTCTACTCGGGCATCATCCTCAAGGCCATCGGCATCCCGACCAGTATGTTCACCGTGATTTTCGCCCTGGCGCGAACTGTCGGCTGGATCTCTCACTGGAAGGAAATGCTCTCCAGCCCTTACAAGATCGGCCGTCCACGCCAGCTGTACACCGGCGAAGTGTCGCGCGACATCGTTCCGCTGGCCGAGCGCAAATAACTCGACAGCCACCACGACGACGCAAAAAAGGCTGCCCTCGGGCAGCCTTTTTTGCGTGTGGCTTTAGCGTCTCAAGCGAACCGATCAGTTCTTCTCGGCTCGGTCCTTCAGCGCTTTCAGGGTGTTGAACGGCGCATCCACCACGAACTTGTTCGCCAGCCAGGACGGCACGCTGCCGCCAGGTTCAGTGTGCACCTGATAGGTCACCTCGGTCAGGTTGTCGCCCTTGGGCACGAATTTCCAGAACCCCTCAACCTGCGCCACCCGCACAAAGCCCTTCTCTTCCGGGATGTACTTGGGCTCGCCTTCCAGCTCACGGGTCACGCTGCCATCGGCACCTTCCACCGTCGTTACTTTCAGCACCGAATCCCGCGGCGTGACCGGCCACGGCGTGTTGAACTGGGAGTAGGTCCAGGTCTTGTCGCCGTCGTGCTTGAGGATCTTCTGCAGCTTGCACTCGTGAATCCACGCGCAGGCAGCGGCGACGTCTTCCTGCAACGCTCTGAGCTTGCCGATGCCCGCCCTGATGGTGGTCACGCCTTGATAAGCCTTGTACTGCGATCCGGGAACTTCGCTGAGGGAGACCTTGATGCCCTCCTCGTTCTTCGCGACTTTCCATTCCTCAGCCTGCGCTGAAGCAGCCACCCATACAGTCAGTCCCAAGCCGAAAGCAATGCGGTACAGCGAACTCATATGTTGTTCCTTATTGTTGAAGTTCAGTCGCGCCTCGGGTGCGCTTCACGCCACCGATGTCATTTTTTCCCACCAGCCGATCAGACGGATCGCGTCCTCGGGGCCGGTGCCACACACCTCAGGGTCCGCCGCAAACTGACTACACACCGCCGGCCTGCCCGGCTGTCCAAAAATGCCGCAGAGCATATCCAGCGACAAGTGCAGACAGCGCATGCCCGCAGGCTTGCCGTTGGGCATCCCGGGAATCGGTGAGGTAATGGACGGCGCGATGCAGCACGCGCCGCAGCCTGGACGGCATTCCATGAAAAGAACCTGTGTGGCAGTGAGAGTGAGAACGATGGCCTGATCTTACGCGCTAAAACACACGTTTGAAAATCGAGCGCTCTGACAGCGTCATGGGTTCATCACTTTTTGAAGGTGAAATCCAGCGCAGCGCCTTCCACGTCCTTGCGCGCCTCATTGCGCAGCTGCAGGTCCATTTCGTTGCTCAGCAGACGGCCTTGCATCTGGAAGTCAGGGTCGGCGTTTGCGTCAGGGAACATTTTCGGAAGCAGCGGCTTGGCACCGGTTGACGGGGCTTTCGCCTTCGACGCGGAGGTAATCACGTTAGACGGCGGAGTCAGTTGCTTGACCATCTCGGGCGGCAAGCTCAGGTCAAGTGGCACTTTGTTCAGCTTGGTTTCCTTGACCACTTGCGATGCCGATTTGGTCTTGCTGGCCACCGGAGCACGCCGCGCCACTTCGGCGTTATCCGCTTTAACCTTGGCGGATTTGGCGTTGGGGCCCGCTGCCTTGTCGTCGGCTGTTTTGGCGTTGGTAACCGTTCGCGGCGCTTCAGCCGATGACTTGCCGGATGCGACTACAGGCACGGTCGTGATATTTGGCGCAAGGGTATGGACCGCCGGCGCGTCAGCCACAGACTTGTCCGGCAACGCAGGCGAAGGCTCAGGTCCGGAAGCAGGCTTCGCTGGTTCGGGAGACACGGGCGCCACAGCGGGCGCATCGGCAGGCGCGGCAGGCGCCGAGGCGGTGGCTTTCGCCGGTGGCGTGGGCGCTTTATCCGCATCACAGGCGCTCAGCAACACCAACAACATCACACTTATACAACGCAGTGATTTCATAGTCTGAACGGCAGTAAGTAAGACAGGGGCCATATGCTGGCCCTTTGCACGGCGGCTGACAAGTTCCCTTGTCCGCCTCCCCCGATAGTATGGAAAGCTGGCAACCCTACGAGTTCACCAGGATTGCCCGGCATCCTGGCACAACTGCTTGGCCAGCATGCCCACCGTCATCAGCGCCCTCTCTGCTTCCCGGTTCCACGGCAACCCGCAGTTAAGGCGGATGCAATGGTTGAACTGCTCCGTGTTACTGAAGATCAGCCCCGGCGCAATGCTGATGCCCTGCTCCAACGCGCGCACGTGCAACTCCTGAGTGTTCACCCGTCCCGGCAGACTGATCCAGAGAATGAACCCGCCCGCAGGCCGGCTGATCTGCGTGCCTTCGGGAAACATCTGCTGCACCGCCAGCTGAAACGCGCTGAGATTTTTGCGGTGCTCCTGGCGGATAAAGCGTAGGTGCCGGTCGTACCCGCCGTTTTCCAGGTAGGACGCCACCGCCATCTGCGTCACGCTGCACGCTGAATGGGTGCTGAAGGTTTGCAGGCGCTGGATTTCCGCCTGATATTTCCCGGCGATCATCCAGCCGATCCGCACTCCCGGCGACAGGGTTTTGGAGAAGCTGGAGCAGTAGATGACATGGCCCAGCCGGTCGAAGGCCTTCAATGCCTTGGTCTTGTTCTGCTCGTACATCAACTCGCCGTAGATATCGTCTTCGATGATTTGAATGTCGAAGTCCGAGGCCAGGCGCAGCAGGTGTTTCTGCCGCTCTTCCGGCATGGTGCTGCCCAGGGGATTGCTCAGCCGCGAAGTCATCACCAGGGCCTTGATCGACCACTGATTGGCCGCCAGTTGCAGCGCTTCCAGGCTGATCCCGGTGTTCGGGTCGCTGGGTATTTCGATGACTTTCAGGCCAAGCAGATCGGCCAGTTGCAGCAAGCCGTAGTACGTCGGAGATTCTGCGGCGATCAGGTCGCCCGGGCTGGTCAGCACCCGCAGCGACATCTGCAGCGCATCGACACAGCCATGGGTGATCACCACTTCCGAGGGATCGATCACCACGCCGGCGTCGCGCATGCGAATCGCCACCTGACGGCGCAGCGGTTCGAAGCCAGGGCTGAACATGTAATTGAACGCCCGAGGGCTCTGAAATCGGGTGACCTTGGCCAGTTGCTGATGCAACGCGCGCAGGGGCAAGTAATCGATGTGAGGGACAGCAGCGCCAAACGCGAACACCCCTTCCCGCCTCGCTTCGACCAGCACCTGTTGAATGATGCTGGCGCGGGTGACCAGACCGGGTCGCTCGACTCGCGCGATATCGGGGGTCGCCGCCGTGAGGGCCGGGGTTTGATGCACGTAGTAACCGGACTGCGGCCGCGCACGGATCAGACCCTGGTCTTCGAGATTGGCGTAGGCCTGCAGGACGGTGGCATGACTGACGTTGAGCTGGGAGCTCATCTTGCGCACCGAGGGCACGCGCTCGCCGGGCTGATACACGCCCCGGCGAATGTCTTCGGCCAGCTGTTGGGCAATACGTTGGTACAGCAACAGACTGGTCATTTCGCGTCCCTCGATCCCGTGCTTTGATCATGCGTGCGGCGATCGAAACGAAAGGATCACCGGAACAGTTCGGAAGTGTACGGTGACAGTTCCTGTTCCGGCTAGAGGGCGCGGTGTTTGAATCACCCGGATCCTGACAATCCCGTGATCCTTAACGAGGCGCGCTCAGATGGCCCTTGTCGTCGGAGAACACAATTTCCACACGACGATTCTGCGCACGCCCGCTTTCGGAGGTGTTTGCGTCCACCGGGTACTGATCGCCGTAACCCTCGACCTGAATCCGGTCTTCCTCGATGCCCAGATCAGACAGCACGTCAGCCACGGCCTGTGCACGGTCTTTCGACAGCGCGAGGTTTTCCTGAGCGTCGCCGGTGCTGTCGGTGTAACCCTCGATGCGCACCACGCGCTTGGGATTGAATTGCAGGAACTGCACGACCTTCAGCACCGTGCGATTGGCCGAGCTTTTCAGTTCGGCGCGGCCGGTGTCAAACAGCATGTCGCCCAAGGTCATCACCAGCCCGCGCTCGTTCTGCTGCGTCGACAGGCTGATCACCTGATCTTCGGCCCACTTGCCCTGCTGCTGTGCGCCGGCCAGCTTGGCTTCACGCAGCGCCAGTTGCAGACGCTGACGTTCCAGCTCCAGCCGCGCGAGCTTTTCCTGATTCAACAGCAGCTTGCTGTGCTCCCGGGCGATCGCGCTGTAACGGCTGCTCAGGTAGGCGTAATGACTGACGTCGTCAGCGCTGCCGATGTAGCTCGACAGGCGCTCGGCCCTGCCCAGCAACTCGCCGGCGCGGATGACGTCCTTCGGCGCGCTGCGCAGAACGTTGGTGTCTTCCTTGACCTTCTGGTAATCGGCAATGGCGCCCTGCAGCGCCTGCTCACTGTTCTGGTGGCCGGCACAGCCGGCAAGACCGGCACTGACCAGCAAGAGGCCGAGACTGAGGGTTCGCGCAACGGCATTCATTGGCCAGCCCCCAACTGCTTGCGCAGACGCTCGAGGCGGATATTGACCTGGGCCACCTGCGCTTCGCTCTTCTGCGTCAGCACTCGGGCCTCGGCCAGACGCGCGTCCAGCTCGGCCTGTTCGGCCTGCATGCGCGCGTCCTTGTAGGACTTGTCCGCGATGTAGGCGCGAGCCTGGGCCAGCTTCGTCTGCGCTGTCACCAGGTCCGGCTCTTCATCCGTAGCACCGACTGCGGCGGCCTGGGCGACGGCCTGTTCGGTGAGCTTGAGTTGTTCGGTGGGCGCCGGGTCGTTGGCACAGCCCACGAGGGCGGCGAGCACGACGGCGGCGAATACAGGCTGGATTTTCAAAAGAAAGCTCAAAACACATTCCTACTGATGGAGGGCGCTACCGGACTGCTGCAACTGGATTTTCCACAGGTCCAGATTGCGCGTGACGGCTTCACTGGAGCGACCGGAAGCCTCCAATTCTGTCATTTTTTTCGCCAGCTGTCCGCGCAGCCATGGATCGTTGCAGGCGGAGTTGAACGACAGCGCCAGATAAAAGCCCGGCCGATCGAGGGGCAGTGGCTGGGTTTGCAGGTCTTTGGCGATGTCCAGCGCCTGGGTCACGGCCATACCGGCATAGCGGCCGGCGAGGACAAACTCGACCTGCCCCGCCGCGAGCTTCTGAAAGGCCTTGGGGAGGCTGGCCTGCTTCTCCAGCGTCAGGTGCGCCTTGATTGCCTCATCGAATCCGGCGGTCACGCGGGTCTTTTCGGACATGGCGCCGGGATGGCCCTGTAGATCGGCCAGGGAATTGAACGGCTGCTCATGACCGTTGCGGGTCCAGACCATGATTTCGTTCTGGGCAATGGGCGGGTGGATGAAGTCCAGGGATTCCAGCTCGGCGCTGTTGAGCGGCGTGTCGGCGAGCATGTCCATGCGCCCGGTGCGCACCTCTTCCAGGGCCTGGCTGCGCTTGCCGCCATACAGCAGCTCGACCTTGACGCCGATCTGTTGCGCCACCTCCTTGAGCAGGTCGGCATTGGCGCCCATCAGGTGCTTGGGGTCCTGCGGGTCGCGCCACAGGTACGGCGGGGCGTCAGGGCTGCCGGTGACGATCAGCCGGTCACACTTGCCCGCCGACCAGGCCAGCGACGGCAGCAACAGCAACCCGCTCAGCAGTGAAGCCAGCGTCTGCTTTGGCGACAACATGACAACGTCCTTTTTTGAGCCCATAAAAAAACCCGTCAGTTCCGACTGCCTGAGCGCTGGTTCATAGTGAACACGCTTGCGGCAGCCCGAACGAACGGGTTCTCTTTATAAGTCAGGGAAGTGGATTAAACCAGCTTCTCCAACTCCGGGATCGCTTCGAACAGATCCGCCACAAGGCCATAATCGGCCACCTGGAAGATTGGCGCTTCTTCGTCCTTGTTGATCGCGACAATCACTTTGGAGTCTTTCATGCCGGCCAGGTGCTGGATCGCGCCGGAGATGCCGACCGCGAGGTACAGCTGCGGCGCGACGATCTTGCCGGTCTGGCCGACCTGCATGTCGTTGGGCACGAAGCCTGCGTCGACGGCCGCGCGGGAAGCGCCGACCGCTGCACCCAGCTTGTCAGCCAGGGTGTACAGGTGCTTGAAGTTGTCACCGTTCTGCATGCCGCGGCCGCCGGAAACGACGATCTTGGCAGCGGTCAGTTCCGGACGATCGGACTTGGCCAGTTCTTCGCTGACGAAGGACGACTTGCCGGCATCGTGGGCTGCGCTCACGGCTTCAACCGAAGCAGAACCGCCCTCGGCTGCCACTGCATCGAAGCCGGTGGCGCGAACGGTGATGACTTTCACGGCTGCCGACGACTGAACGGTCGAAATAGCGTTACCGGCATAGATCGGGCGCTTGAAGGTGTCAGCGCTTTCGACCGAGATGATCTCGGAGATCTGATCGACGTCCAGGTGCGCTGCGACGCGGGGCAGGATGTTCTTGCCGTTGGAAGTTGCAGCAGCCAGCACGTGGCTGTAAGCCGAAGCCAGCTCGACCACCAGCGGGGCGACGTTTTCCGGCAGTTGGTGCTCGTAGGCGGCGTTGTCAGCCACGAGGACCTTGGACACACCGGCGATTTTTGCAGCAGCTTCGCCGACGGCAGCGACGTTCAGGCCGGCGACCAGAACGTGGATGTCACCACCGATTTTGGTGGCTGCGGCAACGGTATTCAGGGTGGCGGGAGCGATTGCGCCGTTTTCGTGCTCAGCGATAACCAGGGTCGTCATCAGATCACCTTCGCTTCGTTTTTCAGTTTATCAACCAGTTCAGCAACCGACTTGACCTTGATGCCTGCGCTGCGGGCAGCCGGGGCTTCAACTTTCAGGGTCTTGTTGGTGGACGCAGTCGAAACACCCAACGCATCAGGCGTCAGCACTTCGAGGGGCTTCTTCTTGGCTTTCATGATGTTTGGCAGCGACGCGTAGCGCGGCTCGTTCAAACGCAGGTCGGTGGTGACGATGGCTGGCAGCTTGAGCGATACGGTCTGCGCGCCGGCGTCGATTTCACGGGTGACGTTGACGCTGTCGCCGGACACTTCGACTTTGGAGGCGAAGGTGCCTTGGGCATAACCGCTCAGCGCAGCCAGCATCTGGCCGGTCTGGTTGTTGTCGCTGTCGATCGCCTGTTTGCCGAGAATGACCAGTTGCGGCTGCTCCTTGTCGACAACGGCCTTGAGCAACTTAGCCACGGCCAGGGAGGTCAGTTCGTCCGCGGATTCCACGAGGATGGCGCGATCGGCACCCAGTGCCAGCGCGGTACGCAGTTGCTCCTGAGCGGTGGTCGGGCCGATGGAAACGACGACGATCTCGGTCGCAACGCCCTTCTCTTTCAGGCGCACGGCTTCTTCTACAGCGATTTCGCAGAAGGGGTTCATCGACATTTTAACGTTGGCGAGATCGACGCCGGAGTTGTCCGCTTTGACGCGAACCTTGACGTTGTAGTCGACCACTCGTTTGACAGCTACAAGAACCTTCATGGATTCCTCGTTTCTCTCCGGTGAAAAGAAATCGCCAGGCCAGGCCCGGCGATGGGTACTCGTCAGTGTAAGGAACACCTGTGAAAACAACGTATTCACGGTTGCTGAATGCGGATGTCAGCAAAAGCGGCCACACTACGGCGGCAATCCAAGCCAGACGCCGATCGCCCGTGTAAACTGCAGCGCGCCGCCGGCCTGAGGCTGACGGTTGCGCGGGGCGATGCTCACGTTGCTTTTACCGGTGTTCTGCTACCGACGGTTCGTACGCAATCATCAGGGCTGACAGCCAACCCGTAGCCAGCGCAAAACCGCCCGTATCTTGACCGCAACGTCTAGTCGGGTCAATACGACATAAACGCCAGTCACAAGCCGCCTCACCATGATTTATCAGGGTTTCGGCCGATTCAAACAAACGTTTGTATTGGACCTGTGAGGTGGTGTAGATATAATGCGCGCCTTTGAGATGACACCCGGGCCAACGACCTTCCCGGTGTCGGTTTAGCCATCAATAAAAAAATACGCCGTTAAGCCTTGAGTAGGAGATAGCCTGTGGAACGCGAATTTATGGAGTTCGACGTCGTCATCGTCGGAGCCGGGCCCGCCGGGCTGTCTGCCGCTTGCCGCCTGAAACAGAGAGCCGCTGACACCGGTCAGGAAATCAGCGTCTGCGTGGTGGAAAAAGGCTCCGAAGTCGGTGCCCACATACTCTCCGGTGCGGTGTTCGAACCCCGCGCCCTCAACGAGTTGTTCCCTGAATGGAAAGCCCTCGGCGCCCCGCTCAACACGCCGGTCAAAAGTGACGACATCTATGTGCTGACCGGTGCCGACGCCAGTCAGAAAGTCCCGGGCGCATTCGTGCCCAAGACCATGCACAACGAAGGCAATTACATCATCTCCCTGGGCAACCTGTGCCGCTGGATGGCGCAGCAGGCCGAGAACCTGGGCGTAGAGATCTACCCGGGCTTTGCGGCTCAGGAAGCGCTGATCGATGAAAACGGCGTGGTCCGCGGGATTCTCACCGGCGATCTGGGCGTGGACCGTGAAGGCAATCCGAAAGAAGGCCTGTACACCCCCGGCATGGAACTGCGCGGCAAGTACACGCTGTTCGCCGAAGGCTGCCGTGGTCACATCGGCAAGCAACTGATCAACCGCTTCAACCTAGACAGCGAAGCCGACGCCCAGCATTACGGCATCGGCCTGAAGGAAATCTGGGAAGTCGATCCGGCCAAACATCAGCCAGGCCTGGTGGTGCACACCGCCGGCTGGCCGCTGGATATCATGGGCACCGAAAACACCGGCGGCTCGTTCCTTTACCACCTGGAAAACAATCAGGTCGTGGTCGGGCTGATCGTGGATCTGTCCTACGCCAACCCGTACTTGTCGCCGTTCGACGAATTCCAGCGCCTCAAGCACCATCCGGTCCTCAAGCAGTATCTGGAGGGCGGCAAGCGCATCAGCTACGGGGCGCGGGCGATCTGCAAGGGCGGCCTGAATTCGCTGCCGAAGATGGTCTTCCCCGGCGGCGCGCTGATCGGTTGCGACTTGGGCACGCTGAACTTCGCCAAGATCAAGGGCAGCCACACCGCCATGAAGTCCGGCATGCTCGCCGCTGAAGCGGTGGCGGATGCACTGTTCGCCGGCAATGAGGGTGGCGACGCGCTCAACGGCTACGTCGAGGGCTTCAAGGCCAGTTGGCTGCATGAAGAGCTGTTCGCCAGCCGCAACTTCGGCCCGGCGGTGCACAAGTTCGGCGCGATTTTCGGTGGCGCGTTCAACTTCATCGACCAGAACCTGTTCGGCGGCAAAATCCCCTTCACCCTGCACGACACCAAGCCGGACTACGCGTGCATGAAGCTGGCGGCCGATTCGAAGAAGATCGATTACCCGAAACCCGACGGCAAGCTGAGCTTCGACAAATTAAGCTCGGTGTTCATCTCCGGCACCAACCACGAAGAAGAGCAGCCGTGCCACTTGAAGCTGAAGGATCCGAGCATCCCGATCAGCGTCAACCTGCCCAAGTGGGATGAGCCTGCTCAGCGGTACTGCCCGGCGGGGGTTTACGAGGTGGTGACCCAGGAAGACGGCGCCAAGCGCTTCCAGATCAACGCGCAGAACTGCGTCCACTGTAAAACCTGTGACATCAAGGATCCGTCGCAGAACATTACCTGGGTAGCACCGGAAGGCGCAGGCGGCCCGACCTATCCCAATATGTAATGGATTCTGAGTAGGACCGGCTTTAGCCGGGAAAGCGTCAGCGGCCACATCGCACAATTGATGTTGCACACACTGACCTCTTCCCGGCTGAAGCCGGTCCTACCGCCGGGAAGCTTTTGAGGTTCGGCATCACCCCTCACGCTGATATCTTCAGCCGCTCGCCCTCTTCCCCCGGATTGCGCTCGAAGTAGCGTTTGTACTCGCGACTGAATTGCGACGTGCTCTGATACCCGACCTTGTGCGCGACCTGCGCCACCCCCATGCCCTCGCCGATGAGCATCTGCTGGGCCTTGAGCAGGCGCACGCGTTTCAGGTACTGAACGGGTGACAGCAGCGTGCTGCGCTTGAAATGCTCATGAAAGGTCGAGGCGCTCATGTTGGCGCAGCGGGCCAGATCCTCGACGCTCAGGGCCTGATCGTAATGGTCGCGCAGGTATTGCAGCGACGCCGCAATGCGCGCGAAGTGGCCGGTCTGTTCGACCAATGCCCGCAGCACTCCGGCTTGGGGACCGCGCAACGCGGCGTACACCACTTCCCTGACACGGGCCTGCCCCATCACTTGCGCGTCCAGCGGATCGTGCAGGCAGCGCAGCAACCGCTCGACGCTCTCGCGCATTGGCGCGTCCAGTTCAGCCGACGTCATGGATTCCGGCGTTTGCGCCCTGACCTTCACGTTCGGCGCCTCGCCCATGGCCTGCACCAGCTCGCCCAGCAGCGCGCGATCGATTGACACGGCGACGCCATACATGGGCGCTTCGGCCGTGGCGAAGGTCTCGCACATGAACGGCACCGACAACGCCTGCACCAGATAATGACCGGCGCCGTATTCCAGCGTTCGCGGGCCGAGGCGCGCGAGTTTGCTGCCCTGGGCGATGATCACCAGGCTGGGTTCATAGATCTGCGGGCTGCTGGCGACGTAGTAATCCCAGGACATCGCCTGCACGCCCGGCACGAGGGTATCGACGAAACCCGGGCGCGGCGCCAGGGGCTTGATGAGAGAGACCAACTCGGCGTTGGCGTCGGAATGAGAAACAGGAGACATGGGCAGCCATACGGAGGATTTGACACCGCCATCATCGCAGATCAGCCCCGCGCGGCGTGAATCGATGTGTCAGGTTCGGAGGATCAGGCATGACAGGCGGAGGAATGACCATGGCCGGCGACGTCCCGGCTGCGGACAATGCACCGCCTCAACCGTCATCGTTTTTGCGAGGTTCTTCATGTACACAGCGATCGGTTACGCCGCCCAGTCCGCCACCGCTCCCCTCGCCCGCATGACGTTCAGCCGCCGCAGCCCGCGGCCGGACGACGTGGCCATCGAGATCCTCTACTGCGGCGTCTGCCACTCCGACATCCACCAGGCACGCAACGAGTGGGGCATCGCCGTGTACCCGCTGATGCCCGGCCACGAGATCGTCGGCAAGGTCACCGAAGTCGGCGCCAACGTCAGCAAGCACAAAGTCGGCGATCTGGTCGGCGTCGGCTGCATGGTCGATTCCTGCCGTCAGTGCGAAGCCTGCGCGCAGGACCTCGAGCAATATTGCCTCGAAGGTCCAACCATGACCTACGCCACTCCGGACCGCGTCGACGGCAGCAACACCATGGGCGGCTATTCCAACAGCATCGTGGTCAGCGAGCACTTCGTCGTGCGTATCCCGGAGAAACTCGACCTGGCCGCTGCGGCGCCAATCCTGTGTGCGGGCATCACCACCTACTCGCCGCTCAAGCATTACGGCGTCAAGGCCGGCGACAAAGTGGGCGTGCTGGGCATGGGCGGTCTGGGCCACATGGGCATCAAGTTCGCCAAGGCCATGGGCGCAGAAGTGACGCTGTTCACCCGCTCGGCGAGCAAGGCTGAAGAAGGTCGTCGTCAGGGCGCCGATCACGTCATCGTCTCGACGGATGCCGAGCAAATGAAAGCCGCTGCCGGTCATTTCGACTTCCTGCTGGACACCATTCCGGTGCAGCACGACTTGAACCCCTACCTGGAAACCCTGCGTTTTGACGGCGTGCACATTCTCGTCGGCCTGATCGAACCCGTCGATCCGGCGCTGCATGCGGCCAATCTGGTGATGAAGCGTCGCGTGCTGGCGGGTTCACTGATCGGTGGTATCGCCGAAACCCAGGAGGTGCTGGATTTCTGCGCCGAGCACGGCATCACCTGCGACATCGAGATGCTCGACATCAAGAACATCAACGAGGCCTATACCCGCATGATTGCGGGCGATGTGAAGTACCGTTTCGTGATTGACATGGCCACGTTGAAGGCCTGATCCACCGGTCGCCCCGCGCAATGCGGGGCGACCGGCGACACCACTAAAGCGAGCCCTCGAGCCATTCCGGCTGGAGCGCGGATTCAGCATGAGGCGCCTCATCCGGCTCGGGCGCAGCGCTGGCCTCGGCGACCCCGTGGGCCAATGGTGCAACCTCGCTGGGTGCATGCTTTCGTCCCTTGACCACCGTCACCGTGGGCTTGGCGACCACCGCATTAGCAATCGCTTTCAGTGCTGTTGCCTGCTTTGCAGCGCGCAGGGTCGCGGGCGAAGGCTTCACGGCAGATTTGGCGGCCACTTCCATTTGTGCGGATGGCAAGCTACCTCCGTCTTCTCGCTGGCGCAGCATTTCACCGGCGGCTTCACGTACCTTGCCCACGCCCTGCACCAACGTGAGACTTACGTGAATGTCGTGCTTCAAGTGACTGATGTATTGCCGGGTCTCATCGATCTGAAGTTGCAACTCAACCAAAGCGGCCTCAAGCAGTGAGAGAGTGGCTCGCAGCTTCGTCTGCTTTTTGCGTTTTGCGGTAGGCGTGGAGTCGAGACGGGCCCGCTGCTTGCCACGCTTTTTTTCCACCTTGCTGTGCTTCTTTTCGAACCTGGAAAGCTTCTTCTCAGCGTCAGCGAGGGCTTGTCCGCAGGCCTGCTCAAAATGCTCCAGCAAAATGGTGGTGAGTTCCTGAAGCAGCAGCAGCGGTGTGAGCTGTATTTTTTTTCTACTCGCCATAACATCCCTCCTTCGCGAATCACGCGTGCCTTGGCCGGACGGCCGCTGGCCTCTGAACAATTAGGACCGCGGGTCGGGGTTATGGTTGGGTCAATCACAAAGCCATTTCTCGATCTCGTCACCTGCAGGCGCTTCCCGGGTTTTCAGCAATGTGTGATTGCCGCCCGTTGCGTCAACGTTTCGCCCGTTCCCCCTTCCTGCTCTGCTCTGCGCAGCGACACGCTAGCCGCCCAGCTCCGCCGACAGCCGTGCCGCCGCGTCCTTGATCACCGGCACCAGGTCGGCCATTTTTTCCAGCGGCATGTACGGCACGGTGCTGGCGATGCTGATGCCAGCGACGATCTGTTTGCTGGCGTCACGCACCGGCGCGGCCACGCAGCGAATGGACGGCTCGTTGTCTTCCAGATCGAATGCATAACCGCCCCGCACGTACTCGTGCATGCGCGCCTGCACCTGCTCCCAGGTCTGTTCTTCATGGGCCGGCCACAGCGGGTTTTTGCCGGTGGTCGGCACGCTGATTTCGTACAGCCGCTGCCATTCGCTTTCCGGGCTGTCCAGCAGCAACGCCTTGCCGATGCCGGTGCGCGCCAGCGGCATGCGATGGCCCACCCGCGAACGCATCTCCGGGCCATTGCGCCCGGGATTTTTATGCAGGTACAAGACTTCGTCACCGTCGCGCATCGCCAGGTGCACGGTGTCGCCGGTGAGCGCCGACAGTTCGTCGAGAAAGGGTCTGGCCAGCACCAAAAGCGGCACTTCTTCCTGGGCCTGGAATCCCAGCTCGATCAACCTGGGCCCCAGCACATAACCCGTTTGCGGCAACACCCGCAGGTAACGCTCCTCCACCAGGCAACTGGCAAGCCGGTGAGTGGTGCTGCGCGTGGTGCCGATCAGCCGGGCGATTTCCTTGAGGTCGCGAGCGCCGCTGGCGACCGCCTGAATCACGCCCAGGCCGCGAATCAGCGTTTGCGTGCCGGTGGGTGCAGGGTCTTTGCCAGTGACGGCGGTGTCGGATGCATCTTGCATGGCGCGCCTTATCGAATCAGAAAACCGGCGTCATTATCGTCGCCAGGCTTGAAGCCTGCCAGCGCTGCAGAGCATCTTACTTTCATACGGCGGGACGTCGCGACCTGGCGCTGGCTGTCGCTGCCGATGCACTGAAGTGTTGCGGAACAATCCGACCGACTCATGAGCCTCCCTGGAGCGGCACCTGGTTCCGCAAGCACGGCTTCGGTACGGTGCCCAGTGAACACACAGCCGAGGGTTTGAAACAGGTTATGGACGAAGCATCGCTTGCCGCGCCAGCACTGCGCTAAGTTGCGCAAACATAATAATTGAGCCAGCGGCCCCTTTGGCGCTCGTGTACTTAACGCCCATTACTGCTGATTCACGCTAGTTATGACTTGAATAAATCCTTGCTACGCATCCCGCATAGAACTGTGACTGTGGAAGGTTCGCCAAGGCGCGTACGCCAGATCAACTAAACGCGCTACTTTTTTTGGGATAATGCAACTAAAAGGCCACTATCCCACACCCCCCTTAGTTGTGCCCGGACCGCCTGGATGCCTTGTCACAGCGCCTTATGGCTAATTATCTGCATTTTTTCCATTCGTTGGCTTTGTATCAAAATTGAAACAAATGAGTTGCCATACCCTGCGCAGCGGACTATTTTCTTACGGCGCTCACTAGGGAGCTAATAACTAAAAAAGGTGTGCAGGGATGCGAAGGTTCAAGCCGTCCAATGCTGTCCGTTATTCCATTAAACCCGCAACCACGACCGCACTTTGCGCGTTGTCTTTTACCTTTGGCTGTTCGGCGTATGCCGACTATGCAGAACAGGGCAAGTTAGGCGACGCGGCCAGTTGGCGCTCGGAAGAATTTCAGAGCGACTGGGGATTGGGCCGTATCCAGGCTGATCAGGCCTATGCTGCCGGTATCACCGGCAACGGCGTAAAAATCGGCGCGATGGACTCGGGATTCGCCCCCTCTCATCCCGAAGCCAGCCCATCCCGCTACCATGCGGTAACGGCCAACGGCACCTACGTAAATGGTTCGCCCTTTAGCGTCACGGGTGCCATCAACCCCAATAACGATACCCACGGCACGCACGTGACCGGGACCATGGGCGCGGCCCGTGATGGCGTTGGCATGCATGGCGTGGCGTACAACGCGCAAATCTATGTGGCCAACACCAACCAGAGCGATAGCTTCTTGTTTGGCCCGAGCCCAGACCCGCAGTACTTCAAGGCGGCCTATGGCGCGCTGGCCGATGCCGGTGTGCGGGCGATTAACAACAGTTGGGGTAGCCAGCCGCCGGATGTGACCTACGCGACACTGGAAGGCGTGCAGGCCGCTTATGCCCAGCATTACAACCGGGGCACCTGGCTGGATGAAGCGGCTAACGTCTCGCGCAAGGGCGTGATCAACGTCTTCAGTGCTGGCAATACTGGCTATGCGAACGCCAGTGTGCGTTCTGCGCTGCCATATTTCGAGCCAGACCTGGAAGGCCACTGGCTGGCGGTGTCTGGTCTGGATAGCGCCAATGCCCAGCGCTACAACCAGTGCGGCATTGCCAAATATTGGTGCATCACCACACCTGGGAGGCTTATCAACAGCACCGTGCCGGGCGGCGGCTATGCGCTCAAGTCCGGTACGTCCATGGCCGCGCCCCATGCCACCGGCGCACTGGCGCTGGTGATGGAGCGCTACCCTTACATGAACAACGAGCAGGCCTTGCAGGTGCTGCTCACCACCGCGACCCAGCTCGATGGTTCGGTCACCCAGGCGCCTAATGGCACTGTGGGCTGGGGCGTGGTCAACCTGGAGCGGGCCATGCGCGGGCCAGGCCAGTTGCTGGGCACCTTCGATGCCACCCTGGGCGCCGGCCGAACCGATGTCTGGAGTAACGATATTTCTGATCAGGCGTTGATCCAGCGTCAGGCCGAGGACACTGCCGAACAGGCCGCCTGGCGGCAAACCCTGGTCAACAGAGGTTGGCAGAACGGCGTGGCCAGCACCGCCAGCCAACAGGACCAGACCGACTACGCCGTGGGCACCGCCCGTGCTGCGGCCGCGGCTCAGCGCCAGTACCAAGGGAGCCTGATCAAGTCCGGCGCGGGCCGATTGATCCTTGAAGGGAACAATACCTATCGCGGCGACACCCAAGTCAACGGTGGTGTGCTGTCGGTCAATGGCTCCCTGGCGTCCGCCGTGCAGGTCAATGCGGGTGGCACCTTGGGCGGCAATGGGCAGGTCGGTAACCTCACCGCGTTGAGCGGCGGGCAGGTGGCGCCGGGTAACTCCATCGGCACCTTGCGAGTGAACGGTGACTTAACCTTCGCGCCAGGCTCAACCTACGCGGTAGAGCTTTCGCCAACGGCCAGTGACCGCATTGTGGCCACCGGCAGTGCCACGGTGTCGGGAGCCAACATGACCCTGGCCCTGGACCCAACACCGCTGGCCTTGAATGCCACGCCTGGCCAGACCCTGCTTGGCCGCCAGTACAGCGTGTTGCAGGCCGCCAATGGTGTGAACGGGCAGTTCGCAGCGGTTACCTCCCACTACGCTTTCCTCGGCGGCCGGTTGGACTACGCCGCTAACGGCGTTGCGCTGAATATCGAACGCACGGCGGCTTTCGACAGCGTGGCGCAAACCCCTAACCAGGCAGCCGTGGCCTCGGCCGCCGAACAATTGGGAGCGGGGAACGCGGTGTATGAAAACCTGCTGCTCGCGCCAAGTGCCGCCTCGGCCCGGGAGAGTTTCCAGCAGCTGTCGGGCGAGATCTACCCGGCAGTCGCCACCCAATTGATCAACGACAGCCGCTATGTGCGTGATGCGGTTGGCGAGCGCCTGGGCACCAGCGTGTTCGGCGCCGATGCCCATACGGCGGCGCAAGACAATGTGTGGTTCAAGGCCTTGGGCGCGTGGGGCAAAACGGATTCCCGTAGCGATACGGCTGGCTATACCTCGTCCATTGGCGGCGTGCTGGCGGGGGTCGACGGCAACGTAGGTGACGACACGCGCCTTGGCCTGCTCGGCGGCTACAGTGACAGCTCGGTCAACATGGGCTCGGGTACCCATTCCCGTGCATCAGTGGACAGCTACCATCTGGGCGCCTACCTGGGTCATGAGATCGGCGCCTGGCGCTTGACCCTCGGCGGTGCCTACAGCTGGCACCGGATCGATGCCCACCGCGATGTACAGGTCGGCGGCGCCAGTGGCCGGGAGAAAACCAAGCACGATGCGCAAACCGCACAGGTATTCACCGAAGCGGCGTACCGTATTCAGTTGCAGCCCGCAGTGCTTGAGCCCTTCGCTAACCTGGCCTATGTCCACCTTGGCACTGACAGCTTCAGCGAGAAGGGCGATGCCGCTGCGCTTGCCTCCGGCAGCGATACCCGTGAAGCCGTGCTCGGCACGCTGGGTGTACGGGCGCTTAAAACCATCGCAATCAATGATCATCAGAAGCTGGACCTGTCCGGCAGCCTGGGCTGGCAGCACAACCTGAGCGACACCGATTCAGAGCAGCACATGGCCTTTGCGGCAGGCGGCAGCAGCTTTGGCATCGAAAGTTCGCCCCTGGTACGTGACGCGGCCCTGGTGGGTGCCCATGCCCGCATGGCGCTGAGCCGTGAGGCCAGCGTTAGCCTGGACTACAACGGCCAACTGGCCAGCCGTGAAAAAAGCCACGGCATCGGCTTGAGCCTTAACTGGCAGTTCTAAACGCAAACCGGCAGGGCGAACCAGGCCATCGCCCACCGCTTGCATAAGGCTGAATGTTTCAACCTACCCATTGTTGGAAAAAGAACGAAGCGGATGCCAAGACGGCATTCGTGCGGGGTTTTGTGTGCGTTAACTAAGGACAGTTATATCTATGAAAGAGCTATCCACCACTCGACAGGTTGCTGTCAGCTCCATTCGGCACGCTATTCGGCAAGCCAATCGCGCTTCTTGCGGCGCCCTCGCCTGTTACCTGGCCACCCTCGGTGTAGCCCATGCTGCGCCTTACGTAGAAGCCGGCCAGACCGGGAATGTCGCCAGTTGGCGCAGCCCGGAGTTCACGGCCCAATGGGGGCTGGGCGCGATCAACGCCGACCAGGCCTACGCGGCCGGTTACACCGGCAAGGGCGTGAAGTTGGGGATTTTCGATCAGCCGGTGTACGCACCGCACCCGGAATTCGCCAGCCCGGATAAGGTGATCAACCTGGTTACCAGTGGCATTCGCGAGTACACCGACCCCTATATTCCGGTAAAGGCCGGCGACGCCTTCCGTTACGACGGCGCCCCTACCCCTGACTCCAACGGCCGGCTGGGTAACCATGGCACCCACGTAGGTGGCATCGCTGGCGGCAACCGAGACGGCGGGCCCATGCACGGCGTGGCCTTCAACGCCCAGATCATCAGCGCCGACAACGGCGACCCAGGCCCGGAAGACGGGATTGTGCTGGGCAACGACGGCGCGGTTTACCAAGCTGGCTGGAACGCATTGGTCAGCAGTGGCGCGCGCATCATCAATAACAGCTGGGGCATCGGCATTACCGACCGCTTTGCCCAAGGCGGTCGCGACCCGGCCTTTCCGCACTTCACCGTGCAGGATGCGCAGCTGCAGTTCGATCAGATCCGACAGATCCTCGGCACTCGCCCAGGGGGCGCTTATCAGGGCGCCATCGATGCAGCGCGCAGCGGCGTGGTCACCATTTTCGCAGCAGGCAACGACTACAACCTGAACAACCCGGACGCCATGGCCGGACTCGGATATTTCGTGCCAGAGATCGCCCCCAACTGGCTGACGGTTGCTGCCTTGCAGCAAAACCCGAACGCCGCGGCCGCCGGCACCACGCCTTACACCTTGAGCACCTTTTCTTCTCGCTGCGGTTACACGGCCAGCTTCTGCGTGTCGGCGCCAGGTACGCGGATCTACAGCTCCGTGCTCAACGGCACCAGCCTGCAAGACCTGACCGTGGGCTGGGCCAACAAAAACGGTACCTCCATGGCCGCGCCCCATGTCGCGGGCAGCATGGCAGTACTGATGGAGCGCTTCCCCTACATGACCGGCGCACAGGTGGCCGACGTGTTGAAAACCACCGCCACCGACCTCGGCGCGCCTGGCGTGGACGCACTCTATGGCTGGGGCATGATCAACCTGGGGAAGGCCGTCAACGGCCCGAGCATGTTCGTCACCGAGGCGGATATTCCCGCCGAGTTTCGTATCAGCGGCGCCTATGGCGACAGCCAGTTCGTTGCCAACCTGCCGGGTACCGGCGCGGTGGTCGATGCCGGTAAACCGACCCAGCGCCTCTGCAGCGGGCCACAATGCGGGCGGGACGTGTGGAGCAATGACATAGCCGGGCATGGCGGCTTGACCAAGCTGGGTATCGGTACCTTGGTGCTGACCGGCGCCAACACCTACAGCGGCCCAACCCTGGTCAATGAAGGGCGCCTGGCGGTCAATGGTTCGCTGGCCTCGGCGGTGACCGTCAACGACACCGGCATACTGGGCGGCAACGGCCGGGTCGCGTCCCTTGCCGCCAACCGTGGCGGTACGGTGGCGCCGGGCAATTCCGTGGGCACCTTACAGGTGGCGGGGGACCTTAACCTGGCGCCCGGCGCTGTGTATGCCGTGGAGTTGTCGCCCGCTGGCAGCGACCGCATCATCGCCGGCGGACAGGCTACGGTGAGCGGTGCGACCATGGCCCTCTCGCTGGAAAACGGTGCCGGCTTCACCACAAGCGAGGTCAACAGCCTGATCGGCCGGCCGTTCAGCGTGCTGCAAGCCGCTGGCGGCGTGCAGGGCCAGTTTGGGTCGGTGCTGGATAACTACGCTTTCCTGGATGGCAACCTGGCCTACAGCGGTACGGGCGTTGCCCTGGCCCTGGAGCGCAACGGGGACAGCTTCGCCAGCGCCGCGCAAACCGCTAACCAGGCCAACGTAGCGGCGGCCGCCGAGCAATTAGGGGCCGGTAACGCGGTGTACGAAGAGCTGCTGTTGAGCCCTGATGCGGCTACCGCCCGGCGTGCCTACACCCAGTTGTCCGGCGAAGTGCACCCGGCCATCGCCACTCAGTTGATCAACGACAGCCGCCAGGTACGCGATGCCGTAGGTGATCGCCTGCGCGTCGAAGGGCTGTACGACCAGCCTGCGGCGGGCGTTGAAGGCAACAACCTGTGGGTGAAAGGCCTGGGCGCCTGGGGCAAGAACGGCGGCAGCAGCGACAGCGCCAGTTCAACCTCATCCCTGGGCGGCCTGCTCGCCGGTGTGGACGGCCTGGTGGCTGAGCAGACCCGGTTGGGCGCCATGGTCGGTTACAGCGATACCTCGTTAGGCATGGGTGACGACACCCATTCCAGCGCCTCGGCCGATAGCTACCACCTGGGTGCGTACATTGGCCACGAGGAAGGGGCGTTGCGCCTGACCGCAGGTGCATCCCATAGCTGGCACCGCATTGACGTCAAGCGAGACGTGCAACTGGGTACTTCGGCCGACCGCCTGAAGGTCAAGCGCGACGCGCAATCGACCCAGGTGTTCACCGAAGCGGCCTATCGCCTCAACCTGCAGCCTTTGGCGCTGGAGCCCTTCGCCAACCTGGCCTATGTGCACTTCGACAGCGACAGCTTTACGGAGAAAGGAGGCGACACGGCGCTCAAGGGTGATGACGACACCCGCGACACGGTGCTGTCCACGCTGGGCGCGCGTGCCGGTAGCCGGTTTAACCTCACCGATACCCAGAAACTGGACGTCTCAGGTACGTTGGGCTGGCAGCATAACCTGAGCGATACCTCGGCCGAGCAGCACCTGGCCTTTGCCAGCGGGGTGAATAGCTTTGCCGTGCAAAGCGTGTCCATGGACCGGGACGCCGCCGTCGTGGGCGCCCGCGCCAGCCTTGCTTTGAACCGGGATGCGCGGATCAACCTGGACTACAACGGCCTGCTGGGCGCCCGGGATAAAACCCACGGCGTAGGGCTGTCGCTGAATTGGGCGTTCTAACCTCAAGCGCTGCCTGAAAGCCTGCGCCAGCTCAGGTGCTCTTGCCAGATACTAAAAACCGTTTGAAGGGTCCACTTCGACCCTTCAAACGGTTCAGAAGCGATCCGGTAGAGCGCCTGAGCACCTGCGCGAAAGATTGCTCTCTTCGATCTAGACCACCCCTCAAGCCCGGTCTTACCCAGGCATTGACGGCTTCCATGCCTCTCTCAAGCAAACGTCCGTCACCGGGCACGTGATTGACGTCCCTCGTTACGTATCGACAGGGTCATGACAACTCGATGCGTTCCACCTTGCCCACCAACAGGATGTAGGACAACGCCCCG
Organism: Pseudomonas sp. GW821-FHT02H06; assembly: GCF_059421525.1. NCBI lineage: Bacteria > Pseudomonadati > Pseudomonadota > Gammaproteobacteria > Pseudomonadales > Pseudomonadaceae > Pseudomonas > Pseudomonas sp. GW821-FHT02H06. The sequence continues at coordinate 184,115 of NZ_JBWKVD010000011.1, forward strand.
AGCAGCGCCAGAACGGCGATGTAGGTGATAGCTGGCGCAAAGGAATCACCCGACGCGAGGAAGCCGATCACGATCGGGGTGGCGATTGCCGCCAGGTTGCCGATCAGGTTGAACGTGCCGCCGGTCAGTCCCAACAGCCGCGCCGGGGCGAGGGTCGAGACCAGCGACCAAGTGATCGACGCCAGGCCATTACCGAAGAAGGCCAGAGCCAGGAAAGCGATCACCAGCGGGGTCGAGTCGACGTAGTTGGCGCCGATGATCGAGGTGGAAATCAGCAGACCGGCGATGATCGGCGTCTTGCGCGCGAAGCCGACGGTATGACCGCGACGAATCAGCCAGTCGGAAAAGAATCCCGAGCAGAGCACGCCGACGAAGGCCGCGAGGAACGGCAGCGACGCCAGCAAGCCGGACTTGATGAAGTCCATGCCGCGGTATTTGACCAGGTAGGTCGGGAACCAGGTGAGGAAGAACCACAGCGTCGAGTTCAGGCAGAACTGGCCCAGGTAGATGCCCCACAGCTTGCGCTTGGTCAGCACGATGCCGAGGTCCTGCCAGCTGAAACCGCTTTTGCGTTTCGAGGCATCGGTCTGCATGTCGACCAGGCCGCCGCCATCCTTGATCAGGTCAATCTCGCCCTGATTGATGCCCTTAAAATCGCGGGGCTCGCGGTAAACCATGTACCAGATAGCTGCCCAGAGCACGCCGACGCCGCCGGTGGCCACGAACACCATGTGCCAGCCGTAGCGGGTCTGTAACCACGCGAGCACAGGGGTCAGGAAGGCCAGGCCGACGAACTGGCCGGAGGTGTAAAAGCCGACGGCGGTGGCGCGTTCTTTTTCAGGAAACCAGGCGGTGACGACGCGGCTGTTGATTGGATAGGCCGGGGCCTCCAGCGCGCCGACGGCCATGCGCAAAATGAACAGGCCGATGAAGCTGCCAACGAAGCCGAGAAAAATGGTCGCAATGGACCACAGCGCCAGTGCCACGGTGTAGAGAATGCGGGGCGGAACGCGATCCACCAGCCAGCCACCGGGGAGCTGCATGGCGGCGTAGGTCCAGCCGAACGCGGAGAAGATCAGACCGACGTGCACCGGGTCGATGCCCAGCTCGCTGGTCAGTGCGGGCGCGGCGATGGACAGGTTGCTGCGGTCGAGGTAGTTGATCACCACGGTGATGAACAGCAGCACCATGATGAAGAAGCGTTTGCGGGTCGGCGTGGCGGTGGTCGCCCGCGCTTGGGAAGCAGTCTGTGTGCGCAAGGGAAGTGCCTCTTTTTATGGTTATCTGAGGTCTGGAGTTTTTTGGTGTAAGTGAGCCGTGAAAAGCTTCGTGAGCAAGCTCACTCCCTCGTGAGGGTCAGCGCCCTCGACATCAGGGTCAGCCACAGTCCCTGTGGGAGCGAGCTTGCTCGCGAATGATTGTTCCCACGCAGAGCGCGGGAACGATCAAGTCAGCACAGACGGATCACCACTCGGCAAAGCTGCCGTCGGCGTGGCGCCAGATCGGGTTGCGCCAGCGGTGGCCGATGGCGGCGCGTTCCTTGACGTACTCTTCGTTGATCTCGATGCCCAGACCCGGCCCGTTCGGGATCTTCACCATGCCCTTGTCGTAGTCGAAGACTTCGGGATTCTTGATGTAGTCGAGCAGGTCGTTGCTCTCGTTGTAGTGAATGCCCAGGCTCTGCTCCTGAATGAACGCGTTGTAGCAAACGGCGTCCAGCTGCAGGCACGCCGCCAGCGCGATCGGACCCAGCGGGCAATGCAGGGCCAGCGCCACGTCATAGGCTTCGGCCATGTTGGCGATCTTGCGGGTTTCGGTGATGCCGCCGGCGTGGGAAGCATCCGGCTGGATGATGTCGACGTAGCCTTCGCTCAGCACGCGCTTGAAATCCCAACGGGAGAACAGCCGCTCGCCCAGTGCAATCGGCGTGCTGGTCAGCGGCGCCAGTTCCTTCAGCGCTTCGTAGTTCTCGCTGAGCACCGGCTCTTCGATGAACATCAGCTTGTACGGGTCCAGCTCTTTCATCAGCACTTTAGCCATCGGCTTGTGCACGCGACCGTGGAAGTCGACGCCGATGCCCACGTTCGGGCCCACGGCATCACGCACGGCGGCGACGTTGGCCAGCGCCAGATCGACCTTGTCGAAGGTGTCGAGGAACTGCAGCTCCTCGGTGCCGTTCATCTTCACCGCAGTGAAACCACGCTCCACCGCCCCCTTGGCGGCATGGGCGGTGTCAGCCGGACGGTCGCCGCCGATCCACGAATACACCCGAATCTTGTCGCGCACCTGGCCGCCAAGCAGGTCGCTGACCGACACGCCCAGCGCCTTACCCTTGATGTCCCACAGCGCCTGATCGATGCCCGCCAGCGCGCTCATGTGGATGGCGCCGCCCCGGTAGAAGCCACCGCGATAGAGCACGGTCCAGATGTCTTCGATGTTGCGCGGGTCTTTGCCGATCAAATAGTCGGACAGTTCCTCAACCGCTGCAGCCACGGTGTGCGCGCGGCCCTCGACCACAGGCTCGCCCCAACCGGTGACGCCCTGGTCGGTTTCGACTTTCAGGAAGCACCAGCGCGGCGGAACGATGTAAGTCGTGAGTTTGGTGATTTTCATGTCTTGTCTCTCTTATTCAAAAACACATGCTGTTAGCGCACTTGCTCAAAAACACAGCCTCGATGGCGCAACGAGCGGGTCAGTCACTGGTTGTTGGCAGGCTTGTGCTGGTGCCAGGCGTCGACATAGGCCTTGGCGCTCCTGGCCACGTCCTCGACGCTCATGCCCGGCTTGAACAGCCCCGAACCCAGGCCGAAACCGGACACGCCGGCGTCGAGGAAGACTTTCATGTTGTCCGGGGTGATGCCGCCCACCGGAATCAACGCCGTGCCGGCCGGCAACACCGCCAGCCAGGCCTTGACCACCGCCGGGCCCATTTGCTCGGCAGGGAACATCTTCAGTACGTCGGCGCCTTCGGCCAGCGCCGCGAAGGCCTCGGTCGGTGTCGCCACGCCCGGAGACAGGAACAGGCCTTCGGCCTTGGCTGCGCGCAGCACCTTCGGATCGCTGTGGGGCATGACGATGACCTGACCGCCGGCTTCCTTGACCTGGCGTACTTGCTCCGGCGTCAGCACCGTGCCCGCACCAATCAGGCAATCGGCGGGCAGGCTCTGACGCAGCAGGCGGATGCTGTCGTACGGCTGCGGGGAATTGAGCGGCACTTCGATGACGCGGAAACCGGCGGTGTACAGGACATCACCGATGGCCGGCGCTTCTTCGGGGCGCAGGCCGCGCAGAATCGCGACCAGACCGTTTTGCACGAGGGCTTGCTTGAGCATGTCAGTTCTCTACGTGAAGGGGCCGGGCAGCGGCCGAAGAGGAGGATTGAATCAGACCGGCCTGCACCGCGACCTGCCAGAGACCACGCTCGGTGGCCTGCTCGGCCAGGGTCACTTGGGCAAAGCCGTTGGCGTCGAGAGCGCGCTGATAGCGGGCGATCAACGCATCGCTGCCGATCAGGATCACGTCAGGCAATTGCGCGTCGGTCTGGTGCAGCAGTTGCGCCAGCGCGACGATTTCATGGCCGATCAACAGGCCTGACAAGTAATCGGATTGCGCGGTACCGGACAGCACGCCGGTCAAACCGAGCGTACGGCAACTGAAGATGGTCGACAGCGGACCCGCCGCGCCATTGGCCGACCGCGACACCGCCACGCCTCGGTCAAACGCTTCAGCGTCGAGGGTCTCGCTGCGCTGCATCGTGCGGCCAAGAATCGTGTGGCTGGACAGCGCGGCGTAGACCTCGCCGGTCATGAAGGTGTCGAAATGCTCGATTCGGCCGTCCACCGCCCTCACCCACTTCGAGTGGCTGCCGGGCAGGCCGATCAACAGGGGTTTGGCGGCTTCGCTGGCGGGCAAAGAGTCGAGAATGCCGAGGACCTGGGTTTCTTCGCCGCGCATCACGTTGGGCAGCTCGGAGCGCTGCAGGATGCCGGGAATGATGTGAACGTCGACGCCGCGCACGCTGCGCACCGTGACCAGCGCGGAGCTGAGCGCTGCGACGCTGGCGGGGGTCTGCTGATAGACCGCTTCGCGCCAGCCCTGGGCGCTGCCGACCATGCCGCAGGCGATCACCGGCAGCGTCGGTTCGGCGTCGAGCCAGTTGCCGCAGGCTTCGTCAAAAGCCAGCTCGAAGCCGTTGGAAACCTGCTGCCCGCCAATCGAACGGGGTGTCGATGGCAGCTGCATGATGCCCGCGCTGAGCGAACGTTGTTCCAGTACCCGGCCGTGTTCGCCGAGTCGATACGCGCGAAGGGAGGTCGTCCCCCAATCGAGCGCGATCAATTGCGCCTGCATGGCTTCACCTGATTGTTATTAATGAGTGAATGCGGGGCGAACTATAAACCTGTTGCGCTGGCAATCTCAATATATAACGGTCAATCCCATATATTGGGATTTTCTGACAGTAGGATGTCGATGATTGCTGTTCCGAACGGGTTTGCGGTTCGGGCATACTGCTGTCCGTGGCTGGCAAAACTTTCACGAACACCGTGTTAGCGTCGGCGTCGAAATAGCTGTGCCTCACCTCCTGTTTTCAATCTGCTCAAACCACTCATCAGCCTCAGTGCCGAAGGTGGTAACTTTCCTGTCTGTCCCTGCCATTGCCTGCCCTGCACACCTGCTGGCGCCTGTTCGCGTGCCCGCACGCCTGACTCATCTGAAAAAGGATCCTCACGATGAAGCGATTCGTCGCGCTCGACAGCCTGCGCGGTCTCTGCGCCCTGACCTTGATCGTTCATCACTCGCACGTCGAGCGAAGCCTCACGGAGCTGTCGTTTTTCCGTAATGCCAGCCAGTTTGCCGGTCTGTTCTTCGCCCTGAGCGGTTTTCTGATTTACCGGCGCTACGTCGGCACGCTGAATACCTCGCGGCAGCTGGGCGACTTCATGCTTGCTCGCGCCTGCCGGGTCATGCCGCTGCACATTGCGGTGCTGTTGTTCTTCATCGGATTCGAGTGCCTGAAGCTGGTGCTGGAGCGCTACGGGCTGCTGTTGAATTTCCCGGCCTTCAGTGGTGACCGTGCGCCTGGGGAGATTCTGCCCAATCTGTTGCTGATTCAGGCCTGGTGGCCGGGCTTCAATGCGCTCTCGTTCAACTACCCGTCGTGGTGGCTCAGCGTCGCGTTTTATCTGTGGCTGATCTTCGGGGTGGTCTGCTACGCACTGCCGGGGATGGCGCGGATGATTTTCACGCTGCTGGGCGGGTTGGCGTTTGTCGGCTTGTTCGTGGATTCCGATCTGCTGACGCGCTATGTGCTGTGGGGCACGGCGTGTTTTTTTGCGGGTACGGTGACCTATCGGCTGTACGCACGGCTGCGGCATTTCGTGCCGGGAATGGTGCTGGCCAGTGTGCTTGAGGTGGGGGTTTTGGCAGCGATCGGCTGGCTGATGGTGGCCGGCGACGCTCCGCTGACGATTGAGCTGTCGGTGCTGTTTTGCCTGGCGATTCTGGTGTTCGCCTGGGAAGCCGGGGTGGTGTCGCGGCTGTTGCAGGTGCGGGTGTTCCCGGCGCTGGGCCGGTTATGGCTGTCGATTTACCTGACCCATGCGGCGGTGATTTTCGTGGTCGCGACGGGGCTGACGGTGGCCGCGAAGTTTGGCGGGTATCCGCTGTTGGTGGACAAGCCGGGTGAGATGCCGGGGACGTTGGTGCGGTATCTGAGCACGGGCAGTGCGCTGAACGACAATCTGTTGTTGCTGTTGGTGGTGGTGGCGGTTGTGGTGGTTTCGATGGTGGTTCACCGGTATGTCGAAGTGCCGGGCGTGCGATTTGCCGCTGTCTTAAGATCAAGGTCAAATTCAAGATCAAAGGCATCTGCCTAGGGGCAGACTGTTTCGGCTTCGCCGAGTTACTTGGAAAAGCACCCCAAGTAACCAAGGGTGCTTGCTCCTGGTTTGGCCCCTCGTTCCTCGGGGTTCCTTCACTCCGGCCTCGCTCCGTGGGCCCGCCGCCATCCGCCATCCATGGCGGGGGGCGGCTCTCGCGGCATCCATGCCGCTCGGCCCACTCCGCGAAACCTGCGTTCAGCCTGCACCCAAGTCGCGATTGGCGGTGGCTGGACTTTTTGCGTAGGAAGATCAAAAGCAGATCAAAAGCTTCCCGGCTGAAGCCGGTCCTACAGGACACCGCGTGCATTCAGGAGGAATGGCTTTAGCCGGGAAAGCGTCAGTGGGAACGATCGGATAATCGATGGTGAATGAACCGGCCCCTTCCCGGCTAGAGCCGGTCCCACTAACAGACCGCACAGACCGCACGCCTCTGTGGGACCGGCTTTAGCCGGGAAGCCGTTGCTCTTGCTGTGCTTTTGATCTTCATATGCAAAAAGTCCAGACGACACCCATCGCGACTTGGGTGCAGGCTGAACGGAGGTTTCGCGGAGTGGGTCGAGCCGCATGGATGCGGCGAGAGCGCCGTCAGGGCATGGCTGCCCGTTCGGCGCGGGCCCACGGAGCGGGACCGGAGTGAGGGAACCCGACGAAGTCGGGCCCAACCAGGAGCAGGCACTTTTGGTTACTTTTGGTGCTTTTCAAAAGTAACTCGCCGAAGGCGAAACGTCTGCCCCCAGGCAGACGCTCTTGATCTTGACGTACGAACCCACGCCGCAGGTCGCCGGGTGATTACCGTTCCAGAAGAATCCGCAACATCCGACGCAGCGGCTCGGCCGCGCCCCACAACAACTGATCGCCCACAGTAAACGCGCCCAGATACTGCGAACCCATGTTCAACTTGCGCAAACGCCCCACCGGAATATTCAACGTCCCGGTTACCGACGTCGGGCTCAGCTCCTGAATGCTTGCCTCGCGATTATTCGGCACCAGCTTCACCCACGGGTTGTGCTGACTGATCATTCCCTCGATATCCGCGATCGGCACATCCTTGTTCAGCTTGATCGTCAGCGCCTGACTGTGGCACCGCATCGCACCGATGCGCACGCAAATACCGTCGACCGGAATCGGGCTCTTGAAACGACCCAGAATCTTGTTCGTCTCTGCCTGCCCTTTCCACTCCTCACGGCTCTGACCGTTCGGCAGCTCCTTGTCGATCCACGGGATCAGACTGCCCGCCAGCGGCACCCCGAAGTTCTCGGTCGGGAAACCCTCGCCACGCATCGCGTCAGCCACCTTGCGGTCGATGTCCAGAATAGCGCTGGCAGGGTTCGCCAGCTCGTCGGCCACCGACGCATTGATCGCGCCCATCTGCTTGATCAGCTCACGCATGTTCTGCGCACCGGCGCCGGAAGCGGCCTGATACGTCATGACGTTCATCCACTCCACCAGACCGGCCTCGAACAGCCCGCCCAGGCCCATCAGCATGAGGCTAACGGTGCAGTTGCCGCCGATGTAGTTCTTGGTGCCGGCATCCAGCTGCTGGTCGATGACCTTGCGATTGACCGGGTCGAGGATGATCACCGCATCGTCCTGCATGCGCAGGGAAGACGCCGCGTCGATCCAGTAACCCTGCCAGCCCGCCTCGCGCAGCTTGGGGAAAACCTCGTTGGTGTAGTCGCCGCCCTGGCAGGTCAGCACCACGTCCAGGGTCTTGAGCTCGTCAATGCTATAGGCATCTTTCAGCGGCGCGACGTCCTTGCCCACCGACGGGCCTTGGCCGCCGACGTTGGAGGTGGTGAAAAAAACCGGCTCAATGAGATCGAAATCCTGCTCTTCCAGCATGCGCTGCATGAGCACGGAACCGACCATCCCGCGCCAACCGACCAGACCTACACGTTTCATCGCAACTACACCTTAATTAAAAGTGGGGCCCCGACCGCAGAGAGCGAAAGGGCTCAACCTGACAGTCGTGGGCCCGAGATATTACAGATTGCGCAGCGCGGCGACTACGGCGTCGCCCATTTCCTGCGTCCCGACCCGGGCATTGCCTTCGGACCAGATGTCGCCGGTGCGCAAGCCCTGATCCAGCACCAGGCTGACGGCTTTCTCGATGGCGTCGGCGGCGGTGTGTTCGTTGAAGCTGTAACGCAGCATCATCGACACCGACAAAATCGTCGCCAACGGGTTGGCCACGCCTTTGCCGGCGATGTCCGGCGCCGACCCGTGGCAGGGCTCGTACATGCCCTTGTTGTTCGAATCCAGCGACGCCGACGGCAGCATACCGATGGAACCGGTGAGCATCGACGCTTCGTCGGAGAGGATGTCGCCGAACATGTTGTCGGTCACGATTACGTCGAACTGCTTAGGTGCGCGGACCAGCTGCATGGCGGCGTTGTCGACGTACATGTGGCTGAGTTCTACGTCCGGGTAATCCTTGGCGACCTGCTCGACGATTTCGCGCCACAACTGGCTGGAGGCCAGCACGTTGGCTTTGTCCACCGAGCAGAGCTTCTTGCCGCGCACGCGGGCCATGTCGAAGCCGACGCGGGCGATGCGGCGGATCTCGCTTTCGCTGTAGGGCAACGTATCGTAGGACTGGCGCTCGCCGTTTTCCAGTTCGCGGGTGCCGCGCGGTGCACCGAAGTAGATACCGCCGGTCAGCTCGCGGACGATAAGGATATCCAGGCCGGCCACGATTTCTGGCTTAAGGCTGGAGGCATCGGCGAGCTGCGGATACAGAATTGCCGGACGCAGGTTGGCAAACAGGCCCAGTTGCGAGCGGATCTTCAGCAGGCCGCGCTCCGGACGGATGTCGCGCTCGATGGCGTCCCATTTCGGGCCGCCCACGGCGCCGAGCAATACGGCGTCAACGGAACGGGCGCGCTCAAGGGTTTCATCGGCCAGCGGCACGCCATGCTTGTCGATGGCCGCGCCGCCGATAACGTCGTGGCTCAGTTCGAACCCCAGCTGATATTTCCCGCTGGCCAGCTCCAGCACCTTGACCGCCTCGGCCATGATTTCCGGACCGATGCCATCACCTGGAAGAATCAGAATCTGCTTGCTCATAAAACCCTCGTTTCAGAATACGTGTCGAGCCGGTGATCGGTGCCGACTCGGGAGCGGCAAGCTCCAAGCGGTGAGCTGCAAGAATCAGCAGTCACACCGCGGTCAACTTGCCGCTTGCAGCTTGAAGCTTGCAACTGCCCCTCAGCGAAACAGCCAAGGCTGCGAAGCCCGATGCTTGCTTTCGAACGCGGCAATCGCCTCGCCGTCCACCAGGGTCAGGCCGATGTCGTCCAGGCCGTTGAGCAGGCAGTGCTTGCGGAAGGCGTCGATCTCGAAGCGGTACACCTTGCCGTCTTCGCGGGTCACGGTCTGCGCTTCCAGGTCCACGTTCAACTGGTAGCCCGGTGTGGCTTCAACCACCTTGAACAGCTCATCGACCTCGCTTTCGGTCAAGATGATCGGCAGCAGGCCGTTCTTGAAGCTGTTGTTGAAGAAAATGTCTGCGTAGCTCGGCGCGATGATGCTGCGAAAGCCGTACTCTTCCAACGCCCACGGGGCGTGTTCACGGCTCGAGCCGCAGCCGAAGTTCTCCCGCGCCAGCAACACGCTGGCGCCTTGGTAACGCTCGGCGTTGAGCACGAAGTCCGGGTTCAGTGGACGTTTGCTGTTGTCCTGGTACGGCTGACCCACATCGAGGTAACGCCACTCGTCAAACAGGTTCGGGCCAAAGCCGGTGCGGCGGATCGACTTCAGGAACTGCTTGGGGATGATCTGATCGGTGTCAACGTTGGCGCGATCCAACGGAGCGACCAAACCGGTGTGTTGAGTAAAAGGCTTCATACGGGGCTCCTTATGCCTGGCTCATGGTGCGAACGTCGACGAAACGGCCGTTGACCGCTGCCGCTGCCGCCATCGCCGGGCTGACCAGGTGAGTACGACCACCGGCACCCTGACGGCCTTCGAAGTTGCGGTTGGAGGTCGACGCGCAGTGCTCGCCGCTCTCAAGCCGGTCCGGGTTCATCGCCAGGCACATCGAGCAGCCCGGCTCACGCCATTCGAAACCGGCTTCGATGAAGACCTTGTCCAGCCCTTCCCGCTCGGCCTGTTCCTTCACCAGACCCGAGCCCGGCACAACGATCGCCTGCTTAATGGTCGACGCCACTTTGCGGCCCTTGGCGATGTCCGCCGCCGCGCGCAGGTCTTCGATCCGCGAGTTGGTGCACGAGCCGATGAACACGCGATCGAGCTGGATATCGGTGATCGCCTGATTGGCTTTCAGGCCCATGTACTTCAAGGCGCGCTCGATGGAGCCACGCTTGACCAGATCGGCTTCCTGCGCCGGATCCGGCACGTTCTGATCCACGGCCACGACCATTTCCGGGGAGGTGCCCCAGCTGACTTGCGGCTTGATCTGGGTCGCGTCGAGCTCGACCACGGTGTCGAACACCGCGTCGTCGTCGGACACCAGGTCCTTCCAGGCTTCAACCGCTGCGTCCCACTGCTCGGCAGTCGGTGCGAAAGGACGACCCTTCACGTAGGCAATGGTCTTTTCATCGGTCGCCACCAGCCCGACGCGTGCGCCCGCTTCGATGGACATGTTGCAGATGGTCATGCGGCCTTCGACGGACAGGTCACGGATGGCGCTGCCGGCGAACTCGATGGCATGGCCGTTACCGCCGGCGGTGCCGATCTTGCCGATGATGGCCAGGACGATGTCCTTGGCGGTGACGCCGAACGGCAGCTTGCCTTCGACCTTCACTTGCATGTTCTTCATTTTCTTGGCGACCAGGCACTGGGTCGCGAGGACGTGCTCGACCTCGGAGGTGCCGATGCCGTGGGCCAGGGCGCCGAATGCGCCGTGGGTCGAGGTGTGGGAGTCGCCGCAGACCACGGTCATGCCCGGCAAGGTCGCGCCCTGCTCCGGGCCGATGACGTGAACGATGCCCTGGCGGACGTCGTTCATCTTGAATTCGGTGATGCCGTATTCGTCGCAGTTGTCGTCCAGGGTCTTGACCTGCAAGCGCGACACCTGATCGACGATGGCGTCAACGCCGTCCTTGCGGTCCGGGGTGGTCGGCACGTTGTGGTCGACGGTCGCGACGTTGGCGTCGATGCGCCACGGTTTGCGACGGGCCAGGCGCAAGCCCTCGAAAGCCTGAGGCGAAGTCACTTCGTGGATGATGTGACGGTCGATGTACAGCAGCGCGGAGCCATCGTCGCGCTGCTTGACCAAATGCGAATCCCAGAGCTTGTCGTAGAGCGTTTTGCCGGCCATCAGACGGTTCCTCATCAGCGTATTTCTATGCCCCGGCCGCCGATGTCGAAATGACACCGTAAAGACCCTTGGCTTGTGGGGGAGATGCTATGGAATATGCTTAAATAACTCAAATTCATATTTTTCATGCTTTGCATAACCAACAGGAATCCGAGATGGATTTGGCCAACCTCAATGCCTTTATCACCATCGCCGAGATGGGCAGTTTCTCGGCCGCCGGAGAGCGCCTGCACCTGACGCAACCGGCGGTCAGCAAGCGCATCGCCGGTCTGGAGCAGCAGCTGGACGTGCGGCTGTTTGATCGTCTGGGCCGCGAGGTCAGCCTGACCGAAGCCGGACGCGCACTCCTTCCCCGCGCTTACCAGATTCTCAATGTGCTGGATGACACCCGTCGCGCGCTGACCAACCTGACCGGCGAGATCACCGGGCGTCTGACTCTGGCAACCAGTCACCACATCGGACTGCACCGGTTGCCTACGCTGTTAAGGGCGTTTACCAAGACCTACCCGGACGTCGCGCTGGACATTCAGTTTCTCGATTCGGAAGTGGCCTACGAAGAAATCCTCCACGGCCGTGCGGAGCTGGCGGTGATTACATTGGCGCCCGAGCCCCACGCGCTGGTGAAGGCCGTCAAGGTCTGGGACGACCCCCTGGATTTTGTCGCCGCACCCGAGCACCCGCTGGCCACTCAGAAAAACGTCAGCCTGGCCGACATCGCCGGCTACCCCGCGGTGTTCCCGGGCGAAAACACCTTCACCCACCACATCGTCAGCGGACTGTGCGAAGCCCAAGGGCTGAAGCCGAATATCGCCATGAGCACCAACTACATGGAGACGATCAAGATGATGGTGTCCATTGGCCTGGCCTGGAGCGTGCTGCCCCGGACCATGCTCGACGAGCAAGTCACGGCCATTCCGTTACCGGGCATTCAGTTGCTCCGACAGCTGGGGTACATCGTCCACACCGAACGCACGCTGTCCAACGCCGCGCGGGCGTTCATGGCGCTGCTGGATGCGCAGGCCGCCGGGCTGGAGCAATCGCAGGCGCGCTGAACGGGCACAAAAAAGGCGCCCCGCAGGGCGCCTTCTCACGCTGACTCGGGATCAGTGAGTCAGGGTTTTCTGAGCATTGATTTCGATGCGTTTTGGCTTGGCCTCTTCAGGCACCAGACGCAGCAGGTCAATGTTCAGCAGGCCATTGGCCAAAACAGCGTTTTTGACCTCGATGTGATCAGCCAGACGGAACGACAGCTTGAATGCACGCTGGGCGATGCCCTGGTGCAGGAAGGTCACGCCTTCCGCGGTGTTCTCGCGCTTGCTGCCGGTGACGGTCAGTACGCCCTTCTCGACTTGCAACTCCAGATCTTCCTCCTGGAACCCCGCAACCGCGATGACAATGCGGTATTGGTCATCCGCGTGTTTTTCGACGTTGTAGGGAGGATAGCTGCTCGCCGACTCGTTGCGCGCCGCCGATTCGAACAGGTCGTTGAAGCGGTCGAAGCCAACGGAGTGACGGAACAGTGGAGCCAGGGAAAATGCAGTAGTCATCTGAAAATCTCCTGATAAATCAGCAAGTGGTTATCTCCGCGACCCGATTTCGGCATCGCGTAACCCCAAAATAGGGACAGCCATTTGCGTTTCAAGAGTCGTGAAAAAGATTTTTTTCAGGCGGCTTCCGGCACGTTCACGCCGAGCATCTGGCTGATCCGCTCGCAGTCGGTTTCGCGGCGCAGGGCATCGAACAGCAGAGTCGCTTCGGGGTAGCTTTTGGTCAGCAGAACCACCCATTGCTTGAGCCGGCCCGGTGCCTGAACGCGGGTCATCTTGGCCATGGCCTGCAGCCAGAAATCCCGCAGCAGCGGCTGTAACTCGATCCAGGTCATGGGGATGACGTCACGCCCGGCTTGCGCAGCGGCGATCTGACGGCCCAGGTCCGGACGCGCCACCAGACCGCGGCCGATCATGATGTCACGGGCCCCGCAGATTTCCCGGCAGCGCCGCCAGTCGTCGACGGTCCAGATCTCGCCGTTGGCAATGATCGGAATCTTCACCACGTCCTGAATCTTGCCGATCCACTCCCAGTGTGCCGGCGGCTTATAGCCGTCAACTTTGGTGCGGGCGTGGACGACGATGTGTTCAGCGCCGCCCGCTTCCAGCGCCCGGGCGCAATCAAGGGCCGGCTCGGTGCTGTCGTAGCCCAGGCGCATCTTGGCGGTAACCGGAATGTGTGCCGGCACGGCGCGGCGTACGTGGCTGAGGATGGTGTGCAGCAGCTCCGGCTCCTTGAGCAGCACCGCCCCGCCCCGGGATTTGTTGACGGTCTTGGCCGGGCAGCCAAAATTCAAGTCGATGACCGGGGCGCCCAGTTCGGCCGCGAAGGCAGCGTTCTCGGCCAGACACACCGGGTCAGAACCCAGCAGTTGCACACGCAGCGGCACGCCGGCGCGGGTTTTCGAACCCTGCAGCAGTTCGGACGCGAGCTTGTGGAAGTAATGCTCCGGCAGCAGACGCTCAGTCACCCGAATGAATTCGGTCACGCACCAGTCGATGCCGCCGACTTGCGTCAGCACGTCGCGCAGGATGTCGTCGACCAGGCCTTCCATGGGCGCCAAGGCAATTTGCATGGGTCACACTCGAAAAAAAGTCCGGCAGTTTACGCAGAGACCGGCGGATTGGATACGCTTTACCCGCGCCGGACGTCAGGACACAACACGGTGCAGGCCGGCGGCGTAGCCGTCGATGAACTCGCTCGGCATGCGCTTGGGCTTGCCCGACGAGAGTTCGATGCAGACGAAGGTGGTTTGCGCCCGCAGCAAGGTCATGCCGTCACTCGGCCGTTTCAGCTGGAAGCGCCGGGTCATCTTCAGGCGCTGGTCCCAGTCGACGATCCAGGTCGCCAGTTGCAGCTCGTCATCCTGGTAGGCGCTGGCCAGGTAATCGATTTCGTGACGCACCACGGCCATGGCCCGGTCGAGTCGGCGATACTCGGTCAGGTCCAGGCCCAACTGCTGGGAATGCCGCCATGCGCAGCGTTCGAGCCAAGTGACGTACACGGCGTTGTTGGCGTGGCCCAGGCCGTCGATGTCTTCCTCGCCCACCTGCAGATCGATGACGAACGGCGTTGCCAGATCCCAGACCATGTTTTTCTGTCCCTATCAAATTCATTACGCAGGCAGTGTAACCAAAAGCATCGGACAAAACTGAGGGCGGTCGTGGTTGGCCAGAGGTTGAGGGTGCCTGCGCCGGCCTCTTCCCGGCTGAAGCCGGTCCCACTAAAAAAGCATCGCGTGCATCCAGAGGGATTGGCTGAACGCGAAACTTTGTGGGACCGGCTTTAGCCGGGAAGGCGTCGGGTGTCACGCTGCAGAATCGAGGGTGCCTGCGCGGGCCTCTTCCCGGCGGAAGCCAGTCCTACAACGGCATCAGAGCACCGCCGACTTGGCTGCCCGCAGCACTCGATCCGATAGCTCACTGGGGCCCAGGGCTCGGGCGAGTGCCAGGCCGCCGACCATCAAGGCGATGTCGGCCAGGGTCTTGTCGGTCTCTTCAGGGCTGGCGGCGAGCTGCGCCACCATCAGTTCGACGTGTTCGGCCAGTACGTTGCGAAAATCAACGGACAGACGCGCCATCTCCCCTATCGCCGTCGGCAAGGGGCAAGCGTGCTCTTGAGCGTCGCGGTGCCTGCGCGACAGGTAGAACGCCGCCAACAGCGCGCGCCGCTCCTCGCCCGGCAATTGGTCGTCAATGCTGGCGACCATCTCACGGCGTTCGGCCAGCAACTGGCTGAACGCTTCCAGCATCAGGGCTTCCTTGCTGTCGAAATGCGCATAGAACCCGCCCACCGTGAGCCCCGCTGCGCCCATGATCTCGTTGACGCTGGGCTCGATCGGGCCGCGCGCAATCAGGGCGGTGCTGGCAGCAGCGAGAATACGTTCGCGGGTCTGTGCTTTTTTGTCGTTCATGACCGCCTCCGGGATGATGACGATAATATTATCCTCATCATGTGCGTTGGCAAGGACGCATCAGGCATTTGGGATGACTGACAGCCGGATGAGACAAGAGAGATGACTGAAGATGAGGTAAACAAAGAAAGAAGGGATTGAGAACTCAAACCCCGAAAAAACAAAAGGGCCATTCAATAATCGAATGACCCTTGGTCTCGCAGAGCGAGAAATCGTGGCGTCCCCTAGGGGACTCGAACCCCTGTTACCGCCGTGAAAGGGCGGTGTCCTAGGCCACTAGACGAAGGGGACGC